>CP073016.1:1348674-2023011 GCA_025370075.1 Chryseotalea sp. WA131a | reverse complement strand
ACAAACGCAGTTGGAACGCTGCCATTTTCCTTGGTGACCATTTCATCCGCAACATTCACCAACCCCCAAGCCCCAAGCTTTACAACACTTTCTCGCTACCAACTACCCGGGGGCACACTGCACCTGCGCTTATGAAAGTGGAAAGTTCGGCTTTTGGATCCAACGCCACTTCAAACAAATGGGCATTGACTGTCTGGTCGTCAACCCTGCCGATATACCCAGCACCCACAAGGACAACGTCTATAAAACCGATGCCCGCGATGCCCGAGGCATTGGCCAAGCCCTGAGCAGTGGCTTGCTAAGGGGCATCTTTGTGCCCGATAAAGAACAAGAAGCTGACCGCCAACTGGTCAGGCAACGAAAAAAATTATGGGCTGACCTGGTGCGTTGCAAAAACAGGATCAAAGCTTTCTTGGATTACATGGGGACCATTGTCCCTGCCCGTTTCGATAACCCTAACTGGAGCCTCAATTTCATCCGCTGGCTGCGGGGACTTGAATTTGAACATCCCGCCAGCAGGGTCACATTAAATTATCAGTTGGACGAATTGGAAGCCCTGCGAAAGCAAATGCTCAGCATCTGTAATGCCATCCGAAAGCTCATGAGGGGCAAGAAATACAATAACCTGTATTACTTGTTGCGCTCCGTGCCCGGCATTGGCCCGCTCACGGCCGCATCGCTGATCACCGAGATTGGGGACATCAACCGGTTTGAAGGTTTTTATCACCTCAACAGTTTCATAGGCTTGCTGCCCATGGAGCACAGCAGCGGGGAGAAAGAGATCCGCAGCAGGATAACCATTAGAAAGCACCGCCAATTGCGCAGCGATCTCATTGAGTGCGCCTGGACGGCCAAACGGACCGACCCCGCACTGGCATTATATTACACCGAACAAGTAAAAAAGGGAAAGAATGGAAAAGCGGCCATCGTCAAGGTGGCCCGCAAATTGGTAAGCCGCATCCGCTGCGTGTGGCGAACCAATCAGCCCTATCAATGTGCCGTGGTTAAATAGATTAGTCTAAAATTAAATTATTAAATAAATAACTTATCCGTTGCCTTAACAAAACAAAGATTAACAGCCAAAAGGCTGACTGGTACAACAAGCTGACTACAAAACAAAATTTGTCATCGTGACATACCCAAACAGCGAAGTATTGACTTCAGCAAAGCATGTAGCAGTTTGTTTATAAAATTATCAGTTTAATCAAAGAAGCTTGTAGTGCCAACCCTTGTGGTATCTACTCATAGGATGCTGGTAATGGATAATGAAAAAAAACTTGCAGATATGGAAACGTAAAACTAATTTTAAACGACCAACAGAATAACTTGAGAAGGCAGGGGGCTAAAACAACCTCTTGCTTTCAAAAGAAATTTACTTCTCGCTATTGACAACTATCCTATATACATAGGACATTTTGTTAGGTGCCGTTTTTCCTTTTCTTTTCGTTGTTAATGTCCTTAACCACCGTCTCTGTCGCATGAAATTTATTTTTTAGGCTGTCGCTAAATGACTGGATGAAAAGTTTGTTTGGCGGTCGACTACGCCAACCATTGAACGCAAAGAAATTAAAATGAACATTTGTCGATTTATTGGATTCTGATATTCTAAATTTTAAAGTATGGTAGTCAGGTCCGTAAAAACTAAGTGTGTCGTAGGTCTTAGAGGCGAAGCGATGATATAGGTCAGATTTAAAAGACTGTCTAAAAATCATTTGTCCGACTTTATAACGAATAGTTGTATCCGCATTCTCATTAGGAATAACAAAATTACTGTCATAAGAAGCGCGATAGTTATAAAACCAAAAACCGCAGGATTGAAAAATAAAACCTATTGTCGCGAAGTACAAAACTTTTCTTGTCATGTGGTTTATAGGTTGTTCTAAATGGCACCTAACGTGAGTATTTGCGTTCGAGCGGGGCTTCCGAAGCCACGCCTTGTCCCCGACACCGAACGCACTAAAGATACGAAAACGTTGGATTACGCGTCAACCCCGCTTGACGCAAATACAGTGTGCCTGTTGCACAACTACTTTATAAATATACTAATGAAAATTATCTTTGCACCATGCAAGGACGAAAAGACCTCTCACCAAAAATCATGTACCAGGTCCACTTGGACATGCTTGTCCCCCAAGACAATTTCTACAGAAAACTGGACGCTGCCCTCAACCTCCATTTCCTCTACAAAGCCACCAGTAAGTACTATGGCTCAGAGGGAAATGAAAGTATAGACCCGGTGGTGTTCTTCAAAATTATCTTGGTGGGATATTTCAACAACATCAATAGCGACCGCCAGTTGCTGCGCCACTGCTCCAACTGTTTGGACGTGCGCTTGTTCCTCCGCTACGATATTGATGAAGAGCTGCCCTGGTTCAGCACCATCAGCCGAACACGCCAACTCTATGGGGAAGAAGTATTCATCACCTTGTTCAAAAAGATCCTCAGCCTCTGTGTTGACAAAGGAATGGTGCGTGGCAAGCGGCAAGCAATCGACAGTGCCTTCATCAAAGCCAATGCCAGCTTGGGCTCCCTTATTGAAAAGGAAATCACAGACGATGCCCAAGCTTATGCCGATGAACTCAACGAAGGCAGCGAAGAAAAGATAAAGCATGGGGACAAAGCGAAAAGCACCGTTACCACAGAAAAGAAAAAGCAAGTAGATCAACATCATGCTTGGAAGGCAGAAGCCTATCATGGTCAACCAAGCAATACCAACCCCAAGCAAGTAGATGAACACGGCAACTTGATACGCCCCAGGTTCTTGAGCAACCACACCCACCATTCCCCCACCGACCCTGATGCGCGCATATCCGTAAAGCCCGGCAAGGCACGGCAGTTGAATTACCTTGGGCAAGTGGCCGTGGACGATGCCCACCATGTCATCACAGGGGCATGTGCCGATTTTGCTGACAAAAGGGACTCCCAATGTATGGCCAATATCCTTGATCTCACACAAGAAAATCTAGCCGACAACAACATGGCACTACAGGAAATCACGGCCGACACCGGCTACTCTAGCGGTGAGGCATTAAAGTACCTGAAGGAAAAAAATGTGGATGCCTACATCCCCAACTTTGGGCAATACATAGCGCACCGCGAAGGGTTTATCTACAATCAACAGAAAGATCAGTATGGATGCCAGCGTGGGAAAAAAGCAATACTGCCCTGCAAAGGTGAAAGATCAGATCGCAAAGGGTATCAGAAAAAAACATATCGGAGCAGCGAATCGGTTTGCAAAGATTGTCCCCTGCGCGTGGCCTGTTGCGGCAAGAGCACCAAGTTTAAAAAGATAGAGGACAGCATCCATAAACCACTCTACGATGTGATGCATAAAAAAATGCAAACACCCTATGCCAAACAAATGGGCCGCATCCGCAGCAAAACAGTTGAGCCCGTGTTGGGTACGTTGATCAACTTTATGAACATGAAGCGTGTGAACACGCGGGGCATACGCCAAGCCAACAAGCATGTGATCATGGCCGCACTGGCATACAACTTGAAAAAGTATTTACGTTTTGAATCTCCAAAAGTGACTGCCATGATAAAGAAAATGGAACTGTTGGGGGAAACCACGGCCACATTTTCATCGCCATTCCTGTGCTTGGTAAAATCGGTTATGGCATCACCATTTTTCCGCACTCTGTTTTCCGCCCCACACATCACTGTCCCTTAAAACGAACCTGATAAAGCCATTTTTGGCTTGAATTTCCTAAACCCACCTTTTTTTGAAGAGTTGCGCATCAGCTACTAATGTTATGGGCTGCTGTCCTACGTCACGCTCCACAAAGTTCGTCCCGATGTCGTCATGCGGCAAACTCTCAGCAACGTGCTGTCTTCCCCTGTCAACGGAGTGCGCACTTAAACGTCAAACGAAAAACTGTCAACGAGCTAAAGTCCCACGAGAACAAAACAAGTTGCCCATAACGTTTAGCTTATTGCTGGCGGGCAATTAAAACCTGCGCCCTGTCCAACGTGATAAAGATATGTAAAGAACCACAAACTTCAATGACGCACAGTCCCGCCCGCTTGCAATAAGCTTTTGTTGTGCGCATGGGCCTGTCACGTCCTCTTGAATTTGAAAAAATCCGTACGATCGCTATTCCCTAAAAATAGTTTGTCGCCAACGATTTTAAATCTTTTGTCACGCCAAGATAGATGTCGAGCCAAGTTGTCAGGCTTTAGCTCGCAATCAAATGTCGGCCAAGCAAATTTATCAACAGGTCGGGTATGAAATTGAATTATTGAATCCTTTACAACGTAATACAAATAATCGCCCTCAAATAAATGTCCTTGAAGCGTAAAGGTAAATCGTCCTTGGTCGTAAAAATTTATTAATAAATTGCAGTCAGATTTTTTGTTGTCGAAGGTCTCAAGTGTCCACTGACTGTTAAGTAACTCTCTTGGTATTATTTGTTGTGTTGATTCTTTATCATATTGCCGTCTTGGCGGCATAATTGCGCAACCGATTATTATTGTCCCGATAGTTAAAACTCCCAAGTTGCTAGTCAGTCTCATGGTTAGTTGGTTTGTCCGGCCTTGCGCACAACGTTTAGGCTTGCTGCAGGTGGGCGATTAAAACCTACGCTCTCTCCCACGTGATAAAGATAAAAAAGAACTACACATTTTGATGACGCACAGACCCGCCCACTTGAAGCAAGCCATTGTTATGCACATGTGCCGCAGTCACCGTACTCAAACCACACGGATGCCAGTGCTTTGGTTTGCGTGTCGGCATGTGCGGCACTGCATTGGTGTGGTTATTCGTTAGCCCGTTTTAAGGGGTTAGTGCTTTACAATAATCTGAGAAGTCAGTCGCTCCATTTCTGTTTGGGCATGCAAGTAGTAAATACCGTTGGGCAGATCAGAAGTGTCAACAATTAATGCACCTAATTCCCCTTTGATGGATTTTCGAAGCGTTCCCTGAGAATCAAAAAGCTTTACTGTAAATGGCACTGCTATTAAAGCATTTTTCTCCGAGGAGAGGTATACTGTCTCTTTGTCTACGGTGGGATCTACAAGTTCTACAATGAGTTGATTGCTTGATGGATTTGGGAAAGTTCTCAACTGACCTCCACCACCTCCACAAGATGCTCGGAAGCGACCTTCTTGGTTAGCTGTACTTATTGATGTACACGTATTTGAAATCTCGACCCTGAGGGTGTGCCAAAGGTTGTCGACTATACCTCCAGGCACACTAGCAAAATTATTATTAGTAATAGTCGTTTTTAGTACGTTGTCAATATACCAACGATATGTGTAAGTGATATTACTTGAATTTGCTGGCAAGGTTACGCGGGCGTCCACTTGATACCAATTTGTGCCTGGTAGGCACAGTACTTTCTTTTGTTCAAACAATGGGTCAGTTATTCCAGCACCAACAGCGACCGACTGATTCAAGCTAAAAATTGGACATAAGCCTCCGCCAATGCTTCCAGTAATTGTAACTTGACCGTTAAAGTTATTTTGTCTCGTAGCAAATCCCGTCAAGCCGTTGATTGATAATCCTAAAGAATTGCTTGATGTCCAGTTAACTGTCGTTCCTGTTGGTTGATTATTGAAAGTAAATTGACCGCCTGTAGTACAAACTAAGTTAGGGCCTGTAATAAAAGGAATCGTTATCGTATTCGTTTGGGTAACATTCGGGTCATTAGTAAGCCAAATACTAAGTTGTGAATCAGCGGTACCACCTCCATTCCATGAAACATCAAATCTTCCATAGTGACCGCGTCTATTAGCACAGAAGTCATTGTTAGTATTCAAGAAATCACCGTGTAACTGCCCTACAACTCTTCGATTCTGATCAAAAATTGGAGACCCAGATGAGCCAGGTTGAACAGTCCCGGTTTCAAAAATGGTTTGCCAATGCGTATTAGGAGGGCATTGCACGATTGGATTTCCGAAGACATCAGTAACCCAAGTTGTCGTGATAGCCACATTCGCAAGAGCATCATTGTCTATTGATATCTTCTTTACATCTCCATTGGGGTGGTGAATAGATGCAGCCGAAGTAGCTGGAATATTAGCTCTAGACCAGCCTGCATAAGTTACATTCCCCGTGGGGCGAGCATTTAAAAGAAGGAGAGCAAAATCACTTGGCTGAAAGGCTGATCTTAAAGCGGAGCCATTTATTGATTGAAATACTGTCCCGTCTACTCCACCGCATGTTGGGCTTTCATACAAAAAACGGAATACAAAGTTGTTAACCGAATTTTGTTCAGTTGTTGAGAGTGCACCGTTAGCATCAGAATCAAGGCAATGAAACGCTGTCAGGAAATTGGGTGTTAAATCTTGACATGCATTATTCAATAGCGAGCCTGTACAGAACCTTTGTCCATTTGACAAAAGCAACATTGCTACTGCATTCCCTTCGTTTCTCCAAGGATTTCCCTCAGGGCAAGCGATATCTCTATTACAATTGGCGGACTGACCAAATCCAGCAAAAGTATTTTGATATCCGTGAATTACTTTGTCAATATGAAGTTTAGTTTGTTGCGTGTCCTTACCAATTACAGTTAATTGAACAATGATGCTTTCGCCTTTTATCAAGTCAGTCCAAAAGACTCCATTTGATGGATTGTTTTTACTGGTCACTGGACCATAGATCATTGTTTTTTGATTATTGTAGATTTCTAGAGATGCATTGCTAGCAAGACTAAAGCGATCGAAAATTAAGTTAATGCTATAAGCCTTCTTTGATGAAATTTTGTAAAAAAAGATACTTGAGTCACCAATTGTCAATTTGGTCGCATCTCTGATAAAATCAATATCGACCTCCACAGCTTTACCAAATCGAAATGGCTTTCCTTGTGTACGTTCAAGAGAGTCCTCTTTTAATAGATTTTTCAAGTCAATATTTGGCAACTCATAGTTCCGCATTCTTGATGCCTTTACAGATAGAGTTCCAATCTCTGACTGCTTCTCACCAGAAACAATTTTGTTCCTTATTTGAGCTTTCAACTCAGTAGCACAAAGAACAGAAGTCAGCAGAAAAAATAGACAAAAATATAGAGAGAGATTCGTTTTAGTTTTCATTCTTAGGACAAGGATTTTTTGATACAAATGAAATTGTTACGAATGAGTATGGCTCACAAATGTTATATTGCTTTCTCGCATAACCTCCCTCTTTGTATTGGAAATAAAAAATAGAGTCCTTAGAGAAATAGGAGGTCGGATTACTTAAAGATTTCAACAACAAGGAATCCACGCTTGCCACAATTGAATTGCTATAAGAAACTGTACCATCCATACTGTCCCAGTTCCTACCAATTTTATGGTCATCTAATATTTTAACAACAATGCCTTCGCAGTAATTGCCAGTGTATTGGCCTTTCACGCAATCCTTGGTTATTGCCTTCTCACTATCGCAGCCAACAGCGAATAATATTGAAGTGAGGTGAATAAAATACCTAAATCTTGTTTTCATGCTCTTAAGTTTTAGACGAAGTTAATAAATAGACACGCAAAACTATTGTTTAGTTGTAATTTAAATTATTCAAAGTCAACACAAATTGGCTCTTTTGCTTGCTTTGGTGTCGCGCTGGAATGTGTGGCAAGCAAATGTGCCAGTGTTCGAAGTACCGAATCTGTCCGCGGCATTGTGCATAACGTGAGTATTTGCGTTCGAGCGGGGCTTTCGAAGCCGCGTGGTGTCCCCGACACCGAACGCACTAAAGGTACGAAAACGTTGGATTACGCGTCAACCCCGCTTGACGCAAATACAGTGTGCCTGTTGCACAACTACTTTATAAATATACTAATGAAAATTATCTTTGCACCATGCAAGGACGAAAAGACCTCTCACCAAAAATCATGTACCAGGTCCACTTGGACATGCTTGTCCCCCAAGACAATTTCTACAGAAAACTGGACGCTGCCCTCAACCTCCATTTCCTCTACAAAGCCACCAGTAAGTACTATGGCTCAGAGGGAAATGAAAGTATAGACCCGGTGGTGTTCTTCAAAATTATCTTGGTGGGATATTTCAACAACATCAATAGCGACCGCCAGTTGCTGCGCCACTGCTCCAACTGTTTGGACGTGCGCTTGTTCCTCCGCTACGATATTGATGAAGAGCTGCCCTGGTTCAGCACCATCAGCCGAACACGCCAACTCTATGGGGAAGAAGTATTCATCACCTTGTTCAAAAAGATCCTCAGCCTCTGTGTTGACAAAGGAATGGTGCGTGGCAAGCGGCAAGCAATCGACAGTGCCTTCATCAAAGCCAATGCCAGCTTGGGCTCCCTTATTGAAAAGGAAATCACAGACGATGCCCAAGCTTATGCCGATGAACTCAACGAAGGCAGCGAAGAAAAGATAAAGCATGGGGACAAAGCGAAAAGCACCGTTACCACAGAAAAGAAAAAGCAAGTAGATCAACATCATGCTTGGAAGGCAGAAGCCTATCATGGTCAACCAAGCAATACCAACCCCAAGCAAGTAGATGAACACGGCAACTTGATACGCCCCAGGTTCTTGAGCAACCACACCCACCATTCCCCCACCGACCCTGATGCGCGCATATCCGTAAAGCCCGGCAAGGCACGGCAGTTGAATTACCTTGGGCAAGTGGCCGTGGACGATGCCCACCATGTCATCACAGGGGCATGTGCCGATTTTGCTGACAAAAGGGACTCCCAATGTATGGCCAATATCCTTGATCTCACACAAGAAAATCTAGCCGACAACAACATGGCACTACAGGAAATCACGGCCGACACCGGCTACTCTAGCGGTGAGGCATTAAAGTACCTGAAGGAAAAAAATGTGGATGCCTACATCCCCAACTTTGGGCAATACATAGCGCACCGCGAAGGGTTTATCTACAATCAACAGAAAGATCAGTATGGATGCCAGCGTGGGAAAAAAGCAATACTGCCCTGCAAAGGTGAAAGATCAGATCGCAAAGGGTATCAGAAAAAAACATATCGGAGCAGCGAATCGGTTTGCAAAGATTGTCCCCTGCGCGTGGCCTGTTGCGGCAAGAGCACCAAGTTTAAAAAGATAGAGGACAGCATCCATAAACCACTCTACGATGTGATGCATAAAAAAATGCAAACACCCTATGCCAAACAAATGGGCCGCATCCGCAGCAAAACAGTTGAGCCCGTGTTGGGTACGTTGATCAACTTTATGAACATGAAGCGTGTGAACACGCGGGGCATACGCCAAGCCAACAAGCATGTGATCATGGCCGCACTGGCATACAACTTGAAAAAGTATTTACGTTTTGAATCTCCAAAAGTGACTGCCATGATAAAGAAAATGGAACTGTTGGGGGAAACCACGGCCACATTTTCATCGCCATTCCTGTGCTTGGTAAAATCGGTTATGGCATCACCATTTTTCCGCACTCTGTTTTCCGCCCCACACATCACTGTCCCTTAAAACGAACCTGATAAAGCCATTTTTGGCTTGAATTTCCTAAACCCACCTTTTTTTGAAGAGTTGCGCATCAGCTACCAGTGTTAGCGGCAGTTTTTTTACCTCTCACTTTTCCACTTCTTTCTGCTTTGGTCAAAGTCCCCAGCCCATTTCATAGGAATAGGTTCTTCGTACATGCTCTTATAAAAGTCATTGCTGTCGAAAGCACTTGTATTGTCGTTCAGTAAAACCTCCGGTATCCAAACTTTATTTTCGTTGTTGAATTTTACTGTCCATTTACCCTCATTTTTATTGGTGATAAAAAACTGTCCGTAGTAAGCTAGTGCAGAAGGAAACCAACTCTCAAACAAACTGAAATTTGTCCCATTCCATTTTAATGCTTCATCAATAATTTCAATACCTCCTTCGTCCAAAGTCAATTGCTCTTTGTCGAAGTTTAGTACAATGGGCAAACTGTCAATTAGTGAAACAACGTGTTGCGGAAATTGGTCGACATATCTTTTAGATAATTGTTGATAAAAATGCTCTGACTGTCCCGGTTTAAAATCACGTTTGAATTGTTCATATTTTTTTGTGCACCCCTAACGTCATCAAGTGTCGAGTATATTCTTAGTGTAAGAATTTGCATTTTGTCGCCAGCACCATTCTTTTGATTTTCTTCATCTATAAGAACATGGTACCCATTTTCGGATGAATAGAGATTTCCATAAAAATCATTAACAAATACTCTCTGCTGAACCAATTTCAGTTTATGATTCTTAATGATTTGCTTAACATACTTTGGATAAACAAGGTGTTCATTTGGTTCATAGTCAGAGAGACTATCGCCCTTCGCAAGCTGCTGCATCAAATATTCGTCATCATATGCGTAGTGTTGCTCGCTAATTCTAGAGTTTTCTGATGCGAGAGTTTTTAAGTCTCGATAGATTGTCGCGTTTGTTTCAGATTCAGACTTGTAGATAAAAAGTATTTGATTGGTCGGCAATTGGTAAACTTCGAAATTCCAATACTTGGGAAGGTCACTCACAAACTGTGTCAGTTGCTTTGGCTTTTCAGTTTTTACAATTTCTGCCCCCTTTTCAAAGGGTAAGTCAATTTTGTATGAAATGTTCTTCTTTAAGTTCCAAACTATATTCTTTACAAAAGTCACCTCTTCAAGTCTTTTGAAGTCTGCAAGATTGTCAACGACAATGGCTTGTTTGTCATAGAACTGTCTCGTCCTGAAAAAAGTTTACACAATTTGGTTAAGAATCCTACTGCAAGTTTACAGCTTTAAGTTAATCCTGAATACCGTTTACATTTTTTAATTTTGTGTTACTGGTGAAAGCGGAAGTAGGCCCTGCAGAGGTGCAACCTACCAGGAATTAAACCAGTGTGTGACGAAGTATGTTGTTCAATAGAAGCCAAGTTTAACCGCTTGGCTTTTTTTGAGGGGTATACTTTTGAACACCTTTATGCCTTTTAAAACCTGCCCCGCGCAGCGGGGCTATGCCATTGAGACCTCCTTTCCTTTGTTCTTCTGCCAATAGTTGGTCCACCGCTTCTTGATCGGGCCGCTTTGTTGATGCGCTTGGGCAGGCTTTAGGTTATCAATGCTTCCATGTGGGCGAAGATGGTTATAGGTGCTGCACGCAATGGCCACTTCTTTTTGGGCCGTTGCATAATCAGGGAATGCCTCTTCCAGTAACTCTTGCTTCAAAATCCCGTTCACCCCAGATTTTGCAGTAGAATGAAATAGTGACAAGGTGTCTTATATTTGAATATGGAACACCACTATACCGATAAATTAGTAACAGCGTGGGGCGGGATGAAAGAGATGAAAATATTGATTGACCAAACTGGGATCAGCAAGAAGTTGGCCGAGCTTGGTTTGCCTGAGAGCAAGAGTAACAACCGGATAGATGCCGTGGGTATAATAGAGAGTTTTTGGGTGGGCATCTGGATTGGTTGCTTTCGTTTTAGTCACACAGCGGTGGTGCGGGTTGATGAAGTGTTGCGCCAGATATTTGGATGGAAGCGGGTTGCTTCGGGGACCACCTTCGGGCGGTTCTTTAAAAAGTTTACGCCCTCAATGAACCACCAAATTTTCATTGAACTGTACACGTGGTTTTTTGAGCAGATCCAATTCGACAATTATACGTTGGATATGGACAGCAGTGTGATCACCCGTTACGGGGAACAGGAAGGCAGCAAAAAAGGGTACAACCCCAAGAAGCCTGGCCGTGGCAGCCATCATCCCTTGTTTGCTTTTGTCAATGACATACGCATGGTGGCCAATTGCTGGAACCGCAGCGGCAATACAGGGAGCAACAGCAACTGCATCCATTTTTTAGAAGAGACCTTTGCCATCCTCAAAAACAAAACAGTAGGGTTGTTCAGGGCCGATAGTGGGTTTTGTACCGGTACAGTCTTGGATTTCATTGAGCAGAGAAATATCCCCTACGTCATTGCCTGTAAGCTGTATGCCAATTTACAAGCCAGCATTTATGGTATCACCCAATGGAATGCGATAGGCGAAGGCTTATGGGTATCGGAAATAAACTACCAGCAAGGCGGCTGGGGCAAAGCCCGTAGGATTGTGGTCATCAAACAAAGTGAAGAAATCAGGGCCAGGGCAACGGGTAAGAAGCTCAAGACATTATTCAGCAGCGTGGGCATAGCGGACGAAAAAGTGTACCGCAAAAGGTACCATGCCTTTGTCACTAACCAAGCCCTGCCGGCAACAGAAATATGGGAACAATATAAGCGCAGGGGTGATGCCGAAAACAGGATCAAGGAGTTGAAAGAAGATTTCGGTACAGAAGGCTTTTGCATGGATAGTTTTTGTGCTACTGAAACAGCTATGCGCTTTGTGATGGTAGCCTATAATTTGATGAGCCTGTTCCGCCAAATAACCCATCAAAAACAGCCACAGCCCAAGCTTTCCACATTAAGGTTCAACTGCTTTGCAGTTGGAAGTTGGGTGGAGCAGGAAGCCCAAAAATGGGTACTGAAAATGTCCGTCCCACTCAAAAGAAGGCAATGGTATGATGGATTATTCTCAAATGTCCAAAAAATAAACCTGCCACTAAGTCTGACTGGATAGTTCTACTGCAAAATCTGGGTTCACTCTTTCGGCCAGTGCATTTTCCAACGGGTCACCTTTCTCGGTCATACTGATCTTGACCCCATGCTGTTCCAATAATTTCACATATCCATCGCAGCAATACTGTACCCCTCTGTCGCTGTGATGGATAAGCCCATCGTGCAGGGGGTTTTGAAGCCAACGCCATTTTCAAGGCGGCCAGCGGCCCTCTTGCCGATAGGCCCTCGCTCAAATAAAACCCTACAATCTTTCGGCTGTATGCGTCTGTGACCAACGACAAATAAGCAAACCCCTCATTCAAGTGAATGTAGGTTATGTCACTGACCCAAAGCTGGTTAGGGGCAACTGGGATAAAATCACGGACAATGTTGGGGTACTTTTTAAAGCGGTGTTTCGATAGTGTGGTCACTGGGCCTCTCCGTTTTCGTTTCGTGACCAACAGGCCTCTGTCTGCCAGCAAATCAAACATTGCGTCCCGCCCGATTTTAAAACCATGGGCCGTTAGAAAACTTTGCATCTCATCTAACAATTTTCGAGTACCGATACGTTTGAGATGTTTTCGATGCCGCAACACCTCTTCGATAATAACATCCGATTCATAAGCCTTCTGATGAATATAATCTATGCCTTGATAGTAGGACTGCCTACTATAACCAAGCAGCAAACAAAGCCCGTTGATACAACGGGGCGTACTTTGTTCCACCTGCTCTACTGCTTGGTGCCAGACTTTTTTCGGATGTCGATCTTAAGCTGCCCCTCAGCTATGTCAATGATGGCATTGAGCAACTTATTGTGCAACTTAGCTTTTCGGAGTCCTTCCTGCAGTAGCTTTACATCGGTAGGCAGTTCTTCCAGGGGAAGATCGTCTTTGACCTTGATCTTGGGCTTTGTTTTTCTCACCGGCTTTCCTTGAAATTGTGTGACCCAATGGTGGATTGCTCTAAAGTCAACTCCATGATTGGCCCCCAATTTACGATAGGTCGTATCGCCCAGCAAATACTCTGCAATGATAGCCTCTTGTTCCTGAACTGTTTTTTCTGATTTTATCATCTTGTTTACACGTTAATTCGTGTAAACCCAGATCAGGACGAGACAAACTCAACAATTAGTCTGTTGTCGGAAAGTCGAAAGGTTCTTGCTGTCAGCCTTTTTCTTAGGTCATTGTCTTGAAATCCTTGAAAATCTGTCAGAAGTTTTTGTTTTGTCTTATCGTCAATAATTTTGACTGTGACATGTGTTTTGTCGGAAGCAATAATTTCCAATTCTTGAGAGAATGTGTCCACGGTTATTAAGGTCAAAAATATTATTAGTAGTCGTTGTCGCATTGTCCAAGTTGTCCAAAAAAAATTGCCGCTAACGGTTTGGCTTGCAGAAGGCGGGCAATTAGAACCTGCGCCTTCTCCCACGTGATAAAATAAATGAAACGCACTGAACTTTCCTAACGCACACTCCGCCCGCTTTTCTGCAAGCTAGTGTTATGGCCAGTTTGCAACCGAGATTAGCGTTTTAATGTCGACCGGGAAAAAGAAAATATTGTCCACCTAGAAGTCTCGCGAGCAAGTCGTCCAGCGAAAGAGTTTGGTCGTCCGTTACAAAGTGTCGTTAAGAGTTGTCGTGCGCGAACGGGTCGTCCGATCGCAAATGTTTCCGAGGCGAGTCGTCCGCCAAGAAAAATGTCCACAAGGAAAAAAGTTTAAACAAGTGCGGCTTTGATTTTTAAAATTTCCCGTCAGTCGTGTGAAGCAAAGTCCGCGGAATATTGATGAATTGTCAACGAGCAAAAGTCAGTCGTCTATTAATTAGTCGTCAGCGAAATTTGGGTCGCACACTCGTCTCGCAAATTGGCCATAACGATTTGTGCTTATGACAGTAGCGGGATTTTGAAACTGCGTCCTGTCCCACAAGCACAAATAAATTTAAGAAAACAAAACGAACTTGCCAACACGTCACCCCGCTATTGCATAAGCACAGTGTTGTGCGTTTCGTGCTTCCCTACTCTGGTCTTGCCCAAAATGATGTCGGATTGTTTGTTTTATAATTAATAAATGTTGTCCCACTTTTGGGATACGTCTTAATTATTTTTTGCGGAAATTGATTGTATGCACCTAAAGGTAACAATTCCACATAAGTAATGACTTTACCACTTTCGGTGGTTTCTGTGTCGTACTTGCTTGCTATTGCGCACTCCATTCGATATAAATTTTTCGCCATGTATTGGTAGAGATATTCCTCCTTGGTCTTTGAAACCTTGTGGTTCCAATTGGCCTCTGGATTTAAGATCAAAGGTTTGTCATTAACTATCCTTTCTCGAACTTCTTCAATGCTTAATAAATCACCCTTCTCATTCATCACATAAGCATCATTAGTAGGGTCTATCCAAAGCCATTTTTTCAAGTCATAAGAATAAACCATATTGATAACATGGCAGTCCTAAAAAACTGAGTCCCTCGGCATACATGTCACAAACCTTGAAGGTATACCTAAAGATAGGTAACATTCATTAAGAACTGTCGAAAGTCCTCTGCAATTCAGTCCGCGATTTCCCTTACGACATTCAGCAATCATGCTCAACGAATTCTTCACAACTGGATTTTCATGGTTACCGTCATGAGGAATAATATTATGTACCCAACGCAAAAGGTTGAGTATTTTAGAGACTTCACTACCTTCTCCAGCAATAGAGTCCAATTTGAATCCTTTGCGAAGGGCGGTCAAATTATTGTCATCCTTTGATTGGTAGGTAAAGGTTGGAATTGGTCTTACGTCTTTAAAGTCATACTTATCGGCTCCTTTTAAAATCTCCAGATAGCTTGGTTCATATTTAATCTGCGTCAACGCCTTCTTTCCGTTTAATAAAATGATAAAGTTAAACTTTGTAGTAGTCGTTACCTTTACTGAAATAGAATCTTTGTCAGTATAAAATGTTACCAATTTCCCTTTGGAAGAGGTTGTGTAAATATCAGGTTGAGCTTCGGGAGTTATTGTCCAAACATTCTTCTGAAAATTGTCGCCATCACGAATGTCAACTGATATTGAGGTTGCATTTATTATCGGCAATCTTTCTTGAGCAAAAAGAGTTTTTCCACAAATGATAAAAACTAAAATAAATCTTTTCATAAATCATTTTTCTAAATATGTAATACTTCGCTAAGGTCTCATTGGCATGACGCACAACGTGAGTATTTCCGTTCGAGCGGGGCTTGTGAAACCTCGTCCTGTCCCCGACACCGGACGCATTAAAGATACGAAAACGTTGGATTACGCGTCAACCCCGCTTGACGCAAATACATTGTTGGCGGCTGGGCGGTCAGTCGACCGAAATCTATTCCTCCAGTCGTAGTCGCTTAAAAAAGTCGTTGTCGCGTAACGAATCTTTGTCGCAGTTGAAATCTAGGTCGAACTGGCCTTCCAGCCGAACAGGTTTTTGAGCTTCATTGGCAACTCGATTTATCTGTTTCCTTTCTATTTTTTTACTTTCAAATTATATTCTACTTCCCCGACATTTTTGGTTCTCCAAATTTTTAAGTTGTTCCCGTCAAAATCATATTGATGTTGTCCGCTAAG
The DNA here is from genome assembly GCA_025370075.1 of Chryseotalea sp. WA131a. Classification (NCBI taxonomy): domain Bacteria; kingdom Pseudomonadati; phylum Bacteroidota; class Cytophagia; order Cytophagales; family Chryseotaleaceae; genus Chryseotalea; species Chryseotalea sp. WA131a. The sequence goes on along the minus strand of CP073016.1, from coordinate 2,006,981 downwards.
AACATATGAAGGTCCATATAATGCTGGAATTGCAAAGAATAGAGTGTCAATAAAATTTATTGTTGAACCATTTACACTCAATTTTCCTGCACCAACACCATAAGGCAAATTAGTTGAGCTTTTATAGTAGCCTTTCGAGATTTCAAGTGTAACAGTCCCAGTTACGTTGTCCGAATTACTTGTTCTAAAAGTCCCGTTAAATGACATCTCTGTCACGGTGTTAATTTGTGGATTTACTTTGTTGCTTTCGCAACTAGTCAAAACCGTCCCGATTAATAGAAAGACAAAATATGTAAGTACGGTTGTTTTCATATTGTTCTGTTAGACACAAAATATTCAAGGATAGTTTGAATCATTTTGTGTCTTAAGTCTTTTTTTATTTCAAAGTCCGGTTGAGTTTTTGAAGTCCGTCAAGTGAAATTGAAGTCGCGTTGTCGTTGGAGTCCTTTGTCGTCAACCCGTCCCCGCCTTGCCGCCAACGTGTGTGTATCGGATGTGGCGGGCTTTTGAAACGCCAATCTGTCCCACGTGGAGGGACTAAGTTAAGAAAACTATTCTTGATCGCAACACCGTACCCGGCCATATACGATACATCTTGTTATGCACATGTGCCGCAGTCACTGTACTAAAACACACGGATGCCAGTGCTTTGGTTGCGTGTCGGCATGCGCGGTACTGGCATTGGTGTGTTTTTCCGAAGCACTTAAAAATACTTCGCTAACTTGAGCTTAATGAACGAACCGCAATCTTTCCTGTTTAGCCAGATGTCATCAACTGCTATTCGATAAGAATTCTTTTTCTAAAGTGGTCACCTTTAGAGTGGGTGACGTCCAAATAATACGTTCCCTTGGGCAGTTGGCTTACCGAGATTTTTAATTCATCATTGTCTTTGGCAGACAGGAATATCCAGTTTTTTTGGTTTTCATCGAATATCCGAACTTGGGCTGTACCAGATTGCTTTGATTTCTTGGTTTTGTTTTCCTTGATGTTATCACTATTTCCCTTGAATGATACTGTCAACTCGTTACTTGTTGGGTTGGGAAAAGAGGTTAGGCAAACAAAAGCTCCACAACCGTACGGTGGGGGTGAGGTGCAAGTGTCCCAATCCCGATATTCGTATTCTTTACTACCTAATTGTATAGGTGAGGAACATGCATTACTTGCAAAGGCATAGACTGTCCTGCTGATGCCGGCCAGGGGTGGGGCATAAATGTCAGCGACCATAGTTGTACCTCACCTATACTCGTTGAATTGCCGATTGGGTCGTTCTCTGTCCAATGAAATCTTGTTATCCCGTTATTGCTACTGGGGGTTACATTGGCACCCAAGACCATCCAATGTTCACACTGGTCTAGCTCGTTTAATGAAACGAAAGAAGAATTTATGACTGGGGTGCCAACCCAAATTGTTCTAATGAAGTTCACATTACCGCACGCCCCGCCTAAAGTTGCGGTGATAGTGACTTCTCCATTGAAATTATTCAATCGAGTTGGAATTGTGTTATTGCCCATAGCCGGGTTGAATGACAGGGCAAGCGGATTGGAGGAAGACCAAGTGATAACTGAGTTGGCAGGCTGATTCTGAACAGAAAAAGTGTTTAAGTTTGCATTACATAAAAGGTTCACCCCAAGAATTACCATAGGCAAACCATAAATTGAACGTATTCCGTCAATATCATCTTGCCCTAAAAATCTATGTGACCCATTGTAACTTGCATTCATCAATGAATTTGCAACGGTGGTGTGATTTAAACCAAGCGCATGGCCAATTTCATGAGCAGCAACGGTCATCAAATCAATAGGTTGGTCAGAATTATTTCTAGTGTCAATCGTCCAATCTTCACTGTCATCAAAATGAATATCTCCAGCAAATGCGTCTAGATTGGGTGGAGGGAAAAAACCATGAGCCAATGTACCATTCTGACCATCGAAGGCGCAAACGCAGGGGTCGCCATGTTCGAAAGTAACCCAACTTATCCTAATGTTAGCCTCATTTTCATTGAAAACCTCTCTAAATACTAAGCCAGCTTCTTGTTGCCAAAGTTGAAAAGCCTGCCTAACAGGCGCTCTTTCTCCATCACCGACTATGTCGTTAGTGCCATTCATAAACATGAACGAAACTACTCTACAATCCCAAGCTCTGCCATCAGTAACAAAGCCATTAGGTGGAGGAATGCTTGGGGCAAAGATTGGGCCATTATCATAAAGAATCTGGGCGAACAACTTAACGTTGGATAGAGTAGTCGAAAAAAATATGACTATCACGAAGAGAGTCCGAGTATAAATTTTCATATATCAAAACTACTTTAGCGTGTAAATTAAATCACTAATAACGTAAACACTCTGCCCTCCAATAGGCGGTCGATAGTCACCGTTGTAATAGTTGAACTTTGCTGAAAAACTAATATCTTTTTTCAGAACGTCTTTGTAATCACCGCATAGTATCCCGATAAATTGGCAATCGTATGTATTGTCTAACTTCGAAATGACACAATAGCTTTTCAACTCGTCAACATAAGCGATACTTCCATTGATATCTTTTAACTGGACAATAAACTCCGATGACTTGCATGGTTCAGATTGGGCATCGGTCGCCTTCCCCTTATATGAGCATAGTTTCTCAAAGTCACTAATCGCTACTTCCTTTTTTTGGCAGCACAGCAATAAAGCCGTTAGCCCAATTGAAATAAGAGTTTTCATAGTTTGTTCTTTTATGTTGCTTAAATCGTCACAGTTTTTCTTCGCTAGTTGAATTAGTCCCTCAAATTTTTGATAAGTAAATTTACAGTATTTTTTAGATTTCAAGATTAAGTGTTAAAGAAAACTTGGCTCTTTTGCTTGCTTTGGTGTCGCGCGGGAATGTGCGGCAAGCAAAAGTGCCAATGTTCGAAGCACCGAGTCTGTCCCGCGGCATTGTGCATAACGTGAGTATTTGCGTTCGAGCGGGGCTTCCGAAGCCGCGTGGTGTCCCCGACACCGAACGCAATAAAGATACGAAAACGTTGGATTACGCGTCAACCCCGCTTGACGCAAATACAGTTGTTGTGCGTCCGTTGCTTTCACTCTATTTTTATTTTCTCGTTGTCAAATATTATTGAATGAGCAATCCAGCAGTCCGACTTCTCAGTTCCAATTTCATGTCCGTTTACACAGACTTTGTTTAGTCCGTCTAAACCGTCTAGTCCACAGCAACCATTTAGTCTTGAAAGGTCAGGATGATTTTTGGAGTTTCTTAAGTCGTCCTTGTTAATAATTATTTGATTCTTGGTCCCTGAGTAATATTCTCCGTCACTTATGAAAAATTGTCCACGGTCGATGAAATCTTCTCCGTCCACTTCTTTCAATTGTCTAGGTGCTTGAACCTCTTTTAAGTCGTCCGTTAAATCAACGTCACAATATTTACATTTTACTCTCATCTGTCCCGAAGCAATGGCGCACAACGTTTGGCTTGTGGCAGGCGGGCAAATAAAAACCTTCGCCCTTTCCCACGTGATAAAGATAAACAAAGAACTACACACTTCAATGACGCACAGTCCCGCCCGCTTGCCACAAGCTATTGTTGCCAGCAGTGGGATGTCAACTGTAACTTGTCTGGATATAAACTTTGTTCTCTTTCCAGTCAATCCAAACCGTCCCGTAAAGAGCTTCTTCGGGAATAGAAACTTCAAACACGTCCACGGTGTCCAACGAGTCGTCAGGGGAAAACCATTTAGGCAGTCCGCTTTTTTTTGGTTTTGTTATCTCTTTCAATTCTCCTGTCTCTGGGTCTTTCGTAATGATTTTGAAGTCCATATCAACAGGTTTCCCTTTTTTCCTTAATTGCTTTGATTTTGTTAGCCAAGTCTTGATTTCGTCTTGTGTTGATTCATATGTCAGCCAGAACGTCCTCGAAAACATTCCTCCTTTAGTGTCAACTTGAATGTTTGATGAATTGTCGGGTAGCTTTGCAAGATGGCCGAACTCAAGTGCTACGCGAATTTTTTCTTGTCGGAGGTAAGTCTTTGTCCCTATGGTCAATGTCACGATTACCAGTCCAATGATTCCGATTTTTTTTTGTCGCTTAGTCAATTTCATTTTGATAACGTTAATCTTTCCGGCCCCATTGCTGGCAACGCTAAAGTTTGCGCAGTGGTGCGGTTTCGAAGCCGCGTCCTGTCCCCGATACCAAACGTTGAACGAAGATATAAACTTTGGGCTACACGTCAACGCACCATTGCGCAAAGCTTCTATGCTATAAAAAAGTAGGCGTCTAGGGAGAAAAGTAGTCCTTCACTAAATTAGCGAAGGCTACAAAATATATGTTTCAAATATCAACCCCTAAACGCCATGATTAAAGTTAAAGCAAATTTCGAAAACCAAAAAGTGTTTGTTGGATTAGATGTGCACAAACGCAGTTGGAACGCTGCCATTTTCCTTGGTGACCATTTCATCCGCAACATTCACCAACCCCCAAGCCCCAAGCTTTACAACACTTTCTCGCTACCAACTACCCGGGGGCACACTGCACCTGCGCTTATGAAAGTGGAAAGTTCGGCTTTTGGATCCAACGCCACTTCAAACAAATGGGCATTGACTGTCTGGTCGTCAACCCTGCCGATATACCCAGCACCCACAAGGACAACGTCTATAAAACCGATGCCCGCGATGCCCGAGGCATTGGCCAAGCCCTGAGCAGTGGCTTGCTAAGGGGCATCTTTGTGCCCGATAAAGAACAAGAAGCTGACCGCCAACTGGTCAGGCAACGAAAAAAATTATGGGCTGACCTGGTGCGTTGCAAAAACAGGATCAAAGCTTTCTTGGATTACATGGGGACCATTGTCCCTGCCCGTTTCGATAACCCTAACTGGAGCCTCAATTTCATCCGCTGGCTGCGGGGACTTGAATTTGAACATCCCGCCAGCAGGGTCACATTAAATTATCAGTTGGACGAATTGGAAGCCCTGCGAAAGCAAATGCTCAGCATCTGTAATGCCATCCGAAAGCTCATGAGGGGCAAGAAATACAATAACCTGTATTACTTGTTGCGCTCCGTGCCCGGCATTGGCCCGCTCACGGCCGCATCGCTGATCACCGAGATTGGGGACATCAACCGGTTTGAAGGTTTTTATCACCTCAACAGTTTCATAGGCTTGCTGCCCATGGAGCACAGCAGCGGGGAGAAAGAGATCCGCAGCAGGATAACCATTAGAAAGCACCGCCAATTGCGCAGCGATCTCATTGAGTGCGCCTGGACGGCCAAACGGACCGACCCCGCACTGGCATTATATTACACCGAACAAGTAAAAAAGGGAAAGAATGGAAAAGCGGCCATCGTCAAGGTGGCCCGCAAATTGGTAAGCCGCATCCGCTGCGTGTGGCGAACCAATCAGCCCTATCAATGTGCCGTGGTTAAATAGATTAGTCTAAAATTAAATTATTAAATAAATAACTTATCCGTTGCCTTAACAAAACAAAGATTAACAGCCAAAAGGCTGACTGGTACAACAAGCTGACTACAAAACAAAATTTGTCATCGTGACATACCCAAACAGCGAAGTATTGACTTCAGCAAAGCATGTAGCAGTTTGTTTATAAAATTATCAGTTTAATCAAAGAAGCTTGTAGTGCCAACCCTTGTGGTATCTACTCATAGGATGCTGGTAATGGATAATGAAAAAAAACTTGCAGATATGGAAACGTAAAACTAATTTTAAACGACCAACAGAATAACTTGAGAAGGCAGGGGGCTAAAACAACCTCTTGCTTTCAAAAGAAATTTACTTCTCGCTATTGACAACTATCCTATATACATAGGACATTTTGTTAGCGGGCGTTTTCATATACCCAGTTCTTTCTTTTTCTTTTTGATAAATTCTCCCATGTCGCTTATGTCCGTCACAAAGCCCGCTATATTAAAGTATTTTGGTTCTGTGTTAAACCATAAAATACTTTCGTTGCCCCTAGTTTTAATTTTATAAAGTGGTGGGTGAACAAACTGGATTTGCGAAATGCTTTCTACGTCCAACCAGTTAACGACAACGTCTTGTCCGTGGTGTTCAATTTGAATTGTCTGGTTACCAAGTTTTACAACTGCAAACTTGTCCTTAATGGCAATGAAAGTCAGGATAAAAAACAGTCCAAAAAGTCCAAGTATAGAAGTTACGAAAATGTCTCTAGTTCCTTTTTCGCCATTGATTGTCATTGAATCTGGCATGAACCAAGATGTCAAAGCGAGTACCAGGATTAAGAGTCCAACGAAAAGAAGTCCGTATTTAAAAAGTCGATAATATAATTTGTCACTTTGCATAAGCTGTCGTTTGGTACGTCCGCGAAAATGCCCGCTAACGTGAATATTTGCGATCGGGCGGGATTTTGAAACTACGTGCTGTCCCCAACACCAAACATAATAAAGATAACAAAACTTTGAATCACACGTCAACCCCGCCTGGCGCAAATATATTGTTGGCGGCCGTAACTACCTCACTCGTCTAAGCAATATTTCTTGCCCGTCAGTCCCTTTAAGTCTAATTGAGTCTTTAAGTTCTTTGATAGTCATTTTAAAAGCAAGTTGAGTCATATTGTCATCCATATAAACCGATTGTCTGTCGCCATTGATATTTTGAAATTCAGCAATGTTGAACCCATTGTTTTTTGGTTTCCAGCGTTGTCCATCCACATAGTTTTCAAAATTGACTATTAGATCTAGTGTGTCCGAGTAGAAACCAAGAGAGTCCAAGTCCACAACTTGAGATTTCCAAAAAGCCCTTTTTTCAATCCACGATGTTGTTGGCAAGATGCCGATATTTTCGGTCCTATTTGTTCTGATAGTGTCAGGATTTAAAACTAACAAGCTGTCAATAAATATTTTCTTTTTAACCGAATGTTCTATGTTTTGACTTGGGTGGTCAAATTCAAGTATGTCAGCCATGTGTTTAAATGAAAAATAAATAGGCATTATCATTAGTGGCCATTAAAAGCATTTAAAATGTTCTTTGAAATCTTGATTTACAAGGGTTTAGGCTCTTAAAATGACGGTGACGACTTGAGCCGTAGATTCGAGAAAAATCGAATTTATGTACTCTGGCAAATATGTTTTCTCTCAGATAAGTCTCTATTTGCCCTCGCGGATATTTGACCGTTGCGTGGACCGTTACAAAGGAAACCGATATGTAAAACATTTCACGTGTTGGAACCAGCTGATGTGTATGATGTTCGGTCAACTCTGTGGACGGGATAGCCTTCGGGATCTGCTCGTCAGCATAATCCCGCACAAGGCAAAGTTCTACCATTTGGGTTTTGGAAAAAGTGTGACCAGGTCAAACCTACAGCTTGCAAACGAGCAAAGGGACTACAGGATCTTTGAGGAATTTGCTTACGCGATGATCGATCGGGCAAGATCATGTTCGTTGCCCGATGCTGATTTCACTTTGGAAATCGCTGGGCCTGTTTACGCCTTTGATTCAACGCTCATCGATTTATGCCTTAGCGTTTTCTGGTGGGCTGAATTCCGCACAACAAAAGCGGCTGTTAAAATCCATACCCTCATTGATGTAAAAACTTCCATCCCATGCTTTGTCCATATCACTGATGGTGCAACCCATGATGTCCATGGCCTGGATGTCCTAAAATACGAAACAGGCGGTTTTTACGTACTGGATCGAGGATATGTAGATTTTAAAAGGTTGTTTAAGATCAATCAATGCGGGGCATACTTTGTAACGCGTGCCAAGGAGAACTTGGATTTTGTTCGCGTTAGTTCACGTAAAGTGAAAAAGAAAAAAGGTGTTCTCTGTGACCAGACCATCAATCTCAAAGGCTTCCATTCTTCAGAGAAATATCCAGTGCCTCTTCGCAGGATAAGGTTTATCGACAAGGGAACAGAAAAACGGTTCGTTTTCATTACCAACAATTTTACGCTTGCCCCAGAAGACATCGCGTTGCTTTACAAGTATCGATGGAAGATCGAACTTTTCTTCAAATGGATAAAGCAACACCTGAAAGTGAAATCCTTTTGGGGAACTTCACCTAATGCAGTAAAGGTTCAAATCTATACCGCCATCATCACCTATTGTTCAATAGTGATCGTGAAAAGCAAGCTCAAATCAACCCGTTCGAATTACGAAATATTGCAAATCCTCAGCGTTGCCTTGCTCGACAAAATCCCTTTGAAGGAACTCCTGTCAAACCCAAATTATCAAGATGTCAAAGAACAAAACTATATTCAATTAAATTTCGACCTGTTTTAACTGGCCACTAATGAGGCATTATAATAATTGTCGCGATAAACAGTCCCATGGCAATTAAGAAAAGTCGAAGCTTCATCTATCGTACATGTTATGGCCACCAACGATTTGTGCTTATGTCAGTAGCGGAATTTTGAAACTGCGCCTTGTCCCACAAGCACAACTAAATTTAAGAAAACAAAACGAACTTGCCAACACGTCACCCCGCTATTGCATAAGCACAGTGTTGGTGGCTGGCCCCAGTCCAGTCTAATTTTTTTGCCCTTTAATTTTATTCCTCCAGTTTAGCATGTCGGCATAAACTGAATTTGTTGAAGTCGTGTCACTGAGTATCTTGTCGTAAGACCAATGCTTTATGTCCATTAGATATTCTACCATCAACCTGCCTTTATAATAGTATTTCGGAGCTTCGCATGCTCCGTCTTCAATTAGAATCCATATGTCGCTCGCTTTGCTCTCAAGTTCAATATACCTGTCTATTTCATCTGTCAATCTGTAATCACTTGCTGTAAGTTTTGGTTGTCGTGCAATGTATTCAGGATATCCTTCAAGCTTCCACATTTCAGGATGACTAAGTGGATTAAATTTTAAGATTCCATATTTGTTTGCCTGCAAGCAATGAATCATTTCATGTGCTAACAGAGTTGTAAGATTTGCTTGACATTTTCCATGAAAAGTAGGAAAGAACAGATCTCTCTTCGCGTCAATTTCAACTTTTATTGTTACGTTATTGTCAGTCCCCCTAGCAGTTGGGCCGTGTCCCAATAACTTGTCGTCAAGTTCATTGAACAGGGAATTGTAAGCAAGTAAGATGTCGTATTTATAGTTAGGGTCGTTAATTTCGGATTTCTCAACCAGAGCCAGCGCATTGTCCAGAAGAGGAATGATGTCGCTGGTTATTTTATCATTGGAGTAGACAGAGAATTGTTTGTGCTCCACTTTGTTAGCAAATAATGGTTGCGGAAACAAAACAATTGTAAACAGTCCCGAAAAAGTAACAACAATTGCCAATGTCGTCACTGCTAGAATTCTCTTGATTGTCCTTTTCATATTAATGGGTATTTAGTTTGTTCGAAATTCATCTTGTTAACTCGGTCGTCCCAGGGCTTGCCACCAACGGCAATATTTGCGATCGGGCGGGAATTTGAAACTGCGTCCTGTCCCCGACACCGAACGGAATAAAGATAACAAACTTTGAACTACACGTCAACCCGCCTGGCGCAAATACATTGTTACCACCAGTGCAACTCACTTCTTTTTGAGTTCCTCAATCTGTCCCTTTGCGTAATTCTTAGCTTGGTCGTCCCCGTATTTAATTGTCAGCTCCTAGTACTTTATTGAATTTTTATAGTCCGCTTTTAACTTGTAAGCCTGAGCGATATTGCTTGATACAATGTAGTCGGTTGGCGCTAATTTCTCCGCTTTCAAAAGTGCCGTCAACGCTTTGTCGTACTCCTTTTTGATAAGGTAAACAATTGAAAGATTTGATAGACTTTCAACATGGTCGGGATAATATTTAAGAATGGTCTCTGCAATTTGGCGCATGTTGTCCAAAAGATCGTCATTGTTTGTATTGTAGAGTTGTAATTGATAAGTCTGAATTGAGCTTAACAAAAATTGCTTCGGGTCGTCCACCGGTTTATTATCAGTCCAAGTCCATTTGTTTTTTATTTTTTCTGAGTAGTCGATTGTCTTTAAGATTTCGTTTGTAAAATCTTTGAAGTCCTGTAACTCACCAAACATGTAAACTTTTCCAAAGCGAATATCAAGTCTTGTCGGATTTTTAAGAATTCCTTTGTCGGCATAGTCAAAACCTCTTCGAATTATTTTTGGATCATAATTTGAATTGCCATACATATAACCCACAGGTTCACTTTTTGAGGTGTCTTTGTCCATGATTTTGAAAACATTCTCACCCTTTGGATTATTGCCCAATTCAATGAAGTCCTTCTTACTTTTGGTTACATAGAAGTTGAAATATGCAACATAAAGTTCGGGGTCATTGCTGTCGGCCTTTTCCCATTTTTGCAAAAGTTGTCGTTGTCCTATTGTGTCTTGTTTTGACACGAGGTCAGCAAACCGTTGTTTAAACGTCTGCCCAAACGTTGGATTAAAAAATAAAGTCAGTCCGATTAAAACTGTTACTGTTGGTCTACTCATCAGCGTCTTTTTGCATTGGTGGTAACGTTTGGCTTGTGGCAGGCGGGCAACTAAAAACCTTCGTCCTGTCCCACGTGATAAAGATAAATAAAGAACTGCAAACTTCAATGACGCACAGACCCGCCCGCTTGCCACAAGCTTTTGTTGTGGGCAGTTGGAACTCCCGCTCCTTATGATTCTCCGTAATACAAGAAACCTCTCTTCTTTATGGTCAGCGAAAATTTAATACTCTCGAGTATGTCGTCAATTGTCGCCTGTTTAATTTCCAATTCGGAATCAATCGCGTCCTAAACGTTTTAAAAAGGAAGGGAAGTTTTTTAACTCAAAGTTACCTTTGAGGAGCACAAAAAAACTATCCCCCTTCCCATGTCAAACATAACCCTATTCTCCCAAATTATTTCTAAGCTGGATCGCAGAAAGTTTTCTGCACTGGTCGAGGAAAAGCAATCCGATAAGCACAACAAAGGTTTTAATAGCTGGACTCATTTGGTATCGATGTTGTTTTGTCAATTTGCAAAAAGCCAATCGGTGCGTGATATCAGCAATGGGCTCCGCTCGGCTACCGGCAATCTCAATCACCTGGGCATTGGCAAAGCCCCTTCCAAGTCAACCATCAGCTACCAGAACAAGCATCGCCCCTGGGAGCTTTTCAGGGATTACTACTTTTCACTGTTGGAAAGTTTAGGACAGCAGGCGCGCTTTAAGCAAGTGAAGTTCAAGATCAAGTCGAAGATTTTTCTGTTGGACCCCACCACCATCAGCCTTTGCCTGTCTTTGTTCGACTGGGCCAAGTACAAGACCGCGAAAGGCGCAGTGAAAATGCACACGCTGCTCGATTATGATGGCAATCTGCCGGCCTATGTAAACATTACCGATGGCAAAACCGCTGACAATAAAGGCGCATACGATGTGCCGTTGCTGAAGGGCAGTGTCATCGTGGCCGATCGGTTTTATAACGACTTCGCCCTGCTCAACATCTGGGACAGCAAGGGGGTATATTTTGTCATCCGCCACAAAGGGAACCTTCAGTACACTACCCTAAAAGAAAACGAGTTGCCTGAAAACCGCCACAACAACATCCTTAAAGACGAGATCATTGAACTAAAGAATACGGGCTCTAAAGAGAAGTACCCAAAAAAATTAAGACGGGTGGCACTTTGGGATGATGTCAATGGGCAGACCATAGAAATCATTACCAACCAACTCTCGTGGACTGCCTCCACAATTGGCGAACTCTACAAAAGCCGTTGGCAGATAGAAATATTCTTCCGCGAGATCAAACAACTGCTCCACATCAAAACATTTATAGGCACCACCGAAAATGCCGTGATGATACAAATATGGACTGCCTTGATAACCATTCTGGTACTGAAAGCCTTGAGGGCAATAGCCAAGTTCAACTGGCATTTGTCCAACTTGGTGGCCTTTATAAGGCTGAACATTTTTGTAAAGATAACCCTGCAAGATTGGCTTGACAAACCCTTCGAAGAACCACCTCAAACATCAACACCAATAACCATACAGGGGATACTATTCTGACAATCTTTAAAAACCATTACCTTGGAACTTGATTCCATTAATCCCAATTCCTGACCAAACGTTTAGGACACTATTGATTCGGAATCATAGTCAGGCTCAAAAACAACTGCCCAATGTCCCTTAAATTTTAAAATATTTTCAATTAAGTCTTTCAGCGCAAATCCAGTTTCTTCTTCTCTCTCGCCCAACAAATTCATTGCGTAAATCTCAAGCCCGTCTCCTTGTACTGAAATGCAAACCCAATTGTCTTTACTGTATTGTTTTGGAAGTCGTCTAAGGTGAGAAATAGGAACTGGTGTCTTTATTAGTTTAAAATTATTTCCAAAGCTACTCTCCAGAAGTCCTTGATCAAACTTAACTCCGCCCCAGTCCTTGGTCTTAAATTGGAAATCAATACAATCTAGCCGAATATTTTCAGGTATGATAAATTCGAAACCTAAATCTTTCAAGTTGGTCTTTAAATAATCCATTTGTCAACTCGTCAACGTCAAAGGTGTCCACCCAATTGCCCACAACGGTTAGCTTATTGCTGGCGGGCAATTAAAACCTGCGCCCTGTCCAACAAGATAAAGATAAATAAAGAACTACAAACTGCAATGACGCACTGTCCCGCCCGCTTGCAATAAGCTTTTGTTGGCTGTAGTTGCCGCATGTCCACACTTATATTTTTGTTTGTCTTTCGATTAGTCTAACTGCAACAAGTTCTCCATCAATAGTCTCACAGTCCACTATGTCCGATTGTTGAAATTCACTTAGGTTGTCCGATTCGATACCAAATATTTTATAAAGTCCGTTCATTAAATATTCAGATTGGAACGGTAAATGGCTGAGAATTTTGACAGGTTGTAAATATAGATTACTGTTTTGAATTTTGCATAGTTGAACTGAAACGGAAGCGGGCTCTGCTGAGGAGCAACCTGCCAGGGTTACGTTCAACCGACTGGAATGGTCAAGCCCTGCCTGAAGCGCAGGGCTTTTCTTTTGGATCATTCCAAGAGCTTTATGCCTTAAGAAAACCTTACGCTGCATAAGCCATCGGGGTTTGATAGTTGAGCGATTGATGTGGCCTTTCATGATTGTAATCATCGACCCATTTAGCAGTTACTTCATTGGCTTGTTCAATAGAGTGAAATAGATTCGCATCCAGTACATCTTCACGGTACGTTTTGTTGAACCGCTCAATGATGGCGTTCTGCTGTGGCTTTCCTTTCTGTATGCGGCTCCATTCTATATGGTTGTTTTGCATCCACAACTGAAACCGTTTGGAGCGAAACTCTGGGCCATTGTCAGTACGGACCTTAAGCGGTTTACCATAACGTTCAATAGCCAACTCCACTATTTCAATCACCCTTCGAGCTGGTAAGTTGAAATCGACCTCAATGCCTTTGCACTGTCGATTGAAATGATCGACAATGTTAAGTGTTCTAATCCTTCGCCCATTGCTCAGCGCATCGCTCATAAAGTCCATCGCCCATTCCTGGTTGGCTTTTAATGGAATAGAGATAGGATTAGAAGGATTGTCCTTGATACGCTTACGTGGCTTTTTGCTCAACGAAAAACCTTCGTTCTCATACACCCTGCGAATTTTACTATCTCCCATCCCGGGGTGCTTTTTCTGCACCAGTTTGATCACTTTCATTCTTCCTTTCCGACTGCTGCCAATAACTTCCTCTATCGCTTTTTTTACTACGGCATCTTTGGCGGGCATTCGCTTTTGGTAATACTTTTTGGTGCGCGAACACCCCACCAGCTTACACGCCTGAGCATGGCTCATCTGGTAGTGGCCTGCCAGATACTCCAAGCCGTGTTCTTTTTGATCAGGCGTTAAAACTTTTTTGTGAGCAAATCTTTAATGGCATCGATCTCTAAACTTTGGTTGGCCACAATCTTTTTCAGTCGAGAGTTTTCATACTCAAGCTCCTTAAGCCGTTTGAGTTCGTCCACCTTCATACCGACATACTTCCTTCGCCAGTTGTAAAACGTGGCTTCACTGATGCCGTGTTTGCGGCACACTTCGGAAACCTTCTGATCTTGCTGTGACTGTTCGTTGAGTATCCCAATAATCTGGGCCTCGGTAAAGCTCATCTTTTTCATTTGACTTGTTTTGTTAGGTTAAAATTAAAAAAACTCTACTTTTAACCTGTTCAAAAAAAGCAGCCTAGTACCTTGGCAACCAACTTCTAAATGAAGTTTCTCCCGAAAGGCGAATTGAAATTTGGAAGAATTCCTTTTTACAGATAGGACTGGAAGGCAGAGATGGAGAAATTAGTCATCCCTACAAGATATTATTGAAACTTGTTAACTCATTTCCGGGAATTGAGACAAAAAAATTAATGCTTGCATTAGAGGCTGAAAATGACTCAGATGAAGAGTTTGAAAGGATAACAAACCTTGCACAACTCAGTTACGAGCAAATTATTACCGATACTGGAACAAGTAGGTCAATGGCTGCAAATGCAGTTAAAATATTGCCTGGAATAGCAGAGCAATTAGGGGATATAATTAGAGAAAATAATAATACTTATCCTGTAGGTCAAATCATAATTACTGAAGATGAAGTAACGACAGAAGAACGACCTGATAGAAGGCAAAGAGCAGATTACAGAGAGACCAACGCAGGAGAAATAGCAAGAGACCCCAACTTAAATATTATTACATCAGTAACTGTTGATTATGCTGAGGCTATTCGGATTCGGCAAAGACGGTTAGCCGAACATCAAGAAATTGTCCGTTTGCTTGCTAACCTAAATGAGCAAAATGGTTTCAGACTTTATGAAGGAAAATTTGACTGCCTTGCAATAAAAAACGACACAGCAATGCTATATGAAGTAAAAACAATTCTTGCAAGTGCATCGGACGAAGAAAAACAAACCGTAAAGGGTGTTGGACAATTGAAGTATTACAAGTTTTCAATTGTTATTAGGCAAATGAGACAGGCAAATATCAAAGAAGCTATTGTGTTTTCAAGCAGACCTGAAACTGGAATTATTGAATTCTGTTCAGCAGAAAACATTTCAGTCATTTGGAGAGTTGGTGACGCATTTCAAATTTATAATATCAGGACAAATGCAGACGAAGTTTTCAACCCTGACAACTTACTATAATGCCAACGCATTTGCAGGCACATTTGCTTTTTTGCCAACGCTTGAACCAACACAAAAAAAGCAAAAGAGCCTGCAAGCAACCGCACAGGGATACTGCAAACCTGACACGACAGTCCTTCGACCGAAAAGAAGCACTACTGGTTACACACGTTTGGCGCAATGGGGGCTAACTCCGTTCATAGAAAGTTTGTGCTTCTATTGTAAATTCGTGCTGGTTGACAATTTAGTTTTCCAAAATCCCCCACTGCGCCAAGCGTGGGAACGTTATGCGCAAGCCCCGCGGACGCGCAGGATTTTGCGACCGCAAAACAAAATTCATCCCGCGCCTTTGCTTATTTGTTTTGCAGCTTTTCAAATTGGTTCACCATTGCGTGGGGAAGGTGACGCGGTCGGCAATTTCTTCACCGCGCCACGCTTCACGGCTCCGGGACAGGGACACAGGCGCACCCGCCACGTTGGACGGTTTTTCGGCCCCTGAACAGTTTCTGGGGCTGTTCGCATAACAAAAAGTTTATGCCAGCTGCGGGGTCGGTGCGGTTATTCGGTTTGTTTTTCTTAATTTAGCTCTGCCACGTGCGACAGGGACGCGCTCCGAAGACCGCAGCCGTCACAAACTTGGCCGTTGTGGGCAATATTTTTAAGAACATGAGTGCTTCGAACAGTAAAGACGAAAATGGTTCTGGGACATTATACAACAGTCACGTGGGACAACGAGCAAGATTAGTCACGACCGACAGATAAAAAACCTTACGAAGATTCTATCCACGCACGACAAGGCGGACGTTCTAGAATTTGATAGACTGTTTCGTGACTTGCTTTCTAAAAGTTACAACTGGGACTTATGGGGAGCGGCTTACATAATCAACGGTGGTTGCTCGGACGACACGTTTGACTATTTTAGATCTTGGCTAATCGGACAAGGAGAAAGTATTTTTTACAAAAGCATTGAAAGCCCTGAGACTTTGATTGGTGTATTGAAACCAAAAGAAGAGTACGAATGGGAAGGACTTGAGTACTGTGCAATTGATGCTTACGAAAAAAAGACCGGAGAAGAATTTAGGCTGCCCGACAACCCAGGTGACAATGAAAAAAATGTAACAGAACCCACTGGACGAAAATGGGACGAGAATGAATTGCCGACTCGATTCCCCAAGCTTTGGAAGGTCTTCTCTGAACATACAGAATACGAGTCTGAGAGAATAAGACCCAAGAAAATTGACCCATCAAAGATTGGAGCGACTTTTAATTCCATAGAAATTCCTAGAGCTGAATTCTGGATAAATGAACTAAGAAAGAAAGGTCATGACGTGACCTTGAGATTACTTGGAGAGCTTGAGACAAACCCTGAAAAACTAAAAACAGAAAATTATGCAGGCTACCTGTTACAACTCAAGTCTAGACTGACAAAGAATGGAATGGGTATTTTAATAAAGGGGATTGAAAAATTAAACGGACAGGTGAAAATTGAATTTGAGACCTTTGACAAGAAACTTTCAAATATTTTTAAAGACCTGAGTTTAGTATTGGCAGACCTGCCAGCAGCGACATTGTGGACTGGAAATGTAGAGTTTTCAAAGCAAGACTGGCTGGACTTTTTAGAAACGGGAAAAATAAAGTCGGGGTAAAAATACTGCCCACAACACTGTATTTGCGTCAAGCGGGGTTGACGCGTAATCCAACGTTTTCGTATCTTTAATGCGTTCGGTGTCGGGGACAGGACGCGGCTTCGAAACCGCACCACTGCGCAAACACAAACGTGTGTGTCTTGAACAAAGTCCAGTTGTAAGGACGATGATGCTGTACAAGAGATGGAAGGCTTCTCAATTAGATTACCCCCGTGTGGAAGTCGAGCGAACCGAACTGGCCAACGAATAATTTAAGATAGAAGGAAAGGACTTCCGCAGACGCCTATCAGAAGGAGTTTGCAAATCACCTTATGCTGCTAAAAGTAGAAATGCTTTTGGTGGTGAACGATAAGGAAAAATGGGAACAAAGATTCCCGAAGATGCGTGTTGAAGAGTTGAATAGAGTGAATTCGCGACTGACGCCTCGTAATGTTAAAGAAGCGATGGTGAAAGCAGGTGGTTACGTTTACGCCTGTTAAGAGTGTCAAGGGCGATCTGATTACCGATGACATACCATCCGGGGTAAAGCGAACAAGACTTCAACATAGGCTTTTGTATGGAACAAGAGAAGTTGCTATCGTATCGATGAGCAGAAAAGCCATTGATCGTGTAAGGGTAACACGAGATAGCAGTGACGGACTAAGTTGTAGTAGTTGAGAAGTTGCCGAAAGGCAATGGAGCGAAGGACTTAGCCTGTTTGGTTTCAGATCTAACGACAACCAGCAATGGGAAGATTTTTTAATTTGAAACGAGATCACAGCCAAGCAATTGGTATATCCATAATGTAGAAATACATTTGTGATTAAACAGGAAGAGCCGTATGAAGGGAGACTTTCACGTACGGTTCCGTGAGAACCTAAGGGTGAAACTCCCTTGGGTGACTCGACTACCGCCAATGCCCCGAGCCCGCAGACAGTGACGACCAAATTTAAAAATTATTGTTACGCAGACAAGAAATTAATTGGTTGACAGTCAGACACTAAAGACTCTAGTACAGGATAAAATTCGGGTCTATAAACTCCGAGATTTGATTAAATTTGAGGAATGATTAATGAAAAAGCACCTACCCAACAACCTTTGGCAGAAGTCTTTGGGTTTCCTATAGATAACGAGTCGGAAAGAGCAAAGCGGTATAGAGACAATAAGCTTTGTCCATTCAATAACATAGTTTCCAACTGCACTAAAAATAGTATAGAGTTCCCTTTAGGAGTTTGCAGCTTACATCATAAAGGAAAACCTGTTATCATTTGCCCAATAAGATTTAGGGAAGACTGGAGTATTATTAGCGATGCCGCTGATTTCATTTTTGACAAAAAGGCAACATGGACACATGTGGGTGAAGTTCGCCTAAAAGATAAACATGGTAAATCAGCAGGTAATATTGACTACGTTCTCGTTTCATATGACGACAAAGGTCGTGTTGTCGATTTTGGTTCGTTAGAGGTTCAAGCAGTTTACATTTCGGGAAATTTAACAGGGCCTTTTACAGCTTATTTAGAAAATCCTTCGCCCGATTTTGCTTGGACTCAAGCGTTTAAGTTTCCAAAGCCGGACTATCTTTCATCATCAAGAAAAAGACTCATTCCTCAAATAATTGCGAAAGGTTCTATCTTAAAACAGTGGAAGAAAAAGCAAGTTGTTGCTCTCCAAACTAGTTTTTACAACACTCTACCAGAATTACCAGAGTTTGACAAAGCTGAATCTGATTTTGCTTTTTTCCTCTATGATCTTGTTCCAGTAAAGAAGAGCAAAACCCGAGAGCTAAAACTACAAAGAGTAGTTTATACCAAGTTTGCAAAAGCCTTAGAACAGATCGCAAAATTTGAAGCGGGTTCAATAAAAGAGTTTACTAAAATACTTCAGAAGAAACTTGATGCAAAGCGAGCTGGAAAGACTGACCCTGACAATCTTGAAAACATTGTTGCGGAATGAGAAGTCAACTAAATATTTTTGACATTCCAGAAACTCCGACAGGAGGTGCAGTAATAAATGTCGCCTCAGTTCCACAGCGAAGTCCATTCAGATATCCAGGTGGAAAGACATGGTTAATTCCAACGGTTAGACAATGGTTAAAACAAAATCATAAATCGGCAAACATTTTAATTGAACCATTTGCTGGCGGTGGCATTGTTAGTTTGACAGCTGCATTTGAGAAATTGGCTGACCACATAACAATGGTCGAGATGGACGAAGAAATTGCTGCCGTATGGGAAGTAATGTTAAACGGAAAAAATAAGTGGCTCGCGGAGAAGATATTGAAATTTGACCTTAATCATGAAAACGTTAAGTTAGAATTCGACAAGCCCAATAAGAAAATTCATGACGTTGCGTTTTGTACAATCCTGAAAAACAGAATCTTTCATGGAGGCATTCTTGCCAAAGGTTCAGGAATGATAAAAAACGGAGAAAACGGAAAAGGAATTTCTTCTCGTTGGTATCCGAAGACACTACACGACAGAATAATTGCAATTGACTATGTGAAGAGTAAAATAGATTTTATAAATGGAGACGCCTTTGAAATATTAGAAGATAGTAGAGACAACCCAAGCGCTTATTTCTTCATTGACCCTCCTTACACAGTTGCAGGAAAACGTCTTTACACTCACTTTGACATTGACCACGAAAAACTATTTTACTTGACGTCAAAGCTGAAGGGTAAGTATATGTTGACATATGACGATACTTCTGAAATAAGACATCTCGCCTTTAAATACAATTTGGACTTCAGGACAATTCCAATGAAGACGACACATCATTTAGAGAAAAATGAAATTATTATTTCTGACAACTTTGATTGGTGGACATCAAACAACGACTGACATGAAGGAAGGGCACTGGCGGTAACACTGTATTTGCGTCAAGCGGGGTTGACGCGTAATCCAACGTTTTCGTATCTTTAATGCGTTCGGTGTCGGGGACAGGACGCGGCTTCGAAAGCCCGCTCGAACGCAAATACTCACGTTAGCTGCCATTTTTGAACAGACCTATGTCACCACGACAACTTATTACCATAACAGTAGCTTCGATCACCTTTATACTGTTGACTTCTTGCAGACAATCCAATATTGACGGAGTTATAATCGGCAACACATTATTTGAAAATCAGGACTACCCAACCAATAAGCGATTTTGCAACATTATAAATCGGACACTTGAAAAAGACCAGCAAGCTTTAATTGAACTAACTGAGTTTTCGTGTGGTGGGGCTGCTGGTTGCTATGACCTCGGTTATGTTTTGACGCAAGTAATTAACAGAATAGGAGAACAGGAATTTATTAAACTAATAAACGGGCTGACCGAAAAACAGAAAAACGAAATTAAGGGTATCTCTAAAAACCCTACGAAGTTATCTATAAATTTTGTTTCTTGAGAAAAAGGAGAAAATAGATGAAAAATAAATCGAGAGGATTATTTGATGAGCAGTTTCGGTTGGATAAAATCGGTAAGCAAAACGACCCATTGTTAAAATTGCAAGCCCACATTGACTTTGAGATTTTCCGCAAACCCTTGGAGGCACATTTTGAATCGGGAAAAGACAGAAGCCAGGGCGGTCGCCCTTCCTTTGATTATCTGATGATGTTCAAAATATTGATTTTGCAGCGCTATTATGATTTAAGCGATGACGGCACGGAATATGCGGTTTTAGATCGTTTATCGTTCATGCGTTTTTTAGGGTTGACCATATCTGATACGGTGCCCGATGCCAAAACAATCTGGAACTTTAAAAATGAACTTGCCAAAGGCAAGATGGTGGAGAAATTGTTTTCCTTGCTGGATAAAACCTTGAGCCAACGGGGTGTAATTCTTAACAAAGGCCGAATGATAGATGCCTCCATTGTGGAAGTCCCTATTCAACGAAACAGCCGCGATGAGAACCAACAACTCAATGAGGGGATTATTCCCCCAGATTGGAAAGATAAAGAAAACAAGCTACGCCAGAAAGATATTGATGCCAAAGGGTGCATTTCAAATTGACGCGGTTAAGCTGCGGCTTTAAATTCAGTTTGTACGAGTTTAACTACTTTGTCCCATTGGCCATTCATGTGCGTTACGCGTAAGTTGAGCATGTTCTGTGCTCCTCTCTTGGTCCAGCGCTGTCCGGAGAGTTTAAGTCGCTTTTGCACCACGGTTCGATGAGCGGATTCAATGGCGCCTGAACCAATAAGGCCGCAACCTATTTGTAAATATTTTTTATAGTCCATTCTGTCTTTATTGGCTTGATAGCAGTCCAAAATTTTTCTGGCTTGTGGATGGCCGGGTAATAATTCCCTGATGGTATCCATTACCCGATCCACTTCACTGTTCAACAGAAGTTTTTTTTGTGCCTCGGTCCACTGTTGTGCCTTTTGGGGTCAGCATTAAAAGTTGGGGAGTAAGTCTTATCAAACCATATCTAAACATTTAAAAATCCAATTGTAATAATAGTGATGTTGGAATGTGGGTAACTCCCACACAGTCAAACCTTTGAAAGAGCCAAAAACCAATCTGTGGAGTTATCCACATTTCAATATCAACCCATTTTTATAAAAGCTCGTTAGTGCCTTTACTCCCCAACTTTTGAATGTGATCCGCCTTTTGCCTGTCCTTGAAACATGATTCCGAAAAGGGGTACAGGTATTGAGTGGCATGATAATAATCCAAGATTGATAGTGCACCTGGAAAAGTATCTGCTATCCAGTTTCTGATCCATGGCCCTGGGCCAAATAGAAATTGACAAGCGCAATGCCTTTAGTGAAGGCAAGAATGGTTTTCAAATCAGCCCAATGATGCAAGAACTCATGGTGTATGCGGGCCAACTGGATCGTTATGGCAAGGGCCATGAGGTGCTCAAACAATTTTTACAAGCAGAAGTAAGTGCCGCACAGGTCTATCGGGTCACCGATACCTATGGGGCGGAACTTGGCAAAACAGTAAATGAAGGAAGAACGCTCCCACCCATAAAACAACAAGGTACTCTGTATGTGGAGGTTGATGGATCAATGATATTGACACGGGGAGAGAAATGGAAAGAGGTAAAGGTGGGCCGGATATTCAATTCCTCTGATTGCGTTAAAACAGATGAAAAGCCTGGCTGGATCAAGCAATCACAGTATATCGCCCATTTAGGGGATCATCGTTCCTTCATCGGACAAACCGATGGGCTCATCGAATCCTATGGCCCATTGGGTGGGCGGCTGGTCTTTATCTGCGATGGCCCACCGTGGACCCGGAACTGGATAACGGATACTTTCCCTAGAGATATTCAACCATAGGGTGCGGACTTATTGGATCAGGCGCCATAGAATCAGCCCATCGGACAGTCGTACAAAAAGACTTAAACTCTGAGGGCAAAGGTGGACTAAAAGAGGAGCTCAAAACATGCTCAACCTACGGGTAACAAAGATGAATGGGCAATGGAACAAGGTCAGTAAACTCGTGCAAACCGAATTCAAAAAAGCAGCCTAAGAGCGACAATTTGAAATGCACCCAATTAAACTATTTTCTTTTTTTGTTGAAAATTGTTCTAAAAACAAAAATAAATGCTATCAAGCCAAGGCACAGCATCCATATTACCTGTCCATTTACCAATTTTGTAGCGTGCATATTACAATCTTAACCGAAGCTGAAATTTAACATCATTCTCGGTATTTCCAACAATAGTTTCTCCACCACTTCCAACGGTGTTGCGATTTAAAAAATGGGTTTGCGCCCAGCGCAGCCAAATGTCAAGGTTTTTGCTGATTTGATATTGAAGCAAAACATAGTTCCGGGTTCCCTTTCCGTTGTAAGCCGGAAAAGAAAAGGCAAGCCACACATCGCGTTCGTACACATACAATCGGTTATCAAAGCTATCGGTATCAAAAATGGCGTACCTTCCCGTGATGGAGAACTTTCCTTTCGTAAACGAAGCATCTTGCAGCAGAACAATGCCCTGTGTTTGACTTCCATTGAAATCAAAGGTGTTGAATTGAACACGCGTTTTGAAGTTAAGTTGAGGTGTGGCCGCATAGTCGATGTTTGCCCAATAGTTTCTGCGTGTGCCCAAACTTGTTTGGTATAAATTGGTATCGTTGCCTGTATTGCGTTGTTTGTTTTCTTCTCGTACTTGAAGGAATAGGCTGATGGTTTTGGTGGGTTTATAATTGAATCGCAAGAGCCATTCGCTTCCCTCCGAAGGAGCGTAACTTCTAAACTTCAGCCAAGGAAATGCAAAAATATCGGCATAGCCTGAGATTGAATATTTTTTATTGAAGCTGTATTTCCATCCCCAATACATTCCGTTTTCATTTTGAGGTATTGAGTTTTCCGCCAAGGCATTGCTATAAAAGCTATAAAAGTTCCGTTCAAAATTTCGGTATGAAAACGACATGTCCAACTTATTGGTTAAGCTGGTCAATATTCCGGCTACCAAGGCATTTCCATTATTTAGTGTATGAACCCACTCGCTAAAAAACGAAACGTTTCGGAAAGAATAGTTTAGAAAAGCGCCCAGGTTTGTGTTTTGATTACCGTTGAAGTAGAATTGATTGTAGGGTGTTGGGTTCCTAACAAGTTGTGAATTGAAATTGGTTTGGTGAAAAAGTAAACCGGCATCGATGGATTGGTTCTTGAAATTTAAAATGGTGGCAATATTATTTTCGGTAATGCTGGCGCGATTGGCCAATTCATTGGGTGTTCGGTGCAAGCCTGTATAGCTAAATGAAGAAATCACATCAGCGGTGTTTTGGATCGTATCTGACTGTATATTTCCATCGCGGGTACGATTAGAAAAAAGTGCATGCAAAAACAAATTTCGCTGCATCTCATACGTAACGGCCGCCCCTCTAAAATAACCCGCTTCGTATTGGGAAGTATAAGGAGAGAACCCCACGTTGCTTCTCCGCACTGTGGCCACGGCTTCTCCGTTTTTCCCAATTCCAAATACCGAACCAAGCGCAATACCTTGACCAAATTGTGCTTGGTAATCGCCCACGATCAGGTTTTTTATTTTTCCCTTGTTCAAAACTTGTGCATGAACAGACACATAATCAAAGCCATAATATTTTTTGGCGGGATCCCACCGAATGACTTCGCCCGCATCTTTCTCTAATGTAAATCCTAAACTAAAATCCCCGGGCTTGCTCACACGAAAGCGCGCATATAAATTGGCTGGCGAACCTTGGTATCGGCTGGCTGAATCTGTTTGCGATGAGTAGCCTCGCTGCTGCTCCAATGTTTGCGCCCAACGCATGAGCAGGTAGTTGTTTCGCTCTTCTACAATTCTTTTGAAAATGCTTTTGTTGAAACTCTTGCTGGGATCCTCTACGGTAACGAAGGGTGCTAGCTTTAAAAAAAGTTCTTTTGTGAAGCCAGGAATGTTTTGAAGTTCGTACACGGAAAGAAAAGGGCCGGCTTCTTTGCGATAGGTAAGAAATGATTGAATTTGAGCTACATCTAACAAATAGAGTGATTGCAGTTGCTCATCCTTTACTTTGTTCAAGTCAAGCGGATTGGAAAGCAGTTGCAAATAGTTTTCGTACAGATCTTGGTAGTTGATGTTTAGGTCTTGCACCGAAAAAACTTCGTCCACCAGCGTGGATGGATCAATGTCTTTTCGGGGATCATCTTGAGCTTGTAGTAATCCGAAAGAGAAAATGCAACCACCTAGTAATAGCCGCTTCATTTTTTGATTTTGGAGGGTAAAAAATAAGCGGCAGAAATTTGATGACTGGTGCCCAAAAGTTGATGATAGCGAAGTGCATAATCGAATCTGATGTTTTTCTTTTTTCCTCCTAGCCCCAAATAAATGTTTTGAGGATTGAAGTTGAACCCGGTTCGAATGAAGAAATTTTTTAAAGCTGTGTATTCAATTCCTGTTCGCCACGTGGGTTTAAAATCTAAATCTTTTTCTAATTCAGTGGCAATGAAAATTTTTTCCGTTGGCTTTAACCCCAATCCAACAGTTAGGCGGGTGGGTAGGCGATAATTGTCAGAGCCAGAAAAAGATGACTGTGTCAAGTTGGTGATATAGGCACCAATACTTATGAGAGGAGTTATTTGTGTAATGCCACCGAAATCAAAACTCAACGCGGTTCGCGTACCAAATCCTTCGGCACGATACTGCACAATATTTGCCTTTGCTCCCAGGGCAGTAATGCCCACTTGGTTTCCAAAGCCGATGGAGATCAATTGTTCGGAATAAACATTATCACCAAAACGAAAAGCTCCAACGGCTAATGTTCCAAAACCGAATGGGTTAGTGGCAACCAAGGCCATCCGATTGGCACCCACGAGTGTGGGCGTTGCCTCGTAGGCAACTGCCACTGCTCGTTCTTTTACTTTGCCAATCCCACCCACATTATTCCAAAGCGACCATTCGTCCGCAGTTACGGAAGAGGCATTGGCCATGCCCAATTGCCGAGCACCCATCAAAGTAGAGGTGCTTTGAGCCAAGGTAATATTGGCTATCAAAAATGAAAGTAGTAGAAGAATGTAATTCATGTACCTTTCAATGAGATGAAGGTAACTCAAATATTGAAAAGACTAAAACTCTTTTTTGATGTTGAACACAAACCCTTGGGTATTTTCTCGTGTGAAGGTGTACTCAAATCGAAAAACCACATCGTAAGGAAAAACCATATCGAAGCCAGTGCCATAGCCAGCCAAAAGTTTGTCTGTCAGTCGTGTGTTTAAGTTCCGATCCGTGTAGTACGGGTAGTTATCAATGAATCCAATATCTGCGAATGCTTTTAAATAGATGGAAAGTGGTACATGCCTAAACTGTTCCATTGGCATTTTTTCCCATCGCCACACGCGTGAAAATATTTTTTTCTTGAGAGTTGTTTTGTTTACAAAAAATTGAGGCCCTTCTATTACGTAGACTTCATATCCTCTTACCAATTGTCGTTGATACCCAAGTGCCCCAAACAAATTATACGGTTGCACAGTAGGGTTACTCCAATAGAGGGACGAGAAGTTAGAGAAGTAATAACCCTTTTTTAAATCCAAGTGGTGTGCATAGGTAGCGTTCACAACCCACTGGCTTACATTTCCTTCAAAGCCAAGCCCGTTTCTTTGTAGGGTGGCCGTGATCTGATAACCTTTTAAGGGATATAAAATCACATCTCGATGTTCGGCCTTAAAAGCATAAGAAATGGAAGCATATTTTTGGATGTCTGTGGATTGAAAATAATTTTCGTTGAGCAGGCTTACCGTATCTTGAATTTCATTGCTACGATAGCCAAGCGATATGGTGTGCGTTTCAAAAAACGATTTGCGATAGGTGTAGCCAATGCCAATGTTTTTGGAGGTTCGCAAAGGTTGGTTGCCTCGCAGAAAAACCAAACGATGATCTTGTGTGAGATAGGCAATATTTTTTGGATCGCTATATCCAAGTTCGAAAATGAGTCCGCCTTTTTGTTTTTTGTCTAAATACGGAATGGTGTAACTCAGCTCGAAGCGTTGACTAAAACCAAATTGTGCGGTGAGCCTCAACGTCTCGTTTCTTCCGCGAAAATTAAATTGATCGAGTTTTAGTCCATAGTTAATCCGGTTCAGATCATGGTTATAGTTCTGCCACCACTCGTTAAAATTCCGATCCGAAAGTTCGAAGATAGGGGCTGGCCAAATGTACCATCGCTCTTCCACTTCTACCAGCAGATCAATGGTAACGTGCGACATTTCTAAGCTACGGATGTTGACCACATTGAACAAGCGCAGGTTGTAAATTTTACGCTTGTCCCAAAGAAGTGTTTCCGTCAGTTTGCTTACACGGATGGTGTCGCCTGGCTTCAGCGTTAGCTCGCGTGAAATGATTCGGTCTTTGGTTTTTTTATTTCCAATAATGAGCACCCTGCCCACGGTCAGCAAACGATCTTCGGCCGTAGTGGTGGTGACGGTATCTTGTTCGCTTTGAGCCTGCGCAGCGGGAGCAAACAATAATGCACAGATCAACAACAACATGCCTTCAATTTTGCTCGGGTTACAAATTCATTACGAAGTAGCGTTGGCAGTTGGTTTTCGATACGAACGAACCAACACCCAAACGCCCACTAACACCAACGGGATACTCAATAGTTGCCCCATGTTCAGATCCATGGCATCTTCAAACGAAACCTGGTTCTTCTTTAAAAACTCGTAGACAAAACGCAAGCTCCACAAAATCACCATGAACCAGCCAAAGATTCTGCCTTCGGGCAAAGCGTTTTTGAGACGGGACCAATACCACCAAAAGAAAAGAAACAACAAGAAGCAAGAGATGGATTCGTACAATTGTGAAGGATGGCGCACAATGCCAGTGGTAATTACTTTTGCCGCGAAGGAACCATCCGGTTCTTGAGAAATTTTGTAGTTTAACGAACCGATGGGCTCATCAATAAACTCATTCTGGTCTAGTAGTGCACTTTTTACTTCTGCTTCAAGAAAAGATACAACCCTATCGGGCGATACGCCTTTGTTAAAAAAAAGATACATGTTTAACCCAACCTTTCCATTTGCAGTTACTCCTTTTTCAGTGTCTTTTTTGTATTCAATAGAACTAACAGGGGCTGGTCCGTTGGCGGTTTTCATCATCAATTGATGTGTCACCGGGTTCACCATTAAAACACCCAAGGGGCTATCTGTAGGTTTACCAATGATTTCTGAATTGAAATAATTTCCTAATCGGATCAACGCACCTGTTAAGAAAACAAGAATTACAATTCTGTCCAATACTTGAAGGTAAGATTGCCCTGGTTTATTTTTTCTGCTGTAGAGCCACAAGGCAAAAAGAATGGCAATGGCACCACCGTGGCTGGCCAATCCTTCGAATCCCGTAAATCGGAAGTTAACCAATTCAATAGGAAAGAAATCACCAATGGGTTTGTTAAATAAGAATTTCATGGCAACGAAAAACAATACCAACCCGACCAAAACATATCCAACAATGTCCGCATGCTTTGATTTTTTGTATTGAAGATAAATCCAGACAAAAAGTAGAACCGGCAATGAACTACCAATCAACGCCAAGGCACTGAATTCAGTGAATCGAATGGATGAAAAACCGAAGGGTATAAAAACACCCCATGGATCTTTCCACAACATTTCGGGTTGATAAAAAATAACGTGGCCCAAGCGTGCACCGATGATAGTGGCTGCAATCATAATAATGGTGAGCGTCTCCACGTCTTTTTCGGGTTTGCCTTCTACTTTGTGGATGTAGTACAACAATTGCTGGCTGATCAAAAAGCCAAGTGCAAAAAGCAAACCGTACCAACGGAGGGAGAAAAAGCCGATTGAAAAGATTTCGGGGCTGCCATTCCAAATAAAATAACTAAGCATGGTGTACATTAGAGCTAAAGGTCGTTAATAATTTAAAATCAATCGGGTAAAGATAAACACGATTGGCGTTTAACCGAATGATGAAATCGTTAAAGTTTGTCCAATTCGGCCAGTTCTTCGGCAAAGCTGCCTGATAAAATCGGAAAGCGGCACCAACTGCGTGGGTCTACATTGATTTCGTCCAAATGAAAAGAGGGGGCAATCCGCTCGCGCTTCCATTGGTTGATAGACCATAACTTGAAAAACTTTTTGATGTACGGTTTCAACAATGGGTCTTGGATGGTTTTTGTTAGTTCCAAGTAAACTTCCGTAGGGGACTTTCGCCATTGGATTGCCTGCTCTTCAATGGCCACCAATAAGGTATAGGGCATCAAATCTTTTTCGTCTGTCTGCGAGCGTTCTAGCGGTCGGAGCTCAGCTGTTGGCTGAAGGTTGTTGACAAATGATAGCCCTGTATACCCTAAATTTTTTTCTGCCCATTTCAACCACTGAATAATGAAAGGTTTATCAAGCCCCGCAATAGGGGCGAGGCTGCCACTGGTATCGCCATCCATGGTGGCATAACCTACATCGCCTTCACTGCGATTAGAAGTTGTGAGCAAAATGCATTGCTTCACGTTGGCCAGTAGCCAAATCAAAGGCGACCGTGTACGGGCTTGAATATTTTGCAAGGCAATATCATCCGTTTCCCACGTCAGTTTTCGTTGTAGTGCGTTTTCTATTGTGGCTTTATTAGCTTCTACTTCGTCATCTACATTCCATTGATGGAAAGTTGCTCCAATGGAGTTTGCTAATTCTTTTGCGGCAGTCAGCGTAGTCTCTGATGAGTTGCGCGTACCTTGGTAGGCGCAGGCCAAAAGTTGTTTTATCGCTTCCGCGGAATTTTTGATTTCCGAGAGCAATAGCTGGTGCTGAAATTTTTCGATTCCGTTTTCTGAAATTGCACGCCTGGCCATTTCGGAGACCAACACTGCGCAGAGCGATGAATCGGCACCGCCACTTAAACTTAAAACAAATCCTTTCGCTTTACTTTTTCGTAGGTAATCATATAATCCGAGTGAGGCAGCTCGCACCATCTCTTCGTTTTTTTCTTTGCCATCGGTGAGGGGCAACGATTTGGTTAACCCGGGTTGATCAAAATTCACTTCCGTGGAAACGAGGTTGAAATTTTTGAACGAAAGACGGTTGTTGAGCGCAACGATTTTTCCGTGTTGCCCGATGATAATATCGCCATCGTAAATCATGCGTCCGGCTTCATTGCCCAGCAGGTTGGAGAAAACGTAAACACAGTGAAAGATTAACGAGCCATCGATCACTACTTCTTTTTCGCGCAGTAAGCTTTTGCCCATTGCAAAATGACTGGCACTTGGGTTCAGAATTAAATCAACGCCCTGTTCGCACAAGCGATAGCCGGGGCGTTTCTCTTTTCGCCACGCATCTTCACAGATTTCGAAACCAAACTTGATTCCGTGAACTTCAAAAATCAGGTCGCCCACGTTTATTTTTTGTTCCCTGATTTCAATTTCCTTAACCACTCCGGGTGTCCAGGCATCGAACCAGCGCGGTTCGTAATGCACACCATCGCGAGCCAAGTTTTGTTTTAAGGCAATGCCCAGAATTTTTTGATTGGAGATAACACACGCCCCATTGTAGGTAATGTTGTTGATTCGAATAGGCAAACCCACATTAACGGTGATGTTGTTACAATGCGGTATAATCATTTCAAGATGTTGCCACGCTTTGGCACTCAACCAATTGCTGAGAAACAAATCTTCGCAGCCATAGCCGGTTAGGCATAGTTCTGGCAAACAGAGAATGGCTACTTGTTCTTTTTTGGCGGCTTCTATGGCTTCGATGATATTGGCCACGTTGTTCTTCCAATCAATGGGTGTTTGATTGACTGTGGCCCCGCCAATTTTGAGGGTTCTGTTCAAGGAGTTTTTTTGCAAAGATAAAGAGTTGGAGTGAATTTCGACTTCAAAGATTGGTCACCTTCGTTCGGGTGAGCTTAGGCGTAAATGCTCATGCGCGACAACAAATAAGGGCGCTGAGTTATTTCTTAATCAGTGATTCGCGAGTTAAATATTTAAGAAAAATTTTCTTTGCCATTTCATCAAGTATTTCTATTTCAAAGTCACTTGCTAATAAATGCCCCCTGCCATCACAAAGCACAAAAGGCTTTGCTTTGGGTGCAATTGAAGAGTATAAACTCAAGATTAAAGTTTTTGAAACAAATTGAATGCAAAAACTACCCCTTTTTGTCCTCTTTGTTGGGACGAAATTATAAATGGTGCGCCTAGATAGGTAGCTCAAGCCACTTCTGCACCTAATTTCTGAACAGGAGCAAGGATAAATAATTTTTCTTATTGAATTAGATTCTCCTTTAACCAAGCTGAGATATCCACATAGTCTTCTATTTGTGTGCGCTTTGCGTGATCCAGCGACTGCCAAGCAGCCAATGAGTTTTTAAATATGACAGAATGCATTTCAATTTGCAATTGATCAAGTTTCGAAAAAAGTTGTAGCAACAACTCTTCGGCCGGAAACAGTATTTTGTTCTTCTTTAAAAAGCGCTTACTGCTATCGGTGGCGTATTGCAAAAGGGAAGTATTGCCAAGTTCAAAGTGGACCATCAGGTTTAAGATGCGTGTGTACTTTTGGATGTCTAGGCGGATCGAACCAAAATTGGTGTTAATGATTTCATTTATCCATTTGAGTGATTTGGAGAAATCCTTGGCCAAGAAAAAAATGCTCGCAAATTGAAAATAAAACATAATCAAATAATCTGCTGTGATGGCAGCCTTTCTTGCCTGGATGTACGATTGAATAACGCCAATCAGTCGCATTCCCTTTTCCAGATCTTTGGTATCGCGATACATTTCCAATTCCACATTATATAGTCTAACCCACAAGCGTACGGTCAATTGGCTTTCGTTTTGAAATCGGCTTGAATTGATGATGCCACTAACTTTTAGAAGCAGAGGAGGCAGCTCATTCCATCGTTTAAAGCTTAACAAGAGCACTACTTTATTCATTATGGCGGTAATGTACGAAGTGGGGTCATCTTCAATTCGGGCAGCACTTTGCTCTAGCATGGCAATCAACTTGCTAACTTCCAGATTGGCGTCTTCCAATTTGCCCGCAATGTAAAATCGCGTAAAAAGAAAATGGTGGTGAAGAATTTTTGACTGCACCGAATCTGCTTTTTCAATTTGGCAGATATCTTTCGTGGTGAATTCATTTTCAGCAGCAGTTGAATCGTAGGCGCGCATTGATTCACTCCAGAAGCTGTTGAGATTACTGATTTTCCCAATCAGACCTTTTTCCTGCCGTAAGATGTCGCTGACCCCCGGCAAGTTTACCGAGGCGGTGGCCGCTATGAGTTTTCGGTGCCATGCCAACAACTCCATGTGCAAAGGGAATTTTTCA
Source organism: Chryseotalea sp. WA131a (assembly GCA_025370075.1). NCBI lineage: Bacteria > Pseudomonadati > Bacteroidota > Cytophagia > Cytophagales > Chryseotaleaceae > Chryseotalea > Chryseotalea sp. WA131a. The sequence goes on along the minus strand of CP073016.1, from coordinate 1,975,626 downwards.
AACTTTTCTGCGAGGTGTAGCGCCCTATGCAATCGTTGAAAACACAAATCATAGAGTTCCTTTACAAACAAGAGTTCTATTTCCCGTAGAAGTTCGAGTATTGAGGCGTTCGCAGAATTTCTAGCGTTAAAGGTTTTGAGTGATTTTAAAATCAATTCGGTCAGATTGATCTTAGTGACATGGAGTTGAGTAACAAACTTTTTGTCTTTGAAAGCTGCCTTGATTGCGGCTTCGTCATAAAGTTCTTGTCTTTCGATGGCCCTAAACAACGTAATGTAATTGCTCTCCGATTTGTTTTTGGATGCCATTTGCAAAAAGAATCGCTTCTCGACTGTAGTGAGCGATTTAATCAACCTAAACAGGCCGTCTTTTCTAGACATCAACTTTACGTTTTTTGAGGCTATGAGATGCTAAAATCCATTTATTCTTTCAAAAATAACACTTTTGCTTGTTTTAACCACTTTACGTTTTTAAGATTTATTCACTTAGTATTCTACATTATCCTTCTACATTTAGGCCATGTTCAAGGAATCAATTTCACAATAAACTAACACAATTAAGTATGGCAAACGTGATTAACTGGTTTGAAATTCCAGCCAAAAATTTCGAGCAAGCCTCTACATTTTACGGTACGGTGCTTGGTGGCGAAGTAAGAAGAATGGACAATCCTCAAGGTATCTGGGGCTTCTTGCCCGGAACAGCACAAGGTATGACTGAAACCGTGGGAGGTGCCATTGTACAATCCGATGGCTATGTACCGGCAGCCAATGGAAGTGTTGTTTACCTAAATGGTGGTGATGACCTCAATGTTCCACTGAGTAGGGTTGAAAAAGCAGGTGGCAAAGTATTGTTACCAAAAACACCGCTGGGTCCTAATGGATTTATGGCCTTGTTCCTAGATACGGAAGGCAACAAGATTGGATTTCACTCCATGAAATAACCAGTAAGAGAGCTACCTGAGCGGTGGCTCTTTTTTCTTTTTCACATTATACCTAACCCTAAACCCTTTTACCATGAACTTCAAAGGCAAAACCTATTTATATGCTGTGCTTACTTGGTTAATACCCATTGTTGTAAGTTTTTTTATGTACGACCCGAAAACAAATCAGTACCTACCCAACATACCGGTTTTCAAGTCGGTGATGATTGCACTCACTGCACTTCTTGCTTACTATTTCTTTAGAAAAATAAAAGCTTCCGACACAGCAAGCCCGTGGTATGCGTATGCCATCTTGTTTGTGGTGATTTGTTCACTTTTAGATTTTGCGGTTCTTCTAACTGTTTTTAAGGTTGAGTTTTCCGTTTGGGCGATGGCTATTTTTCCAGTGTACCTAATTGTATTTTTTGGCTTCGGCTATTTTATGCTAGGAAAGAAATCAGCCTAGCAGGATTGGTTGAGAACAGCCTAGAATGCGTTGGCTAGGCTATTCTTTGCAATGCAGATAAAAGGATTTCCAGTTCATGGTCAACTAAATTTTGCGACCGGATCATAGCTGAATTGCCTGGGCGACAATTGCGCAGCCCACTTGATAGTTATGCGCGACACCACTTCAGTACCCCATTTCTACGCTTCGGTTATATTCTGAACACACGGCTGTCTAAAGCTTTTCACTTTTGAGCAACAAAAGAGAAAAACTATGAAACAGTCTATCAAAATTATCATTGCCGTTGTTATTGTCGGTTTAGCAGCAGGTGTTTTAGCCTGGCAGTTAAGAAATAGTCAAAACACTAAGCTTCGTGAGGCAAAGGAGGCACAAGTACCCATTCCTACTACGGTAGAATCGCTTCAGCTATTGCCTCAAACAATATCGAGTGGGTTTTCTGTTCAGGGTATCACCCAGCCCTTTCAAGAAGTGGTGGTAGCCAGCGAGGCCACCGGCAAGATTTCTCAATTATGTGTCAAGCAAGGTGATGTGGTGAAGGCGGGCGCACTACTTTGTAAGGTAGACGCCACGCTGAAAGAAATAGAATTGAAATCGGCCAATGTGCAATACGATAAAGCAAAGAATGATTACGAAAAATATTTACGGTTACAAGCTGCCAATAATACATCAACGGCCGAAGTGGAGAATGCCCAATTGCAAATGATGCAATGGGGATATAACATAAAATCACTCGAGCAACAAATCAAAGAAAGTTCAGTTCATGCGCCATTCACGGGAATGATTGTTGAAAAACTGGCAGACGTTGGTGGTTATCTCCAAGTCGGCACACCGGTAGTTAATCTCATTGATATTGAAAAGTTAAAGGCGCTGCTATGGCTGGATGAAAAAGCGATTGCTTCGATTAAGATTGGCAATCAAGTGAGAATACGACTTGATGCCATGCGCGATGTTTTGATTTCAGGGAAAGTAATTTTTGTGAACCCCAAAGCCAATGAGTCGGGAAAGTTTCAAGTGCAGGTTGAGTTTAACAACACCATGAACGCCAAGGCAGGAATGACGCTGCGCGCTTTCTTTCAAGAAGGGAATACCACTGACGTCTTATTAATTCCTAAAAGCGCGCTGGTATTGAATAGTGTAACTCCTGCCGTTTATGTGTTGGAAGGAAACAAGGCACGCCTTCAATCTGTAACCCTGGGTAACTCTCGCGAAAATCAAGTGGAAGTAACACAAGGTATTGCAGCCAACACGACAATAGTAGCCAGAGGTGTTGAGAATGTGATGGAGGGAATGATTCTAACAATTGCCAACACAACCAATTCAACTAAATAATCCAGTTTATGTCAATAGTAGAAATATCAATTAAGCGCCCACTTATTGTAGTGGTCATCTTCATCATTTTAGGGTTGGGTGGAATATTCGCCTACCAAAAATTGAACTACGAACTTTTGCCAAAGTTTAACATTGCTTATGTCAGCATTGGCACATTGTACCCGGGGGCTTCTCCGGCAGAGATTGAGCAATCGATTACTAAACCACTCGAGGAAGCTGTTGCCAGTGTAGAAAAGGTGAAGCGAATCACCAGCAGCAGCAACCCAGATTTCTCGTTACTCAATATTGAATTTATTTATGGCGCGGAGGTAGAGCAGGCATTTCAAGAGGTGCAGCGTAAAGTGAACGAAGTAGTGGACAGGCTTCCCTCGCAAGCAAAGAAGCCGGTGGTGAGTAAATTCAATATCAACGAAGTTCCCGTAATCAAAGCAGCCGCTTCGGCAGACATGGGCAACGATGAATTGTCCGCATTGCTAAAGAACCAAATCAAGCCACAACTCGCACGGTTGAAGGGGATGGGTAAAATTGATTTTATCGGATTGGAAGAGAAGGAATACATAGTGCAGATTAGTCCGGAAAAAATAAAGCATTACCACATTTCTGTTTCACAAATTGTAGCATCCCTAGAGCAAGCAGAAATCAACGTGCCTGCCGGCAACGTCACCTCCAATGGCTATCAGCAAGGTATTCGTGTCACAGGCAAAGTAATCAACATTGAAGAATTGAAAAATACACTTATCGCTAGCGGGGCGAAAAGTGATATTAGGTTAGCGGATGTTGCAGAAATTGTGCGCTATGCCAAGAAAAAAGAAACAACCAGTCGCTTAGATGGAAAAAGCATTGTGGGACTTATTTTATTTAAACAAAACAATGCCAACGCGGTAGAGATGAGTGCTCAAATTCAGGAAAAGTTAAAGGAGTTAGAGCAAACCTATGCCGATAAGAAACTAACGTTTGCCATCGCTCAAGATGGTTCGGTCTTTACTACTGCTTCCGCTACGGCCGTAAAAGTAGATTTGCTATTGGCCATCGGTTTGGTGGCGCTGGTGATGTTGGTTTTTCTTCACAGCATGCGTAGTTCTATGATTGTACTTGTTTCGTTGCCCGCCTCATTGTTGAGTACAATCATCTTCATGTATTTTTTGGGTTACACCTTAAACCTGATGACGCTATTGGCCATGAGTTTGGTGGTGGGCATATTGGTAGACGATTCAATAGTGGTATTGGAAAATATTTACCGCCACTTAGAGATGGGAAAAGATAAAATCAAAGCCACTATTGATGGACGCGAAGAAATTGGGTTTACCGCTTTCGCGATTACGCTTGTCGATGTGGTTGTCTTTCTTCCGCTCGCATTGACAGGCGGATTGGTGGGTGATATTGTGCGCGAGTTTGCCATGGTGATTGTAATCAGCACACTGTTTAGTTTGATCGTTTGCTTTACCATCACACCCATGTTGGCCAGCCGCTTTGGTCGGCTCGAACATTTATCGGCTGCTACTTGGGCGGGGCGGTTTGGATTGTGGTTCGAAAAATACTTTAAAGCATTGGAAGAGGGATATGGCAAACTATTGCAATGGTCTCTTCAAAATAAAATGAAAGTAATTGCACTGGCGTTTGCCTTGTTTGTGGCCTCGCTACTATTACCCATACTGGGTTATGTTGGCAGTGAGTTTGCGCCACGCATCGACCGTGGTGAAATGGCCGTGACCGTGCAATTGCCTACTGGAACTACCTTGTTGGAGACGGAATCGTTTAGCAAAAAAATAGAGACCAACTTAACGAAGCAGTTTCCTGAAATTACCCGCATCATGGTGAACCATGGTGTTGCAGCCGAAGCATGGGGCGCGCCCGAAGAGAAGAACTTCGAATTCAGCCTCAACTTTCAAAGCAAAGAGAAGCGTACTAAGTCTATTCAACAATTGGGTAGGGAAATCCAACGAAGTATTTTATCCTCTCCCGGTACAAAAGTAAAAATCGCAATGATCGGCTTATTCGGCACAGCCGATGAGGCACCGGTTCAATTATTAGTAAGTGGAACAGACCGCGAAAAAGTGAGTGAGATTTCCAAGGAGTTGGCTTCTGCTATACGTTCCATTCAAGGCACCTATGACATCCGCATCAGCGGCACAGCCCGAAAATACGATGTACAAATTATTCCCGACAAGGATAAAATGGCACGGTTTGGCGTAAACGCTACCGACCTCGGTACCGCTGTTCGCATCGCGATGGTAGGTTATGATGAATTGAAGATAGAAGAGAAGACCGAGAGTGTTCCCATTCGCATCACGCTGAACCCTGCTGCAAAACAAGACATCAATACGTTAACACAATTAGAAGTGTACAGTTCATCTGGTCAACTCGTTGAGTTAGGACAAGTCGCAAGGATTGAACCATTAAGCACACCGGCTATGTTGGAGCGCACCAACAAGAATGGATCGGTGACGATTTTTTGTGGAGTGGCAGGCAGGCCTGTTGGCGATGTCGGTGAAGATATCAAAACCGCCATTGCACAACTCAAAGATGTACAAGGTGTATCGTTAGATTTTCAAGGCGACTTGGCGAATCAGGATGACAGCTTCGGCCCGCTCGGGCTTGCCTTTGGCGCGGGCATTTTGCTCATGTATTTTATCATGGTGGCGTTGTATAATTCATGGATTGATCCTTTTGTAGTACTATTCTCTATTCCACTCGCGGTGATTGGGGCATTGCTCGCTTTGGGTCTTACGGGCGAGAGCATCAACATTTTTTCCATCTTCGGAATGATCATGATGACGGGGCTGGTGGCGAAGAATGGTATCTTATTGGTAGATCGCATCAATCAAAATTTAGCATCAGGAGAATCACTAGCGAACGCCATCGAGGAAAGTGGCAAGACGAGACTGCGACCGATCATGATGACCACCATCGCTATGGTGCTGGGCATGTTACCGATTGCCATCGCGAAGGGCAACGGAGCGGAAGTAAAAAACGGATTAGCCTGGGCCATTATGGGCGGGCTCACCAGCAGTATGTTTCTTACGTTAGTGATTGTACCGGTGGTGTATGCCATCATTCAAAACTTAACAACGAGGTTCAATAATTATAGAGGAGTACTGTTGAAGGCAGCGGCAGTTGTTGTCATTCTATTTTTCAACTTCCTTCCATCGTCTGTGCAAGCACAAGACACGTTACAGCTTTCTGTAAAAAGTGCATTGGCTTTGGGCATGGAAAATAATGCGGCCGTGCGAATAGCAAAGCTAGAACCGTTGAAGCAACAAGCCTTGCAACGCGAAGCATTTAGTTATCGGCTGCCACAATTGAATGGCTTTGGGAATTACCTTCATGCCACGCAGATTCCAGTTGTGTTTTTTCCTTCGCTCTCGGCAGATCCGGCTACAGGTGAATTGATATTTGGCCCCGTGCAAGCCCTTAAAGCGGGTAGCAACCATGCTATCGTTGCAGGGGTCAATGCAACTTTCGACCTGATTAATTTACAAACGTCTGCCAACATAAAGCAAGCTGCCATCAGTAGCGAAATGGCACAAAAGAAGGTAAGGGCTTCCGAGCAACAAGTGACTTACGAGATCAAGAAAACATATAACGATATCTTGTTTATTAAATCGCAGCGCAGCGTAGTAGAAGAGTCAATTAGAAGATACACGTTGGCACTTGCGTTTCAGCGGGGCATGTTGGTAAATGGCTTCGCCATCCCCAACGATACTCTTCGCGTTTTTACGGATAGGCAATTGCAAGAATTGGATTTGATTCAGCTTCGCTATGCAGAGGAAAATTTATTGAATCTGCTCCGTTATCAATTGGGTTTGAAAGCCAAAACGTTGATCAAGTTAACCGATGAAGATTTCTCGCATGACGTAAGTGAAGAGAAGCGCGACCCGAACTTTGCAAATAGGGCGGACTTGGATGTGTACCAATCCCAAATTACGTTGGCAAAGCAGAGTTTGCGTGTAGCACAATCTGCCAGCTTGCCCATCCTTTCACTCACAGGCAATTGGCAACTGCAAGGGCAAGATGATCGATTAAATCTTGCGACCTGGAAATTCCCGCAAAGTTCGTTTGTAGGCGCGAGTATCACCATACCATTGTTTAACGGGTTCAGACGTGAAGCAAGAACGCAGCAGGCGAATGTAGACATACAGCAAAGCACGTTGCAGTATCAGGACGCCATCAATCGGTCGGTGCTCGAGTATGAACAGCAACTGAATAAGTATGAAGAGTTGCAGCGTAAACTAGATGTTCAAAAGCAAGTGGTAGAATCCGCGCAACGCTCTTTGGCATCACAAGCCGATCGATACAAGAAAGGGTTAGTAAAATGGTTGGAAGTGAAAGATTCTGAATTGGTCTTAACTCAGGCACAGTTCGGCATTGCAAGTATTAGAATGCAACTCAACAGCACCTTCATCGAATTAGAAAAAATTAATCCCAGCAAATGAAGAAGATAATCGTAATGTTCGGTGGCTGCTGGTTATGCTTTCAAGCAGAAGCGCAAAACAAAAAGCCTTCCCGTTTTGAATATTATTTCAACGGTGCAGTAGGAGCTTACTATCCAACCAAAGGCCCAAAAGAATCTGACTATAACGGCAATATGTTTAGCTTTCAGCTGCAGATTAATTACAAAGACCGCTTCTTTACACGACCCTTTATCGATTCTTACGATATCGGTTACAAAAATGAGCTGGTTACTCAAGGAATCACACTTGCATTCAATGATCGAGTGCAGACATTAAATCTAGGTGGGGATTTTGGTTATGCTTGGCAAATCGGTCGATTTTCGCCCTATGCTTACGGAGGGTTAGGGCTTGGGTTGGTCAATCTACCACAGATTACAACAACGGTGGGTAGCCGTGTTCAAATTGATAAACCATCCATTCAAACATTTGCATTTCGCACTGGCTCAGGTTTTGATTTTGAGATCACTAAAAATTTCATCGTTTATTTGGAGGGTCAATTTTTATCCATTCCAGATACAAGCCCACTCCAGCAGCAAGCATTGAATGGTATGAGTTTTCAAATGGGCATAAAGACTCCCCTTTGATTTGCGGAAATGCTACTTTTGAGTAAAATGATTATTTAACTTTAGCTTGGGTTTCTTCCAAACAACAAAAGTCAACGAATGAAAGATTTTCCATTTTCACTTCGCACCTGGATGCGCTATTTCGGATCGCCTCTGTTTGGGATTGTGCTTTACATTGTTTCCTTCTTTTTGGTGTCGGACGAAGGCTTTGACGAATACTACGAAAAATATGGGATCTGGGCATACTTTTATGACCTGATCATTGCTATTGCCTGGTCGGCAATTAACCTCGAGATCAGTTTCATGGTAAGCGATGCGCTTGATAAAGTGTTCCCTTGGACAGCAAAACCCTTTTGGCGTTTTCTCACTCAAAGCACCATTCAACTTTGCCTTACGGTGGTTGTGGTGTTCTGTTGCTTAGTTTCGTATGTATATGTGTTTCAATTAGAGCAATGGAACGATCATGAGGTTTCACTTATTTTTATTCCGACTGCTATTTTAGCAGGTTTATTAAGTCTATTGGTAATGGGCCTAAATGTGGGGGTTTTCTTTTTTCAACGCTGGCAAGCTACGCAATTGGAGGCTGAGCAATTGAAGCAAGCTAATCTGGAAAATCAAATTCAGATTTTAACGCAGCAATTAGACCCCCATTTTCTATTTAATAATTTTAATACGCTTTCATCTTTGATAGAGGAAGATCCAAAAAGTGCAAATTATTTTTTATCAAAGATGAGTGATGTGTACCGATATGTTTTGTCGAACCGCGACCAGAAGGTAGTGTCGCTAAGAGAAGAGCTGGGAATGATTGAGGCTTATACCCATTTGCTAAAAGAGCGATTTGGTGAACACCTTCAAGTTACTGTGGACATTCCACCGCTTCAGCAAAAGTTGTCACTACCCGTATTGGCACTTCAAAATCTCGTAGAAAATGCGGTCAAGCACAATACGATCAATGGGCAGCATCCGTTGGTAATTACCATTCGTGCTGATAAAGACGCTCTCGTTGTAGAAAACACCTTTCAGCCGAAGCTTCACGTAGAGAACAGTACTAAAGTGGGGCTGAAAAATATTCAAGATCGGTATAAGTTATTGAGTAAGAAATCAATCAAAGTGGAAAATAAAGGTCAACTCTTTCGTGTTACTTTACCCTTACTAGATGTATGAAACTGGTTTTGTTAGAAGATGAACAACCTGCGCTTCGGCATTTGAAGCGGATGATCGAACAAGTTGCCCCACACGCAGCGATAGTGGCGCATTTCGATGCGGTGGAAAGTGCCATCGACTGGTTTCAATCCAATACGGATTATGATTTAATTATCAGCGACATTCAGCTTTCAGATGGACTAAGCTTAGCTATTTTTCAACAGGTGAAAATGACTAAACCAATTATTTTTACCACGGCATTTGATCAGTATGCCATTGAGGCATTTAAAGTTAATGGCATCGACTATTTACTAAAGCCGGTAAAAGCGGAGGAGCTCGGCAAAGCGATTGAAAAATACAAAACACTTTTTAATCACAACAATCAACCTCCGTTGGATGTCGAGAAGTTAATAAAGCAAATTGTAGGTCAGGAAAAAGTATATCGTGCAAGGCTGCTGGTTCATTTTCGCGATGAGTTGAAAAGTATTCCTACAGACAACATTGCATTTATTCATAGCGAGAACAAAACATCGCACCTCTATACAAAGGCTGGGGAAATGTTTATTCTGGATCAGAACATGGAAGAGCTAGAAGATCAACTTAATCCGCAGTTTTTTTTCAGGGCTAACAGGCAATTCATTATTTCTTTCAGCTCCATAAAAAGCAACCACCAACATTTCAATGGCAAGATTAAAGTGCTGCTGACCTTACCAACCAAAGAAGAAGTTTTGGTAAGTCGCGAGAGCGCCCCTGAATTCAAAACATGGTTGGGTATTTGAGTGACTTGCCTTCGCTTCAGTACGCATTTTCTACGCTTCAGTGATTTTCTTTCCCTCAAAAAAACTAGGCTGTTTCATCTTTGGTAGAAAAAAGGATATGAAAAGGATAATCGGCATCGGCATCTTTATTTCTCTAGGGCAAGTCAACGCCCAACCAAATCGCATAATAGGAGTGTGGCTTACTTCAGATAAGGATGCAAAAATTGAAATCTATCAAAAGGAATCCCGCTATTTTGGCAAAATGATTTGGCTTACACCCGATGTGGACGGAAACGGCAAGCCACTAACTGATTCCGAAAATCCCGATCCGACCAAGCGCAACAGAAAGTTAGAAGGCCTCGAAATCATTTCTGGTCTTGCGTATGCAGATGGAAAATGGAAAGGTACTATCTATGTTCCTGAGAGTGGCAAAACCTACAACAGTCAGATAAAGTTGGTAAACGAAAATACCGTGGAGCTAACTGGTTATGTGGGTTTACCAATGTTTGGTCTAACTGAAACCTGGAAAAGAAGTATTCATAATAAAGAATAGACTATGAATCCTTGTTCGCCCTTTTGCAGACTCTAGAAACACCTTATATGCAAAGAACATTTTTACTCGCTTTGACAATCTTCGCAATGAATGCAAAAGGACAACATATAGATTTTAAAACTAAATTTGAAACTAAGTTTTTGACTTTTGACAATTACAAAGTACATTGTTTAAAAAAGGGTGTTGGTAGTCCAATACTGTTAATTCACGGTGGTGGAACTTGGATGTACAGTTGGCGTAATATTATTGATAGCCTTTCTCTAAACCATACTGTTTATGCTTGTGATATGCCAGGGCATGGTTATACTGTTGCCGAAAATGAACCAAAATATGAGTTAGACGACTTTGCGAATTTTATTGACCATTTCCTAACTCATTTTCAAATTGACAAAATAAGTATTGTTGGAAACTCTTGGGGTGGTGGTTGGGCTTTGTATTACGCAGAGAAATTTCCAGGCAAAGTTGAAAAACTAATACTCATCGACCCATCGGGACTAAATGTTAAAGATGTTTTTGAGTGGGAAATTTTAAAATATCCATTGATTGGGGAGTTAGCATCAAAAATGGCTATAAAAAATGCAGTTAAAAAAGCATACCAAAAAGTTTACGTTAACCAAACTCTCATTGATAATTCACTCATAAATGAAACATACAAGCCTTTAAAAATTAGGCAAAACCAAAGAGCAGCTTATAAAATAAAGCGAAATTGCAAATGGACAGTTACAGAAAATAAGATGAGCGAAGTTAGAATTCCAGTAAAGATAATTTGGGGCGATCAAGACAACTATCTGGAGGTAAAATATGCAATTATATATGCTTCAAAAATTATGACATCAGACTTGACAATAATGAAAAACTGCGGACACACACCGCACGAGGAACAACCAAAAGAGACGCTTAAAATAATTGAGGACTTTTTGACGAAATAGAGAAACGGTGCACAACATTATATTAGCACTTCGTGGGGTTGACGTGTATTTCATAGTTATGTTATCTATATTCCGTTGGTGTTGGAGATGAGACGCAGTTCCAAATCCCCTCCCAAGCGCAACAGAAAATTAGAAGGCCTCGAAATCATTTCGAATCTTGCTTATGCAGATGGAAAATGGAAGGGTACTATCTATGATCCGGAGAGCGGAAAAACCTACAACTGCCAGATTAAATTGGTAAACGAAAATGCGCTGGAGGTTTTAGGATACATTGGCAGCCCGTTGCTCGGAGTTAAATAGAGTTGGAAAAGAGCTAATTGATCTACTCATCTTTTAGGACTGCGCTGCCAGGATCATTCAACGTACTACTTAGGGAGAAAGTCAATAAATCAGTGATCGTTACCCTCAGCGCATTCGTTTCGGTGGGCATAATGCTTCGTGAAGAAAGTTGGATTGTAGATTTGCTCGTTGGACTAGCAATCCATGACCATGACATCAATCAAGAAAAACGAAGAAGGCACACTTTAACACCTAAATAAAAAAAAGCCCGCCTTCGCTAAAGCTATGGCGGGCTTGTGGAGCTGCAGGGAATCGAACCCTGGTCCAGAGAAGATGAACGTGTACCTTCTACATGCTTAGTTGACTTTGATTGTCGGGAACTAAAAGGCAGGCAACAGCCTCATCAATTCCTTAGTTACTGTTTTCTCGACAGCCCCGCGCAACAACGGAGCGGCCCAGTTCAAGCTGTCGACACCGCTGATCCAAACCCGCAGAACAGAGGTTTGGGCGATGATGGCCTCCCACTTCTTAAGCGGGACAAGCTAATCTAACGATACGTCAGATTAAGCAGCCATGGCGTAAGTATTTTCGCCACGTAAATTGTTGGGACCATCTTTCAAGGCTCTCATCCCATGAGCCTGCATGCTTACTCACACCCCCACACATCCTGTCAAAACCGGTCAGCCCCTTTAACCTCCGTAGCTTTAGCGTAGGAGGGTTTAACCTCCGTAGCTTTAGCAAAGGTGGAACTAAACAAAGCCTCTGTTAGTGAGGAAAGCCCTCCTTCGCCTAGGCTACGAAGGGCAAGACAAAAGTACAGTAAAAAAAGTTCAGATTATCATTCACTTACCTCAAACCCTGCACCTCGTAGTGCCTGAATGGCTACATCCAACTTAAAGTTCTCTACCAAAATATAGTCTGTATTGTAAGTGGCAATCACCGAAAGGTTCACGCCTGCCTTTGCTAAAGCCGTTGAAAATTGAGCCGTGATGCCCGTCAATGAAAGGTCGAGCTCCGCATTAATTTTTAGCAATTTCCAACCAATACTTTTTTTGATCTCGCCTTTTACCAAATATTCTTCACAAACTACAGATAATTCATCCGTTGTTTTGGAAATAGAATAAAATGAAGACGCATATACCCAATCAGGAATGGGCTTGTTCAGCGGTAGCTGGCACACCGTAAAACGCATCGGCAAAATAATAACGTGCAACACCACACCACTACTTATTGTTTGAACTTCTGTCCTTTACCAGATACAGCGGCCACATTAAAAAAACCAACGGCTTTTTTTTCTTTCGAGTTCACATTTACAATATTCGTAGAAACATTATCGATAGGTCGGGCAAATAACTCTGAAAACCCACCAGGCCGGTTGGTCTGTTGACTTACTTGATTGAGGTATTCAAATGCAGCCACGGTGATAGAGTGAATCTCTACATAAACAGAATCACCTGGTACATACGGAGACAATGCGTTATCGTTGGCATCGGTATCGTTCGGATTAATCCGCCCGCGGATAGGTGGAATAAAATCTACAAGAATGATTGAATCTCTTTTGCCGTCTTTTGTTTTACCGATCCTACTAAAGAAACTGCCACCTGCATCAAACCCTGCATCATAAGCAATATTGATATCGCTTGGCTTATTTAATAGCACGCCATTTTTGTAAGTACGAATCCAATAGGTATCACCTTTCCCAATCACATCTTTTGCATAAAACTGCCCTCGATAGAAATCTGGGTTTTGTTGTGTGGGCTCGTTTTTCTTGAACGTAATACTATCGATGGGCGTTGTTGGCCCCATGCGCGATTCAGCAGAATAAGTTTCACCATTGGTGAGGATCGATAGCTTGTAGGAACTTCCTACCACACCAATCGTTTCATTACTAACTGGTTTCCAGATATAGTAACCTGGCTTTGCCGTATTTTCAACAAATGAAAAAACTTTATTGTTGTTATCAGTGACTGAAACAGTTGCTCCTGTTACAGGAGGCGGTGTAGAAGAATCAAAATAGTTTTGAGTTTGCGTTAAGATAATAGTTTGATTTCCGGGCTTGTTGGTAAGCCATGCATCCACCACCAAAACTGGTTCAACTTGTTCTAGAGCGGGATCAATCTTTGTTTCGCACGAAAAAAGAGATAGTACGCTAACAAAAAACAAAAGGATATAGGTTGAGTTTTTCATAATCATCAAAATTTAAAATTGTAAGAGATAGAAGGCACAATGGTTCCAATAATGGCCAACTGTGTAGCCTGCGAACTGATCGGTTGCCCTTCTGGCACGCGCTTGTCGTTCTGAGAAAAATAAATGGAGAATGGATTTTGTCGGGCGTACACATTGTAGAGACCAAATACCCAGTAATCGCTGTTCTTTCGAGTCTTACCATGTTTCTCTTTCTTGCCTTCCAATCGAAATGAAATATCCAAACGGTGGTAGTCGGGTAAGTTTACGTTGCCACGCGATTCATTGGCGTTGTAAGGAACCACAATGCCTTGCACTACCGCCCGCGAAGTAGGGAAGGTGGCTGGCGTTCCTGATGTATAAATAAAGTCTGCAGAAAACGACCAACGTTTGTTGATTTCGTAGAAGGCCGCAATTTTTAAATTGTGTGTTTGGTTGAAGCGGGTGGGAAACCATTCGTTACGGTTGATACCTTCCACTTTTAATTCGGTTCTGCCAAGTGTATAACTTACCCAGCCCGTCAACCGACCTGTTTTCTTTTGGAAGTAAGTTTCCAATCCATACGCTCTTCCATCACCTACCAACAAGTCACCTTCCAAGTATCGATTGATGAGCAAGTCGGCTCCGTTGATATAATCCACTTGATTTTGATTGAACCTCACATATCCTTCCAATGATAATTCATATTGCTTTTTTTCTCCTACATCTTTGAACCAGCCCAAGGTGTATTGATCTCCAATCTGAGGCTTAATATTTTTTGAACTAGGATTCCAAACATCCAAAGGATTTGATGCAGTGGTGTTCGAAATCAAGTGCAAGTATTGAACCATCCGATTGTAACTTCCTTTTATAGATGAACTGGGTGTTGCTTGAATTTTGAAGGAAAGCCGCGGCTCAAAATTTCCATAGGTGGCGATTATTTCACCACTCTTGTGATATTGAGAACCAATAGGCGTTCTTCTCTTGCCGGGCACTTCATTACTATAAGTGTACGTAGAGTCAGGCCCGAATGAATTGAATATTGAATACCTCAAACCATAATCAATGGAAAAAGCTTGACTGATTTTTTGGGAGTTGCTCAGGTACACGGAAGTTTCAAGGTTATATTTTTTTGGAATGCTGACATCGGTTGGCACCCCATTGCTCACGCCCACTGCATTGGCCGGTTCAAAGTTGTAATAGATCGCCTCCGCTCCAAAATTTAATTCATTGTTACTATTGATGAAATAAGTGAACTGTGGTTTTAAAATATAGTTTGAGATGAGTGAATTCCATTTGAAAGAATCTCTTTCATCGCGACCAAATTGCAAGCTGTAATCATAGTTACTGTACACGGCAGTAAAGTTGGAGAACAACCGATCATTAAAGATATGATTCCAGCGTAACGTGCCCGTAGCATTTCCCCAGCTAAAACCTTGGCCTCTATCAAACTTAAAGTTATCGCGACCAAAGTAGCCTGATAAGTACACCCTGTTTTTTGGATTGATATTATAGTTAGCTTTTAACGTGATATCATAAAAATTCAATGCACCGCCATCCTGCAAAAGTTTTACAAATGGCCTGGCCAACACATCGATATACGATCTGCGCAAAGCAATAATGAAGGAAGCTTTGTCTTTAACAATGGGAGCTTCAACAGCAATGCGGCTAAAAATCGTTCCGATACCACCGGTAACTTCAGGTTTTTTGCTGTTGCCTTCTTTCATACGCACATCGAGCAACGAAGATAAACGTCCGCCATAGCGAGCGGGGATTCCTCCTTTATAGAGTTTCACATCTTTTACTGCATCTGGATTGAACACCGAAAAGAAACCTAACAGGTGCGATGAATTGTAAACAGGTGCTTCATCCAACAAAATCAAATTCTGACCTACGCTACCGCCCCGCACGTTGAAACCGCTGGCTCCTTCCCCCACGGTGCTAACTCCCGGCAACAATTGCAAACTTTTGATGATATCAACCTCGCCCAAAAAGGCTGGGATCTTTTGAATGGTTTTGATTTCTAATTTGTTCGTGCTCATTTCTAAGTTTTGCACGTTGGCTTGCTCCAGTTCACCTTGAATCACCACCTCTTGCAACTGCTGCGCATCGCCCGTTAATTCTATATCTAGCCGCTCGTTTTTATTGAGCTCAAGGATTTTGGGCAAACTGGAGTAGCCCACGTAGCTGTAATTCAAATTGTAGGTGGCAGGGGGGAGCGTGATGGAGTAAAAGCCGTATTCGTTGGTGATCGCTCCCGTACCCGTTTCTTTGATGTAAACGGTTGCACCGATAAGTGCCTCACCGTTTGCTACATCTTTGATGTAGCCACTGATGGTGAATTTGCCCGTTGGTTGGGCATAAAGGGCAAAAGAAAGCAGCAAAAAGAAGCCAGTAAAGATCTGTCGCATAGAATTGTTTAAGGAAACCCGTAGGTAAAGCGTAAAAACCGTGAAATTGTTACACGGATAGACGGAAATTTTTAATAAATAGTCTAAATGAGATTTACTGACTTTTTCTTGATCGCTTTTTCTTCTCAGAGCCAAAAAGTGGTTGTGTGTATTGTTTGTATAGATCAAACAAAAACTCAATGCGTTGCATTTCATTTTCGAAGGGCTGAGGACGATAACAGCTATCAACAAATTTATCAAGGTCCCTATGAGCCTTTAACAGGTCAGCAGGCATTGTTAGTGGATCATACAGATCTGCTAACGTGCTTTTTGGGTATCGTTCCCTTACTTTTAGAACTTGTTGAGCAAGTTTCTCTACACCAATCACTTTTTGTTTAGGTAAATTTTGTGGCCAAGGGAAGTTATTGTATACAATGGTGTTAGAATAACTGTATCTGCTTTCTAACCGACCACAAGCATATCTCATCCAAGTCATATGAATTAGAGAAGTTAAGATGCCAAAATGAAAAAACGATGCTTTTGGTATAAAGAAGTTTTTATCTGTGATGATATCATCTTTTCCCATATAGCCGATGGGTATGTAAATTCGATTTTCAGAGCTGACTTTTGGGATCAACAGAAAATCAGAAGTAGGTTGACGTTCCTCAGCGAACAGGTAAGGTAGTGCAGCCATTTTTTTGGTGTTTTCTCTTGTACTTGCTTCTCGGAATTTCTTTACAGCCTCAATCCTTAGTAGGATTTCGGGGTATTTCCTCAGGTCGGATGGACTCACGTCTTTAAGCCACAAACACCATCTGTGAAAGCCATTGATGAATTCATCTCCGCTAAAGAATTTCTTTATAATACGTTTTGCTTCAGGATGTTTCTCTATAAACGCTTTCCTTTCTTCATCAGAGATTATCAAGAAACCACCATCGCGTAATGCGCTCCCTGACTGCATTGCCGGAGCATTTACAATCGGTTTGTTTACGGATGAAAGGGTGATATCATCTCCTGCAACAAGATAAGGGTTGATGTTTTTTACCTTCCTTGAAAGAGACTGCCCTTTTACATCATTATATTCAAACAGGAATTTGTTTTGGTAATCGCCAACTTGAAATCCAATAATAACCACATGTACAGCTGCATTTCCTTTCGCTTCATTGTTCCACCTAAATGTTCTGTGACCAAACTTAATCTTAATTCCTAACTTGAATAATTCCGCCCAAAGTATCGCTGGCTGTTCTCCCTGCGAGATCGAGTTAGTTGAAACAAAAGCTACTTGTGTGTTGGAGTTCTGAATATATTTTGCAGCTGTAATGTACCATGCGCAAACGTAGTCAAGCATGCCAAATGATTTAACACCTTGAAAAACTTTTATCATATCTGCCTTTTGTTCTGTATTTTGATAGGCCGTACCTATGAACGGAGGATTGCCAAGAATAAAATCAAATTTAACATCTTCTTTTGTTGGCGGACGTTCGCCCTTGATAACTGTGCTGCTTTTCGCTTTAATATTGACTTCGCCATATGGAAAGGTAGGCTCTTTCACCTCATAGATATTGACATGATTGGCCTCTATGTCATAACTATTTAAGGGATTCAGTAAACTTTGCCAATCAAGCCTTAATGCGTTGCCGTGTACAATTGTTGCACTTTTCTTCAGTGGAAGCCTTTTATAGTACTCTCCAAATTCAGAAGAAAGCTTCATATTCATTTGATGATCGATTAGCCACAAAGCCACCGTTGCAATTTGTGCTGGGAATTCTTCATACTCAATTCCATAGAACGCATCAACATCAATTTTGCTTAGCGCACTTACGTCAGTTACAAATTGCCCCTTGAAAAGTATCTTGAGAATATCTAACTCCAACAAGCGCAACTCGCGATAGGTAATAATCAAAAAATTTCCGCTCCCGCATGCGGGATCCAAGAATTTCAACTTGGAAATCTTTTCGTGAAACCTTTCAAGTTTGTTTTTATTGATTTTAACAGATTCAAACTCTTGACGTAACTCATCTAAGAATAAGCCGTGAATTAGTTTTAGAATATTTTTTTCGCTTGTATAGTGCGCACCTAGATTTCTCCTTTCCTTTGGATTCATCACACTTTGAAACATGGATCCAAAAATGGCAGGAGATATTACACTCCAATCGAAGTAACAGCAAGTTAAGAGTTTGCTCCGCATGGTGCTATTAAAGGAAGCAAGATTTAGCGGCTCAGCAAACAGCAAACCATTTACGTATGGAAATGCTGCAACTTGTTCGTCTAAATTTTTTTGACGCTTATCTTCGGAAGTATTGAGTGTTTGAAACAGTTGAGCGAGATGAATTCCTAAATCACTTCCATCTTCTTTGGTTCGCAACTCAATGTATTCGGTAAACTGCCTCTTCTCAAAAATTGTGGTGTCTTCTGCAAAAAGGCAGAACAAGAGTCTTACTAACATTACCTCAAGCTCATGGCCTTGGTAGCCATTCGCCAACAGGGCATCGTGTAAACCACCCATTAACTCTGCCGCCTTGATGTTAACAGGCTCCTGGTCTTTGTAAATCCTTTGTTGGTAGCCGCTGAGAAAACCAAACAAATTGATATTCTTGTAAAGATCTTTCAGTTTGAACTCTGCCTCCGTCTCGCTTTCTAAATCGAAGAGCTTGATCTCCTGAAAGTTGGAAACAATGATGTATCGAGGAAGCTCTTCATCTTTGAGGCCAGGAAAATAGTCTTTCGCTTGTTGGTAAGCAGAATGGAGATCTTTTCCTTTGCTTTTGTGCTCAACTAGCACCACCCCTTTCCAAAGGAGATCAATAAAGCCATGATGGCCATCTGCTTTTTTTACGGGCTTCTCAAAATTTGCTACCCGTTTTCGCGCAACACCAAATATGTTGAAAAAGCTATTCCAAAAAGATTGTGCTTCTGCGCGCTCATCAACCACATTCTCCCATTCTTTGGAGAATTCTGTAGCTCGCTTGCGAATTTCGTTTAGGCTTAATGGCATTAAAAAGGATTCAAGCCATGAAAATAGCTAAAAATCCATCAAGATTCTGAACAGCAAAATTGACTGATGCTAAATCAATACCCCATAAAAATATCGATTGCCAAATAGCAAGCAGCCCCGGCAAAGTAGCCGAGCATGGCGATCAAACTTATTTTTTTCAGGTACCAGATAAAGTCGATTTTTTCCATGCCCATCACAGCTACCCCAGCAGCCGATCCAATAATTAATATACTTCCGCCCGTGCCAGCACAATAGGCGAGGTATTCCCAAATCAAATGATCTTGTGGATACATTTCTAAGCTATACATGCCCATGCTGGCTGCCACCAATGGCACGTTGTCAACAATGGCTGAAAGCAATCCGATGAGTGTAACAATGATTCGATTGTCCCCAAAAGTTGTATTTAACAAAGTAGCAAAGTGGGTCAAAATCTCCATCGACTCCAATGCGCCCACGGCCAACAAAATTCCTAAGAAAAAAAGAACGCTCGAAGAATCAATCCTAGACAATGCACCTGCGGCTGAAAAGGGCCTGCGTGCAGCTTCATCTGCATGGGGGTTGATCATTTCTGAAATTACCCACAGCACACCCAGTCCTAACAACATGCCAATATAAGGTGGCAAATGGGTAACGGTTTTAAACACAGGAACAAAAACCAGCGCACCAACTCCTAAAATTAACATCACTGTGCTGCCCTTTATTTTTTCGTTTCCATGCCCATGTGTGTGCATGTGTGCCGTATTATGTGCTTCACCCAATTCACCTTTTAGTGTAAAACTTAAATAAATCAATGGCACTAATAAGCACATGATGCTGGGCACAAACAAAACTTTCATAATATTGAAGGTACTGATCTGTCCACCAATCCAGAGCATGGTGGTAGTAACATCGCCAATCGGTGTCCATGCGCCACCGGCATTGGCTGCAATGATGATCATGCCGGCAAAAAACATCCGCATCTCTTTATTGGGAATGAGTTTGCGAATGAGGGAAATCATCACAATAGAAGTGGTGAGGTTATCAAGGATAGAGGAAAGAAAAAACGTAACAAAGCAAATAAGCCACAAAAGAATTTTTGGGTTTTTGGTGTTGATGCGGTCGGTGATGAGGCGAAACCCTTGGTAGGCATCTACCAATTCCACAATCGTCATGGCGCCCATCAAGAAGAAAAGTATTTCTGAAACGTTGGCCAAATGATGGGAGAGTTGCCCTACTACCTTATCGGGTCCTTCGGCCGAGGTAAGGGCATGAATGGTCCAGCAAAGCACACCCGTAAGCAATGCCGATGCTGTTTTATTTATTTTGATGGGATGCTCAAGCGCAATGGCTATGTATCCTACAACAAATACGAGAATGACTATGGTTTCCATAGAAATGGGTTAGGTACATGGTAAATATAGGAGAAATTCCCGAACCCAAAATGACCGTTTAATTAATTTTCTAACACTTATTGAGGCTTTATCGATTGAGTTTCTGAGTATCTTTGGGCCTTCTTAATATACATATTCAAATCACTTTCATCTTTACGCCTGCTCTCATTCATGCAACGCACCAAAACTTATTTGCTTCACTTTGCTTTGTTTGCTATTACCTTTCTTACCACCACATTTGCTGGCACCGAGTGGACAACTGGTAAATCCATTTTGTCGGGTGCATACAATTGGCAAGACTTTTTGGTGGGGATGCATTATTCAGTTCCGTTTTTGTTGATTTTAACAGCACATGAATTTGGTCACTACTTTGTTGCGCTCTATTACCGAGTAAAGGTTACGCTGCCCTATTTTATTCCGCTGCCGCCACCGTTTATGTTAGGTACCCTTGGGGCACTCATTCGTATGAAAAGCCCCATCCGTTCCACGAAGGAAAATTTTGACATTGGCATTGCCGGCCCCTTGGCGGGATTTGTGGTGTCGCTTGGTGTTTTGTGGTATGGGTTTACACACTTGCCTCCTCCTGAATATGTTTTTCAATTTTACCCAGAGTATCAGCAATACGGCTTGGAGTATGCCGATTATGTTTACGACATAAACAACATGCCCAAAAATGTGCTCGATATTACGGTAGGCAAAAATTTGTTGCTCTTGTTTTTTGAAAAGTTTGTGGGTGATCCTGCTCGCGTACCCAACGTGCATGAGTTGATGCACTATCCCTATCTGCTTGCTGGATTTCTTTCCCTGGTTTTTACCAGCATGAATTTACTGCCGATTGGTCAATTGGATGGAGGCCACGTGGTGTATGGGTTGCTAGGTTTTAAATGGCACCGGAGAATTGCCACATTTTTTTTTATTGGTTTTCTGTTTTATGCTGGGCTGGGTTACATCAACCCCTATCAACCTGCAAAAGATTTGCTTCTCTACATACCCTTGTATGTTGGTTTTTTGTTTTTTGCTTTGAAAGGATTGCACCTTAACCTGCGCGATAACATTTTGGCGGCACTACTCATTTTTACAATCCAATATGCGTTGACTTATTTTTTCCCAACCCTGCACGGTTATCCGGGTTGGTTGTTATTTATTTTTATTTTGGGAAGATTTGTAGGCATCCAGCATCCGCCATCCGAAATAGAAGAGCCTTTGAGTACTTCGCGCATTGTTTTGGGGTGGCTCACCATCTTAATTTTCATTCTTTGTTTTACACCGCAGCCGCTGAATGCAGTAGTGATTTTAAATCCGGCTCCATAATTCAATGGCATTTGGGGATTGGGGCATTGGGGATTAGGCATTGGGGAAAACCACCGAATACCAATCACCAACCGCCAATTACCTCTCTCGACTTACCAATTGGATCACTGCCTTTCGGATCAATTCAGGGTTGCTCCACGGCACAAAATGATTCATGCCCTCGACTTCTACCAACGTAACGTCTGCGTTGGTCATCATTTTTTTGGCGAACGCTGCATTGCCTGGATCGACCAGCACATCTTTCTTGCCTTGTATTACAATCGTATTGGCGCGAATGTTTTTCCACAGCGGGAGCATGTCTTGCAGTTCGGGTTTCAGGTGATAAATTTCATCGTTGCTGGCGCGGAAAGAGCGCGGGATCATCCATTTAATAAACGGCAACGCCATCGGCCCACGAAACCATTCGTGCGGTTCTAAATCGGGAGCGATCGAGCCTGCTACAATTACCAAACCATCCACCAATTCAGGATAGTCCATGGCCATCCGGGCAATGACGGGGCCGCCCAGCGAATGCCCAACCAAAATAATAGGCCGTTGGTTTTTATGGTTTTCTAAAATTGGTTTCAATACGGCCGCTTGCTGCTTCACGGATTTTTCAGCATAGCCAAAGTTTGAATCACCAAAGCCGGGGCGATCCACCGAAATCAATTGGGCCCTTTTTAGCAATGCTGTATCGGCCATGAAATCGATAAAGGCGCTCAGCGATCCGGGCGAACCGTGAACAAAAATCACCAGTGGCAGCGAATCGTGCCCAACGGTGAGGTAATTTATTTTCTGTTGATGGATGATGTACGATTCTAGAATTCCCTTCTGAGGTTTATCGGTAAAAAATTTATTCACTTCTTTTTTGCTCATCCGGAATTGCAGGCACGAATCCATCAGAAGCAACACAGCAAAGAAACTGGAAAGGGTAACTATCCATCGGGTGTACTTTTTTTTCCACACCATCGGTTTACTTGTTGTTCAAGATTTTTTTGTATTGCTGTGGATTGTGCAAAAGGTCGGCCGCTTTTTTGATTTCTTCATCGTACTTAAAACCAGCCTCTACATAGCCTCGCTCAAAATAGTATCGAGAGGCAATTTCTTCTTCCAATAATTTTTTGATTTGGTCTTTAAAAAGGATCAAATCGTTTTTGCGTCTATCTTTTAATCGTGCACGCACTTGCTCCACGTGGGGTTTCAATTCCCCCAAATACTTTTCGTGTTTGGCCACTTCTTCAAACGCTGCCAATTCATTTTCCAACTCGGATGTGTACGTATAACTTTTGCCTTTCATCCATTGAACAAACTCGGCATACTCTTGGTCGGTGAGCGAAAAGCTACGCGCTTCAGCAATGCTTTTATGTTCAAACGAATACTTGGAGGCAAAATCAAAAATATAACCATTGTAAAGCAGGGAAACAGTAACCGAAGCCATTTCTTTTGCTTCCAATTTTATATCCGGGTCAACGCCCCCGCCATCATAAACAGTTCTTCCGTTTTTGGTTTTGAATTCTTTTTTTACCGAATCGGGTGTGGGCCCTGCGCTGCCGTCAGGCCTGCGGTGCGAATAATCCAACACCTGAATGCATCGGCCTGAGGGGGTGTAATATTTGGCCGTGGTATATTTTACCAACGCATTATACGGAAGGGGCTTAGAAACCTGTACCAATCCTTTGCCAAAAGATTTTTCACCCACAATCACTGCGCGGTCATAATCTTGCAAGGTGCCTGCAACAATTTCAGACGCAGAGGCACTGTTGCGGTTGATGAGCACCACCACTGGAATATCTAAATCGGTGGGTGCTTGTTTGGTTTCATACGTTTGGTTGAACTCTTCTATTTTCCCTTTGGTGTCCACCACTTTTTTGTCTTTGGCGATAAAGATATTGCAGATGTTCACCGATTCGTTGAGCAACCCACCCGGGTTGCTGCGCAAATCCAAAATGAGATACTTAGCACCTTTTTCCTTTAAGGAAATCAATGCGTTTTTTACTTCTTTGCCGGCATCATTCGTAAACTCGGTAAGTTGAATGTAGCCCACATCGTTGGCCATCATGCCCGAATAGGGCACGTTGCTGATTTTTATTTTCTCGCGTTTAAACTCCAACTCGATGAGTTTATCCGTGCCAAAACGCTTCACCGACAGTTTTACGGGTGTGCCAACCTGGCCGCGCATCAAGTGGTTGGCTTCTTCTAAACTCAGTTTTGATAATTCGATATCGTTCATTTTGATTACTTCATCGCCAATGCGCAGTCCATTTTTGTAAGCAGGGTACGATTCGTACACCATGGTGACCACCGTGCGCTTGTTGTACACTTTTGTCAGCGCACCAATGCCTCCGTATTGCCCTGTGTTCATGGTGCGGAAATCTTCTACTTGATCTTCTGAAATATAATTGGTGTAGGGATCCAACGAATTGAGCATGGCATCCAGACTATTGTGCATCATTTTGGTGGGGCTCACCTCATCTACATACAATTCGTTTGTGTTTTTATAGATCGATGCAAAAATTTCGAGATTCTTCGCAATCTCAAAATACCGGTCGGCCGGAGGGGTGAAGGCAAATACCACACAGCCCACCACCAGAATGAATATCCAATATCTCTTCTTCAATTTCATTATCGAAAGGTACGAAAAAAGTGAGTGGATGGTTTGGGAATAACTAGAGGAGGATGATAAATCAACCAATCGCCAATTTGCGCTTCCATCTCTGTTCATTTTTGAACATCTTTGTACGTTAAAGAACAAACCACACCGCCAAAACTGCATTTTCGAACAGTATTGGCAATGGCATAGTTTTTCCTAGTACTACACACACTAAACCTAAACTTACGTGAACGAAGGCGGCAAAATTTTAATGGTAGATGATGACGAGGACGTGCTGTTGGCAGCCAAAATGCTCCTCAAAAAAAACAATCATCAGGTCATCATCGAAAAAAACCCGAACAAGATTCCTTTTTTGCTCAACAACGATACCTATGATGTGATTTTGCTGGACATGAATTTCAGCAAAGACACCACTAGTGGAAAAGAAGGTTTTGAGTGGTTGAAAGTAATTAAAGAGCGCGAGCCACAAGCGGTGGTGATTATGATTACGGCCTTTGGTGATGTGGAGATGGCCGTGCGCGCGCTGAAAGAAGGTGCCACGGATTTTGTGCTAAAACCTTGGCAAAATGAAAAATTGATTGCCACTATCTCTACGGCCATTCGGTTGAAGAAATCGTACAACGAAGTGGACAAGCTGCGCAAGGCAAAAGAAATGTTGGAAGAGCAAATCAGTCAACCCTTTCGCGATATTATTGGGAGCAGTTCGGCCATTAAAGAAACTTTTGCCTTAATTGATAAAGTAGCAAAGACCGATGCCAACATTTTGATTTTGGGCGAAAACGGAACAGGTAAAGAATTGGTGGCACGGGCCATTCATCAAAAATCGTTGCGCAAAGATGCCTCTTTTGTATCGGTAGATATGGGCGCGATAACGGAAACACTTTTTGAGAGTGAACTGTTTGGCCACAAGAAGGGCTCGTTCACGGATGCGCGCGAAGACCGCTCGGGTAGATTTGAGTTGGCCAACGGTGGCACCTTGTTTTTAGATGAGATTGGAAACTTGAGCATGGCGCTGCAAAGTAAATTATTGACGGCACTGCAATCACGGCAAGTAACGCGCATTGGTGCCAACCAACCGATGGAAGTAGATATTCGGCTGATATGCGCCACCAACATGCCTTTGCACCAAATGGTGGCCGAAGGAAAATTTCGTCAAGATTTGTTGTACAGAATCAACACCGTAGAAATAAATATTCCGCCTTTGAGCGACCGCATTGACGACATACCCATGTTGGCCAACCACTTTTTGAATTACTACTCAAAAAAGTACCGCAAAGAAGTGCTTTCAATTACCCCCGAGGCCATGAACAAGTTGAAGAAATATGCCTGGCCGGGCAACGTGCGCGAATTACAACACTCCATTGAACGTGCGTTGATTATGGCCGACTCGGCTACACTGCAAGAGAGCGATTTTCTCTTCAGCCGCAAAGGCAACAGTGAGCCGGTGAGCGATAGCTTGAATTTGGATGAAGTAGAAAAATCAGCTGTGGTAAAAGCGATTCAACTACACAACGGCAACATATCAAAGGCTGCCGATGAACTTGGCCTCACGCGTGCATCACTCTACCGCAGGATGGAGAAATATGGAATTTAACTGGCGCTCGCCAATCGTTACACGAATTGCAATTTTGGTGTTCACCATTTTTGCTTTTGTTTTTGTACTGCAAGACAAAGACAGAAGTTTTATTTTGCTGTTGGCCTTACTTGGCGCGATTGGGTTTCAGGTAATGCAATTGGTGAAAATAATGGAAGGCCCAATGGTAAAAATAGATTCCCCCATTGACCAGATTCGGTTTGATGAAGTGACCACAACTTTTAAAACAGACAGCAAAGAGGAGGCGGTGCTGAAAGTTCAAAAAGAAATGAATGATGCCTTTAATAAAGTAAAGGTAGCCCGCAAAGAAAAAGACAGCGAGTATCAGTTCTTCAAAAACATTGTGCAGCACGTGGGCATTGGCATTCTCACGTTTAAAAAAGATGGGGCCATTCAAATCATCAACAATGCGGCCAAGCGGCTGCTGCGTGTAGATAAAGTAGAGCGCATCAGCGAATTACGTGAGGCCAGCGACCTGCTTGTAGAAGCTTTCCTAAAATTAAAAACTGGCGGGCGTGAGTTGATACGGTTAAAATCCGGAGACGAAACCATTCAGCTTTCCATTTTTGCCATTGAACTTACGCTTCGCGGAGAAGAGGTGAAGTTGATCAGCATGAGCAACATTCAAAGTGAGTTGGAAGAAAAAGAAATGGAGGCCTGGCAAAATTTAGTGCGCGTGCTTACGCACGAGATCATGAACTCGGTAACGCCCATTTCTTCCTTGGCGGGAGTGGTGGAAGAGGAACTTCAAAAAAAATTGGAGACCAACCATTTGAGTATGCAGCGTGATGAAGCGGAAGACATGCATCTTTCGGTGCAAACCATCAGCAAACGCAGCGAAGGGTTGATAAAATTCGTGAAAGAATTCCGCAGCTTGACGCACATACCCAAACCAAAAGTGTTGCAGGTGGCGGTGAAGCCATTGCTGGATGAGTTGGCCATGCTGCACAAGAAAGAGTTGGCCGATAACAATATTGCGATTTCCGTTTTGGTAGAACCTGAAACCATGATGGTGATGGCGGATAAAACATTGATTGAACAAGTACTTATCAACCTTATCAAAAATGCCATCCAGGCTTTTGGCGAAAAGACCGATAAGAAAATCAGTCTGTATGCGCATTTAAATGAAACGGGCAATGTGCTGATTTCGGTAAAAGACAACGGGACAGGCATTGAACCTGAAGCGTTGGAAAAAATATTCATCCCCTTCTTCTCCACCAAAAAGACAGGTTCAGGCATTGGCCTCAGTCTTTCACGCCAAATTATGCGGCAGCACGAGGGCAACATCGCGGTGAAGTCGGAAATGGGTGAAGGAACTGAGTTTGTGTTAAGATTCTAGGGATTAGGTGTTGGGTGGAACGGCCCAAGTCCTAAGTCCCAATACCTAAATTATCAAAAAAGTTTTTTAGATTTGACAAACATAACGGATACTCATGGCGGACGTACAAAAGAAAGTAACCAGCATTCTCATCGAAAAACTCGGTGTACCCGACTCGCAAATTACACCTGACGCAAGCTTTGTTAAGGATTTAGGAATCGACTCGCTTGACTATGCGGAGTTGGTGATGGAGTTTGAGCAAACCTTCGACATCAAAATTCCCGATGAAGATGCCGAGAAAATGCAGACCATTGGACAGGCGGTGAGTTATATTGAGGGTAAGTTGAAGAGATAAAAGGTGGGTAATAAACAACGGTCAGGTGTAAGTTTGTCAAAAGGCAATTGGCAGTGAACAAAGTTTTAGACCAAGCCGAAAAAATTCAGATCAATTGAAAAGCCGAAGTAATAAGTTAGTAGGCAATTGGCAGTAAGCAGTCAATAAGATTAACGGCTCGTCTAAAATTCCTAATTTTACCAATCAGGAAATGGCCGACTCCAACAGAATACTTTTCATTATCAATAAATTCTCAGGCGGTGGTTATCGGCCCGAGTTGGAAGGGCGCATTATCGACACCTGTTTGTTATTGAATAAAGAATGCTCTATTGAATTTACACAAGGCCGTGGTCATGCCATTGAGTTAGCGAAGTCGGCTGTTATCGAAAATAATTTCAGTACGGTGTTTGCCGTGGGTGGCGATGGCACAGTAAACGAAGTGGCCCAAGGCTTGGTGGGGTCTCAAGTGATCATGGGCATTTTGCCAAAAGGTTCGGGCAATGGGTTGGCGCGTCACTTGGGCATTCCGGTAAACTTTAAAAAAGCGTTGGGCCTCATCGGTTCATCTAACTCCTTTGCCATGGATACTCTATCTGTAAATGGCAAACTATCGGTTAACATATCGGGTGTAGGATTTGATGGGCACGTGGCGGGCATGTTTGGAAAAAATGGAAAGCGTGGACTAATCGGTTACACCAAGTTGGTGCTCAAGGAATTTTTATCGTACAAGGAATTTTCGTTTTCGGTGATAATAGATGGTCAAGAGCAGCAACGAAAATCGTTCATCATTGCGCTAGCCAATTCATCGCAGTTTGGCAATAACGCGCGCGTGGCTCCCCATGCATCTGTGTGTGATGAGTGGATGGATGTTAGTTTCATCAAAAAAGTGCCGATTGCCCAAGCGGTAGGCTTCGGGCAAAAAATGTTCACTGGCAATCTCAACAAATCCGCTTTTGTGGATATCATCAAAGCACAAAAAGTAGAATTAAAATTTTCGCATCCCATGCCTTACCACATCGATGGTGAGCCCCACGAGCCGGAAGAAAAATTTGAAATCAGCATTCAACCAGGCACGCTGCGCATGTTGATACCTTCACAATCTGAGAGAAAATTATAGTTTTTGAAGTTGAACCGAAATTAATGCAATAGGATTTTTTCCGTTGCAGTAAGTATTTGTTATTCAATTGGTTTCTAGTTCTATGGATTAGAAACTACCTAACCAACTGAGTTTTATAAAAAATATGAAGCTATCGATCGCTTTACTCACGTTCTTAATAAACCATGGGTTTTTAAGAGATGCCTTCAATTTATTCACACAGGGTAACAAAGTACTTCTTACTGCCATTATAGTCTAATGCCGCTTGGCACACAACACAATTTCTATTGGAAGTATCTGTGGTGCTGATAGTAACTTTGAATACCTTACCCTTCAAACTAGCTTCATCAATTTCGCAGCCTAAAACCGTAAAGAAAACGTTTTTATGGTCATTCCACTGTTCACCAAGACCATAGAAGGCTGGATCTTCAATCTTAAGAACAGCTTGTCGGCAAATACCAGTGAGGTAAGAAACAGTAACACATTGTCCGTTTTGCTCTTTTTCTTTTTCCAACAAAGGATCAATGCTATTTTTTTCACATGACAGTATAAAAAATGAACATAGAATATAAACAAATTTTTTCATGACTTTTGGTTTTTTTCTCTTAGACCCCATTTCTAACAAAATAGTTGGGAAACTAAACTTGATATGAAAGAAAAGATTTTTTGTTGCCTGTGTATCACATTCGTTTTTGCAGCTAGGTTTGTCAATGCTCAATTCTTCGAGGGGAATATTACTTACAAGTGCGTAGTCAAATCAGGGAGCCAAGAGTTTAATTCATTTTTTCCCCCTTACATCGAGTTTACAGTCAAAAATGATTCAATACGAAAAAGCGGCTTCGCTCATGGCTCATTATCACCGATTTATACCCAACTTCTTCTTGGACATAAGGAATATCAGATTGATTACCACGAAAGTGAAGTAAGAAGAGTTAAATATATAGACTCACTCAATTACTATGAAGGAGGATTTAAAATCACGAACTTTATAAAGAAAAAGGCATTCATCCTATCATTGGGCAGATAGGGTAGGGGTATTTTATCACTTTTTTTCTACCTCATGTCCACCAAACTCGTTGCGAAGGGCGGCCACAACTTTGCCTGAAAACGTATCGTCTTGCTGTGAACGATAGCGCATCAATAGCGACATGGTGATAACTGGAGTCGGCACACCTAATTCCAGGGCGGTTTCTACCGTCCATTTGCCTTCGCCACTACTATTCATCACACCTATAATGGACTCTAAGTTTTTATCTTTCTCTAAAGCTCGCTGGGTAAGTTCCATCAGCCAACTGCGCACCACCGATCCATGGTTCCAAACTTTGCTCACGCTAGCCAAATCCATTTCAGCGTCATATTTGTTCAGAACTTCTAGACCTTCGGCAATGGATTGCATCATGCCGTATTCAATTCCATTGTGCACCATCTTCGTAAAATGACCACTTCCGGATTTACCACAATAGAGATATCCACT
Organism: Chryseotalea sp. WA131a; assembly: GCA_025370075.1. NCBI lineage: Bacteria > Pseudomonadati > Bacteroidota > Cytophagia > Cytophagales > Chryseotaleaceae > Chryseotalea > Chryseotalea sp. WA131a. Next base: position 1,945,601 of record CP073016.1, on the reverse strand, counting down.
CTCAACAGAAATAGATTTAAAAATAGCCTCACAATAATCAAATGCTTCACGTTTGCCACCAATCATGGTGCAGACTCCGTGCAATGCACCCAAAGGGCCACCACTAGTACCGCTGTCTAATAGGTGAACGCCCATTTTTTCCAAATCGCGCGCACGGGTTTGTGTGTCCTTGTAGTGCGAATTTCCGCCATCAATAATTATGTCGTTGGGATTTAGGTATTGCTTCAGGTTGTTAAGGATTACATCCACCACATTCCCGGCAGGCACCATTATCCAAATAACTTTCCGTCCGCCCAACGCCAGTGCCATATCACTCACCATCGAGTAGGTTGCCACTCCTTCTTTGGAAATTTTTTCGCCCGCTGCTTTGTTCACGTCAAAGGCATGCACCTGTAAGCCATTTCTTTTAAAATTCAGCGCGAGGTTGTACCCCATTTTGCCTAGTCCTACCAATCCAATTTGCATTTTTAGTTCTTTATGTTTGATATGGTAATGTAGTATTTAATTCATCAATTTGATTCAGCTGATTGATGTAGAGCAATTCGATTGCCTTCACTATCTTCAAATTCAGCCACATACCCCAAATCGCCATTCGAAGTTTTAGGATACAGAAGTTTACCGCCATTTTTTATTGCAAGTTGAAGGCATCTATCAATGTCATTGGTGGTGAAATAAATCAAAACACCATCTTTGGTTGGCTTATAAATCTCTCCTCTTGCCAATGCCCCCGAAATCCCTCTGTTTTCATCTTTGAATGGAAACAAAGCCATTTCATTTTTATCAATGATGCTTCTCTCAAAAGTGAAATCAAATACTGCCGAATAAAACTCCATGGCGCGTTCTTGGTCATTCACTGGAATCTCAAAATATACAACTGGGTTTACTCCTTTCTTAGATTCAATTTCAGTATTCTCATTTTTTTTATTTGGTCTGAAATTACAAGAATATGTCAAGGCGCTGGCCGTTACGGCAAACACGATAGCGATTTGTCTATTCATGGGGTATAAACATCCATTTTAAGTTCAATTAAATCACTTTATCTAAAATCAATACGCCTCCCAATCCTGCTAATGAAACAATGGTCTCCATCATCGTCCAAGAAAGTAAGGTTTGTTTCAGGGACAAATTAAAGTATTCTTTAAACATCCAGAAACCTGTATCGTTTACATGAGAAAAAAATAAGCTGCCTGCCCCAACGGCCAATACCATTAATTCAGGATGCACGCCTGCTTGCATGGCAAATGGCAGCACAATGCCAGATGCGGTTAGCCCCGCCACCGTAGCCGAACCCAGCGAAACACGCAAAAGAGCGGCTACGCTCCACGCCAAAAGAAGTGGCGAAAGCATAAGGCCCGTGGTGAGTTCTTTAATGTAGCCACCCACTCCGCTGTCAATCAGCACTTGTTTAAAACCACCGCCAGCAGCAATCACCAATACAATCAATACTATGTCTTTAATGGATTGTACTAAATCTTTGCCTACCGATTGGACGGATTGGTTTTGTTTGACGGCAAAAAAATAAATTGCCAGCACCAAGGCAATGCTTAACGCCACCCCGGGGTGACCGATCCATTTGAAAACGCCAGCGTATGAAGGAAACCAGTATCCCAACAACCCACTCGCTGCAATGAGGGCCACCGGAAAGAGTGCAATAAAAAAACTCAATGATGGTATCGGCATGGCTATTTTCTCATGTGGTGGCTTTGAAATGGAGGGTGATACTTTTACTCTTTTCAAAGTTTTGGAAAAAACAGGGCCCGCCAAAATGATGGACGGAATTGTGATGATCAATCCATACATTAAAGTCTTGTTCAAATCGGCATGAAAAATAGCAGCAATGGCGGTGGGGCCAGGATGCGGGGGTAAAAATCCATGTGTTACTGATAACGAAGCCGCCATCGGAATGCCCACCAACAAAATCGGTACGTTGGCCGAAAGGGCAATCGAAAAAACCAGTGGAATTAAAATGACAAAACCGGCATTGTAAAAAAGCGGTATGCCCACAATCAGACCGGTAAGCATTACGGCCCATGAAATATTTTCCCTACCAAACCACTTTAATAATGTATGGGTGATTTGGTGGGCAGCCCCACTGGTTTCAATCATTTTACCCAGCATCGCGCCCAAGCAAAGAACGAGTGCTATATTTTTTAACGTATCGAAAATGCCCAACCCTAAAGATTGAAAAGTTTGGATAATCGAAAGACCCTGCGCTAGTCCAACCAAAACGGATACGAGGAGCAAGGCGTACAATGGTTTTACTTTAAGCAGGATGAGTGCTAACAACACCAAAACTCCAAGCGCAACGATCAATAAAGGCATTTTACTTTTTTTAGAAGAATACAATGACTCGCATGGCAATCACAATTTCATTCGGTTTAGCTCATAAAAAACATCTTTCAACTTACTGTACAAATTTTCGTACACCAAAAATTGCCTTTCGTAAACTGATTTGACAGAAACATCGGGCAAAAATAATTTTGGTTGGGTTTCATTAAATTCCAGACTACCACCCAATGATTTGAATCCAATCATGGCTGCACCCATGGCAGAAGCATCCGGTTGATCAGAAACCTGTAACTGACGTTGCAATACGTTGCTCATGAGTTGCACCCACTCGGGCGAACGGGTAATTCCACCACTTACCAAAATCCGATTACCCCGCCCTGCATTTTCTTCTACTACGTTCACTATACTTTTCAGTTGAAAACAAATACCTTCCAACAAAGCACGTTGAAAATGAAAACGAGTATGGTTAACCGAAATGCCTAGATACGCAGCCCTAGCCTCTGCATCATAAACGGGAGTTCGTTCTCCCAACAAAAGCGGCAACATCAACAGGCCATCGCTACCAGCAGAAATATTCCTTATCTCCTTTACAAATTCAGAAATATCCTCTGCACTTTGCGGATGAAGTTTTTGAAACCAGTTGATAAGAGCAGTGCCATTATTAGAAGCACCGCCACTCACAAACATTTTTTCGTCAAGCAAATAATTAAACAGCCGACCTTCCGCATCGTGTAATCCGGATGAGGACACCATTCGTGCAGCAGCACTGGTGCCTACCGTTATGGAAACGTCTCCTGGCTTTATCGCACCGCTTCCCAATTGCGCACTGCACCCATCGCTGGCTCCCACTACCAGTTTTGTGTTTGCTGGTAATGCTAGTTTGCGCGAAACTTCTTCTGTTATTTCGATAGAATAATAAATTGAAACTGGCTGCGAGAATTTGCGAAATGGAATGCGGTGCCATTGGGCTGCGTCTTGGCTCCATTGCAATTTTTCAATATCAAAAAGTCCGGTGGCAGAAGCGGTTGAATAATCAATCAAATAGTGATTTGTTAATTGATGAACCACATACTCTTTGATCGAGATGAACTTCTTTGCTTTCGCGATAACATCGGGTTGATGGTCTTGCCACCACATCAACTTGCACAAAGGCGACATGGGGTGAACGGGCGTGCCTGTGATTTGCGTTAAGCGGGTAGCCGCACCCGATTCTTTTATTTTATTGGTTTGCTCGCTGCTTCGCGTGTCCGCCCAAATCAACAAAGATGTGATGGGCTGATTCATTTCATCAACTGCCATCAGACTGTGCATGGCGGCACTGAACGAAATTGCTTGCAGCAAATAATGCTTATTTGCTTGTTGGGTCTTTTTCAGCAGCGTGACCACTGCTTCAAAAATTTCAATGGGGCTTTGTTCTGCAAACCCGTTGGTGGAATAGTGAGTGGGATAAAAAACTTGATGAGAAGCCAATACTGATCCATTAGGTGTGACGGCCAATGCCTTTGCGCTAGTCGTGCCAATATCAACAGCGATGAGGTAATGCAAGGTGCGCGGTTTAGGAGCTGGAAATTAACTAAATAAAGTTGAGATAGTTACAGAACAGATGGTATTTGGGTGAAAATGGTTTTTAACATACCCACGGAACAAATGCCTGCTTTGCGCCTTTCCTATCCGGCATAGCTTGTCAGGCTAATGCTGTTAGTGTTTTAAAGAGCGCTATTTTTCCATCAATGCTTGGTTAAAAGTCTCTTCCGTGAATGATTTACAACTGTTACTTGCCGATGTATCGGCAGGGTGTAGCCAAGCATTGACTACCATTGTTGTCTGGGTCACTTAGGCCACAGGCATAGAGATGGTATGCGGCTTTGTTACGAAACTGGTGAAACTTCGTATTTGACAAATGGATGAGAGCTAGTAATCAAATTGCGCAAAAAATAAGTTAGGCGGAGTTAGTTTAACTCTATTTTGCGTTTATAACCCTGTGCTAAATTGTTAAAAGGAAGGAATACCTTCAATTGATTATCCTCAACAGTAGCCTCTATGTTTTCTTGATCAATAAAATATGGTATTTGTTTACTATAAAATATGCGCGGTGTTTGCATAATTTGACCATTCGTTTTAATGGGAAAAAAGTGGAAAATGTTCAACACATTGTTGACTACCTCAATTTGAATATCGTGCACATCCACGCCCGGCACTTTTGCATTTATTTGCCGATGATCTTTTAGTTGTTGTAGATTAATCCAAGGCTCGCTGATTCCTCCGTGAATCGTATTCAAAGCATTGATGGATTGCAATATTTCGGTTGGTATTTCTTTTCTTGTTCTCATTGCCTAAAAATTTAACGCAACCATAACAATGAACATACCAGCAAAAGTTTAGGCCAAATAGTCAGGTTTGATTAGTGAAATAGGTGCATTAGATGACATTGTTACTTAAGCAAAGCAAAAGAAGTCAGAAGTTGTAATTTAGAAGTTAGAATGGTTGCCGAACATCAATACTAATACTACTTACCACCTACCCTCCCAAGTCCTAACACCTAAATCCCAAAGTCACTTCACCTTCACTGTCTTCATCATGGCATGAACGGTGGGTTGCCACTCTTCTTTTAAATCTTTAGGACAATTGAACGAAAACACCAAGGCTTTGTCTTTCTCAACAAAATATTGAATATAAGTGTAGCGATAGACGGGTGATTGCTCGCCCAACGCCATTTTGTTTCCGTTTACACGCGATTGGAATTCGAAGTAGATGAATTTTTTTTTATTAATAATTTGAATGCCCTCGCTTATAAAATCTACACGGTCGTATAAGTTGGTGATCCCCGCACGAAAGAATTTTCTTGCCAGTTCAATATTGCCATCAGGCCATTGCGTGGCCGAAATATTTACGCTGAAATCTGCCGAGCGATTTTTGTTTGTGAACGCGGCCAAAGGCGAACGGACGGACGGATAGCGTTGCACAATATCTTCGGGCGTCATCAGCGAAAGTGATTTTGGAATCGATACGGTAACGCCATCACTTATTTTTATTTTGGTGAGTTTGGGCGGAGCAAAGCCGGTTAGGGTTACTATCAAGATAAGGCAGAATGTTACAGGTTTCATGGAGAAAAATTTAGAATATATTCCTAACGATGCCGTCAGGATAGCTATTGTTTAGTGTCAGCTTTCTTTGCCTATTTATCCTCTGTTCATTAGTGTAGGAGTACTTTTTTCATATCGATTGTCAACTGTCAACTCTACTTACTAACTTGCGATCCCAAATTTAACTATTTTCTATGCTTCGAACTCATACCTGCGGTGAATTGCGAATAACGGATGTAAACAAACAAGTTACCCTTACGGGATGGGTGCAGCGCCTGCGTGATAAGGGCAGTTTATTGTGGATTGATTTGCGCGATCGCTATGGGATCACCCAGCTTTTTTTGGAAGAAGGAAAATCAGAGGCGGCTTTGCTAAAAGCAGCGCGTGGTTTGGGTCGCGAGTTTGTGGTAAAGGTACAAGGCACAGTGGCTGAAAGGATGTCGAAAAATGATAAAATGGCCACAGGTGAAATTGAAATAAAAGTTACTTCTATTGACGTATTGAATAGCTCTAAAACACCTCCGTTCACCATTGAAGACCAAACGGATGGGGGAGATGATTTACGGATGAAGTACCGCTACTTGGATTTGCGCAGAGCCCCCGTGCGGGAAAGCCTGCAACTTCGCCACAAGATGGCGCAACAAACGCGCGTCTATTTAGATAGCTTGAATTTCATTGAAGTGGAAACCCCGGTCTTGATTAAGTCAACACCCGAAGGCGCGCGCGATTTTGTGGTTCCTTCGCGCATGAACCCCGGAGAATTTTATGCGCTGCCGCAATCGCCACAAACGTTCAAACAATTGCTGATGGTGAGTGGCTTCGACCGCTATTATCAAATTGTAAAATGCTTTCGCGATGAAGACTTGCGTGCCGATCGTCAGCCCGAGTTTACACAGATTGACTGCGAGATGGCCTTCATTACGCAAGAAGATATTTTAAAAACCTTTGAAGGCTTGGTGCGCCACTTGTTCAAAACGGTAAAAGGAATTGACATGCCTTCGGTGCCACACATGAGTTATGCCGATGCCATGGCACACTATGGCTCTGATAAGCCCGACACACGCTTTGATATGAAGATTGTAGACTTGCAAGAAGTGGCAAAAGGAAAAGGCTTTACGGTTTTTGAAGAGGCACAGTTGGTAGGTGGAATTTGTGCAAAAGGTTGCGCAAGTTATACGCGCAAACAAATTGATGAGCTTACTGATTTTGTAAAGAAGCCACAAATCGGTGCGAAAGGTTTGGTGTACCTGCGTTGCGAAGCAAACGGCACCTTCAAATCATCGGTCGATAAATTTTTTGATGAGATGGAGCTCAGTCGCTTTGCACAAAAATTCAATGCAGATGCAGGCGATTTAATTTTGATACTGGCAGGAGAAAAAGAAAGAACCTTGAAAGCCTTGGGTGAACTTCGCTTGCATGTGGCCAATCAATTGGGCTTGCGCGATAAAAATAAATTTGCTCCACTGTGGGTAGTTGATTTTCCATTGTTGGAATGGAATGAGGAAACCAACCTGCCTACCGGACAGGCAGGCCGCTGGCACGCCATGCACCATCCGTTTACCTCACCCAAACCAGAAGACATGAACTTGTTGGATAGCGACCCCGGTAAGGTGCGTGCCAATGCGTACGACATGGTGTTGAACGGAACAGAAATTGGCGGTGGATCTATTCGTATTCATGATCGTGCCACGCAGCAATTGATGTTCAGCAAACTCGGCTTTAGCGAAGAAGAAGCTAAAAAGCAATTTGGATTTTTGATGGATGCGTTTGATTTTGGTGCCCCTCCGCACGGTGGCATCGCGTTTGGGTTCGATCGGTTGTGTTCTTTGTTTGGTGGAGCAGACTCCATCCGCGATTTCATTGCCTTCCCTAAAAATAATTCGGGTCGGGATATGATGATTGATACACCCGCCACTCTATCGAATGAACAGCTAAAAGAGCTCAACATTATCGTAAAAATAGACTGATGAAGAGTATCTTATTTTTGTTTTCGATGGTCATTTTAATGGCCACCTCTTGTAAAGAAAACAAGGAATGTTGTGCTCAACCCACCAATTCTCCACTCATTCAGGCAAGCATCGGTCGAGTAGGGGCATCATTGGATATTCAGACAGCGACCTCCGCAGGTACTGTTTTGATGGGTGGTAGCACCGATGTAGATGAAGCAATCCAATGGATGATCCGCAAAAGCGGAGGCGGGGATTTTGTGGTCATTCGAGCCACCGGCTCTACCGGCTACAATGACTACATCAAAGGCTTAGGGAAATTAAATTCAGTTGAGACACTGCTCATTGACTCCAAGGAAAAGGCAAACCTAGAGTCTACCCGAAATACAATTATGAATGCGGAGGCACTTTTTATTGCCGGGGGCGATCAGAGTAATTATGTTCAGTTTTGGAAAGATAGCGAAACATCCAAAGCCATTCAATATTTGATTGATGTAAAAAAAGTACCCATTGGTGGAACCAGTGCAGGCTGCGCCATTTTGAGCGGGTATATTTTTGATGCAAAAAATGGATCAGTAACTACCGAGGCGGCACTTGCAAACCCCTTTGATCCACAAGTGAGCGTCACCAAAAATTTTATACAAGTCCCTTTTCTTCAGAACGCCATTGCCGATCAACACTATGCTCAACGAGACCGTCAAGGACGGCATGTTGTATTCATGGCCAGAATGATGAAAGACTTTGATGTGCGTGCAGGAATGGGAATTGGCGTGGACGAAAAAACAGCAGTTGCCATTGAAGAAACGGGTGCTTCTACTGTGTTTGGTACCGGAAATGCTTATTTTTTGTTTGCCGATCAGTTGCCTGATCAATGCGAGCCTCAGAAGAAATTAAAATGGGACAACAGTGGAAAAGCCATCAAATGTTTTATCCGAGCTGGAAGTGGCAAGGGTACTGATGGCTTACACCTGCAAGAAAATCCACCCAGCCTGCCAACTCAATTTTGGAGTGTGGTGGATGGTGTTTTAAAGTCCAACTAACGAAATACACTCCTTCAGTTTTTTTTAGTTGAACTTTCTTATCAACTTTTGAAGAGTGTGGACATTTGATAATCAGATAAATGAGAGGCAGTAAAATCATTGTTCTCAGTTGGCTTATAGGGGTACTCCATTTCAACTCTTGGGCACAATCGGTGCGACAAATTGAATCAAAAATTGAAAAGGCCAATTGGTCGGCATCTAAGCAGCTTCTTCAAAAAGCACTTCATCGTGATTCAGCTAACCTTCAGTTGAATTTGTTGATAACGAAGTGGTATGTATCGGCCGTTAACCCAGGCTATCAAATTGATTCTGCAAAACACTATTTAGATAAATCAAAAACCTATTACCAGCAATTGCCAATAAAGCTTCGCGAACGTGCCAACCGGTGGGGCATTGACGAGAATATATTATCTCGGCTTGAAAGTAGCATTGATAGCCTCGCTTTTGTAAACGCAAAGCAAATTAATTCTGAAGTTGCATACAATCACTTTATCAATCAATACCCTTCAGCCAAAGAAGTGGGCATGGCTATTGAGTTGCGCAATGAGGTTGCATTTCTGGATGCCCTTAAGATAAACTCATATCAAAGTTTTCAACAATACATTCAGAGCTACCCTCAATCGCACCGGATTTCAGAGGCAACCTATCGGTATGAGAAATTGTTATTTGAAGCCAAAACACGCGATGATAAACTCAACAGTTACATTTCATTTATCGAAGCCTATCCTAACAGCCCTTTCCGAAAAATGGCGGAGGCTGTAATTTATGAGCGATCCACTGCATTGGGCGATACTGCGAGTTACTTCAATTTTTTGCAACGATTTCCCACTAGCGCTTATCGGAAAAAAGCAATCGACCGATTGTATTATCTCTATCAAGAAATAGAAAAACCTTTTCCACAAAAGTTGATGACCGATTCGCTGGCGGCTGTTCATAAGTTAAATGACGATTATTGGGTGCCTGTATTGGCGAAGGGAAAATACGCATTTATCAATTCGTCAGGTGAAGAAGTAATACCTCCTCAATTTACTGATGTCGAAGCGACATACAAATGCGGTTTGGTGGAATCAGACATGTTAAGCACCAGCGAAGGATTGTTTGGGCGCAACGGAAAAAAGATTTTTGATTTCACACCGATCCGTCAAGCACTGGGGTTAGGCTTTTGGAAAGTGGGCGACTCCACTTGCCTGAAGTTGGTACATGCCAGCGGAGAAAAAGTAATTTCAGATTGTTTCAATGACATTCAACTGATTGGCAATCGATTTTTGTTTGTCGTGAAGAAATTGGGCGGAGTCATTTACACCCTACACGGTAAGCAATTACTGTCTGAAACGTGGGACGATGCTGAATGGTTGGAAAACGTACTGGTGTTGACCCGTTTGGAAAAAAAAACAGTGTATAGTCTTTCGGCTTTAGAAAAAATTGTGAAGGGTGAGGCGCTTGAGCAGCAACAAGTGTTTGACGAAGTACGGGCCGTAGGCAAAGAACGTTTACTGGTACGAAACGGTTCGCTGGAAGGTTTGATCGATTCACAACAGCAATTCATCGTTCCGCTCAGCCGACAAACTCTTCTGCTCGAATCATTTGGATTAGTGCGCAAAATCAATAACGAATTTCTGTTGGATGCTGTCGACCTCCAATTAGCAAATCAAAAATTTAAAAACTACAGTTTCAATCGTCAATGGCTTTTGTTGAACAGCCATCCAAACCAACGAATATGGGATACTCGCGCCAAGCGTTTTTTGCCCTTGCATGACAGCAGTTGGTTTGCTGCGGGGTTGTTGTTTGCGAAGCGAGGAGATTCCAGCACGGTTTACTTTAACTCATCGAATGAGCTTTCTTTTTTTGGTGAGAATAAAATCACGATTATTCCTTCACGCGATTCGGTACATGCTTTTTTTGTTACCGATGCCAAGCAAAAGAAAACCGTTTATGAAGTGGTGAATGGCAAAAAATTGTTTCTCATTGAATGCGATGGCATCGAATCATTGAACCGAGATTTGTTTATGATTGTGCGCAAATCAAAAAAAGGAATTATCAATCGGGCAGGTAAAATTATATTACTGGTTGAATATGAAGCAGTAGCACTCAATCAAACACACTATTGGTCAACCTTTAAAGACAAGAAATTTGGATTGGTGGATGTGCAAAACGGACAAGTAATTAAACCAGTATCCACCAAAGGTTTGTCGATCTTAAACAAAAGCACTTTGATTGTCTTTAAAGATGGTTTTTACGGATTGATGGATTGGAGTGGCAAATCCGTGACCGAATTTGAGTATGACGAAATTTTGCCTTGGAAAGAAAACACGATTTGGGTCAAGAAAAATTTTAGCTGGACGTTGTTCGATTATGTGACGAGCAAAGTGATTATCGATCGAATCAAACGGTTCGATACATGGCTGGATGGTGAGACGGAAAAATTGTATCGTATTCAACGGGAGAATTTCTTTGGAGTAATTAGTTCGTCCAAAGGAGTAATTATTCCACCTACTTTTTCAATGATTTTGAATGTAGGAAGTAATGAAGTGCCTCTATACTTTACGGATAAAGAAGTGGAAGAAGCAGGCGTGCATGTGGTGATTTACTATAACCAAAACGGAAAGTTTTTGCGGAAGCAGGTATATGAAGACGAGGAGTTTGAGCAGGTAGCATGTGAGCAGTAGGTTAACGACCATTACACGGATAATAATCCTGAGCGGTCTTCACAAAATAGTAACATAACCCCATCTGTTTTTTAGCTATTTTTCGATTCAATTTAAGTTATGAAAAAACACCTGTTTCCATTGCTATTGCTTTGTTTGAATTTTAGTTATGCTCAAAACACCCAGCCTAAACTAGTGGTAGGCATTGTGGTTGACCAAATGCGGCAAGAATATCTGTATCGCTTCGAATCGAAGTTTGGCGAGGGTGGCTTTAAGCGATTGATGGGAAATGGATTTATTCTCACCAATGCCCATTACAACTACGTGCCTACCTACACCGGGCCCGGGCATGCTTCCATTTATTCAGGAACAACTCCTGCCACGCATGGAATTATTGGCAATGATTGGTGGGACAAAAATTTAGAGAAAGAAGTAAACTGTGTTAACGATGACCGCTACAAGCCGGTGGGAAACCCCGAAGGAAATGGAGACGTATCTCCGTGGCGATTGCTTTCTTCTACCATTACCGATGAATTAAAAATCAGCACGCAAAAAAAAGGGAAGGTAGTAGGACTTTCGATCAAAGACCGTGGAGCGGTGCTGCCTGCTGGCCACTTGCCCGATGGTGCGTATTGGCTAGATAGCAAATCAGGAAAATTTATTACCAGCACCTATTACAAGAACACCCTACCAGAATGGGTGGACAACTTTAATAATTTAAAACTCGCAGATAATTATTTGAATCAAGAATGGAGAACCTTGTTACCCATCGAAAAGTATTCAAACCCAGATGATTCACCTTATGAACGAAAGTTTAAGGGCAAAGATAAACCCGTTTTTCCATACCACTTAAAAGAGCTTAAAAAAGAAAACGGAGGTTACGATCTGCTTAGCGTTACTGCTTTTGGCGATGACCTATTGACTGAGTTTGCAAAATCAGCACTGATGGGCGAACAGATGGGCAAAGATGATGTTACCGATTTCTTGGCTATCTCATTTTCGACTCCTGATTATGTGGGGCACTCCATGGGGCCTAATTCTGTAGAGCTGGAAGATACCTACTTGCGATTGGATAAAAACCTGGAAGATTTATTGAAACGATTGGATAAAGAAGTTGGTGAGAGCAACTATGTGGTGTTTTTAACAGCCGATCATGCGGTGGCAGAAGTACCTCAGTTTCTGAAAGACAACAAAGTGCCTGCAGGTAATTTTTCGTGGAGCAATGTAGAGGCCGGGTTGACCGAACATTTGCAAAAGCAATTTCCTGGCAAGAAGGTGATTGATAAAATTACCAACGAGCAAGTGTACTTCAATCATGATGTGTTTTCGGGTGACCCAAAAAGTGCAGGCATTGAATTATTGATTGCCACCGAAATGACGGTGAATTTTCTTCAATCCGTGGAAGGCATCGCACAAGTGTACCCAAAGTCAATCATCAAACAAGGCATTTACAACGAGACGGGTGTAAAAGGAATGATGGTGCGTGGTTACAATTTTAAGCGAAGTGGAGATGTGTTGGTTCAATTAGAGCCTTCGTGGATTCCGTCATCGTATCCTACAGGCACCACACATGGTTCAGCCTATTCGTACGATACACATGTCCCGATTTTGTTTTTCGGAAAAGGGATCAAAAAAGGAAAATCTTCTGCCTATCATACCATTACCGATATTGCCCCCACGCTTTCGGTAATGTTGAAAATCAAATTCCCCAGTGGCTGTACAGGGCAACCGATTACCGAGATTTTGGATTAACCTTAAACTTCGAACGTCTCACTTCGAATTTCGAACTTCTAATTCCCAAACACCCCAAACATATTCAAGATCACCATCCCAATAATGATTGGGCAGATAAAGCGAACCATGAAGAGCCAGATTTTATAGGGAGCAATGCCCAACACACTACCTGTTTTAAAGGATGGCATGCCTTGCTCAATTTCATCCACCAATTTTTCTGTTTTCATAAACCAACCAGTGAACAAACAAGTAGATAGCACCACGAGCATCATTAACAAACTCCCGAAGAGATAATCAAACACATCCATGAAGCCTGTTTTGATAACCCCTAAAAAATCCACTTTCATGATTGATAAACTTTCTATTGCTCCGGTGGACAGTGCGGAAGGAATGCCGAACAAAAACGCTGCGATGGCTACCGTCCAAGCAGCTTTCTTTCTATTCCATTTCTTTTGATCCATAAAATAGGCCGATGGAGCTTCCAACATTGAAATGGTAGACGTGATGGCCGCAAAAAACAAGAGCAAAAAGAACAGTGCACCAGCAATGTTGCCCAATGGCATCTGCTGAAAAATATTGGCGAGCACATTGAACACCAATGTGGGGCCTTCGGTGGGCGATTGATTAAACGCAAACACTGCAGGGAAAACCATGAAGCCCGCGAGCAATGCTACCGAAGTATCCATTGCGCCCACCCACAAACTAGATGAAACAATGTTTTGTGTTTTCGGCAAGTAAGAGCCGTAGGTAATCATCATGCCCCAACCCACACCTAACGAGAAAAATGCTTGAGTGAGTGCTGCCAATACCACGTGCCCATTGATTTTAGAAAAATCAGGCACGAGGTAATACTCAATACCTTTGCCTGCCCCCGGCAAGGTTACACTTCTAAAAATCACCACGATCAACAAAACAAAAAGCATGGGCATCAAAATCTTGGTCGCTTTTTCAATGCCGCCCGATACCCCACCTAACACAATCCAAGCCGTAACCAAAATTACAAACGCACCTAGTGGAATCACATATTCTGGAGTGGCAATAAATTTAGTGAACGGCATATTGATCGAAAAGAGCGAAGTAAAAATGTAGCCCACCGTCCAGCCGGCAATGGTGCTGTAATAACTGAGTACGATAAATGTTACGATCAGTGGCAATACACCCACTAACGAAATCCATAATTTATTTCCACCCAAAGTTTGAATGGCGCCCACGGGATTTTTGCCTGTCAGTCGGCCGAGCGCAATTTCGTTGATGAGCATGGGCACCGCCACCAGCACCACACAAATGATGTACACTAGCACAAAGGCTGCCCCTCCGTTTTCACCTGTGAGGTACGGAAACCTCCACACATTGCCCAAGCCCACGGCCGAGCCAGCCGCAGCCATGATAAAACCAAACTTTGAGCCCCATTGTCCACGATTTTCTGCCATAAAGATTTAGATTCTGCGTGAAGATTATAAGAATTGTGGGAAGTAGCAAACGCACGATGGGCGAGCGGTAGTAGGTCACACGTAATGGGCTTTAGCTCTATCCCGAAATTGTTTTAACACCCACCAACACTTGCCGCAAACTACTTTGATAGGAGGGTGAAACCTGATTTAATTCTATGAAGCAAAAAAAACAGACCGAAAAGGCCTATTTTTAAAATCAATCATAAGCCTTTAGAAGGCGAAACCAAAGCATACGCCTGCTCTTACGCCAAATCCTTCAAAAGCATTGGTAGTGAATGAACCAGCTCCTGAAGTAACTTTAGGCGTTCCGTTAGAATAACTAGGCTCAAATCTTGATAGCGAAGAAAAGGCGCGATGTAAACACCTTGCAGGGCTTCCCTTTCAGGTAAATAAAAACGATAATGCGGTGTAATGCCAAACCCTCTAAAAGAGGTTTCGCTGACTGAATTATTCCTTTTCCAAAAAAGGATATTTATAATCCGTAGGCGTCACAAATGTTTCTTTAATGGTGCGCATGGATACCCATCGCAGCAAATTTACTTTTGCCCCGGCCTTGTCGTTGGTGCCGCTTCCCCTTGCGCCACCAAAAGGTTGCTGCCCAACTACCGCACCGGTTGGTTTATCGTTGATATAGAAATTGCCGGCCGAGTTAACCAATTTTTTAGTCGCCATTTCTACCGCGTAGCGATCTTTTGCTAGAATCGACCCGGTCAACGCATAAGGCGATGTTCTGTCTACAAGCTCCAAGGTTTGTTCAAAATTCTCTTCGTGATAAACATAAATGGTTACAACAGGGCCAAATATTTCTTCGCACATGGTCAATGACGAAGCGTCTTTGGTCAGCACCACCGTTGGCTCAATAAAATAGCCTTTTGATTTGTCGTACTTGCCACCCGAAATAATTTCGTTCATTGGGTTTTGCCTCGCTTTTTCAATGTAGCCAGTGATGGAATTAAATGCTTTCTCGTCAATCACGGCATTGATGAAGTTTCCAAAATCTTCCGTGCCGCCCATTTTCATGGAGGCCAAATCGGCCAACAAATATTTTTTCACATCCTCCCACAGGTTAGAAGGGATGTAGCATCGCGAAGCAGCCGAACATTTTTGCCCTTGGTACTCGAACGCACCGCGCGCAATGGCTGTAGCCACCTGCTTGGCATCGGCACTCTTGTGCACCATAATGAAATCTTTACCGCCCGTTTCGCCTACAATGCGTGGGTACGATTTGTAGAGATGGATATTTTGACCAATGGTTTTCCAAATGTTTTGAAACACACCGGTGCTTCCCGTAAAGTGAATGCCACCAAAATCTTTGTGCGAGAAAATCACATCGCCAGCATCAGGGCCCGTTACATAAATCAAATTGATCACACCATCTGGCAATCCTGCTTCTTTTAAAATTTGCATGATCACGTTGGCAGCATAAATCTGAGAGTTGGCGGGTTTCCAAACTACCGTATTGCCCATCAGCGCGGCACTGGTAGGAAGATTTCCAGCAATGGCCGTAAAGTTGAAAGGTGTCAATGCAAATACAAATCCTTCCAGCGGTCGGTACTCCAACCGGTTCCACACACCCGGAGATGATTCAGGTTGATCACGGTAGATTTCGCCCATGAAGTGAACATTGTAGCGCAAGAAATCGATGAGCTCGCATGCTGAATCAATCTCTGCTTGGAAAGCATTTTTCGATTGCCCCAACATGGTGGCGGCATTCATGATGTAACGGTATGGCCCTGCCAGCAAATCAGCGGCTTTCAAAAAAATGCTGGCCCGGTTTTCCCAACTCAGGTTCGCCCACAGTTCTTTGGCGGCCATGGCAGCATCAATCGCTTGTGCCACATGCTGCTTGTCGCCTTCGTAATAGTAACCCAAAACGTGTTGATGATCGTGTGGGGGAGTCAGCGGTTTTTTATTCCCATTTCTTACTTCGCTAGTGCCAATGTACATCGGTATGTCCAGCACTTGGGCGCGCGCATCGGCCAGGGCTTTTTTTAATGCAGCTCGTTCTTTGGTGCCGGGTGCATACGATAATACAGGTTCGTTTTTTGGAATGGGCAAGTTGAAAAATCCAGTAGACATATAGAGATATTAGATTATAGATTAAGATTTGTGATTTGTGATTTGTGATTTGTGATTATAACGAGGGGCGAAGTTAGTGAAATTGAAATGATTTTAATGGAGTTCAGCGTCTCTAAATACGTGGCTACAAAAGGGGTCTAATTTATAATATATTCCTTAGCTCAATCAGTCCTTCAATTTCAAAATCAACAGTAGCTTCGTGTTTGATTTTGAGGGGATTATAAAACACTGTATCTAATCCCGCATTTTTGGCACCACCGATATCCGTTATCAAATTATCGCCAATCATGACTACCTCGTGCGGCTGCAAACCGTTTTCTGTTAAGGCAAATTCAAAGATTTCTTTTGCAGGCTTCTTATGTCCGGCCTTTTCGGAAGTAACCACGCTGGTGAAATAATGCAGGATGCCCGAGCTTGTCATTTTAATTGCCTGTATCTCGCTGAAACCATTTGTAATGATATGCATTGGATAATGGGGATGAAGATATTCCAAAATCTCTTTGGCATGTGGCAATAGGTTCTTCTTTTTAGGCGATACGCTCACATAGTCTTTTGAAAATTGTAACGACATTTCATATTCATCCACATTATGTTCCAACAAAATTCGGTGGAAGCGCTGCGTGCGAATGGTCTCTTGCGGAATCTGACCAGTATCGTACAAATGCCACAACTCGGTGTTGATGCGCTTAAAAGTGATCAAAAAATCTTCAATTGAAACTCCTTTGTGACGAAGCTCATACGCGTGGTGCAATTCTCGCAAAGCCTCAGCCGAATTGGTTTCAAAATCCCAAAGTGTGTGATCGAGATCGAAGAAGATGGCTTTGTATTTGTTGGGCATTTAGAAATATAATGTTACGAGATACTAAGCGGTTTGATATTTAATTTGTTGAGGGAAAGCTCTCGGTTGCTGTACATGTTTTTAAAAATCTGTTGGTCTTGCTGCATAATGGGGTCACGACTCACCCATTGCAAGAGTTGCTTTACAATATCAAACACCTCGTCTTTGATTTGGTAAAACGCCCACTGGTTGATTTTACGCGCGGTGAGGATGCCCGAATTTTTCAAGTAGAGTAGATGACGACTTGTTTTGGTTTGGGTAAACTCCAAAATTCGTTCTAAGTCGGTGATGCACATTTCACCATTGTTGATAATCAAGTTGAGGATGCGCAAGCGCGAAGTATCAGAGCCAGCCAAAAAAATCTGTGCGCCTAAATCAACATTGAAATGTTTGAGCCTCATAAGGATTCAAAAATACGGTATTGAATGACACCAAAGATGGTGCTGGTAAGATTTTTTAAATGACTTGTATGGTACTTCTAAAATGAAGGAGAGCTATCATTGTCCCAAGAATCTCGCCTCAGACTTTATTTATGTTTTGCAAAAAACGAGAAAGTCTGGTTACTTTTAGGCCACGATGCGTTGGTGAAATATAACTAAGAGAGAAATTATCTTTATAAAGTTAAGGATAGAGTTAAGTAAGCCACCGCCATAGAGGCGAAAAAAAGGAATGAAGATTAATTCACATAAATTTATAACCTGATGAAAACGAACTTGATCTTTTTATTCTTTGTATCTCTATTCGCATCTCGACTTGCGGAAGCACAGCATAAAGTAAACACGCCCTATTATGAAATGCGCGTTTGCTGGGCGGCCGAGGGCAAGTTGCCAGATTTGTTAAAGGCCTACCAGGAAAATATTGTGAAACTTTTAGAAAAGCACCACATCAAAAGTGTGGGCTATTGGGTGCCAGCAGATAACAAAGAGAGCAAGTTGGTTTGCTTGTTTTCTTACCCGAATGTAGAGGCACGAGAAACCGCCTGGAAGAACATGGGAAAAGATCCTGCATGGAAGAAAACGAAACTGGCGTTGGAGCCAAGTGGGTTGGTAACCAAAATAGAATCTTCATTTTTTCTAGAGACGGATTATTCGCCCGCGAATTTTAGCAGCCAAGTTGGCCGCGTGTTCGAGTTAAGGATATACACCACCACGCACTACAACCTCGGCTTGTTGAATGCGCGCTTTCGCAATCACACGTTGGCATTGTTTTCAAAATATGGCATGACCAACCTGTTGTATATGACGCCCGTTGGCAAAGACAACAACCTGACTTACTTTTTAAGCCATGCTTCCGCGGAAGCGGCCAAAGCATCGTTTACCGCTTTTGTGGCCGATGAAGGTTGGAAGAAAGCGAAGGATGCATCAGAACTATTGGCCAACGGCCCAATCACATCCGACATCAAATCGGAGTTTTTGGTGCCAACAGATTTTTCACCTTGGAGGTAGGACTGCAAGCAAAAAATAGGTTATTTGGAAGTGGACGTAATTTGTAATTCAAGCATTGTTTACTAAAATCTTAATGCTTCGGCAGGCAAGCCTGAGGTAACCCCCCCTAACATTGCAGGGAAGAACTGAAACCATGAATAGCCTAACCTGCCTACCGGATAGGCGCCAAACCTAAACCCGAGCGATAGCCACCTTTGTGAAAGCCCCAATCAGTTGAGAAGTGTTAAAATCGCCTAGCTAACTCGCTCTATTTGCGCCCCTAATTTTTTCAACCGTCCTTCAATATCCTGATACCCTCTGTCAATTTGCTCTACATTTGAAATTTCACTTTCGCCTGACGCAGATAACGCAGCAATCAACAAGGCAACACCCGCACGAATATCAGGTGACGACATTTTAATTCCGCGTAAAGATTGCTTCCGATCTAAACCCATGATGCTGGCGCGGTGTGGGTCGCACAATATAATTTGAGCACCCATGTCGATCAGCTTATCAACAAAAAACAAACGGCTCTCAAACATTTTTTGATGAATGAGCACATTGCCTTTGGCTTGTGTTGCTACCACCAATACAATACTTAATAAATCGGGAGTAAAACCTGGCCACGGAGCATCTGCGATGGTAAGGATAGATCCATCAATAAATGTTTCAATCTCGTATCGCTCTTGTGCGGGTATGTAAATATCATCCCCACGGAATTCCATTTTAATTCCAAGTCGTCTGAATATTTCTGGAATGATCCCCAGCATATCAATTCGGCAATTTTTGATAGTGATTTCCGACTGCGTCATGGCAGCGAGGCCAATGAAGCTGCCAATCTCAATCATGTCGGGCAATATAGTATGCTCTGTTCCGCCTAATTTTTCTACCCCTTCAATCGTCAATAAGTTTGAGCCGATGCCACTTATTTTTGCACCCATGCGGTTGAGCATGGAGCAGAGCTGTTGCAAATAGGGTTCGCATGCAGCATTGTAGATGGTGGTTGTCCCTTTCGCCAATACAGCAGCCATCACAATGTTGGCTGTACCGGTTACAGAAGCTTCATCCAGCAACATGTAGCAGCCTTGCAAGTGCGAGGCATCGATGTTGTATAGATTTTCGTCAGGATTGTAATTGAATTTTGCGCCCAAATTTTGAAAGCCGATGAAGTGCGTGTCTAATCTCCTTCTTCCGATTTTGTCGCCACCCGGTTTTGGAATGTTAGCTTCGCCAAACCTTGCTAAAATGGGGCCGAGCAGCATAACTGAGCCGCGCAGGGCCGCTGCTTTTTTTCTGTACGTGTCTGTTTTTAGAAAATCGGTATTGATGTTAGCGGCTGTAAAGCGATACGAACCCTTTCCTAGGTTTTCTACTTTACAACCCAAGTCACCCACCAATTCAATCAGTTTGTTGACATCAACAATAGTTGGAATATTATGAATAGTAACGGGCTCTGCCGTGAGTAGGGGCGTGCAAATAACTTGAAGGGCTTCGTTTTTGGCACCTTGCGGGATAATCTCTCCTTTTAATTTTATTCCGCCTTTGATTTTAAACGAGCTCATGAATCTCTTCTGCGGTGGGGATTGTTGCGTCTGTTTTTGTTGAATCGCTGATTGCGATGGTTGCGATCGCGTGTGCCATTTTCGCGGGCATCGCCATTGGGGCCGGGACGTGGGCCTTTGCGATCGCGGTATAATTTCTCAAATAAATTGTCTTCACGTACTTTGTCCAAGTTCAATTGCAATTTTCCTTGCGACATGATTTGCAAATCTTTTACAATCACCGAATCATCGAGCGTTTCTTTGTTCCAGTTACTGTAAAAAGTCTTCATCAACTTACCCAAATAGATCGTGGCTTCTTCGCGCTCTTGAGGGTCTTCTTTTTTAATCGCTTCTTTCACCAAACGCTCTACGTTTTTGCCATAATGCTTAAACCGAACATCGCTCTGTGGATACTCCATCTTACGAGGCTTCTTGAACAGAATGGTTCGATCGGGTGTGGTAAACGGATTATCGATGTCTAAGTTGAAGTCAGCAATGATGTAGAGGTCGTCCCACATACGTTGTGGGTTTTCGTGGGCTTCTTTTACCACGGGCGCCAATTGTTTGATCAGTTCGATCAAGGTGGTGGCCATTTTTGTGCGCTTCTCCTTATCGGGAATGGTGCGGATGTAGTTGACGAGTTTTTGTACGTTGCGGCCGTACTCTTTTAGAATAATGCCTTCACGTTGGGTGTTGTATTCTGCTATCATTTAGTAATCGTTAGATAAATCTTCTAAAAGTTGAACGTTTAAATCCTTAATGTTTTTGAGTTTTTTGTCATTGGTAAGAAATACAGTGCAGTTGAATTCAACTGCTGTCGCAAGTTGAAGTGCATCAAAATTTTGTAAAAAAGGATAGTTAGCTCTTATGGTTGATGAGAGTTCGGCTATTGAACGGGTGATCTCCTTAGTTTGTATCTCAAAGACTTTTAGCATTTCCTCCATTTCCTCTATCAGCTCAAGTTTTTTTATCCGCTTAGGTTTTACTCCAAATTCAGCAATTGAAATCACGCTGGTAACAAAGTTTGCGTTATTCTGAATCATTTTCGTAAAATAGGATGAAGTTCTTGAGTAGTAGTTCGGATTATTCTCGACAATGTAAATAATCGGAGCGGTGTCGAGAAAAATTAATTCAGAATCTATCATCAGCGCGCAAACGATTTACGTACTCCTGTGCGTCCTCACCCCATGTGCCTTGCTTCCTTTTTCCTAGTCTTTCAAATAGCGCAAGTGCTTTTTCTTTTTTGGTTAAGGTCGAGTCAAGATGGGAATAGATTGAAACTTTCTCTTTTGCAGAAAGTTTATTTATATCATCCATTATCTCGGCAAGGTTTCGCATTTGCAATGCAATTCAGTGTATCTTCAACTTAGCAAAGCTAAGTAATAATGTCTTCTCCCCAAAATCAGCAAAATGTATTTTGGCTTTGCGTTCAGCGCCTACTTCTTCCAATAGTACCACCGTGCCAAAGCCAAATTTAGGATGCTCGACTTTCATGCCTGCTACCAATCCTCTAGTATCACTAGGAACAAAGTCGGCCGCTGGTTTGTAAGCGGTAGGCTTTGCCACAGGCTGGGAACTCACTGTCTTTTTCATGCCTGTGACAAAACTTTTGGCATAGTTGGGGTTGGGTGCTACCGAATCCATGCCCCCAAACTTGGTGCTGGTTTTGATGTAACGCTTATCGATGTCATCTAAGAAGCGGCTGGGTTCGCAATTCTTCAATCGACCGAAGCGATAACGAGTAAGTGCGTAAGACAGAAAAAGTTTTTTTTGTGCTCGCGTAATCGCTACATAAAACAGCCTTCGCTCTTCTTCCAATTCCGCTCGACTGCTTAGCATCATTTGCGAAGGAAACAAATCTTCCTCCATGCCCACGATGTACACATTTTTGAATTCCAATCCTTTGGCCATGTGAATGGTCATCAGTGTTACCTTGTCGGGATCGTTGTCTTTGTTTTCGTCTTGGCCGGTAATCAGCGAAACTTCTTGCAAGAAAGCCCCTAAACTTTTGTCTTCCTTTTCGGGATCGTCCACATATTCTTTTATCGCGTTGAGCAACTCTTGCACGTTTTCGTATCGGCTCAATCCTTCGGCCGTCTTGTCTTCGTACAATTCTTTCAATAAGCCAGATGACTTTGCTATTTCGGCCGCAGCCTCGTAGGCATCTTTGGTTTGGATTTCAATCCCAAAGCGTTTGATTTTATTGACGAAGTCATCAATTGGTCCCGAAGCGCGACCACCCAAAAACGAATTGGCATTTTGAACTACTTCCCAGATGGAGATGGCGTGGTCATTGGCCGCCACAATGATTTTATCGATGGTGGAATCGCCAATACCGCGCTTGGGTAAGTTGATAATTCTGCGAAAGGAAGCCTCGTCTTGCTGATTGAGTGAAAACCGCAAATAGGCCAATAAGTCTTTGATCTCCTTCCGTTGATAGAAGGAGAGACCACCCACCACTTTGTATTTGATGTTCATGCGCCTCAAGGCCTCTTCAATGGAGCGTGACTGGCTGTTAGTTCTGTAGAGCACCACAAAATCGCTGAACTTGTATTGGTGCTGCATCTTTTCTTCAAAGATGGAAGAAGCAACCAATTTACCTTCTTCATTATCCGAAACCGACTTGATCAACTCTACCAAATTGCCTTCTTCGTTTGCCGTCCAAACTTTTTTGGGTAATTGCGCTTTGTTTTTTGCAATAACGGAATTCGCTGCTTCCACAATGGTTTGTGTAGATCGGTAATTTTGTTCGAGCTTAATAATTCTTAAGTCTTCGTAATCTTTTTCGAAGTTCAAGATGTTGCTGATGTCTGCTCCGCGGAAAGCATAAATACTTTGCGCATCATCGCCCACTACACAAATGTTTTGACGAACGGCTGCCAGTTTGCGAATGATAAAATATTGGCACAGGTTGGTATCCTGAAACTCATCTACCAACACATAGCGGAAGCGTTGCTGGTATTTGTTCAGCACCTCTAAATGTTCCTTGAAAAGTTTGTCGGTATTGAAAAGCAGATCATCAAAATCCATTGCGCCCGACTTGAAGCAGCGAAGCGCATACGCTTTGTAAATGTTTCCAATCTCTGGCCGCATGTTGGCCGCATCATCGCCCATCACCATCGGGTTGGCCAAATAATCTTGCCAGGAAATGAGCTTGTTTTTAGCGGAAGAAATTCGGTTGTAAACCGTATTGGCTTTGTATTGGGTTTCATCGAGCCCCATCTCCTTCACAATCGATTTGATGAGCGACTTCGAGTCATCGGTATCGTAAATGGTAAAATTGTTTGGGTAGCCAATGTGGTGTGCTTCCGCGCGAAGGATTCTAGCAAACACCGAGTGAAAAGTACCCATCCAAAGATTGCGCGCTTCCGCACCCACTACTTTCTCAATACGGTCGCGCATTTCTTTGGCGGCCTTGTTGGTGAACGTAAGCGACATGATGTTGAAAGGATCAACTTGATGTTCTTGTAGTAGATGGGCAATGCGGTAGGTAAGCACACGTGTTTTACCCGAACCAGCTCCTGCAATCAGCATGCAGGGGCCATCGGTATTGAGAACGGCTTCGAGTTGGGGTTCGTTGAGGGTTTGTAAGTAATTGTCCATAAAATCAAAAGGCAAGTTACTGTTGATTAGTCGAAATAGGTTAAGAAATTAAGTTTAATTTTGAGCTTGTTCAACCAATGGTTTAAGTACTTTTTATAATGCCTCCATTTTTAGCCACTGCAAAGAAAGAATCATTCGCTACATGGAAGTTTCGCACGCTCATGAATTGGTATCCCATGTATTTCGGCTCGGGCGGAAAGATTTTGTTTTGGGCAGCAGACCATAGCGAAGTTCATTTGCGCCTGCGGTTAAATATATGGACCTACAACTATGTGGGCACCATCTTTGGGGGCAGCATGTTTTCGGCCTCCGATCCGTTTTATATGCTAATGTTGTTCAAAGCGTTAGGCCCTCGCTATGTAGTGTGGGACAAATCGGCAAGCATACGCTTTCGCAAACCAGGCAAGCAGACGTTGTATGCCAAGTACGTACTTGCAGAAACAGACTTGCAGGAGATAAAAGCATCCGTCAAAGAAAAATCAGAAATCACCAAAACATTTACGATTCAATGGGTGGACAAGGATCAAGTGGTTCACGCTGAAATTGAGCGCCTGTGTTATATTGCCGACAAAGATCATTATCAAAAGAAAAAGGGCGATAGCCAAGAGGCTAAACTGGAATTCGTTAGGAGAAAGCAATAATTCTTATCTTTGAAAAAAAAGAATATGCCGGCCGCACTCAATAGCATCCAGTTAGAAATCTTGAAAATGTTCAGGAATAATCAATCGGAGGAGGAACTTCAAGAAATAAAATCTTTATTGATTAACTATCTTTCAAATAAGGCAGTTGCAGAAGCAGATAAGGCTTTTGTTGAAAAGGGCTATACACCTGAGGTTTTTGAATCATGGAAGAACGAACATTTCCGCAAATCTAAATAGGATGACAGTTGTAATGGACTGTAACATTGTAATTAGATGCTTTTCATCACATTCCCCGTATCATCTTATTTACAAATCATTAATAGCTAACAAATTTAATCTAGCCATTACATCGGAGATTATACTGGAATACGAAGAAATTCTACAACAAAAGTATAGTGTAACGGCAGCAAATTCTCTTGTAGCTGTTTTGTTAGAATTACCCAACGTTAAGTTTGTTTACCCATACTACAACTGGAATTTAATAGAAGTAGACAAAGACGACAACAAATATTGTGATTGCGCCATTGCTAGTCAATCATCTTATCTCGTTACGAATGATAGGCATTTTGACATCTTAAAAAGTATTCCATTTCCTGCCATATCTGTAATTACCATTGATGAATTTTCTAATTTGCTTTTGTCAAACCTTAAGTTAGTGTAAATGATTAAAGTAGGAGAGATACTCGTTTCAGACGATATCAAAGAGGTTGAGTTTGTCTGCCATTTAGAAAAATGCAAAGGTGCCTGTTGTGTAGAAGGCGATTTGGGCGCCCCACTGGAAGAAGATGAACTGCAAGTGATGAAGGACATTCAAGAACAAGTAAAGCCTTATCTCACAGCAGACGGATTGAAAGCCATTGAGGCTCAAGGCCCCTATATTTTAGATGAAGATGGCGATTTTTCTACGCCCACCATTGAAGGGCGAGAGTGTGCCTATGCACACTACAACGAACAAGGGATACTGAAGTGCGGCATTGAGCAAGCCTATTTAGATGGAAAGATCACTTACCGCAAACCTATTTCGTGCCATCTGTATCCCATCCGCATCACCAAAAACAAGAAAGGATTTGAAGCCGTGAATTATCATAAGTGGAGCATTTGTTCGGCAGCTTGCTCGTTAGGCAAATCGCTGCAAGTACCGCTGTATAAGTTTTTGAAAGACCCGTTGATTAGGAAGTATGGAGAGGGGTGGTATGAGGAGTTGGTGGTGAAGATTGAGAAAGTCTAGACCGGGGTAGAATCCGGGGTAGAATTAACTAAAAACAAAAAGCCCCACATTGCTGTGAGGCTTTCCTTTTTTTGACCAAAGAGAGATTACTCTCCCACTACATTCACTGTAATAGAATGTTTTACTTCTTTGTGTAAATCTAAATAGGCAGTATACGTACCTAATTGCTTAGGCTGCTCTTTGAAGCTGATTTTCTTACGATCTACCTCAAAACCTTTTGCCTTTAAAGCATCGGATACCTGCACGGCTGTAACCGCACCGAATATCTTGCCGCTTTCGCCAGCCTTCGTTCCGATTTCGATGGTAAGTTCACCAATCTTGGCCACTAAGGTTTCAGCATCTAACTTCACCTTAGCCGCTTTGTGGGCAGCTTGGCGCACGTTTTCCGCTACCACTTTTTTATTCGACTCATTGGCAATCAATGCCACGCCATTGGGGATCAAGTAATTTCTCCCATACCCTGGCTTTACTTTTACGATGTCATTCTTGTAACCGAGTCCTGTTACGTCTTGTTTCAATATTATTTCCATGGTTGATACAGGGTTAGGTTATTTCAATCCGTCAGCTAGGTAAGGTAGAATGGCCATGTGGCGAGCACGCTTTACGGCCTGCGCTACTTTATTTTGATATTTCCAGCTATTGCCAGTCAATCTGCGAGGAAGGATTTTTCCTTGCTCATTGATGAACTTCAACAAGAAATCAGGATCCTTGTAATCGATGTACTTGATACCGTTTTTCTTAAAACGGCAATACTTTGGTTTGTTTTCCGCACGCTTCACGGATTCGTTCATGAGCGTGGTTGCTTGATGGTTGGTACTCATGTGGTGGCCGCCTCCTTGCGTGCTGCTTGCTTTTTGTTTCTGTTAAATTCTCCTTTGCGTCTGCGCTCGTTGTATAAAACCGAGTGCTTGTCAAGTGCTAAAGTGATAAATCGCATAATCGATTCATCGCGTCTGTACTCGGTCTCCAATGCGTGGATGAGCGATGTGTCTTCTGTCGAAAATTCGATGAGGTTGTAAAAACCGGTGGACTTTTTCTGGATTTCGTAAGCCATTTTCTTAAGTCCCCATTGTTCTACATTGATAACGTTGGCCTTTGCCTTGGTTAGCACCTTCACGAACTTGTCGACAGTATCCTTTGCCTGATCGTCAGACAAAACGGGATTAAGAATGAATACTGTCTCGTAATGTTTCATGAGTTGTTAAATGGTTTTAAAATGAGGCGCGAAGGTAGGGAAATTTGGGGAATTGGCAATGGGCAAAATATAAAAAGTAGGCAGTAGGCAGTCAGCAGTAGCCAATCTGGAGGCTAACAAGCTGTTTTTAACCTAATTATTGCCCATAGTTAAACTTGATTGGGGCTGATTTTGCGTATTGCTAATTGCCTACTGCCTATTTTACCCCAAAAGTTATTCGTTCAAATTCCAATCATAATCGATATGCGAAATCTTAGCTTCAGGCTTGATTTTGATCGTAGAATACGTATTGATGAATTTTCGAACGGAGCCATCGCCTTTGTTGAAATCCATGCCGTACCATTTGAATATCATGCTCAACTGGGGTTTATCTGCCGATATTTTGTTTCGAAACGGATCGGAGAGAAAGGCTTTGGTCTGTTTGGCCAATTGGTCATCAAGGCGGTTGGCATCGTAGGCTTCATTCAATAAAATTGGGCACGATTTGCTGGCGCATACCAATGCCATGTGTACACGTGGATCTTCAAATTGCTTTCTTAGTTTACCATGCTCAATATTGTTCAAATCCATTTTATCTTTTCCGATAAAAATGAATTTGATATCCCACGGAGTATTTACAAAAGGGATTTGAACCTTGCTGCCAATATCCTTGATGCTTTTTACAGGGTAGTATTTGGTAATCAGCTTAATGGTAAAGGCATTGTACGCATTCATCCAGTAGGCCATTTGTTCGTACTTCGACCATGTCTTTTCATCGGGTGGGTTTGCTTGAAGTAGCTTCAGGTAGTTGTTTAGCTCGGTGGAATCTTTAATAAATGCTTTGTAGTTTACCTTTCCATCCCCAGTCACATTCTTTTTTAGTAATCGATCATAGATTTCGTGCGAAGGAGATTTTGGTTGGCCAAAAGAAAAAATGGCGATAAAAGAGAATGCAGCAACGAGTATGATTTTCATGGCAAAGGTTTTTGGTTTGCTGGGATTTATGCATTCTCAACGTCTATTGGATTTATTTGACTTCAAACCCAACCGTTCCAATTTTGTATCCCTCCGCGTATATTTCCACGATGTAGTTTCCTTCTGCGTAGTCGCTTCCTTTTTCGTAAAAGAAGGTTAGTTTCTGCTTGGTGTTATCGAAGAGTATTTCTTGTGCCGCAGTATAAAACTCTTCTTTGTTGTTGAGCATAAATGTGCCACTGCCTCGGGCCACATCAAAAATTACTTGACTGTTGGCATCTATCACCCTGATCAAAATCTTTTTGCCTTCAATGGGTGCTACTTTGTTATCCGCTAAGTTAAACTCCACTTTAAGTTTTTTGAACCACCGATTTTTAAATGGAGCATCACGCTCTTTGCCTTTTTCGTTGAGAGCTTTAACAATAATGTTTTCTGCCTTTAACTGGGAAGCAATGGCTACTTTGCTTGCCAATTCCTTTTTGTTTTTTTCGAGCGATACAATGGAGTCGCTCAGTTTATTTTGCTTGGTTTTGAGTGTTTTGTTTTCGGTAAACAATTCTTTGTTTACTTCTTTTAACTTTTCTATTTCTTGGTCTTTTAGTTTCAGTAACTCTTCATATCCCTCCAAGCGGTCTTTCAATTCAGTGAGTGCTTTGGTACTGCGGGCATTG
The DNA here is from genome assembly GCA_025370075.1 of Chryseotalea sp. WA131a. Classification (NCBI taxonomy): domain Bacteria; kingdom Pseudomonadati; phylum Bacteroidota; class Cytophagia; order Cytophagales; family Chryseotaleaceae; genus Chryseotalea; species Chryseotalea sp. WA131a. The sequence goes on along the minus strand of CP073016.1, from coordinate 1,917,239 downwards.
CTTCTACGCAATTCTTTTTCCACTTCTGCTTTGGCCTTCTTTAAATCTTCCACATCACCACCCAATTTTTGAATTTCCGTAATTTTTTGATCAAGCTCGGCCTTTACATCATTCAACCGCTGCATCGTGCCCGCTAGGTCTTCTTCTGTTGTTACCAGTTGCTGCTTCACTTGCACCTTTTCTTGGTAGTCCAAATAAATTTTTACGCTCTGGATCACAATGATGATGAGCAAAATAACAATGGTAATGGCCGACTTGCTAGACTTTTTGGGGGCAGGACTTGCTGACATAAGTTAAAATAAAAGCTAAATGTAGTGAATTAATCGTTCTCAGGAATAAGAGCAAACAAAGTGCTGTTTATTCAAGGCAGGATCAAAGAAAAGAATGCCACAACGAAATAGATCCATGCTGCCATATACCGTTTGGTGTGCTTTCAGCTCTTTCCATGCCTTGCCCATTTCGGCTGAATGGTAGATGTCATCGATAATCATTACACCTTTATCAGCCATGCGTTTGATCAACCATTCAAAATAACGGAGGGTGGGTTGGTATCGATGATTGGCATCCATAATCACCAAATCAATTTTGGTAGGCAATTGTAAAAATGCGGGTAGAGTGTCGTCAATAGCACCCTCCACTAAATCGATATTTTTTTTATCAAAATATTCAAAATTCGTTAGGGCAATTTTTACCATATCGGGATTGCCTTCAAAGGTGGTCAGGTGCACATTCTCATTGCTGGCCATGTATAACGAAAGGATTCCCATGGAAGTACCCAACTCAATTACTTTTTGACTGCCCATGTAATCCATTAATCGAGCAATTAATTGGCAGAGCGAAGCAGGACTCAAACTAGTGCTGGCCACTTGCGCAATGGTTCGCTGGGCGGTTGTGAAATGACTTGAACGTGCACCTAAATCATTTACCGATAAGATTGCATTGTTGGAAAGTAATTTAGTTCGTACTTGTTCAAATTCTTCAAACTTTTGATGGGGGCTAACACCTTTAATTACTTTCAAATAAAAATCATAAAAAAATGGAGAGTGAATGGAGTGTTCATCTACTTTTAAAAGCCAATGACGCAAAAATGATTTTACGGGAAAGAAATTCACGGCTTCAATTCAACCGGAGCGGAGCAACCATCACAAACTCAGGTATGTTAACATGAAAGTGATGCCCATCCACAATACGTTCCATTTGGTAGGTGCCCACCATTTTGCCAAGGCCGGATTTAAGATTGCAGCCAGAAACATATTGGTGCGATTCGCCCGGCTCCAACAACGGTTGTAATCCAACCACACCTTCACCTTCCACTTCGCGCATGTTGAAGCCTGCATCGTGAATAAACCAATGCCTTCGCATCAATTGAATGGTAAAATCGCTATTGTTGATGATGGTAATTTTGTAGGTAAAGACATAGTGGTGCTGGCTCGGACTAGAGTAGGAGGGTTGATACTCCGTTTCCACAATTACTTTTACGCCTTGGGTAATTTCAGCTACCATGACTTCAAAAATAAGATTTTTTTCTAATTTGTGCTGAAAAGAATTTCCTTACTTAGCCGTAGGGTTAGCTTCGCAATTTTAGCATAAAAGAGCAGATGCAATAATGGATGTAAAAATAGACCCCTCGTGGAAAGAAAGATTAAACAACGAGTTTGAGAAGCCTTACTTTGTTGAACTTACCCAGTTTGTAAAAAGCGAATATGCCCGTCATACCATTTACCCAAAGGCAAAGGATGTTTTTGCGTGCTTTGACCATTGCAAGTTTGACGAGGTGAAGGTGGTGATTCTTGGTCAAGATCCTTATCACGGAGAAGGTCAGGCAAATGGATTGTGTTTTTCGGTGAATGATGGAGTTAAGCCGCCACCCTCGTTGGTAAATGTTTTCAAAGAGATTAAGAATGACGTAGGCAAACCAATCCCAACTTCGGGTAACTTGATGCGATGGGCAGGTCAAGGTGTGTTATTACTGAATGCCACGCTTACGGTTCGTGCTTCTTCGCCTGGTTCGCACCAAAATAAAGGGTGGGAAACTTTTACCGATGCGGCAATAAAAATTTTATCAGATCAGAAAAAGAACTTGGTTTTTGTTTTGTGGGGGGCGTATGCCCAAAAGAAAGGGGAAGTGATTGACCGCAACAAGCATTTAGTGATCGTGTCGCCACACCCTTCACCTTTTTCTGCTGACCGAGGATTTTTCGGTAGCAAACCTTTTAGTAAAGTGAACGAGTATTTGAAGAGTAAGGGGTTGAAGGAGATTGAATGGTGAAGATGGTTTCTAGGTACTGGTTTCTGGATACCAGTACCTAGAAACCAGTATCCAGTACTTAGCAGCAACTAAGCGACCAAGTCTTTCTCTATCATCTTAATCTTTGCACCCAACTCGTTGCTCACTCTTTCAAAATCCGATTTTGACTTTAATACTGACTTAACGCTCACATAGAATTTAATCTTCGGCTCTGTACCAGACGGTCGAACCGAAATTTTGGTTCCATCGGCTGTGTAGAATTGAAGTACATCTGACGAGGGAAGTGAAATAGCATGCTTTTCGTTTGTCAACAAATTCTTTTCTTCACGGGTTTTATAATCGAGTAGGCGCACCACTTTTTCTCCCCCTAGTTGAGTAGGAGGTGCTTCTCTAAATTTCTTCATCATGTCTTTGATTTGTTGCTCACCTTCCGCGCCTTTGCGAACGAGGTTAATCAACCCTTCTTTGTAGAAACCAAATTCCACATACATGGAAAGCAACCAACCATATAATGTTTGGCCATCGTCTTTAGCGGCTGCCGCCATGGCTGCAAAAAATGCACAAGCACTCACGGCATCTTTATCGCGCACAAAATCGCCCACCATATAACCATAACTTTCTTCGCCTGCGGCAATGAATTTTTTCTTGCCATCCAGTTCTCGCATCAACTCCGCGATGTATTTGAATCCCGTTAAGGTATTGTAACACTCAACACCTAACTGCTTGGCCATATCATCCACCAGTTCAGTGGTTACAATTGTTTTAGCGATGTAGGCATTTTGCTTTTGCGAAAGATTTTTCAATACAAACCACATCATCAAGCTAAAGGCCTGGTTTCCATTCAACAGAAAAAATTCTCTCTTATCATTTTTGATTCCAATACCCACTCGGTCTGTATCAGGGTCAGTAGCCATTACCAGTTCAGCATTTAGTTGTTGTGCTTTTTTCAATGCCAACTCCATTGCCGAGTGCTCTTCAGGGTTGGGCGATTGCACCGTAGGGAAGTTTCCGTTGGGTTCGCGTTGCTCCTCCACCACATTCACGTTTTCAAAACCCATTCGCTTCAAACATTCGGGTACCATGGTGATGCCCGCTCCGTGAATACTGGAATACACCAGTGAAATATTTTTCTGTTTTTGGATGCTCTCTTTCTGGGGGATGAGTTGCGTTACTTCTTGGTAGTATGCATTCTCTACGGAAGCATCTACGAATTTTATTTTACTGGTGTTGGCAACAAATTTTATTTGCTCAAAAGAGGTAATAGCCTCTACTTCTTTGATAACATTTTTATCGTGTGGAGGCACTAATTGTGCACCATCGTTCCAATAGGCTTTGTATCCGTTGTATTCTTTTGGATTGTGCGATGCCGTAATCACCACCCCTGAGTGGCATTTCAAATAACGGATGGCAAATGATAGAAGGGGAGTAGGGCGCAGTTCTGGAAAAAGATAAACAGTAATTCCATTAGCAGAAAACACATTGGCGGTAACTTGTGCAAAGTACTGGCTGTTATTTCGGCTGTCATATGCGATGGCCACTTTTATTTCATTGTCGGTAACGCTTTTCTTAAGATAATTAGCAAGGCCTTGTGTAGCAGAACCGATGGTATATTGATTGATGCAGTTGGCACCTACACCCATGATGCCGCGCAAACCACCCGTACCAAATTCTAAGTCCTTATAAAAACTGTCGATGAGATGTTTGGTGTTGCTATCGCCCAATAGTTTTTTGATTTCTTCTTTTGAGTGGTTATCGATGACGGTGCTCGAAAGCCACCGTTCAGCTTTTTGTTTTGATTGTTGTAATAAATCCATGGTTGATTTTGCCGCAAAGGCATTCGTCATTAAAGCATAACTTATTTATAATCTTCTCGGAGGGGATTGAACACATCTAATATTTTACAATCAGTAATGGCGCGCCCTGCGTGCTTTACATTGGATGGAATGGTATAAACCATACCAGGTGCTAGAATGTTTGATTTCCCCTCCACGGTTAATTCAAATTCTCCCTCCAACATGTTCACCACTTGTTCATGAACATGAGAATGCTCCGGCAAAGCGCTTCCTTTTTTGATTTTCCAATAGGCAAATGTCATTCGTTCGCTGTGGATGAACTGGCCTACAAAACCTGGAAAGACTTCTCTGGAGGGTATGTCTTTTAAATTGTGATTCATGTAAAGGGGTTTTTTATGGTAAGTGTGCCTTCAATGATTAGACCGTCCTGCATGTCTTCGGAATAAAGGATTTCACAACCACTATTTAGGGCAGAAGCAACAATTAGACTATCCCAGTAGCTTATAGAATATTTTGAATAAATATCGAACGAAGTGGTAATAGTCGCTTCATCAATTAAAACTAGGTTTAATCGATTAATTAGAAAGTTTGCATGAGAAAATGTTTTTTCCTTTGTGAATTTAAATTTCTTAAGGCAAACGTTTACATTTTCATTAACTACTTGAGTGCTAATGATTGATTCTAAGCTTAGCAGCGAAACAGCCCTTTCTTTCTTAGCCTTATCTTCTCCTACTAAATATAAGACTACATTACTATCAAAGAAGCACTTACGGGCGGTCGTAGAGCTCATCGCGATTAAATTTGTAGTTCGATAAATCTACATTAAAGTTGGAATAGAAATCAGCAATCTCCTTACGCCATTCATCAATGTCAATGCCTTTAGCCTGTACAGATTCTTCTTCCGATGGAAGAATAATAACATCCACTTCTTTTGGGTTAAAGTATTTGGGTAGATTAACCGTGATTGTTTGGTTTGAGTTCTTTACTCTTCTCTTTCTAATTGCTTCCATAAATCAAAATTACAAATTCCCCCTCAATTCCTGCTCATGCTCGATGGCTTCAAATAATGCCTTAAAATTTCCTTTACCAAATGATTTGGCTCCGTTGCGCTCAATGATTTCAAAAAATAATGTAGGCCTGTCTTGCACAGGCTTAGAGAATATCTGAAGTAAATATCCCTCCTCATCTCGGTCAATTAAGATGTTGAGTTTTTGTAGTTCCTTCCAATCTTCGTTGATGTGCCCAACGCGTTCTTTCACATCGTTGTAATAGACTTCGGGCACGTGCAGAAATTCTACACCTCGTTTTTTCAATTCACTTACAGTATAAATGATATCATCCGTGGCGATGGCGATGTGCTGTACCCCTGCGCCTTTGTAAAAATCCAAGTATTCTTCTATTTGCGATTTCTTTTTTCCGCTGGCTGGTTCGTTGATGGGGAATTTGATGTACCCATTTCCATTCGATACCACTTTGCTCATGAGAGAACTATACTCAGTGGAAATATCTTTGTCATCAAAGGTGATGAGCAGTTTAAAGCCCATCACATCTTCGTAAAATTTCACCCACTTATTCATGTGGCCGAGCTCAACGTTTCCCACGCAGTGGTCAACATGTTTCAGCCCAATAGGCATTGCCTTGAAAATACTTTTTGCAGGTTTGTATCCCGGCAAAAAGACACCTTTGTAGTTTTTACGCTCCACGAACGTGTGAATGGTATCGCCATAGGTTTTAATAGAAGAGATTACCACTTCACCATTTTCGTCACTTAGTTTTTTAGGTTCAGCGGCAACTTCTGCTCCGCGCAAAATCGTTTCTTGAAATGACTTGGTGGCATCCTCTACCCACAGGGCCAAAACTTTCACACCATCACCATGTTTTTGCACATGACGATTGATCTCGGTGTCCGGCAACAAGGAGGAGGTTAGCACAAAGCGAATTTTGTGTTGCTTCAATACATAGGAGGCACGATCCCTCACGCCAGTTTCGGGGCCAGCATAGGCTACCAATTCAAAACCAAAGCAATGTTGGTAAAAGAGCGATGCTTGCTTGGCGTTGCCTACATAAAATTCAATGTGGTCTGTGCCGTTGATGGGGAGGAAGTCGTCTTGTGACATAAAATATTAGTGTCTGGTTTAAGGCTTCATGCTGCATGCCTCGCTGCTTTGATTGACAGCATTTCTTAGGTAAAATTAGCAATTCCCTTGTTTTTATTTTTACTTTCGGCAATCTTGACAAAAATTTCATCTATGGACATCCAAGCTCTCGACCAAGCAGTACTAGAGATTGCCCTCAAACGCAACGAACTGAAGAAAATTGACTATAACAATCCCAAATACGATGATCTTGAGGAAGTACTTCATGACTTGGAAGATGAGTTTCTGGATAATTATGGCGATGAAATGGAGAAGATTTTGCAAGAAGTGCACGACAAACTTTGCCCTGATACGGATATTTTGCTACCCATTGCCTACATGGCCAAAGCCTATACTGTTACCGACAAAAATGAATTTTCAGTAACCACCTCGGAAGGCGTGTTTGTGGAGGTTGACTCTTTACCAGGCAAAGACACTAAGTTGGTGATTGTGCCCAACCCGCTTCGAATTGTATTAAATCTAAAAGACAAGCAGCAGGTGGTGTGGGTAGGAAAGTAAGTTAACTAAACCCCAACTTCCCTCTAACCTTTGTCAGCACTTTGTTAGCAATTACTTTAGCTTTATCCTCACTGGTCTTTAATTTCTTCTCCAACTCTGGTAAATTGCTCATGTAAAAGTTAAAAGCCTCACGCTCTTTAGCATACTTGGCAATGATCAAATCAAACAACTCTTGCTTGGCATGACCGTAACCAAAATTACCGGCCAAGTATTTTTGTTTGAGTACTTCGGTTTGTTCAGGTGTAGCCACTAATTTGTAGATACCAAATACATTGTCTGTATCTGGATTTTTTGGCGCTTCCATCGAGGTACTGTCCGTAACAATAGACATAATCTGCTTGCGCAATTCTTTGTCGGGCAAAAAGATGTCGATGATGTTGCCATACGATTTACTCATCTTTTGTCCATCTGTTCCAGGTATGGTCATTACACTTTCTTCAATGCGCGCTTCTGGCACCACAAACATTTCGCCATACAAGTTATTGAAGCTCGTGGCAATGTCGCGGGCCATTTCCAAATGTTGTCGCTGATCTTTGCCAACAGGCACAAAATGGGCATCGTATAAAATAATATCAGCGGTCATCAGCACGGGGTAGGTAAACAACCCGGCATTTACATCCGCCAGCCTTTCTGACTTGTCTTTGAACGAATGTGCATTGGCCAACATGGGGAAAGGCGTAAAGCAACTGAGATACCAAGCCAGTTCCGTTACTTCGGGGATGCGGCTCTGCCGATAGAGAAGGTTTTTTTTCGTATCAAATCCAAACGCCAGCCACGCGGATGCCACTGCGTTTACGTTATCAATCCGTTGCTTCGCGTCTTTTATAGAAGTAAGTGAGTGTAAATCGGCAATAAAGAAAAATGATTCGTTGCCTGCTTGTTGCGAAAGCTTAATAGCAGGTACGATGGCACCCAGCAAGTTACCAAGATGTGGCCTGCCACTACTTTGTATTCCGGTAAGTATTCGAGACATATGGGCAAAGATAGATTTTAGATTTGTGATTTTAGATTTTAGATTTGTGAATTATAGGGTAAATCTGGTAAGATGAAAAGATGGTTGTTGATGTGTATTGTGGCTTGCCCCATTTTTGGATGGTCGCAGTTGGCAGAGCCCATTCAGTTCATCGAGAAAGTTCACGACTTTGGTGAGATACTAGAAGTTAATGGTTTGGCGGTTTTTGATTTTACATTCACTAACCGTGCCACGCGACCAGTAAAAATATTAACCGTACAGCCTTCGTGTGGCTGCACAATCCCCGACTGGACTAAGCAGCAAACACCTCCGGGAAAAACAGGCTTTATTCGTGTAAGCTATAACCCCAAAGACCGCCCCGGATATTTTGATAAAACCCTTTCCATCACTACAGATTTTGATGCCAGTCCGATTATTCTTCGCATAAAGGGCAATGTGGTAACAGCCAAAACAACCAATACGCCATACGATTTGTTAATTGAGAATGGCCATTTGCTTTTTCGGAATACCTCTTTTAATGTGGGCAAAGTTTTTATTAACAAAGAACCGATGTCTGCCGAATTCCCAACGTTCAATAAAGGAAAAGACACCATCAAAATTTTAGCTGTAATTGCCCCGACACATATCAAGGTGCAAATTCCGGCTAAAGTTTTTCCCTCCACGCAAGTGAAAATAAAAATCACCTATGATGCGCAACTAAAAAATCAATACGGGTTTCTTTCCGATAACATTGTTTTTAAAACCAATGATGAATCGCAACCGGATAAATCATTTTCGGTGTATGCCACAGTGGAAGAAGCTTTTCCTACTCTTTCCCCCGATGAGCAGACGAAAGCCGCTGCGTTTAAGTTAGAAAATTATTCGGTTGACATGGGTACAATTAAACCGGGTATTGTTGCTAATCTTACTATCTCGTATCGCAATAGTGGAAAAAAACCTTTGATCATTCGTCATATGCAAAGCAACTGTACGTGTTTAACGATTAAGCCTGAAGCCAAAAATCTGCAGCCTGGAGAAGTGGCACAATTGCAAATCAGTTTCGATCCAACAGGTAGAGAAGGCTTACAGAACAAAGCGATTACAATTTACTCTACTGACCCGTTTAACCCCGTGCAACGATTGATGATTAAGTTGGTGATCGAATAAGGGGTGACTTCCAAACTGGACTTAACGAATAAAAATTTTTTTGCAAACCCTGTTAAACAGGCGGATTTCTATTTTACTCAGTTTAACGCAACCGATGGACAATACTTTTATCTATTGAAAATTCAAGTTGTTCCAACGGTAAGAGATTCATCTCAATTCCGATTAAGGATTTCCGTCCGCGTTGGTGTTATTCACCAAAGCGCAAGGTGTCAGTTGCTGGGGGATGATCCGTTGGTACCCGTTGGGGTTCAAAAGGTATATCGGTGTTGTTGAACGGCAATCAGTACTCGAGATAAGATTTTTAGGACGCAGAGAAAAAGTAACCGAGTGCTGATAGGTCAATTGATTCAAACCAAAAATTTCTTTAACGGAATTGATTTTTTTTTTAGTCGCAGTAATATTGGAAGTATGCTCCATTTATTACATGAGTTGTTTTTGGGTAATGAATCGTATGACAAAAGCGGCATGAATTTAGAACTTTCTGCACGTTTCTTGTCTATCTCCATTTTACCCAAGTTAGCGCAGGCGGTTGTTCATCGACTGGACTGGATATAGATGACTGGAGGTTACTACATTTGTTTTTTAAGCTAAATTGATTTCATGATTCGTGCTTTTGTTTTTTGTCTCCTGCTTGTTATTCCATTCGCTGTTTCATTCGCACAAAAAGATACTTGGGTAGAAGTGAACGATGGCTTCGCCAAATGTGCTGCGATCGGCCAAAGTGCTGGCTACGCTGGCTGGGAACGTGATGATTTTCAGGTCAATAACATGATTCATCTCCGTGGCGAGGTATACGCCTCCCTCGAGTATGGTTTAAATGGGTCCAACACTACATCGTGCAGCGGTGGCCTATTCAGGCATGATACGTTGCGCGCCAAATGGACTAAGGTAGCAGAGAAGCCGCTCAATAGTCTGCAGTTGGTTACCAATGGCACTACCCTCTACATGCTGGATAGAGGCGAGGTATATGAATTTACAAAAGATTATTCAGCCCACCCTACTGGCTGGAAAAAAATCAGCGCGGCCAAGCTTACCAAATCATCCGTGTTCGGTTCATGTTCAGAAGGCAATCCTGCAGATGGCTATCAATTTCAAAACTCAGAGGCCATTGGCGACACGATTTATACAGTATTGGAAAGTGGTAAAGTGGGGTGCTGGAATTACAATCAAATTGGCAAGTTCAGTACAGTCTCAGGTCAATGGACTTTTGATAGATTTGGTCCCTATCCGCACCAACTGATGAGTGCGTCAAACATCAAGAGCTATAAGCTGGTATTTGCCGACCGCATCGGTGGCATTTTCAAATACTTTGTTTCATATACACGCTGGGGGCAGGAGAAATGTATCCCTAACTACCTGTGGGTATGGGTCCCTCGCTCGCAAAAATGGGAGAACGTTTCGGAAGGTGTAAGCTGGAAAAACATGACCGGCAACAGCAATCCCGAGAGCTGTGTCAATCCAAGTAAGCCACCTATCAACTGGGGGCCGAGCGGTGGATGGACAGCCAGTTGGGACAAACGCGATATCTATGCTTCATCTGAAACAGGCGTGTATCGATGGGAGGGAGACAAGTTTTATTATATAGCCTCTTACTGGGGCAATGCAGGCATTTACCCAACAGCCAACGGCATTTTTACTTTACCACGCGGTGAGATATTAAAATTAAACCCCACCACCAATGTGCCCATAGCTGAACTTTTTGATGTGGCGTGCGTCCACAACACTTTGCGCCATTTCACCTCGCCTGATAACGGCAAGACGCTGTATGTGGTAAAAGATGGAATGAAAGACCCACAGGTATGCGATTGGCAAACAGACAAGAGCGCACAGCTTGGCATCTATCGGTTGACGTTCGACCCCGACAAACCGGCCAAAACAAGAAACCTGCATGTGGAAACAGCTACCTACGTGGGTGGTGCAGGAGACAACACGCCTATTAACACCGGTGTCGCGGGCAGCCACCATGTTTTTGTGGCCGGCAATTTTAGTGAAGTAAAAGCACCGAGGCCATTTATCGTCAAGAATTTTAATGGCGCAACTGCCAGTAGTAGAGGTCGCGTGATTCACTTCAACACGTTTGGCGATACCATCATCAGCGTAACCAACTTGGGCAATCAGATTGATGATTATGAAGTGCAGAATTTTGGTCAGTACAGAATGGTGGTAGGTGGCGATTTCGGGGTTTCTGTTTTGGATTCTACAGGTATGAATCAACTATGGAATGTTCCACCATCCAGTCTGTGGGGTTCGGGCGAAATCAATGTTGATATTGACGATAACGGTCACGTGGTAGTCCTTCGCAGCAAGCAATTTAAAGTATTCAATGCCAATGGCGTTTCCTTATCGGGATTGGTTACGCTCACCGATAATTATGTGAATGACATTACCATCAAACGAGATTCCGTTTATGTGACTGGTTTTAATAATGGCACGCTCGATGGCATCACTTGTGACCTAGCCGACCCGTTCAATGGATTGCCCGTGCAGTCGGCTTTTATAAAAGCATACGCATTAGTAGCAGGTAATCTAAGCTTTATCTTTAAAACATTTGGTTTTGCAGGAAGCGAACTGGGTAAAGATGAAGCTGATACACGGGGATACCGAATCAATGTTGGAAAAGATGGCAAACTGTATTTCCTTGGCGAGGCGGCCGGTGGCAATAGCGTATTTCGGTGGAATGGAAAAGAAACCATTGCCAACAATGGGTGCACGAACCCGCCAACCAAACTAGTGACCTTTGATAATTTCAACACGCCCTTCAATACAAAATCGGCACACATTGCTTTTTTCTGTACAGTAAATCCCCGCACGGGTGAAGTAGAGCGCGGCCAATACATTATTCCACGTTTGTCAAGTGGTGTCAGCAACTCTTACCGCATCAAAGATGGCTACATCCATGCTGACCAAAAAGGGTATGTATATATTGGCGGGGCTTCGGCCGCTCAGTTTGCAGACCGTGATGTACAGCATTTGAATGGGATATTGGTGGACAAGTATGCTGGTGGAGATATGGTAGTGCTCATCGTAAATCCTGATTACAGCATTCGGACTTTCTGGGGAACATTTTCAGATGAATTGGGAACGGGTGTGATAAGAGGTTTCGGTATTCGCGACAACATCATTAGCACGATTGGTGAAACAAGCAAAGGCAAAATGATTACAGGTGGAACAATCAACGGAAACTTTCAAAAAAGCAATGCCTTAAACCCTGAACCGTTCAATTTGGATATGACCGACACCAATCCATTGAATGATTCCTACCTCGCGGTATGGTACCAAGATGTTTGGCGGCAGGCACCGAAGGACACGCTGGAAGAGCGCAAGATTGATAGCAATCCCGTAATCGATGAAGAAGCTGCGAACTACCGCGCAAACTTTGAAGCCACTTTCACAACAGCATGCGTGGGGGGCTCGATAACATTTACGAATACATCCGTGGGCGATTCTACCAACTGGGTTTGGAATTTTGGAGAGGGTGCCTCGCTATCGCCTAACACTTTTGGAAAAGGCCCATTTACGGTAAGCTACTCCACACCAGGTTTGAAGACCGTAAAATTGAATGTGCTGCTCAAAACCAACGTGAGCGATTACGAGCAAAAATATAATTACATCAATGTGTTACCGGCAGACCAAGCACTAGCTGCCATACAGGGCCCTGATTTACTCTGCAGCGGAACAAAGGCAATCTATCGTGTTGACCCTGTATTTGGTGTAGATGAATATACTTGGACAGTGCCAGCCGGAGTAACCATTTTGCAAGGGCAAGGCAGTGCGTCCATTGAAGTGGCATGGGGTAGTGCAGCGGGTACGATTTCAGTGGCGGCAAAAACACCCTGTGGCAATACCGCACCGCAGCAAAAGTCAGTGAATGTGATACCCATCACAGAAAAGACGGTCATATTGGTGGTGGGTGATGAGACGCTCAGTGCAAGTGACCAATCCATTAAAAATAGAGTAGAAACACTAGGATATTCTGTGCTGCCTATTGCCGATGAAAAAATAAACGAAGCGCATGGCAGTTGTGCCGCCATGATTATTATTTCGGCTTCATCCGACCCGCTTTTAATCAACTACCAACTTCTCAATGCAACTGTTCCCATCATTTCCTATTTGGGTTCTTTGTTTGATGAGCTCGGCCTTACTAATGGCACCACCGATGTTCATTTGGGCACGCAGCTCAACCAAACGCAGTTAAACATGGTTGACAACACGCACGAACTTGGTAAAGGACTAACCACCGGAGATGTGACGGTGTACACCAATCCCCATTCGGTAAACTGGGGCAAGCCCGCAACAGCAGGCATTGTAATAGCTACCATCAAAGGCACACCTGAAAAAATTTCTATTGTAGGATACGAGCAAGGCACAGCCCTATTCGGGCTCACCTCACCTGCCAGAAGGGTTGGTTTTTATATGAGCAATGAAGGTGTTTTGGATTTAACCACAGATGGTATTAAACTCTTAGAGCAAGCAATCTGTTGGGCAACGTATAGCTGCCCTACCGATGTGACCGTTGAAACACTGGCCTTAACCACTAGCTCTTATTGTCCGGGAAGTGAAATAAATGTCCCGTTCACGGCAACGGGAACTTTTGACACGCGGAATATTTTCACTGCGCAACTTTCAAACCGCGATGGTAATTTCACTGCGCCAATTGTAATTGGCACGTTGGCCGGAACAACATCGGGAGTGATTGTTGGAAAAATTCCTACTAATGTTTTGGCAGGAACAAATTATAAGGTGCGCGTTGTATCGAGCAGCCCCTCTTTCAAAGGAATCATTAGCTCTACTACTATTTTTATTCAAGCACGGCCATCCAATCCATCCATGATTAGCGGTAATGCATTGGCATGTAGCGGCTCTACCGTTCAATCATATACCGTTGATGAAGTGCCAGGCGCTACATCTTATACGTGGGACATTCCATTGGGCACATCCATGGCGGGGTTCCCCAACCAAACAACCGTTACAACCATAAGCCGAACAGTAACCATTGATTTTGGAACGGGAACGAGCAATTCTATTTTGGTGTATGCAAACAATGCGTGCGGCAAAAGTGAAGAGCCCGCCCGATTGTTGGTTGAAATCACTGGAAAGCCACCCGCAAAACCCGCTGCCATGGTGGGCAATACAGTGGTCTGTCCTAACACACAAGACGAAGTCTATTCTGTTTCTCCAGTTGCGTTTGCGAGCAGCTATAGCTGGACGTTATCATCGGGCTTAACAGGAACGTCTGCTACTAATTCCATCGAAGTGGATTTTAATGGCACAGGCACTGTTACGCTAAGCGTAAAGGCAATAGGCGCATGTGGCGAAAGCGAGGCACAAAGCCTAACCGTTACTATCAACCCAGATTGCAATTTGGCCGATGCTGATTTTAGTTCAACTACTACGGTTTGCACAAATACACCCGTTACGTTTACCGATGCTTCCGTTGGGGCAACATCATGGACGTGGAATTTTGGTGATGGCGCTGTGCCAGCAAGCATTAGTGGGTTTGGCGCTGCCAAAACACCACCGTCAGTGATTTACACTACACCCGGTTTAAAAACGGTAACGCTCATCATCAATGAAGGCACCTCATTTGAAAATAAAGAAACAAAAGTCGAATACATAACGGTATCGCCTAAGCCTCTCTTGCCATCGATTATACAAAGTTCGGGCAATGCCATTGCGTGCGGCAATTCAAGTACCGTTAATTTCAGTATTTCTGCCGTGCAATATGCCGATGCCGACAAGTATCTTTGGAAGTTGCCCACCGGTGCCACTGGCAGCTCTACCACCACTATCATTGATGTTGATTTTACGGCCGCTGCAAGTGGATATGTTTCCGTAGCAGGCGTGAACCAATGCGGCCCAGGCCCTCAAAGTTCCTATTATGTACAGTTGAATTCCCTAACGGAAAATCCAAAGCCCATTGTCGGGCCAATAGAGGTCTGCGCAAATGCAATGGGCATTACGTATGAAATACCCGTGGTAAAAGATGCAACGAGCTATATATGGCAAATGAGTTCAGGCGTAACGGGTACCTCCACCACCCATGTAATCTCCCTCGACTTTACGAGTGCAGGTGTAAAAAGCATTAGCGTGAAAGCCAGCAATGGATGCACCGAAAGTGCTGCGGCCACGATAGATGTTACGGTTTTACCTGGTTCGGCCATCTTGAACACATCTATCGCAGGTCCTGAATTGATTTGTGCAGGCACTACGCAAGTGAGTTATAGCATTCCGCCTGTCGTTGGTGCCACCACCTACAACTGGGTATTGCCCAGCGGTGCCAGCGGCTCATCCACCACAAATACCATCGCAGTCAACTTTGCCAATCCGCTTACTGGAAAAATAAGTGTTTCGGCAGTACTCACCTGCGGAGCAAGTTCCTCGGTTGAATTGCCCATCACGGTGGAGGAAGGAAATTCAACACCGCCAGATATCTTGGGGCCTGCGGCTGTTTGTCCAAGTCAAACCGGAGTAGTGTATGAAGTAACACCCGATACCAATGAATATCGCTGGACATTGCCAGAGGGTGCAACAGGCAGCTCAACCAGCAACGCAATAACTGTTGACTTTGGCACCACCCTAGCTGGCAGCTTAAGCGTATCGGGCGTTTATGCCTGTGGCGTAGGTGCGCCAGCTACTCTTGCCATTGCATTGTTGGAAAGTACTCCGCTATTGGGCAACATCAGTGGCAAAGGGCGCCTTTGTCCGCAAGCCGCGAATGAATCCTACACTGTTGAACCTTTAGAAGGTGTTACCCAATATATTTGGACGTTGCCCCAAGGTGCAGTGGGCACATCTACCTCCTCCATTATCAACATCGATTTTTCTGCTGCCCAAAGTGGAGACCTTTCGGTGAAGGGCGTGACGGGTTGTGGATTTACCACGGTGAGTACATTGCCTATTGTGATAGCGAATGGAGATAATTCAAAAACCAAGCTGGTGGGAGAAACAATCATTTGCCCTAACACTACGCAAGTTCGATATGCCGTTGAAGGCATTTCGAATGTTCTCAATTACACTTGGGCATTGCCGCTGCATGCTGTAGGTTCAAGCACGGGCTCATTTATCCTAATTGATTTTGGTGCACTTATTCAGTCTTCAAAAATTGACGTAATGGCCACCATGGAATGCGGTGCCCCGATTTTACTCAGCTTACCTATTACAGTGCCAGAACCAATTGGCTCACCCTCCTTCATTGACGGAAACAATTTTGTTTGCAAAGAATCACAAACCGATTATCGCATTGAGCCCATCAAAAATGCGATTGAATACCGATGGACACTACCCGTTGGGGCAACGGCCTCGGGGGCGACAAATACAAACACGATTACGTTGCGCGTAAAGCGAGAACTGTCCGGTGACTTATGTGTTCGTGCCGTGGGCACTTGTGGCGAAGGCGAACCGGTTTGCTTGCCCATTACCCTCAACACCGACCCGAAAGGAGAGTGCGAGGTTTTTGTTCCCAATGCGTTCAGCCCCAACAATGACGGAAGCAATGAGGTATGGCAAATAAGTGGATTGAAGAACTATACCAACATCAGCGTAAAAGTATTTAACAGATGGGGAAGTTTAGTCTATGATAAGACGAGCTACGATTCACCTTGGGATGGAACGGTAAGCGGTAAGAAGCTGGCTTCAGGTACTTACTACTACATCATTGTGCTAGATGATGAGGAGCCGCGCAAAGGTTCTCTTAGTATCTTGTATGATAACAATTGATAAATAGATTTTGAAACTTAACTGAAGCATTTACTCTAACAGTCCTTTCACTGCTATTCGTCACTCATGAAATTACTTTATCCGATTTTAAAATTTTCAGTTGTCACCTTGGTAGCGTTCGGATTTTACTGCCCAGCTAATCTGCAAGCCCAACAAGAAGCACAATACAGTCAGTACATGGTCAACTATTTTACCCTCAACCCAGGAGTGGCCGGCACGGGCGAAAATACTGAAATCAAAGTGGGTTTACGAAGCCAATGGGCTGGCTTTGAAGGCGCCCCGAAGACAGGTTATTTTACCATTCAGGGTGCGCTCAACCGCGTCAATTCATCAGATATTACCAAGCACAAGAGCAAAAAATATGTGAAGCAGTTTAATCCGCATGGGTACCACAGCCTAGGTGGCTACATCTACCACGATGCCACAGGGCCTATTTCGCGCAGCGCGTTGTATGGGGCTTATGCGTACAACATTGCACTGGCCAATTCGCTGAGAGCATCGCTCGGGGCTTACGTGGGTTTAAAGCAATTTAGGGTGGATGGAAGCAGGCTGCAATTTTTTGACCCCAACGACCCGCTCCAAGCTGGCCAAAGCGAAATAGTGCCGGATGCATCACTGGGATTGTGGATGTACAGCAATAAATTTTACCTCGGAGCCTCTATCCATCAAGTGATGGGAAACAGTCTAGATGTTTTTAACAATGCAGAGGGTGGCGATGCCTTGCAGCGCCATTATTTTTTTACAGCAGGCGTGAACGTACGGCTTTCAAATGAATGGTATTGGGTGCCATCTGTTCTCGTTCGCATGGTAAACCCAGTGCCCACTTCCTTTGACATCAACAGCAAAATAAAATTTAAAGACTTACTATGGGGCGCTGCATCGTATCGAAAAGATGATGCGGTTATTTTGATGGCAGGCTTTACTTTGAATGGTAACATAGACGTTAGCTATTCTTACGATATTACCAATTCAGCCATTCAAAGCTACAGCAGAGGCACACATGAAATCGTAGTTGGCTTGCGTTTAAAAAATAGGCCAAAAACACATAATCCTTCTGATTTTTGGTAGTGAAAATTGTTTTTGTTGCGTTGGATGGTCCACGGTTTTTGTTGGATTATCTACGAATGGAATCGCAGTGCCTCTGCAATTTTTTTGGAAGCATCACCACTTCCGTAAAGCGATGGGTTGAACGACACCTTCTTGTGTTTGGCCAATTCGTAATCCCTGAGAATGGTATTGCGGTCAGCCCCTGCAATGCTGTTGGCCTCTTCTTGCACAAGCTCCACCCACTCGGTTTGGTCGCGCAGGGTAATGCAATATTTACTGAAGAAGTAAGCCTCTTTTTGTAAGCCACCACTGTCGGTCAGTACCAGTTCACAATGGTGGAGCAGTTGAAGCATATCAAAGTAACCAACGGGGTCGATGAGGTGAGCTTGAAGTGGTATGTTATTGGCCTGCAAGTAATTTTTGGTCCGTGGGTGAAGGGGTAAAACGACCGTAACGTTTTTATTGATTTCGTTCAGAGCTTCGCAGATGGATTTTAGCCGATTCGGGTCATTTGTATTCTCTGCCCGGTGAAGGGTGGCCAACACAAACTTTGTGTTTCCTAGGTTTTCGGTAGCCAATATTTTTGAGACTGATTTTGATTTTTCCCTATAAAACATCACGGCATCCAACATCACATCGCCCACTTTTTTGATTTGGCAATGAAATTTCTGAAAACCTTCTTGATGAAGATTGTCCACAGCTGTTTGGGTTGGGCAGAAGAGGGTATCGCTGATGCGGTCGGTGAGAATGCGATTGATTTCCTCCGGCATTTTCATTTCAAAACTGCGAAGGCCCGCCTCGATGTGTGCCACCGGAATATGCAGTTTAGCGGCCGCCAAAGCCCCCGCTAACGTAGAGTTGGTGTCGCCATACACTAACACATAGTTTGGATGTTCCTTCAAAAGAACTTCTTCTACTTTTTCCAACATTCTGCCGGTCATGGCGCCATGTTGAAGTCCGCTTACTTCTAAGTTGTAATGTGGATGCGGGATATCCATCTCATCAAAAAAAACTTGGCTCATGTTGGCATCAAAGTGCTGGCCAGTATGCACAATGATTTCTTCAATTCCTTGCTTTTTTAATTCGCGTGAAACGGTAGCCGCTTTAACAAACTGAGGGCGAGCGCCAAGGACAGTTACAATCTTCATTGTGTTTTCGGGAGTTAAAATATCAGTGAGTAACCCTTGCTTTTTGTCTTGACGTCTTTTGAACCATCATATGCAGCCATCCTCGATTTCAATTCCTTTAAATGCTGTTTCGCCATAAATGTTACGATGGCATTTTTGTTTTCTGTCTTCCTAGATTCATTCAAAGCTTTGATGTATGCTGACTTGTCCGCTGCATTGACAAGAGTTAATGGAAGATTGTGGTAAGCTTGTATGTAGTTCATTAACAATCTTGAAGTACGTCCATTGCCATCTGTGAATGGATGGATGCTAACTAAATCGAAATGCGCTAAGAAAGACAGAGTCAATATTTTCTCTGTGCCTTTCACTTTCTTAATCTCATTATCAATTGCCTTAACAAGTGATTTAGTCATGCTGAGTACTTTGCTCGCATCTACGAAATAATGCCCTCCAGCAGTAACGGTCACTTTGCGGAAGTCCCCTTTTTTTTCATCGGTAGTCCCCAGTACAGAGGTTACTTCCTTACCTGTCCTGCGCATCACCTTGGCGGCAATCTCCTGAATAAATGAAACTGTGATAGGCCTCTTTTTTTTTGCTTCTTCCAATATGAAGACAAGCGCGGCATAATGGTCAAGCACCATATTTTGGTGTTCGATAGGTTTTCCACCAATAGATATTCCTTTTTCAAGAAGTGTGTTTGTTTCTTCTTGGGTTAAGGTAGAGCCTTCAATTTTTGTTGAGTGGTGAGTGATCGAATATAAATTGAATTGCTCTGCGTTAATGGCAATGCCAGCAGTCTCTTTGTACCGTTTGGTAATAGCATCAATATCTTTCCAAATTGTTTTCACCTCCTTCTGCTATTGTAAATCCAAAATTCTTATTTCATTTAAGCAAAAGCCGGAATCCCAGTAATGTGATTTCCTAAAATCAACAAATGAATGTCATGTGTTCCTTCATAAGTAACTACACTTTCCAAATTCATCATGTGGCGCATGATGGGGTATTCTCCCGTAATGCCCATGCCTCCGTGAATTTGGCGTGCTTCTCGAGCAATCTCTAATGCAGTATGCACACTATTACGTTTGGCCAATGAAATTTGTGGAGTGGTTGCCTTACCTTCGTTCATCAACGTACCCAATCGCCAATTCAATAATTGTGCTTTGGTGATTTCAGTCAGCATCTCCGCTAATTTTTTTTGTATCAACTGAAAGGAACCAATTGGTTTACCAAATTGAATGCGTTCAATCGCATATCTTTTTGCAGAGTCGTAGCAATCCATGGCTGCACCAATCGCGCCCCAGGCAATACCGTACCGCGCAGAATCTAAACACATCATCGGTGCTCCTAAACCATTTTTTCCAGGCAATAAATTTTCTTTTGGCACCTTCACATCTTGAAACACCAGCTCGCCAGTAGTGCTGGCGCGCAAACTCCATTTGCCATGCGTTTCAGGTGTGGAGAACCCTGGCATACCACGTTCAACAATTAATCCATGGATTCTTCCCGCTTCATTTTTTGCCCATACCACGGCTACATCGGCCTTGGGTGAATTCGAGATCCACATCTTCGCACCATTCAACAAATAATGATCACCCATATCTTTGAAGTTGGTGACCATGCCGCTGGGGTTTGAGCCGTGATCTGGTTCCGTCAACCCAAAACAACCTAGCCACTCACCGCTTGCTAATTTGGGCAAATATTTTTTACGCTGGGCCTCGCTGCCAAATTTATAAATCGGGTACATTACTAGCGAACCCTGTACAGATGCAGTTGAGCGCATGCCTGAATCTCCACGCTCAATCTCTTGCATGATGATGCCATAGGAAATATAATCCAATCCACCGCAGCCATATTCTGTGGGAAGGGTAGGACCAAACGCACCAATCTCTCCAAACTTTTTCACCATTTCATAAGGAAAGTGCGCGTTTTGCGCCCAATCTTCTATATATGGGCTGATTTCGCGCTTCACGAAATCGCGAACCGAGCTGCGGATGAGCTTGTGTTCTTCGGTCAGCAAATCATCGATGGCATAGAAATCGGGTTGATCGTACCGATCTTGCTTTAAAGATTTTTTGGCAGTTGCAGAAGCGGAGGAGGTGTGGCTATTCATGGCTTTTTGTTATTGCGTTTGAAAGCCCCAAATTTACACACAAAACTTCAAAGTTAAGGGTTCAACTTTCAGCTTTCAATGATTAAAAAAATGGAAAATTCACTCGATTCTAACTTAGTTGAGCAAGTAAAAAAACTTCAACAAAAGTATGCGGTTATGGGGCAAGACCTTTCCTCTTATCTGGATGGTCTTTTGTATGCCGATTACCTCACTTATTGGGATTACATTCACCTCGATACCTTGTTAAGTTTGCAGAATCCCAAAACTCAACTCCCGGACGAAAAGATTTTTATCGTCTATCATCAGATTACGGAACTGTACTTTAACTTGATTTTGTGGGAGATTGAGCAGATTGCCTACCATGAATCATTGACCGAAAAGTTTTTTGTGGAGCGGATGAATCGTGTGATTACCTATTTCCAACAGTTAGAGAATTCGTTTGGCGTGATGGTAAATGGAATGGAACGAGAGCAGTTTTTGAAATTCAGGATGTCGTTGTTACCCGCCTCCGGATTTCAGTCTGCTCAATACCGATTGATTGAAATCTGTTCAACGGATACCATCAACTTAGTGAGTGCGCAAGATCGAGAAGCTTTGAAAGAATACAGCGATATCGATCAGCAAATTGAAAAACTTTATTGGAGAAGCGGAGCAACAGAATTGGCATCCGGTAAAAAAACGCTGACACTTCAACAATTTGAAGAGAAATATTTAAAGCTCTTCAAAGAAACAGGCATGAAGTATCGCGACAAGAATCTTTGGAAGTTGTTTACGAATAAATTTCCCCAATCGGCAGATTTAAAAAAATGTTTACGCGAGTTTGATCAGTTGGCAAACGTACTTTGGCCATTGGCACATTTGAAGTCGGCTGGCCATTATTTGCAGCGAAATCCCGAAGATATAAAAGCTACGGGCGGCACCAACTGGCAGAAATATTTACCTCCACGTTTTCAAAAAATTATCTTCTTTCCTGAATTGTGGACCGAGCAAGAAAAAGAAGAGTGGGGGAAGGTAGCGGTGGAGGTTGCTTCGCGATAGCGTTCGGCTTTCACTGGATGGTGTTCCTCATTCCATCGATTTTGATGATGTGGGCAAAACAGCTTTGCAAGTGATGGGTATAAGAGATTTTTATCACATCCTTATCTGGGCTATCTGCACAACAGAAAATACCCTTACTGCTCATGTGGTTTTAGAAAAGAATATTGACCACGAACAACAAAAGAAAATTATCTGCGGGTTAAAGCATGAACTCCAGCACAGAGGCATTCAACACATCACGCTTGGAAATAGAAATGGAAAATGAACCATGCGAAAGCCAGACGTGTTGAGTGGATGCTCCTTTCGCTTATATTTGCATTCATTAAAATTTAAAGGCTAAATCCCTTTCATTTTGAACAAGATATACGAAATTGACCTTTCGCCCGAAGAGGCATTTGATGATACCGCATTTGAAGTTACCGTTTTCAAAAAGTTAAACATCCACCAACCCGAATTATTTGTTCGTCCATTGCGTAGATCCATTGACGCGCGCGGAAGAAAAGTGATTGTTAAACTTCAAGTGGAGTTGGTTTCGAAAGATTCCAACCAATCCCTGATATCGTACAACAAAAACTATCCAGATGTATCCAAATCACAGGCTGTCATCATTGTGGGTGCGGGCCCGGCTGGTTTATTTGCTGCCATTCGGCTGATGGAGTTGGGAATCAAACCCATTTTATTTGAGCGTGGCAAAGACGTGCAAGCACGCAGGCGCGACATTGCTGCCATCAACAAAGAACATATCGTCAATCCGGAATCGAACTATTGTTTTGGGGAAGGTGGAGCAGGAACATATTCGGATGGTAAGCTTTACACGCGCTCTAAAAAGCGTGGCGACATCAAGCGCATTATGGAAATACTGGTGGCGCACGGAGCAAAAGAAGAAATTTTGTTTGATGCACATCCACACATTGGCACCAATAAATTACCATTACTTGTAGCCGAATTGCGAAAATCTATTTTGAATGCTGGTGGCGAAATTCATTTCAATACCAAAGTCACCGATTTTATTTTGAAGGAAAACGAAATCAAAGGCGTTATCACCCAAGATGGTGCAACGCACGAAGCGGTCAGTGTGATTTTAGCCACCGGCCATTCAGCCAGAGATATCTTTGAATTGCTTTCCAAGCGGAAAATACTGATTGAAGCCAAACCATTTGCCCTGGGTGTTCGTGTCGAGCATTCGCAAAATCTAATCGACCGTTCGCAATATCACTGTGCTACTGATAGAGGAAATTATTTGCCTGCATCTTCCTACGCATTGGTGCATCAAGCAAAGAGTAATGGAAAGGAGCGAGGTGTGTTTTCGTTTTGTATGTGTCCGGGTGGTTTTATCGTTCCGGCTGCAACGAGTTCAGGTGAGGTGGTGACGAATGGCATGAGTCCATCACGAAGAGATTCGAAGTACGCCAACTCAGGCATTGTCATGTCGGTTGAAGAAGGCGACTACAAGTCATTTGAAAAATACGGCCCCTTGGCGGGAATGTATTTCCAAGCATCTATTGAACAGCGTGCCTGCGAAGTGGCAGGGGGAAAGCAAACTGCGCCCGCTCAGTTACTTGCCGATTTTGTAAGCAAGAAGACATCCTCTTCTTTGCTGGAAACTTCTTATCAGCCGGGCTTGTTATCGGTAGGTATGGAGGAGGTACTACCATCATTTATTTTGGATGGCTTGCGACAAGGCTTCAAAAATTTTGGAACAAAGATTAAAGGCTATCTCTCCAATGAAGCCCAAATAGTAGGAGTGGAGAGCCGCACCTCATCTCCTGTTCGCATTCCAAGAGACAAAGACTCGCTAGAACATCCGCAAATAAAAAGATTGTTTCCTTGTGCGGAAGGAGCGGGTTATGCAGGTGGGATTGTTTCGGCTGCAATGGATGGTGAGCGATGTGCGGAGGCGGTGGCGAGGATTTATTTTGGTAAGGGTGATTTGTGAATAGCGAGTTTTGATTTAGATTTATTGATTATCAGACAATGAAGAAAACAGTAATTATTGGAGCTACCACCAACAAAGACCGCTATGCTTATCTCGCAGCAGAAATGCTTACTGAATACAGCCACGAGATTGTACCGATTGGGATAAAGAAAGGAGATGTGTTTGGAAATTCAATACTGGATATCAACACAAGACCCAAGGTAGAAGATGTTGATACGGTAACGCTATACATTGGCTCACAACATCAACCTGAGCATTACCAATACATTTTGAGCTTAAAGCCAAAACGCATTATTTTCAATCCGGGTACGGAGAATGATGAATTCGAAAAAATGGTAGAGCAATCCGGTGCCGAAGCCATTGAAGCCTGCACGTTGGTGATGCTGCGTTCAAGGCAGTATTGAATTGATACAGGTTGCTGGATACTAGTTGCTGGTTGTACCAGAATCTAGTATCCAGAATCCAGCATCCACTATTTGATTATTTTCTCTTCCCAGCCTTCTTTGCAACTTTCTTTCCTGCCTTCTTTGCTACTTTCTTTACCGCCTTCTTAGGTGTTACTTTCTTGGCAGGCTTCGCAGATTTGGTAGGTGTGGGAGACCCCCCACCTAAGATCTGTTGTGCGTGATTTTTAGTATCTACCTTTTCAATTACTTCGGCAATTTTTCCACTTTCGTCAATGATGTAAGTGACGCGTGCAGTGCCCATATACTTTCTTCCGTACATCGATTTCTCAATCCATGTGCCGAAAAGGTGATGAACAGATTTATCAGTATCGGCCAATAGTCGGAATGGAAGTTTTTCTTTGGCGATAAATTTTTTGTGCATCTTCTCATCGTCCGAGCTAATGCCCAACACTTCATAGCCAGCTTTTTGGAGTGCTTTATAATTGTCGCGCAAGCTGCAAGCCTCTGCAGTGCAACCGGGCGTCATATCTTTTGGATAAAAATACAGAACTACTTTTTTGCCTTTAAAATCTGAAAGGCTAATGGTTTTTCCGTCTTGGTCTTTGGTTGTGAAGTTGGGGGCTTGGGTGCCGATTGGTAGAGACATACGTTTATGGTTTTAGGTTTGAATTTTTTATTTGTCAATTGTCATTGGGCATTAGGTGCTTGAGTGTTAGGACTTAGGCATTAGTACCGAATACTGATTACCACTTACCAACCACCACTCACCACTTACCATCCACCAACCACTATAAAATCCTCTGCCTGTAAACCCGCTCATTTCCTGCTCTGTCCGTCACTTTCAGTTCAAAATCCCCTTTCAAGAATTTCTGTTTATCCAATCGTTCAGATTGCAGAATTCCAGTCTTATAATCATATTTCATTAACAGCCATTCGCCATTAATGTTTGCTTCATATTTCTCAATCCCTGAAAGATTATCGCGAATGCGAAAACGGGCAGAAAGTGTGGTGCATGAAATTCTGGTGATAGTTGGAGCCACACTATCAGTTAACAAAACAAAATCACCCAATTCGGTTGTGTTAAAGGTAATGCGGTCGTTGCTCCAAGCTCCTCCAACATATTCGTAGCGATTGGCTTCCAGGTGATAGGCCGCAATTTTTTTGTTGCCGTCAATGCCTGTTTCTTTCAACGTAATGGTTACACTTCCGTGAATGGGTGTCAACAGATTTCCAATTGAGTAAATTGTTCGGTTGTTTTTCTGAGCCTCGTATAAGCTTAAATAAAGTGTATCGTACAATGCACCATTTGGAAATTGAATATCGATGTGGTTGCTGTAATGGGTGTAATCGGTTTTTGAAGGCACCACATCTTTGTAGTTGAGTACAATTGAACCTTGGCAATTGACAATCGAATCGGGCAACGATTTTTTTAAATCAATGAGGTACACCAGGTGATTAATGCTTCGATAGCTTGTGTTGACTTCTACCTTTTTTCCTTTCTCAAATAATAGAATTGGTTTTTCTTTTGCTCCGCACGGTTTGGAATGAATCACCAATGTATTTTCCGCTACTTCATATTCAAGGGGCTTGAGTAAGTTTTCCAAGAACGGCACTTCATTGGTGTGTGGATCGTATTTGAGCGAGAAATTAGCCGTGCTTTCATTGCCTGCAAAATCCCGCAAAACAATTTTTATTTTTTTTGTCCCTTCATTCACTTGCACAAAGCCTGGATTTTTACTGGGATAGAATTGCAAGGGGTTGCCATCTTCGATGTAAAGTTTGTTGAAATGAACACCTTTTGTTTTCAGTGATTTATAATCCATCAGCGTTACAATATCGCGGCTGGTATTGAAATCTATTTTATCAATTTGCTGTTGAAATGTGAGAACACTATCCACATACACTTCTATTTTTGAAATACCAGTGCGGAACTGCGAGCGATCGAGTTTGTCGTGCGCCAATATTTCAATCCCAATTTTTCCGTGGGCAAAAATAGGAGCGGCCAAGCGCGCGGTATTGCCACTACGAACTAA
Source organism: Chryseotalea sp. WA131a (assembly GCA_025370075.1). Lineage (NCBI taxonomy): Bacteria > Pseudomonadati > Bacteroidota > Cytophagia > Cytophagales > Chryseotaleaceae > Chryseotalea > Chryseotalea sp. WA131a. The sequence goes on along the minus strand of CP073016.1, from coordinate 1,891,011 downwards.
CCCAAATTCAAATCGCCCGAATTTATCATTGACGCGTGCATTTACGTCCATTGTTTTTAAGGCGATCCGAAAAGCAAGGGGCGCAATTTTGTCTTCTATTTCTGTGAAACCAAATGCAAGTGGATTAAGGGCCTCGTTGTTGGAGTTTCGGATTTCAAAATGCAGATGCGGTCCCGATGAGCCTCCTGTGTTTCCCGAAAGTCCAATGGTATCGCCTTTGGTGATGGGGTATTGAGTAGGAGTAAAACTCAAGTCCAAATCGAATGATTTTCGGCTGTAATGTTCTTCTAAAATATGCTTTGCGATTGGCCCTTTAAACTGGTCGAGGTGGCCGTAGAGCGAAGTATTTCCATCAGGATGTGTTATCATCATCGCATGGCCATAGCCACCTGTGCCTACAATGATTCGTGAGACATACCCGCTTTGAGTGGCCAAAATAGGCATGCCCACCATGTTATTGGTGCGCACATCAATGCCTGCGTGGAAGTGTGTGTTGCGCAGTTCGCCCATGGTGCCTGCCAAAAAATTAGGCTGGCCTGGGTTTACCGGAAACTGGTAGGTGCCTGTTACTTCAGTTGATTTTGAATGCTTTAATTCGTCACTCAGTTTGAATTGAGCAAATGATTGTATTGAAAGAAATAAAATGAACAATGTTATGAGTGCGGAGCTCACTTGAATAGATAACGAAGGGCAAGGGATAGAAGCGAAAAGCCCGAAGTGCGATGGCTTTGCGCGATGACGGACTTGTAGCGTATAGCCCGACCCGTGTGCGGTGGGTTGTGTAGTGGCAGGGAAGCACCCAAATAACAAAACGATGTTACTTAACTTCAAATTCCAACAGCTTCTCATCTTCAATGTATGCAGTAAGTTTATTGCCAACAGTAACAGGACCAACGCCTTTTGGCGTGCCTGTAAAAATTAAATCGCCCGTGCGCAGTGTAAAAAATTTCGACAGGTAACTTATGATGTAATTAAACGAAAACAACAGCAGGCTAGTATTGCCCAACTGTTTTTGTTTTCCGTCTACTTCTAATTTGAAGTTGATGTTTTTGATGTCTTTGAATTCAGATACAGGGATAAATTTGTCGGAGATGGGGGCCGAGCCATTGAAACCTTTGGCAATGTCCCACGGCAAACTTTTTTCTTTCAGCTTGGTTTGCAAATCGCGGGCAGTAAAATCGATGCCTACACCAACGGCATCGTAATATTTGTTAGCAAATTTCTCTTCAATATTTTTGCCTTCTTTACAAATACGCAACACCAACTCGACTTCGTGGTGTACATCTTTTGAGAAGGATGGATAATAAAACGGAGCATTATTTCGTAGAACGGCCGTGTCTGGCTTGGTGAAAATAACGGGCTCATCTGGCCGCTCGTTGTTCAGCTCTTGAATGTGTTCTACGTAGTTTCTTCCGATTGCAAAAATTCTCATAGGATGCAAGATTCTAGATGCTGTTTATTGGTTGGGCAAAGTTAACTACAATTAAAAGCCTGAATGGCATATTTGGTTTGATTTTTCATTTTTTTTATTGTCAACGGTTATATCTTTGGGTGAGTAAATCAAATTAGCCATGATTAATAGAAGTATATCTATTGTTGCTCTATTGTTGATTGTGTATTCATGTGCCAATGTGCCCGTTACAGGCCGCAGGCAGTTGAGTTTGGTAAACAGTTCTGAGATTAACTCAATGGCCGCGGGGCAATATTCGGAAGTGATCAAACAAGGGCCACTCTCCACTAATCAAGAGCAAGTAGCGATGATTAAACGAGTGGGGACCCGAATTCAAAAAGCGGTGGAACAATATATGGCCAGCAAAGGCGCAACTGACCAACTGGCGGGCTTTGCGTGGGAATTTAATTTGATACAAGATGATAAGACCGTGAACGCTTGGTGTATGCCGGGAGGAAAGGTAGCTTTTTATACCGCTATTTTACCAATATGCAAAGACGAGACGGGCATTGCAGTGGTAATGGGTCACGAAGTTGCTCATGCCATTGCCAATCACGGGCGTGAGCGCATGAGCCAAGGATTGATTCAACAATTTGGCTTGAGTACTTTGGGTGCTGCCATGGGCCAAAATCCTACTGCTACTAAAGAGCTCTTGTTGCAAGCTATGGGCATGGGCTCTAATTTAGGAATGCTCAGCTTCTCTCGTCAACACGAGTCGGAAGCTGACCATATTGGTTTGATTTTTATGGCCATTGCTGGTTATGACCCGCAACAAGCCCCTAAGTTTTGGGAGCGCATGACGGCCGGAGCCAATGGCCAAAAACCGCCAGAATTTATGTCCACTCACCCATCGGATGAAACCCGCATTAGTCAGCTAAATGGTTGGATGCCTGAAGCGATGCAATATTATAAACCGAATTAAACAAAACTAGGCAATAGGGAGTTTATAGTTGGGTAATGTCTCAAGTTCTAATCCCTAATGCCTAAGTCCTAGTGAATGGTAGAAGCCTATAACTTTCTTGCCTCTTGGCAACTCTTTCCTGAAAAAGGAACGTATGAATTTGGTAACAGACCGAAGTCTGGTTTTTATAAAATAGAGTTAGGCGATAACTCGAATCAACTTTATATTTCCATGAACTGGGTCTCGATAGAAGACCAAGGTTACAGTTCGAGCTATCAAGTTTTTCCCAATGGCGAGCTGCAACCTTTTGAAACGCCCGACATTGCCGATACCATTAAATGCTTTTTTGTTGACAGCGGCAATTTTGAAACCCATTTTTTTAAAGAGGGAATAGAGGCGCTGATTGTCAAGCACGACATAACGCCCAAAGGGTATTTAAAAGTAACGCAGGAGCGGAAGCAATCGGATGGGTCAACTTTGATTAATACAGAGATTTATCACAAGCAGATGAGCGTGCTTCCGTATTCATCGTCTGTGTCAGGTGCCGTCATCAAGCCAAACGAAGCGGGCATGATTCGCCATCACGCGCTTACCGCCATGGAGGAGCAAACGAATATGCAGTTAGTGCAAATCCGTCAGCAGATAGAATTGCTCGCCATTCAAGCAAAAGAAATTCAACAGCGCAAAGAGTTATCGATGTTGATTTATAATGCCAAGCTGACGCTGAATCCTGTGATCAATCAGGTTTACTACCTCTACGAAAATGAAGATGGCAGTCACTTGCTTTCGATGGTCGGGCCAAAGGAATGGGGCAAAAAGATTCCGTTCAAAACTTTTATAGCCGCGGTTAAGTTATTGGCAGACCATACGTGGAAGGAGGTATAGCGTGATTAAAGTATGAAGTATAAAGTTGAAAGTATAAAGTGAAAAGTTCAAAGCTATTTGTTGTTTACAATTTCAACTTTAAACTTTCAACTTTGAACTTACTCAATCAACTTAAAGAACCTCTTCCATCTGATTTTATCAAAGAAAGTTCCGTACTTATCAAGCGATAGCCAGATGAAGAATCCTTTGCCAACAATGTGGTCGCCTGGCACAAATCCCCAATAACGGGAGTCAAGTGAGTTATCGCGGTTGTCACCCATCATCCAATAATAATCTTGACGGAAAGTGTACTCCGTCACCTCTTTGCCTGCAATGACTAATTTGTTGCTATCCAATTTTACATCTTTCAAATCTTCATAATCGCGGATGGTGGTTCCGTAAATGGAAAGTGTTGAATCGTTGATTTGAATTTTCATGCCCTCTTTGGGGATGGTGAGCGGCCCGTAATTGAAACCTGTCCATGAAGAAGTGTATTTTGAAAAAGGAAAGCGTTCTGTCTCCGCACCTTGCGATTCTACTTCAATTGAAACAATGTAAGGCAATGATTTTATTTCCGCCACTTTGTGTGATGGCAAGTACATGTGGTAGTAATAGTAGCCAGGATTACTCGCATCCTGAAATCCTAACTCACGAAAATCGTCTCCATCCAACCCCATATTTTCAATATTGCGAGGATTGATTTTATCCTTTGCTACTACTCGATATTCGAACCTTTGTTCTGGTGCGGCCTCTACTGCTTTTCCATTAATAAAAACTTCTTTGTTTTTGATTTCCAACACATCGCCACCAATGCCAACACATCGTTTAATGTAATTTGTTTTTAAATCAACTGGATAGTCAACCCAACTTGACTTATCATAATTGCCATAATTATTTTCATCAATGCGTGGAACATTGAACACCACTACATCGCCATTCTTTACTTTAGTAATTCCCGGCAAACGGTAAGAAGGTAGCTGAACCCATTTTAAGTAGGAGGGTATTTCGGTGAACCAAATTTTTTGATGCGTGAGCGGAATTTGAAGTGGGGTGCGAGGTGTGCGTGTGCCATAGTGAAACTTGCTCACAAAAAGGAAGTCGCCCACCAATAATGAATTTTCCATAGAAGGTGTAGGGATGGTGTAGGCCTCCATGATCAACCAGCGGATAAGGGTGGCAGCCACTACAGCAAATACAATAGCATCTGCCCATTCTCTGGCAACAGATTTTTTGCCAACTGGAAGTTCAGATGTTTTTCCAAGATATTTGACCTTCTTATCGAGGCCGATTAATGGGAAGTAAATAAATGGAACCAGTATTGATGCAGCGATTTGATAAAATTTCTCTTTACCAAAGGATCTAAGCAGATCGACTTGCACTCCAATCCCATAAAAAACGTTAACGACTGGTATAAAGAGCATAAAAAGCCACCAAGAAGGCCGGCCTGTGATTTTGAGCATCACTGAAAAATTGTAAAAAGGAATTAAGGCTTTCCAGCCATTTTCACCTGCTTTTTCGAATAACTTCCATAAACCAAGATAAAGAGGTGCAAGAAGAGGCAACAAAGCAATAACAATGAAAAAATCATTTAATTCATCCATGAATAAGTAATGTTATAAAATTTCGTGTGCAAAGAAAGCTAAAAATATCTTAAGTCAGAACCCCAAAAAATCATCCATTTTAAAAACCCCTTTTTTTCCTTTCATCCACTCGGCCACCACTACAGCACCCCATGCAAAGCCTTGACGGGAGTGGGCCGTATGGGTGATTTCAATATCATCCACCACCGATTGATATTTTACCGTATGTGTGCCGGGTGCCGGGTCAACCCGGAATGAATTGATAACGATCGAATCAGGTGAATGGGTTACGATTTCGGGTTTGTTTAGCTCCCATTTTTTTTTGAGCGGTATATTTTTGATAATACCTTCTGCCAGGGTAATGGCTGTCCCACTGGGAGCATCTTTTTTTTGCGTGTGGTGTGTTTCGTCAATGGAAGCCTTATACTCCGAATACGGCTTCATCAACTTGGCTAATTGCTCATTCAATTTAAAAAACAGATTGACGCCCAAACTAAAGTTGGAGGAATACAACAAAGCACCTTCTTTTTGAAGGCATTCGTTTTCTATTTCTTTTGCATGCTGCAACCAGCCCGTTGTGCCACATACCACGGGTATTTTTTTTTCGAAGCAGAATTTTAAATTTTGGATTGCTGACTCGGGTTGCGTAAACTCAATGGCTACATCCGCCAGTTGATTGAATTGGAACAGCTCTTCTTGGTTATCTACTTTGCCAATAATGTGATGGCCGCGCTGCAGGGCAATTGCTTCAATCGCTTTGCCCATTTTGCCATAGCCAATCAATAAAATATTCATACCCAGAAGTTTTATACTTTTTGTTAATCAAAATTTGAGCACGATTGACATGCCCACGGTTGACCCTGTCAGGTAACTGTTTTGCATCGCGGGCTCAATACTGGCTTTCAGCCGAGGGTTCACATCAAACTCTTTCAGGTGAGCATCCACATGGGCATCGATCAGTTGAAGGATGTAAAAGAATCCGGTAAATATCATGAAGTAATCTCGCTGCCGCCTGGCCTGATCGACAATGTTCCGAAGGGTAGTCTCGTCTCTGCCTGATGGGCTAGCGCCTGTATTCAGTAAAGTGAATAACTCATTTCTGTATTTGTTCCCTGTTTGACTGTAAAAATCAACAACCAATCCTAATCCAATAACTCCACCATATACCAATGGTACCTTCCAATATTTTCGATTGTACACCTGCCCAGCGCCTGGCAAAATAGCTGAGTACAACAATGCTTTTCGCGGATTAAAGCGTGCAGTATAGGCTTGCACGGATATTTTTTTGCCCCTGCGAATAATGGAATCAGACGGCAGCACTTGAATGGTGTCTGTTTTAACTTGATTGGTTGAGTCGGTAGGGGTTTCTTGCGCCCACAGCGAAGTGGCGCATAAAACAAAAGCACAAAAGAAGAGTGTTCTCTTGTGCCAAATTGTTTGCAAAGAAGTTTTACTTAAATCGATCACGTTACAGTCTCAGTATTTCTAAAATCCGGTTCAAATCTTCAATCGATAAGAACGGAATGCGAATATCGCCTTTTTTACCATCGCTCTTTACAGAAACTTTCGTGCCAAAGTGCGATGACAGACGGGTTTGTAATTGATGAACTTCTTTATTGGCTGGTGCAGGCTCGTTGTTTTTAGATAGTTCCTTATGGTTGGTCATCAGCTCGCGCGCCAATTCTTCTACTTTGCGCACCGATAGATCTTCTTGCAGCGTTTTCTTAAAGATGTAAAGTTGGGAGTCGGCATTGTCTACATTGATGATGGCCCGCGCATGGCCCATGCTTATTTTGTTATCCCGTAAGGCTATTTGAATATCGGGAGGAAGTTTTAATAAGCGCAGGTAGTTCGTAACAGTAGATCGGTTTTTACCTACACGCTCGCCCAATTCTTCTTGCTTGAGATTGCATTCCGAAATTAACCGCTGGTAGCTCAGCGCAATTTCCACCGGGTTGAGATTCTCGCGCTGAATGTTTTCGATCAAGGCCATTTCCAGCATCTGCTGGTCGTCTGCTGTGCGCACATAAGCAGGCATGGCCTTTAAGCCGGCTCGCTTGGAGGCTTGAAACCTACGTTCGCCCGAGATTAATTGATACTGATGCCGGGCCAGCCTGCGTACGGTAATGGGCTGTATGATACCATGCACTTTAATGGACTCGGCCAATTCGTTGAGTGCCTCTTCATCAAAATATTGACGCGGCTGAAACGGATTGGTTTCAATTTCCTCTACGGAAATTTCGTTGATCCCGCTCGTGCCATTCGCACTTTCGTTAAGGGCATTGTGGCTCGCCACTTCCACTTCTAGTTTTTCTTCTGTGGGCGTATCGCTCAAGAGCGCACTTAATCCTCTACCTAATGCTACTTTCTTGCTCATTTCGATATTCCGTTTTTGCTCAATATTTCATGTGCTAAGTTCAGGTAACTGATGGCACCTTTGCTTTCGGCATCGTGTACAATCGCAGGCAATCCAAAACTTGGCGATTCGCTCAATTTTACATTTCGTGGAATAATAGTGTTGAAGGCAATATTTTTAAAATGCGTTCGCACTTCTTCTACCACTTGGTTGCCGAGTGAGGTACGGGAATCATAGAGTGTCAATAGAATTCCTTCTATCTCCAATTTTGGATTCAACCGGGTTTGAATGATTTTAATAGTATTCAACAATTTTCCCAAACCTTCCAAGGCAAAGTATTCGCACTGAACGGGTATCAAAACTGAATCAGCAGCCGTGAGCGAGTTGATGGTAATCAAGCCCAACGAAGGAGAGCAGTCAATAATAATGAAGTCGTAATCGTTTTTGATTTTCGTTAAACTGTTACGCATTTTTTCTTCGCGGTGCTCAATGTTTACCATCTCTACTTCGGCACCTACTAAGTCAATGTGAGAGGGCAGTATATCGAGAAATTTTAAATCATTTTTTACGATGGCATCGGCTGGAGCGAGTCCGTCTACCATGCATTCATAAATGCTCTTTTTTATTTCCTTCGGATTTAAACCCAAGCCCGATGTGGAATTAGCTTGCGGATCGGCATCGACCAACAGCGTTTTGTATTCCAATACAGCCAAGCTGGCCGCTAGGTTAATGGCCGTAGTGGTTTTGCCCACACCACCTTTTTGATTTGCAATCGCAATGATTTTGCCCATAAATTCAATCAATTTGAAAATTCGCTAATTTGAAAATTCGTTAATTCGGCAGTTTAAAAATGCGATGTTGACAGTTAAAGGCATGGCGTTTTCAAATTGACTAATTTCAAATCTTCAAATTGAGTTAGCAAATATAGGGGGCGGGGGCAATCGTGGAACGTTCGTGGAACATTACTTATCCACGTACTGTCAACAAGAATTGAACAATTTGAAAATGCGACAATTTGAAGATTTAGAAATGCTTACCTCACTAATCGTTTTAAATTAGCTCATTTTCAAATCTTCAAATTATTTTTTCTTCTTAGCCTGCGCAGCTTTTTTGGCTTCTTCACTTGCTTTCATGGCTTCTTCCAACTTCGCCATAAATTTAGATTTCGAACCGGTGCCACCGCTAGTGGCCGCTTTTTTGCGATTTTCCTCCATGATCGCCTTGATCTTATCCTCATCCACAAATCGCTTGATGATGGCCTGTTGACTGAAAGTTACCAAGTTGGATACGAAGTAATAGAAGCTCAACCCCGCTGCAAATGAATTCAATACGAAAAGAAAAACAACGGGCATAATGTAACCCATTGTTTTCATCGGACCCGTCACAGCCGTCATTTGATTATTCTGCCAAGTATAGATGATGGTAGAGGCCGTCATCAACAATACAAATAAACTTACGTGCGCTCCATAGAATGGAATCTCAAATGGCAAATTCAAAATTGAATCATAAGTAGATAAATCTTCTGCCCACAAAAATGCTTTTTGTCTCAATTCTATGGAGATAGGGAAGAAGTAAAACAGTGCAAACAAAAATGGCATTTGAACCAGCAATGGAATACAACCACTGAACGGGTTCACACCTACTTGCTTATAGAGCTTCATGGTATCTTGTTGTGCCTGCGCCATGTTATCGCCATTTTTTTCTTTAATGGCATCTGTTTCTGGCTTTAGCAAACGCATTTTGGCCATGCCCAAATACGAGCTGTAGGAGAGTGGCAACAACAACAACTTCACCATCAACACCAACAAAACAATGATGAGACCGTAGTTACCGATGAAGCTCTCTAGAAACTTAAAAGCTGGGATAACCATAAACTTGTTTACCCACAACATCGGAGGCCAGCCCAATGAAAGATTTTTAGAAAAGCCGGGTGTTACTTCCGAAATGATTTTGTAGTCGTTGGGGCCAAAGTAATAGGTGAAATTGGCTTTGTTGTTTTGAACATCGGCCGTGGGCACAAACAATTCAACACTGGCATTTTTAACCACCTGGGTGTTGGCCTCATTGGTTTGTTGCTTTAATTCTCCACCTGAGAAAGAGTTTTGTGCAATGATGCCACTGATGAAAAATTTTTGCTTAATGGTAACCCACTTCACAGGCTCAGCTAATACTTGCTCTGCTTGGTCGGCCGTTTCACTTAGGTAGTCGTGCTTTTCATCAACAAAATAATAGTTGATGGTCGTTTTAGTTCGGCTGTCTTTAAGATCTTTTTCTTGCAGCGCAATGGGGTCTTGCCATTGTAGCGAAAGGTTGTTGCCTCCGAATGTTACGCCTTTGGTTTGTAGTTTATAGCCAATTTCAAAACCCTTGGCGGGGATGGAATAAATGTGCTTTAAAAAGGTATCGCCACCCAGTTGCGCGGTAAAAGTGACAACGGTGGTATCCGCTTTTTTCGTTTGATCAACTTGGTAGAAAAGCTGATATAAATTTACGGGCTGGCCTTCGTATTGAGTGCGCAATGCAAACGAATTGTTACCATTGTTGATTAAGTACAAGGGTTGTTGTGAATACGTTTTGAAATTCTTTAACTCCACATTTTTTAAAATGGCGTGGCTGGAGAAGTGAAGGCGCAGATCAGCATTCTCAATAGCCAGAGTTTCTTCTGTGCCATTCAAGTAACTCCCCAAATTTCCGTATGACTTAACTACCGCACTGTCAACTTTGGTAACTTCGGCTTCTGCCGATTTTTGAGAGGGGACTACCTGAGTAGTATCCATCACCTTGGGCGGTTGTGGGGTGGGGGAGGGAGATAAATAAAAATACAACATTAAAAGTGCTGCAATCAATACCATCCCAATGGCCGAGTTCCTATCCATTTTTAAATTTTAGATTTTGTGATTTTAGATTTATGATTTGATCGAAAGAATTTTGAAGTCAAAATTTATAACAAAACTACCACCGAATTAACTACTTACCACTTACCACGGCCTTATTCTCCATAGCTGCTTCCACAAATTTCACAAACAAGGGGTGCGGATTTACAACGGTGCTTCTCAATTCTGGATGGAACTGAACACCCACAAACCACGGGTGATCTTTCAGTTCTACAATTTCTACCAAGCCCGAGTCAGGGTTTACACCCGTTGCTTTTAAGCCAGCCTCTTCTATTTGCTCCAAATATTTATTGTTGAATTCGTAGCGATGGCGATGGCGTTCATGAATCATCGTCTCGCCATAGATTTGATTTGCCTTCGATCCTTTTTTGATTTTGCAAGCATAAGCTCCCAAACGCATCGTTCCTCCTTTGGTGGTAATTTTCTTTTGCTCCTCCATCATGTCAATGACTGGGTGTTTTGATTTTGGATTCAATTCCGTAGAGCTGGCATCCAATCCCAACACATTGCGGGCAAACTCCACCACCGAGCATTGCATGCCCAAGCAAATTCCTAAAAAAGGAATTTTGTTTTCTCGCACATATTTGATTGCTTGGATCTTCCCTTCTAAACCTCGTTCGCCAAACCCAGGGGCAACCAACACGGCATCCAATCCTCTTAAAATTTCTTGAACCGTTTCTTGATTGATATCTTCCGAAGAAATCCATTTCAGATAAACCTTGCAGTCGTTTTGCGCACCTGCGTGGATAAATGCCTCCGCAATGGATTTGTAGGCATCCGGCAATGAAACGTACTTGCCCACCAATCCAATGGTCACTTCATTAAGTGGATTTTTTAGTTTGCCTAAAAATGTTTTCCATTGTTCCAGTTCGGGCTCGTGCTTGGTGGTCACTTTTAACTTGGCCAGTACACGCTCGTCCAGTTTCTCTTTCTTCATCAACAGCGGCACATCATAAATGGTATCAGCGTCCATCGCCTCAATGACCGAATTGAGGTTGACGTTGCAAAACAGGGCCAACTTTTTTCGTATCTCCATCGATAATGGATGTTCGGTGCGGCAAACCAATATGTCGGGTTGCACACCGTACGAGAGTAGTTCCTTTACGGAGTGTTGTGTAGGTTTAGTCTTTAATTCCTTGGCAGCTTTTAGATAGGGGATAAGTGTAAGGTGAATTACCAATGCGCTGTTAGCTCCTAAATCCCACCGCACCTGCCGAACGGCCTCCACAAATGGAAGGGATTCAATATCACCAACGGATCCACCAATTTCAGTGATGATAAAATCGTATTGCCCTGTTTCACCCAATTGAAAAATATTACGCTTGATTTCGTCTGTGATGTGCGGCACCACTTGCACGGTTTTGCCCAAATACTCACCATGACGTTCTTTGGTGATGACATTATTATAAATCCGACCTGTGGTAATATTGTTAGCACGTGATGTGCGGATGTTCAAGAATCGCTCGTAGTGGCCTAAATCTAAATCCGTCTCGCCACCGTCATCCGTTACATAGCACTCGCCATGCTCGTAGGGGTTCAACGTTCCTGGGTCGATGTTAATGTACGGATCAAACTTTTGAATGGTGACCGAGAAACCCCTTGACTGTAAGAGCTTTCCGAGTGAGGCGGAAATAATACCCTTACCCAGCGAAGAAGTTACCCCTCCGGTAACGAATATATACTTAGTGTGAACAGACATGTAAGCCTAAAAATTTGGCCGTAAAGGTAGCTGGATTTAGCAAAAAGGTGGGATAGCTACAGTAATTATTTCGTTTTTTGAAAAATAAAGGGTGTGTTTGAAAATGGTTTTAAGTAATGCTAGTGTTATGTTAACTGTACTTTGGCGTACGGGGCTATAAAGTCGGCAGTGGGCAGGATACGGTGTGCATTATAGGACTGGCGGTGACTGCCTACTGGTGACTGCCTACTGCCTACTTTTTAAATGACGTCATAATACATTTAACTTATCACTAGGTTATAACCTGCCACTAGAAATACATTAAACCGAGATTTGCATTTACAGAAGTCAAGTCTTTGACTTTTTTGCCCGATAATATCAAATAGTCCGTTCCAGCCATATTCGTTTTTCTACACTCACAGAGATGTTCAGGGTTGGTTAACCATGACAATAATATTAAAACAGCTCAATCACCCCATAAACTCCGATATCAACCGATGAAAGTGATGCGTACCCATTTCGCGGGTAACCGAATATCTTCCATACTTATAAAACCTAGACCTCACTCCTTTCTGCACGTTTTGGACTACGTCTTCATCTTCTAGTTCTACTTTGTGCAAGTCGGCACCCGCACCTTGGCGCAGTTTGCTTTCGTCCCACACATAAGAAAGAAACGACACTTTTGTTTTGTGAATAGAAATAGGTTTGATGATGTTGACCGATAAACCCCACGGATAGAAATTGAACATCATATTGGGAAATACCCAAAAGTAATAGCCGGCAATATTTTTTCCGTAATCGGGAGAAGATGCAGGCAAATCAAAAACCAGCTCGCCTCCTTTGGCCACGCCCAATTGCAAATTCGAATACTTAAAAAGCTCCACATGGTAGTTTCCATAATCGATGATGGAGTTTAAACCTGCATGGACAAAAGGAATATGAAAACCCTCCAGGTAATTTTCGCAATACAATGCCCAATGCGCGTCAATCACATAATCTTTAGAAAGTTCTGGATGGAACACGAATTCGTTGAGCGGCATCCATCCTACCCGCTTGGCCATGTCACCAAAAAAAGCTTCCGCTGGAATTTTATTGCTCAGAGTAGAAAACAATAACTTTCCCCATTGATGAATTGGCAAGCTGGTCAGATTATCTACTTCTGTAGGAAAACCCTTTACTTCCTTGAACTCCGGCATCGACAAAAAGTCTCCATTGAGATGAAACCTGCGCCCATGATATTTGCATCGGATGTCATTTAACTTGCAAGGCTTCTCTACCAACAAATTGCCTCGGTGCGTACAAACATTTGAAAGGCAATGCAGCTTGCCTTGCTTGTCGCGCGAAAGTAAAAGTGGCTCATTGAGAAAACCGTCCAGCAAATTCACCGGAGTAACCCAACCACTATCTTTTACTTGATCTGCATCACCAACCAAATGCCAACTATGTGCAAAAATCTTTTCCTTGGACTCTTTAAAGTAATTCCGATCCAAGTAAAAATCGGTGGTGATGGTCTTTGCTTGGGCAATTTCAGGATGAATGTTGAATGATGCCATAAAACAGTAATTTAGGGTTAAGTTAGCAAACGTCATTTTACCGACAAACTTTATCAGTAACATGACCGTACTAGCAAACAAAATCAATCCCTCATGAAAACACAAAACATTGTTTATTGGGCCGTCCGCATCATTGCTGCTTTCATCATGCTTCAAACCCTGTTCTTTAAATTTACAGGTGCGGAAGAATCCATTTATATTTTTACCCAAGTGGGCATTGAACCGTGGGGCAGAATTGGTACGGGTGTAATGGAGTTGATCGCTTCTATCCTACTTTTGATCCCTTCAACTGTATGGATTGGGGCTATTTTAGGAATGGGCTCTATGGGTGGAGCGATTATGACACACATCGCCATCCTCGGCATCGATGTAAAGGTAGATGGTGTGCATGGAGATGGTGGTCAATTGTTCGCTTACGCCATCATCACGTTGCTATGCTGTGCCATTGCATTTTGGATGAGCCGGAACACGTGGCCTTTGTTCTTGAAATCAATTATAAATGTAAAGTAGAGTTACTTTTTTTTGGTTTTGGCCAAAATCTTTTCAAGTTCTTCTGCAAAGGTTGGCAAATCTTTAAAGGATGCGCGCAATTCCTTAATCAAATAATTTGGCGGAATCTCATCGCGGTAAACCTTTCCACTTAAGTCTTTTAGCAAATCAATCGCATCCTTTTTAGTTGCGAAATCGGGAGCAGCCTCTATTTGTTTGATAAATTCATCTACAGATTTAGTATTATCTAAAATTACAGTTGAAGCCGGTATCTCTGTATTGCGTTTTTCGGTCTTAAACTGAAGGCAACTATTAAACTCATCAATAATCTTGTCAATCTCTTTCCTTCCCAAATCACCATTTTTAACACGTTCGCTTACCGTAGGGCAATCCTCCAAGAATTTTGAAAGGCTCTTCTTAAAAGTAAGGTTGGGCATCTCCAAGCCTCTACCATCGCGCATCAAAAGATAACGACCGTCATAACCCGTTTGGTTGGGCATCCTAAAACCATACAAGCTTAAAAAGCCAGACTTCAAAAGCTGCATGTATTTGAAACGACCATCGAATTTGACAGTTTTAAATAAAACACCTTCGTCAAATACGGTAAGTATTTCCGTGCTGGTGTAGACCTTCTTTTTCTTGTTGACGTGTAGCTGCACCTGATCATTTAGGTCGTAGGCCAAAATTTTCACCTCCCCTTTTAGCGTATCGCCTTTGGAGGTGATAGCGTAGTCGGTTTGAGCTAGCGTTTCTACCGCCATAAGAACAAAAGAAATCAAGTATATTATTTGCTTCATACTAGTTTAATTCAATCCGCAAAATAGCTCAGGAATCATTCAAAAACCACCGAATAAATAAAATACAAGATGATCAACAAAATCATAACCCCATACATCACCAAATCCACCCGCACATAGGGCTTGTATTTATCGTACATCTCTTTTAAACCCTTCAGCATATCGATTGTCTTATTTCGTTGTGTAAATATAGCCTAGCCTACCGTGATTATTTTAAAATCCATTGTACTTTAGCTTTCAATTCCGAATGATTATGCGTAAAATCTTCCTGCTTTTACTCCTTCTTCCTTCATTTTTGTTTGCTCAAGAAATCATCAACGAAAACAACCCCCCCTCTTTAAAATGGTTTCAGGTAAACACCCCCCACTTCCGGGTATTGTTTCCGCAAGGCTTTGATGTACAAGCGCAACGGATGGCCAATACCCTAGAGCACATTCACGGTCCCGAATCAAAAACTATGGGGGCTAGTCCGCGCAAAATATCGGTGATACTTCAAAATCAATCGGCCGTTTCAAATGGGTTTGTATCGATTACACCGCGTAGGTCAGAGTTTTATGCAATGCCCTCACAGAATTATAATTTTCTGGGCAATAACGATTGGCTAGATTTATTGGCCAGTCACGAATACCGCCACATGGTGCAGTTTCAACATGCCACGCGTGGCTTTAATAAATTATTATACTACACCTTTGGTGCAAATGTATTGGCAGGCATGAGCTATGTAGCCGCCCCCGAATGGTTTTGGGAAGGCGATGCCGTGGCTACAGAGACAGCCTTTACCTCAAGCGGTCGAGGAAGAATACCGAATTTTGAATTGCTGTTCCGCACCAACTTAATGGAAGGCCGAACATTTAACTACCATAAACAGTATCTGCGCTCGTATAAGCACAACATACCCGATCACTACGTGCTGGGTTATCAAATGATTTCGTACTTGCGCAAGAAAACAGGCAATGCCGAAGTGTGGGAAAATGTAACCAGACGTTCGTGGAACATTCCGTTTATTCCTTTTGCATTTTCAAATGCGTTGAAAAAAGAAAGTGGCACGTATGTGACAGGGCTTTATCGTGATATGGCTGCACAATTGAAAAAAGATTGGCAAGCACAACTGGATACATTGCAACTCACCACTTTTGAGCAAGTGAATCCACGAACCACCAAAGCGTATACCGATTACAAATTTCCGCAGGTATTATCGGATGGAAGTATCCTCGCACAAAAATCGGGCATCGGTGATATTGAAACATTGATAATTCTTAAAAACGGTGTGGAGAAAAAAGCATTCGTGCAAGGCCCCATCAATACCACGGCCATGATGTCAACAGCCAACAACCGCGTGGTGTGGAACGAATACCGGTTTGATCCACGGTGGCGTGTAAAGAATTACTCCTCCATTGTGGGGTATGATGTTGATACAAAACGGAAGCGAGTGATTGCGAACAAAGGAAGATATGCTGCTGCTGCACTTTCGCCCGATGGATACAAAGTGGCCACGGTTGAAACCACCACCGATTACTTGACAAACTTAGTAGTATTGGATTATTTCACTGGGAAAGTTCTTATAGAGTTTAGTAATCCGAACAACGATTTTATTTCCATGCCGCACTGGAGCGAAGATGGCAAAACCATCATTGCACTAAAGACAAACAAGCAAGGCAAAGCCATTAGCAAGTTCGATACGCAAACGGGGCAGTCGGCAGATTTGACTGATTTCTCGGACGAGAATTACGGATATCCTGTGCCTGTTGGAAAATACATTTTATACAACTCGCCCATTAGCGGTATTGATAACATCTATGCGTTGGATATGGAATCCAATCAGCGCTACCAAATTACGTGCAGTAAGTATGCGGCTTACAATCCATGTATATCCAAAGATGGAAAAACCATTTACTACAACAACCAAGGCAAAGATGGAATGGATGTGGTAAAAATAAACTTTGACCCCACGCTATGGAAACCGTGGACGAAAAAGGCGCAGCCCTCCTATTCGTTTGCGCACTTGGTGGAGCAAGAGGGTCATCCTGATTTGCTAAAGAACATCCCGCAAGAAAACTTGAAGGTGAAAAAATATTCAAGGTTGAAGGGAATTATTAATCCGTATAGTTGGGGTGGGTATTTTACAAATGATTTGACACAGGTAAATCTTGGAATTACTTCCCGTGATTTATTGAGCACCACCACTATCAATGCAGGATATTTATATGATTTGAATGAAAGGACAGGTGCTTGGAAAGCCACTGTCAGCTATCAAGGACTTTTTCCAATTATTGATTTTTCAGTAAGTCAGGGTGATAGAAAAATCAATAGAGGTGCATTAACTGTAACTACGATAACAGGCCCATTTAACGGCCAGCGGACAGAAACTAAAAACACTAAAGATTTAATTATTAACTGGAAAGAAAAAAATATTGAAGCTGGTTTACGTATTCCACTGATAACTACAACCTCACGGTTTGTTAGCGGTATCACATTCAGCAATTCAATTGGATTTACTCAAATATCAGATTTTGGAAACTCATTTAACAATCAAAGAATCATTCCCAAAAAGATTGTAAATGATAGCATTCGAGATTTCTATTTTGGAAATGATATAGCTTCTAACGGCAATTTACATTACAATAAGTTTAGCATTTCGGCTTATCGCTTGATTAAGCAAAGTAGAAGAGATATAAATAGTAAGTGGGGTCAATCTGTATACTTAAATGCTTATAACACTCCTTACGGTGGTGATTTTATTGGCTCACAATTCTCGGTTTATGGTATCATGTATTTTCCTGGACTATTCAAACACCATTCCATTTGGGGATATTTCGCGTATCAAAAAACTCAACTTGAATTCCTCTATTTCGCAGACAAAAAACGAACAACATTAATTGACAATAGCACGTATTTGTTCCGTAATCAAATACCACTACCCAGAGGTGGACTAGGTTTATATCGCTCTCAAGATTTTTATTCTATGTCAATTAACTATACTATGCCAATATGGTATCCAGATATGGCATTTGGCCCCCTTGTTAATCTTCAACGAATTAGAGCAAACGGTTTTTTTGATTATGGATACGGAAGCAGTCCAAAATTCAATGATTCCGAGACGTTTGTTTCAACCGGGGTAGAGGTAAAGCTAGACTTAAACGTAATGCGTTTACTCCCTCAATTTGATATTGGCTTTCGCTATTCAATTGGTCTCAAGCCATCAATATCGCTTTTTGAATTGCTAATTGGAACGTTTAATTTCTAACTAACAGTTTAGAAATATGAAAATACAAATTTTGATCAAGGAAAATTTGACAAAAAAGAGACTCACCTAAGCTAAGTGAGTCCTTTTTCTAAAGTTAGAAATATGCTCAGGAGTAAGCCCAACCAAGGGGCTTGTAATAATTAGATGTTCTTTTAAATCTTTAGGGAGGGAATTGAGACTTGTATCATCATCAATAATTACAAAATCTGTTTCAATGTCATGAGTATTTAACCATTCTAAAATTTCGTCCTTTCTTTTTTTGAAATCATGATTTACGCTTAGCGTTAATAATTTATCAATTTTAAGCCCTCGTCTTTCAAAAATTTTTTTCCACATGTCAATTGTAAATCTAGCCCGATGTGAGGTAGTAAGAACTACAGTCGTGTCATTAGAAATCAAACTCTTTAGTGCGCTAATTGCTTTTTGATTAAACGTAGGAATGCCATCCACCAAATTTGGAGGGGCTTTCCATCCGGCAGCTTGAACCATTACACCGTCTATGTCTAAAAAAATCAACATGGAACAAAAGTACGAAAGTTATTTTAGCTTTTTCATAAGGTCTTCTAAAGTCAAGTCATTATACCTGGCATCCTCTTCGGTTAACATCTTTATTTTGGCGTCTGTATCCCAATCTTCATCAACTAATTTAACTGATTTCCAATCAATAGGTTCTTTTGCGATAGTTCTTGGGCAAGCTGCTTGGTCTAATTTATACCCCACTAACAAGGAGGCCAGGTACCGATGATGTCCGTTTACAATTAGATTTCCATCAACACTAATGCTAGAGAATACTAAACCGATAGACATCTTTTTTGCAATCCTTTCTATGATTGGGAAACACAACCTGTCATGGGTTGATACGAGGGTCAGATTCTCATTCTGCATCATCTCGATCAAGTTATCTTTTGTTAACATCAAATTTTTCGTTTAAAAAATCAAATCCTCTCCAACACTTTCTCAATCAATGATTCAATCACTTTGTTGGGATTCTTAGAGAACTTGTTCTTAATACGATTGGCAATGATGGCATTAGCACTCAATACATCGTGCCCCAGCAAACGTCCCATGGCATAGTAACCAGATGTCTCCATTTCAAAATTGGTGAGCCAGAATTCTCCTTTGTGGTAGTAGTTCAAATCTTCTAGCAACTTAGGGAAACGAATGGGCAACCGAAGTTCTCTTCCTTGTGGCGCATAAAAACCTGGACAAGTAACGGTGTTGCCTACCAACATTCCATTACCGATAGATTCTCGTAATGACTCAGAACCCCGCACAACATACGGCATAAATGGAAGTCCAGTTTTTTTTTGAATATCGTGTGCCACACCGGTTTCAAAATCGTCCATGGGCAGATCATAAAAATTCATCAGGTTATCCAACCCAACCGCATAATCAGAAACCAAATGACTTCCCACCGGGATATCTTCCTGCAACGCACCCGATGTACCGATGCGGACAATTTTTAGTTTCTTTTTTCGAGGCTTCGGCTCACGCGTTTTCAAATCTATATTCACCAATGCATCTAACTCATTAAAGAAAATTTCAATGTTGTCGGTGCCAATGCCGGTGCTGATAACCGTGATGCGTTTATTATTGAATTTTCCAACATGCGTAATAAACTCACGCTTGTTCATTTCAAACTCCACCTCATCAAAAAACTGACTTACCATATACACCCGACTGGGGTCACCCACAGTAATGATCGTGTCGGAGATATTTTTTGGCAATAAACTTAGGTGATAGACACTGCCATCGGAATTGAGTATTAAATCGGTTTCAGAAATTTTTGCCATTTGTTTAGAGACTGGTTACTAGATTATGGATGCAGGCTTCAAGCATCTCGTATCTAAATTAAATCACTTTACCACCTGCGCAGGGTTTCCAAAAACCGTATCACCGGCCTTTACAGGAGCAATCACCACCGAGCCAGCACCAATTCGAGCTCCTTTGCCAACTTTTATGCCCGCTACAATCGTAACACCTGAGCCGATGAATACTTCATCTTCTATGGTTACGTTCTGATTGATTGTAGAACCTGCCCCCACTTGCACAAAATCGCCCAACTTAGTCTCTACCCCGATGGTGGCATTGGCTTGAATCAAACAGTGGTTGCCAACCTTTGCAGAGGGTGCTAAATAACATCCATAATCGATAAAGTTTCCATGACCGATCTCGGCTTTCAATGATACCATCGATTGAGGATGCACCGCATTGACAGGTTGCACATGCCGTACTTCCTGTAGCATTTTCACCAATGCCTTGCGCACTTTGGTTTCATCTACTGCCACAAAAGCTTCGCACTTTTTCCCAATCAACTTCAAAAAGCCATCGTCATCGGTAACTCCGTAAACGGTTGCTTCATCTATTTCAGTTTTGTGTAATTTCTTATCATCATCTAAAAAACCATAGATCACTACTTCATTCCTCTCAAAGATTTCCTTGGCTGCGCGGCCAACGGCATTCGCTCCTAAAATAATAACTGGGTTTTTCATTTATCAATCTAATCTGAACGGCAAATTTACTGGTAATTCTCGATTGAATCTACAGAAGCAGATTAAACTATTTAGGTAAATCGGGTCCGCTGCGAAACAAATGATTAATAGCGGGATGATAGGCAGATAACGCAAAAACAAAAAAAGGCAGAAACCCAATTCGGTAACGCGATAAGGTGCCGAAGTTAGGAGATGACAGAGCCAAAAAAACTGTTAACAAAATAGAATAAGTAAAAATGGGAAGGAGAACCTCCCCTGGTAGTTTCCTTCGGGTCATTATCCACCATACAAACAGAATTAGCAAGAATAAATTCTCCATGGCTGCGAACCAGCCCATCAGTCCGTGGGCCTCCCACACAAATGGCCGAAACAACCCTGAGAAAAGTGCGATAGGAGTGTTGAGGCAAAAACTCCACCACGTTTCATTTAAACCAATATATTCAATACAGTTTCCGTGCTTCGAAAGGTTTACGAATTGCTGATTGTTCTCAAACACCACTTCCAACAGCCGATGAATATAAAAATTTGGATGGGTGAGAGTAACCAAGGCAAGAATAAAAACAAAAATCAACAACCAAATGCCGTGAAGAGAGATTGGTTTCATTGCTGATTTATTCTTGATAAAAAATGTGGCTATCGTGGTGATTACTACAGCAGCATAGAGAGCTGCCCAATAATATTTCAGTTGCCACAAAAAATAAAAAGCTATTAATGAAAATAATGTTTCCCAAAAATTTAGGTTTTGAGAAACCAGGTATCGAACAAGTGTGGCCGTAATCAGGTAAAGAGCTGCCAAAGCAATCGTTTCTTTAATCAATCCAGAAGACCAAAAAACAACTGATGGAAAAAATAAAATGGCACCAGCAGCAGCCGATGATAACGCTGGAAATAATTGACGGATGGTGAAAAACAAAAACCAAGCCGATGCAAACGAAATCATTGAAAAATAAAGACAAGCTATCCAGTAATTGTCGTTTGACAGTAACGCGAATACGCTAGCAAACTTTACCAATAATACTGAACGGTCTGATGAAATCAGTTGATTAAAAATTTCGGGATGCAAATCTTCGCTCCATAAAAAACGGATGTAACTCACAAAATCAGTTTTTGCCAATTGGCTAAGTTGAACAGCATCTGAAAAAAAATTCCACGTGTCACCTACTGCATAGTAATTTTTGTAAACCAAACCAAGGGCAATAGCACAAACAAATCGCATTAACCAGGACGACCAAAACAACCAAGGATTAACGGGCTGAAATCTTTTGTAAAGCACAACCGTAATGATTGAAAGCAGCAAAAAGCTAAATACGTATTGAAGAAAATTCACAAGGAAGAGGGCTTAAGCAACGTTGAGCCAATCACACAATTCAGGCAATTCCTTTTTTGACACATGTTGTTATATTGCTCTATCAGGGCTTGCGAATCAAAAGATGATTTTACCTTCATACCAATATCTTCCCACACGCGGGTAATTTTATTTTTTTCCGTAGGTAAATTTTCTAACCACTGGATAGCCCGCTCGACATATCGATTATCGTCTATAGTCTGTCCATAGCTCACCAGCACCGGCACAATCGAATTGATGATTATATTTTGAATGCTACTTTCACCAAGTGCTGCCACTTTTTTCTGCGACTTGCTACCAAAACGGTAATGATTTTGCCAATAATCGGATTGGTTCACTTCAAACAATTTGTAAACATCGTGAAGTGATTCAGTCTCTACTATCTGCGAGAAAAAATTACGGTTGTGATAGAGCAAAGAAGCAAATTGGGCTATTCGTAAGGTGGGAAAATTGGCGGGGCGCAAACGTAGAAATTTCCATTGAGCCGCATGCAATTGAACATTGCCAAGCGTATACTTTGTCTTCAACAACTGATATTCTCTGTAAAGCGAGGCCACATACTCATCTTTGGTTTTTGTTTCCAACATACCCGCCCCACCCAATAGCAAGGCTTCTATTTGCAACAAGCTGTTGCTTTGCTTTTTCAGCATCCGAAACGGAATGGTTGATGCCAATCGCAAAAATGGTTCAGCATTCACCTTAAAGCCAAAGTTTTTGGCCAATTGCTGATACAATGTTTCTTCCCAATCGCCTTTGTTTGCAGCATGGGCGGCTAATACCAAAGCAGATTTGCTATTTAACCGCTGCATCAAGGCTTTATCCAGCATTGATAGTTTAATCAAGTCCTCCATCTTTGCAAACGATTTAGCACAAGGAATTGAAAAAGCACTGTTAACAAGTTTTTGGTATAATTTAACAAGAGTAGAGTCAACACGATCCGCTAACGCCAATGTGGGGATGACTGAACCGTCCTTTCGAATGATGGGCAAATCGTGTTTCCATACTACATGTAAAATCACATTATCATACGCGGCATCCAAATGGTGTCGGTGTTGGTTCCAATCCGATGAATTGATATGTATCTCCACATGGCCGGCCCAATCAATATCGCCAATCTTTATTTTAGCATTCGAAAAGTCTGGACCCGCATCTGTATTGTGAACTCCGTTTTTGAAAATAGAGAGAAGTTCTCCATTGGTAGTCTTTAAACCTTCCCGATTAAAGTATTGGCACTGCCAGATATAATGGAGAAAGGATTCATGCATGACTGAGTCCATTCTTAAAAATTCCTACGATAACCATTATCACAAAAATCATCATCATGATAGCCCCGATTCCAGCAATCAAATTCAGAATCGATATTGTACCGTGTGAGACTATTTCTCTCGTTTCACTTTCTGTTAAAATTTGACCAAAGGTTTTTCTTCTTCCGTTCTCAAGCCAAATCTTACACAAACCAATAATGAACCTGAATGGATAAAGTATGAATGTAATCAAGACTCCCACAACATCCATAACTACAAGTGCTGTAAGTAGACTTCCATTTCTTTTTGAGTCTTCATCGCTTCCCTCCTGGCCACTTCTGCAAAATCCTCCTTGCTTGATGCATAGATAATTGCTCTTGAAGAATTGACCAATAAGCCACACTGACTATTCAATCCGGCTTTCGAAACAGCTCCTAAATCTCCCCCTTGTGCACCAACGCCTGGCACAAGAAAAAAATGCTCAGGGGCTAATGCGCGTATGGCACCAATCTTTTCTGCGTGGGTTGCACCCACTACATACATCATTTGGTCGGGTGTGGCCCATTGCTGCGAAGCAAAAATCACATGTTGAAAAAGGAAGTGACCATCGTTGGATTCCAGCAATTGAAAATCACGACTGCCCGAATTGGAAGTATGAACCAACAGTATGACCCACTTGCCGCTGAATTCTAAAAATGGTTTGACGGAATCTTCACCCATATAAGGAGCAACGGTAATGGAATCAAAATTCATCCGTTCAAAAAAAGCTTTGGCATACAAGGCACTGGTATTACCAATGTCGCCACGTTTGGCATCAGCAATGGTAAAGCAATCAGTAGGTAAATAATCCAAGGTCTTTTGCAAACTCTCCCAACCCTTAGGGCCGAGTGCCTCGTAAAATGCGATGTTGGGTTTGTAGGCTACGCAATACTCGTGGGTTGCGTCAATAATTTGCTTATTAAATTCAAAAACGGGGTCGTCTGTTTTCAGCAAATGTTTGGGTATTTTGTCCAAATCGGTATCGAGCCCCACACATAGATACGATCTCTTTTTTTTGATTTGCTCAAATAGCTCTTGGCGGTTCATTGTATAAAAATAAAGAAACTTGCGGTAATTCTATTTGTAAAAAACCGAAATGACTAAACAAAAAAAAGTCGGCTCTCACCGACTTACTATTTTCTTGAAAAAAGAACTACCTCAAATCATTTACTTCCACACCAGGATATTTTTTCACATCAAAAGTAAAGAAGGCATCATCTAATTTTAGATTAGGAGTAAACTTGGTAATGGAATATCGATAGCGATTACCAGAGCGATCAAACATTGTCCAGCTATGGATGCTTTTGTCCTTTTTAGAAATCATCATCTTGATTTTAAAATACTGCGCGTTTTTCTTCTCGGGCACCAAGTCAACTTCATCTACTACAACACCCGCCTCTGTTTTTTCACCCAAGTGTACGTATTTAAAACCTTTTTTATAAATCTCAAATATTTTTACTGGATTGATCTCATCCGACTTTGGGTCAAAGTTATCGATGCTCACTTCTTTGGCCGATGGCAGGTAGGTCCATACCGTAGCACCGTTATTAGTAATCTCCTGATCATCCAAAATCAACTTGAATTTATCGCCCTTTACGGTGATTTTTCCTTTGAATTCTTCCTTTACGCCATCGGTCTCGTTGGTCATGGCCGAGGTAATGTTTGCCTCAAAAGTGGGAATGGCTTTGTATTTTTTGCTCATGGCTTCTAGAATCTCTAATGCCTTGGGGTCGTATTGAGCCATCAACATCTTACCTGCAAACGTTAAAATGGCCACTGAAACAAACTTTTTCATCGAATTGGTTAAAATCTACATTATGGTTTACTGTGTTTATCTTTTAAATCAGTCAATAATTGTTCCAAACTAGTTTCGTCTTTAATCAAAACCTCCCGTGCTTTCGAACCCTCGAAAGGGCCTACAATTTTAGCTGCTTCCAATTGATCAATTAATCGACCAGCTCGGTTATATCCAAGTTTCAACTTTCGTTGGATAAGGGACGTGCTTCCTTGCTGGTGCATGACGATTAATTTTGCGGCTTCTTCAAACAACCCATCGCGCTCCGATAAATCTACCGCATTTGCCCCACCCTCGTCTTCACCTTCAAACTCAGGCAACAGGTAAGCTGAATCGTACCCTCGCTGCGCACCAATGTAATCGCAGACTTTTTCAATCTCTGGTGTATCTACAAACGGACTTTGCAAACGGATCACATCTGAACCCAATGACAACAGCATATCGCCCATGCCCACCAATTGATCGGCTCCGCCTGAATCTAAAATCGTGCGCGAATCGACTTTCGAAGTTACTCGGAAAGAAAGCCTTGCCGGGAAGTTTGCTTTGATAACACCGGTGATTACATTAACAGAAGGTCGTTGTGTAGCAACCACTAAGTGTATGCCAATAGCGCGAGCCAATTGTGCTAATCGGGCAATTGGGGTTTCTACTTCTTTACCGGCTGTCATCATCAAATCGGCCAACTCATCAATCACTAAAACGATGTAGGGTAAAAAGCGATGTCCTTCTTTTGGATTTAGCTTTCGTCCAACAAATTTAGCGTTGTACTCCTTCAGGTTTCGCGCACCCGCATCTTTCAAAATTTCGTAACGGTTCTCCATTTCAATGCAAAGCGAATTGAGGGTGTACACTACTTTTTTGGTATCGGTAATTATGGCCTCTTCGCTATTGGGGAGCTTGGCCAAGTAATGTCTTTCTATTTTACTGAAGAGCGACATCTCCACTTTCTTCGGGTCGACCAACACAAACTTTAATTGGCTCGGGTGAAGTTTGTAAAGTAGTGAAGTTAAAATCACATTCAGCCCCACCGACTTACCTTGGCCTGTAGCACCTGCCACCAACAAGTGTGGCATCTTGGCCAAATCAATTACCAATAATTCATTTGAGATGGTTTTGCCAATGGCAATGGGTAAGTCCTTATCCGATTTTTGAAAACGCTCAGAAGCCAACACCGAACGTATGCTTACCATCTCTCGGTTTTTGTTTGGCACTTCAATACCAATGGTGCCCTTGCCGGGGATGGGTGCGATAATCCGAATACCCAGCGCTGCAAGGCTCAAGGCGATATCATCTTCCAAATTTTTGATGCGTGAAATTTTGATACCCGCATCGGGTACGATTTCATAAAGGGTAACCGTTGGGCCAATGGTGGCCTTAATGCTTTGAATACCAATTTTAAAATTGGTAAGTGTAGCAACAATTTTGTCTTTGTTTTGATTCAGTTCCTCTTGCGATACTTGCACCTTTCCTACTTCGTACTCATTCAACAACTCAATGGGCGGAAATTTATAACTACTTAAATCAAGAGTGGGGTCATAGAGACCTTTTGCCTCTACTAATTTTTCGGCTACCGCATCACTTTCTACAATTGGGTCTTCTATTGTAAAGAGGGGTTCAATTTTTTCTTTGATTTCTACTTTCTCGGCCTCAACCTCCAATTTTATTTCAGGGATTTTTGTTGGCTCGGTTGGTTGCTTCATCAAAAGCAATTCACCATCATCTTCTTTTTTATCCGGCCAGTTATCTCGTTCATCGGTATAGGTCGGCTTGATGATGTCTTCTTCTGGCAAGAATGCATCGTTGCCGATTGGTTTAGGGTTTTTTACTTGAAAGGCATTGATGGCTGTAACGTTATAGAAATAAATGATGAAGATAAACAGCGACAGTATCAACACCATAAATGTTCCCCACCCGAGCAATCCATCCGAAACTTTGGCCAATTCGTAGCCAAGACCTCCACTGAGAAAACTGATTTCATTCACACCAGCCAACGTGTGGGTTAAATAGCCTAACAACAAACAAAGCCATAATCCCGCGAAGACGGAAAAAATAAAAACTGAAAAAATCGATAATAATTCACGCTTGAAAACCATCTTGAATCCCACCAAAAACAACAGAGGCGGAATGGCAAAGGCAGAGATGCCCAACCATTTAAACATGAGATAGTGCGAAGTAATCGCTCCGTAAAGACCTAGCCAGTTTTCTGCTTCTCGTCCGGATTCAAGCAAATTGGTATTCCACATAGCCTCTACTACACTTTGGTCGGCCTTGCCGGTAAATAGGTAGGATATAAATGCAGTAAAAAGGTAAAGCGCAATAATGATAAAGAAAAAACCGCTGGCCAGAATAAAGCGCGCATCTTGAAAAAAAGAAAAACTGAACTTGAACTTCGATTTAGGCGACTTCCCTTTCTTTTCTTTCTCAGGTTTCTTAAATGTATTGGACTTGTAGGTGTTTTCGGCCATCGCGTATTTACCGCAAATCTAAGCCAAAATATGGTAAAATCGAATGGCTTTGTTGAGCGATGAAGCGATGAAAATCATTTACTGGTGTGTGTTCCCTGGGCGGAGGTAGGTAAAGCGTGGGCTACCACTGGCAGCCTAACATCGCATAATTTTGTGAGGGATGTGCCATTCAAAAATTTGTAGATTGAACGTATTGGCAAACCCAACATCGGTTGGTTTTTGCGTTCCCACTGGCTAAAGGCAAGTCAGACAGAAAATGCAGTACCGGATTTTTAAAATTTTCACTTTTATTCATCCACCGATTCACAGCCCGTAGCATTACTGCGGATGCGCAACCGCACACGATAAATTCCATGTGTGAGATACTGTTGACCCAATTGAATATCAACAACTTGTGAAACATTAGTCAGAATTGCCGCAAAACTTATTACTCACAGGCTGCCCACAATTGATACACTTTCCATAGCTTCTCACTTTTGATAGTAAGTTTGCAAAAAAGCAAAACCATACTAATATTAACTTGTTCTTAGCTTAAAATAATGAAAGCAGTTGTTATTGGATCAGGTGTGGCGGGTTTGGCATCAGCCATCCGTTTGAGGTGCCAAGGGTTGGAGGTTCATGTCTTTGAAGCCAATGCTTACCCAGGCGGTAAGTTGAGTGAGTTTAGTTTAGATGGCTATCGCTTTGATGCCGGACCATCTTTGTTTACCCTTCCTTATTTAGTAGATGATTTATTTAAGCTCGCGGGCAAAAACCCCCGCGATTATTTCAACTATCAACGCATGGAAGTTTGCTGTAAATATTTTTATGAAGACGGAACGCAACTCACAGCCTTTGCTGACCGGAAAAAATTGGCAGAAGAAATTGAACGGAAATTTGGAGTTTCACCTAAGACCGTCAATGATTATCTCGAACAAAGTGGAGCAACATACCAATCTGCTGGAAAGATATTCTTAGAGAACTCGCTGCACAAACTTTCTACTTGGCTTACTTGGCCGGTTGCAAAGTCATTGTCAAAAATCCATCGCTACGGAATTTTCACCACCATGAACAAGCTGAATGAAAAACGGCTACAACACCCCAAGCTTGTTCAGTTGTTCAATCGCTATGCCACCTACAACGGTTCCAATCCCTACCAAGCGCCCGGCATTTTAACTTCTATTCCTCACTTGGAATTTTCCATCGGCACGTATTTGCCGAAAGGAGGGATGCACGCCATTACGTTGGCGCTTTATAAACTGGCTGTTAATTTGGGTGTGAGGTTTTCCTTTGATCAGCAGATTACAAAAATTGGGAATAGTAATAATCGTGTAACCGGTGTAGAGGTGCACAAGCAATTTGTTTTTGCGGATGTGGTGGTTTGCAACATGGATGCGTATTATGCGTACCGAAAATTGATGCCGACAGTAAAAGCTCCTGAACGAATTCTAAAGCAAGAACGCTCTAGCTCTGCGCTTATTTTTTATTGGGGAATCAATCACTCTTTTCTAGAATTGGATCTGCATAATATATTTTTCAGCAGCGAGTACGAAAAGGAGTTTCAACATATATTTGAACTGAAGTCGGTATATAATGACCCTACCGTGTACCTCAATATTACGAGTAAGTACGAACTGGCTGATGCACCCAACGGAAAGGAAAATTGGTTTGTTATGGTAAACGTGCCAGCGAATGTAGGGCAGGAGTGGGAGACTATCATTTCACAAACCCGGCAAAACGTTATTGCTAAATTAAGTCGACTTTTAAAAATGGATATTGCTGCATTGATTGAGGTAGAAGAAATTCTCGACCCGCGTTCCATCGATTTGAAAACTTCATCTTACCAAGGGTCGTTGTATGGAACAAGTTCCAATAATCCCTTTGCAGCCTTTCTTAGGCATAAAAACTTTTCTTCGCAGTTTGATAATTTGTTTTTTTGCGGAGGCAGCGTGCATCCAGGAGGGGGTATTCCGCTGTGCTTGCTGTCTGGGAAAATAGTGGGGGAGTTGGTTGGGGAGAAGTTTAAAGTTTAGTTGTCTGAGTTCAAGGTTTAAAAAAGTTTAAAGTTTAAAGTTCAAAGTTGAAAGTTCAAAGTTTAAAGTTGGAAGTTTAAAGTTCAAGGTTTAAAGTTTAAAGTTTTAAAGTATAAAAGTCGATAGTTAAAAGTTTGTGGAAAAAAGATTAAAGATTTCTTTTGGTATTACTTTATTGCTTTATGCGGTTGGCATCGTTGGTTTGCTCTCTCCATACAAAAGCCTATTTCAGCAAGCAACGCCCATTACACTTTTAGTAAGCGCCTTTTTGTTGGCATGGAACCACTCGGAGCGGACATCGTCTTTTTATCTTTTTGCGATTATTGCTTTTGCGGTTGGTTTTGGTGTAGAATATTTAGGCGTTAACCATCATTTGATTTTTGGCTACTATCAATACGGAAACACCCTTGGCATCAAACTTTATAATATCCCGTTGATGATTGGCGTCAACTGGTTTATCACCATTTATTCCATCGCTACTGTTTTTACTGGTCGGGTTTCGGCAACTCGATTTGTTTTTGCTTGCGCCATGACGGCTGTGTTTTTAGATTGGCTGATGGAGCCCGTAGCCATTCACTATGATTTTTGGAGCTGGCAAGGTGGACAAGTGCCGCTGAGTAATTACATCGGTTGGTTTGTAGTGTCGGCTATCTTGTTTACCCTTTTCAACCGATTAAATGTGGCGAAGCCTAACCGATTTGCTTTGCCGTTTTTAATAATTGAGTCGGTTTTCTTTTTGGTGCTAAATGCAACTTCTAGGTTTTAGATTCTATAAAAAAATTACCACAGATTAAATCAATTCTGCCATTAATAAATCTGTAGCTTAAGTTTTAAAACTTATCTGGTATTTGAACAATCCGCACCACTATTTCGTGTGGGTCGCCATCTTTGTCGAGTAGGTTAAACTTCACCATGGGGTTATCGCGCTTGATGTTGCTCTCTACATGTATGATTTGGTTGCCTTGCAAATGTTTTTCCAACTCCTTTTGCAAAATGAATAAGGCATTAGCAAAATCAATCTCTAGCGGGCTGGGGTTATAGGAGGAGGTCTTCATAGGGTTTCGGGTATTAGTCTGTGAAGATATTAATTTAAAGTTTCATTTGACAATTTTCATTGTGAGTATTTCCGGCCAGGGATGGAAGTGGATACCCAGCAGCGGGCAATGAGCGGTGGGGCAAGGAGTAGAGGCAGCCCGGTGCGAGTTTGACAGTCGGAGCGTTTTCGCGGAGGTGGCAACCGAAGCAGGACGCCAAAAAAGTAGGCAATCGGCTGTCGGCAATGGGCAAAGTTCAACCATAACCATTACTTTTGCGGTTCTAATATCTTGAATTTTTTGACAGCAATGGCCGATTATAGCAAAGAAGAGATTAAGCGCATTGAGGATAAGTGGCGCAAAGCGTGGGAAGAGAAGAGTGTGTACCGTGTAAGTAACGATTCTTCTAAGCCCAAGTATTATGTGTTGGATATGTTTCCCTACCCATCGGGTGCGGGGCTGCATGTGGGGCATCCGCTGGGCTACATTGCCAGCGATATTGTGGCGCGCTTCAAACGCATCAAAGGTTTTAATGTGTTGCATCCCATGGGCTTTGACGCATTTGGGTTACCGGCCGAACAATATGCCATTGAACATGGCGTGCACCCTGCCAAAAGCACGCAAGACAATATTCAAAACTTTAAAAGACAACTTGGTCAAATTGGTTTTAGTTATGATTGGAGTCGTGAGGTGCAGACCTGTGATCCGGAATACTACCGATGGACGCAATGGATTTTCTTAGAGATTTTCGATAGCTGGTTCAACAGAGCCAAACAGAAGGCGGAGCGAATCAGCGAGTTGGTGAAGATTTTTGAGAAGGAGGGAAACGCCAGCCACGCTGTTCCGAATGCAAAATTCAAAATCCAGAATTTTTCAGCTTCCGAGTGGAAAGGTTACGCTGAAAAGCAACAGCAAGAAATTTTGATGGAGTATCGCTTGGCGTACTTGGCCTACACGGATGTGAATTGGTGCGAGGCGTTGGGCACGGTGCTGGCCAACGATGAAGTGATTAATGGTGTGAGTTATCGTGGGGGCTTCCCTGTGGTGAAGCGCCAAATGCGCCAATGGAGTTTGCGCATAACCGAGTATGCCGACCGATTATTGAAAGGCTTAGAAGAAATTGACTTTAGCGAAAGCATGAAGGAAATTCAGCGTAACTGGATTGGGAAGAGTGTGGGAGCGGAGTTAAAGTTTGACCTCTCCCCCGGCCCCTCTCCACAGGAGAGGGGTGACACACCGAATGAAGTTGTCGATAACTCTAAGCAAGAAGTGCATGCGCAAGATTTTATTTTCACTTCAGATGCTAAAACTTGGAATGCGATAAAGGAATATGCGAGAGAAAACAGGAAAGAGCCAACGGAGGCCGAAGACAAATTTTGGCAGGCAGTTCGCAATAATGGTCTTGGTGTAAAATTCAGAAGGCAACATGCGATTGGTAGTTTCATCGTTGACTTTGTCTGCATTGATAAGAAATTGGTCGTTGAGTTGGATGGCCCTATACACAATAAGCAAAAACGTGAGGACGAAGAGAGAACAAAATTTATTGAAGGAGAAGGTTTTCGAGTGATTCGTTTCGCCAATGAGCAAGTTCTAAATTCGCTTTCAGAAGTTTTGCAAAGAGTTAAATCAGAACTCACCTCCCCCTCTCCTGTGGAGAGGGGGTCGGGGGGTGAGGTCTTAAAATCGAAGCAATCCCCTCTCAATAATTCATTAAGTAAGTTCATCAAAGTTTTCACCACTCGCCCCGATACCATTTTTGGGGTTGACTTCATGGTGCTGGCACCTGAACATCACTTGGTGAAGCAGATTACTACCGGAGAGCAGCGCGAAGAAATTGAAAAATATTTGAAGTATGTGGAGAGTCGCTCGGAAGTAGAGCGGATGGCCGAAGTGAAGAAGATTACGGGAGCATTCACGGGGGCGTATGCTGTCAATCCCTTTGATGGAAAACAAATTCCTGTTTGGATTAGCGAGTACGTGTTGGCCGGCTATGGCACAGGCGCGATTATGGCTGTGCCGTGTGGTGATGAACGCGACCACAAGTTTGCCAAGCATTTTAATATCCCTATTACCAATATTATTGGTGTCCACTACAATGGCAACGAGGCGAATCCAACCAAAGAAGCTGTTCTGGAAAACTCGGGCTTCTTGAATGGCATGGTGATGCGCAATGCCATTGATGTGTCGATTGCCGAAATTGAAAAGCGCGGCATTGGCAAGCGACAGGTCAATTACAAAATGCGCGATGCGGGCTGGAGCCGACAGCGCTATTGGGGCGAACCGTTTCCGGTAGTGTTCAAGGACGATATGCCGTATGCAATGAATGAAAGTGAATTGCCATTAGAACTTCCTGCTTCCAATAATTTTAAGCCCTCAGGCAAAGGAGAAGGGCCGTTGGCAAACCTTACTGACTGGATCAATTTTGCGCCCAACCAAAAGCGCGACAGCAACACCATGCCCACGCACGCGGGGGCAGCTTGGTACTTTTTGCGCTACATGGACCCACACAACAAAAATGCTTTTGCAGATAAGAAGGCGTTGGATTATTGGAACCAAGTGGATGTTTACATCGGTGGCTCTGAACATGCCGTGGCACATTTGCTTTATGCCAGACTTTGGACAAAAGTGCTGCACGACTTAGGCTACTTAAATTTTGATGAACCGTTTAAGAAGTTGATTAATCAGGGGAAGATCACGGGGGATTCGAGATTTGCTTATAGACTTTCATATTCTCTTACTGGTTTTACGAATGATCAGCTACCTCAGCTTTTTGTTTCAAAAGGTATTCGAGATAGAATGTTAAATGGAGAGTCATTTCGAATGATATCCGAGGAGATATTGAAGTTTTTGAATATTGGTGGCGATTTCGAAGGAGTTATCACAGCAAGACCCGATTCATTGAGAGAAGGACTACATGTGGATATTTCTTTAGTTGATGGATTCGAATTAGATGTTTCAAGATTCAGAAATTGGAAGGTTGATTTCAGCGAAGCGAAGTTTTTGTTTGAGGATACAGACAGCAATCCAACATTTGATTCTAGCTTTGGAAAATACATCTGTGGCTCTGCAATCGAAAAAATGAGCAAGTCGTACTACAACGTAGTCAACCCAGATGAAATCATCAACAACTACGGAGCGGATACTCTTCGAATGTATGAAATGTTCTTGGGGCCTCTGGAAGCATCGAAGCCGTGGAGCACACAAGGCATTGATGGCGTGTTTAAGTTTTTGCGCAGGGTTTGGAACCTGTTCCATGATGCCCAAGGCAATTTCCATGTATCGGATGCAGAACCAACCCGAGAAGAGTTTAAAGTATTGCATAAGCTCATCAAAAAAGTAGAACTTGATATTGAAAACTATTCATTCAATACTTCGGTGAGCGAGTTTATGATTTGTGCCAACGAATTGAGTTCGATGAAGTGCAACAAGCGCGCTATTTTAGAACCGCTCGCCATTGTGCTTTCGCCTTTTGCTCCGCACATTACCGAGGAGTTGTGGGAGAAGTTAGGCCACCAAGATTCTATTTTGAACGCCACTTACCCCATTTTTAAAGAAGAATACTTGAAAGAAAATTCTTTTGAGTACCCGATTTCCATCAATGGAAAAGTGCGCGCAAAAATGAACTTTGCGTTGGATATGCCGAAAGAGGATATCGAGAAATTAGTGTTGGCTTCGGAGACCGTGCAAAAATGGACGGAAGGACAACCGCCAAAGAAAGTAATTGTGGTGCAAGGAAGAATTGTAAATGTGGTGATGTAAATTCATTTCCTCATGCCACACGCGACAGGCCACAAGCTTGTGGCGTGTGCCTTGAAACCTAAGGCCTTTTATATAGACATGGACAATCTGAAACCAATTCTTACGGCCTTTGGTGTAAATGAAGATGCTATTGTAAATAAAATCAGTGGAGGACTCATCAATGCTACTTGGAAAGTAACGGATAGTGAAAGAGAATTCATTCTACAAAAAATTAACACCCAAGTATTTAAGAGCCCCGAGGCTATTGCAGAAAACCATTGCCAACTTTCAAAATATTTAAAGCACTATCAGCCCGATTATCCTTTTGTTTCGGAAATACCCACGGTAGTTGGAGACACTCTTTTTAAAAATAAAGAAGGCTGTTTTCGGCTTTTGCCTTTCGTTAAAGATTCGCACACTATTTTGGTGGTGCAAAATCCCTCACAAGCCTACGAGGCGGCCTATCAGTTTGGGTTGTTCACCAAAATGTTTGAGGAGTTTAACACACGCGCATTAAAAACAACCATTCCTGATTTTCATGATCTGGCGTTGCGCTATCAGCAATTTGAGGAGAGCATTCGCTTCGGCAGTCAAGAGCGAGTAGGGGAGTGCCAGCAAGTGATTCAACAGCTAAAGTCATTCTCATATTTAGTCGCGGAATACAAAGAATTTACAAATCATCCACAATCTAAACTTCGGGTCACCCATCACGATACCAAAATCAGCAATGTACTGTTTAACCAACAAGATAAAGGCATTTGCGTAATTGACTTGGATACAGTGATGTCCGGCTATTTTTTTAGCGATGTAGGCGATATGATGCGCACCTATCTTTCGCCTGCGAACGAAGAAGAACTGGACTTTACTAATATAATTGTTCGAGAGGAATTCTTTAAAGCAATTGCTTCTGGTTATTTGGCGGCCATGGGAAGCGAGCTAACCGCGCACGAGCGGAATTCGTTATGCAAAGCTGGTTATTGGATCACCTATATGCAGGCGTTACGGTTTCTTACCGATTACTTTAGCAATGATCAATACTATGGTGCAGCCTATCCAGACCATAATCTTAATCGAGCAAAAAATCAATTTATACTACTCCAAAGTATGACGGACAAAGACGACCTATTAAAATCCATACTTCATTCAATAGAATGAGTTTTTAATTTCACCTAAACTCATTAATTTTAACCACCTCAACTGATTCCGTATGAACTTTAAAGAATTACTCGGGCTTGTTTCTCAAGGAAAGGCCACCGCCAAAAGCCACATGAAGAACCTGATTGAAATGGCTGCTGTAGATGGCAATTTTGATTCAGTAGAATACGATCTCTTAAAGTCGATTGCCAAACGCAATAATATTTCCGAATCACAACTAAATGAAATAAAGCAGAATCCAGACCGTGTGGTATTTGATGTGCCCAAAGACCCAACAGAAAAATTTCATCAACTATACGACCTCGTGCACATGATGAGCATTGATAAAGATATTCATGCTGAAGAACAAAGGCTATCGCAGATTTTTGCTGTAAAATTTGGCTACAACCGCGAGTATATTAAAGAGTTAATCGAAACCATTCAGGGAAATATTGAGAATGGCCAAAGCCACGTTGAAGCAATGAAGCGGGCGGCTCGGTTGATTGCCTAAGTCCGAACGTAAACTTGGAGCAATCACATAATCATATCATACCTTATTATAAAGTAACCGTACGAAAATCCGATAGGCGTACTGCGTATGGTGAACTTTCCAAATTATTGATTATCTTTTTGAAGACCTTCATCAAGCGCAATGGGAAAGTTGAAACGACCAAAGATGCCAAAGCATCTACATTTTGGCCGTTGACAGTAATCGCAACAAAACTCAAAGCAACTGCAAACAGTAGCCTCCTGTAGCCTCATTCGATAGGGATTTAGTAGCAAAAAAATCCTAAAAAATCAGGTTTTTAGAACTTTTCAAATAACAAAGCATAAAAGAATTACTGATAGGAAGGTGAGCTTAATCCGTTTGGTTTTGACTTATTTTGCGAGAACATTATCTCTAATCTATCAAAATGTTAACTAAATACCTATCAGGCAATTGGAACCGAAACATCTATTGGGCATTGGTGCGAAGTTTGGTGGTGGTGATGGTATTGTATTCCGTAAGCAGAATTGGGTTTTATCTTTTTAACACTTCCTTTTTCCCCAATTTAACCTTCCAGCGCTTTGTCATCATCATGGGCGGTGGGCTTAGGTTTGACCTTTCCGCAACGCTGTATTCCAATTCACTTTTCATTTTATTGATGATTTTGCCTTTCACTTTCCGATTTAGGAATGGGTACAAAAGCATGGTGAAATGGATCTTTATCATCACCAATTCAATTGCTTTTGCCGCCAACACGGCTGATTTCATTTATTATCGATTTACGCTGCGCAGAACAACACTCAGTTTTTTAAATCAGTTTGAAAACGAAACTAACTTAGGGAAATTGTTATTTCAATTTGTGTTTGACTACTGGTACGCAACTTTATTTTTTGTTTTTTTGGTAACGCTATTGGTGATTGCTTTTAATCGAATCAGCTACGATGGCCCTCAGCAGCCAAACAAATGGAAATTTTACGGTTACGGAGTAGTTGCCTTTGCCCTTTGTATTGGACTATTTATTGGTGGTGCGCGTGGAGGCTTTCGCGAAAGCACCCGTCCGATCACGCTAAGCAACGCAGCCTCGTACGTCAAAGAACCCCGCGAAATAAATTTGGTGCTCAATACCCCCTTTGCGTTGATGCGCACGGCCAAAGCAAATGTGATTTCTAAAGTGAATTATTTTTCTTCTGAGGAAGAACTTAACAAAGTATTCAATCCGGTCAAGATTCCACGCGATACACTTCCTTTTCGAAGGAAAAATGTAGTGGTGCTAATTTTGGAAAGTTTCTCCAAAGAATTTATTGGAGCGTACAACAAAGAATTAGAAGGAGGAAAGTACAAAGGATATGCACCATTTTTAGATTCGCTCATTGGTGTGAGCCATGCATTTCAATATTCCATGGCCAATGGAAGAAAATCGATTGACGCCATGCCCTCTGTTATTTGCAGCATTCCCTCTATTGAAGTGCCCTATGTACTTTCGCATTATTCGGGAAATAAGATCAACAGTCTGCCATCGCTGCTGCGCAACAAAGGATATTACAGTGCCTTCTTTCATGGGGCACCCAATGGCAGCATGGGCTTTGATGCCTTTGCAAACTTAAGTGGCTTTGATGGGTATTTTGGCAAAGATGAATATGAAGACACCTATCGCGCTACCGATGACTTTGACGGCATTTGGGGAATATGGGACGAAAAGTTTTTGCAATACTTTGCTACGAAGATGAATTCGTTTAAGCAGCCATTTTATACCACGGTATTTACAGTTTCTTCTCATCACCCTTACAATTTGCCCAGCGAATATGAAAATGTTTTTAAGGGCGGTCCCAAGCTCGTTCACCGCACCATCCAGTATACCGACATGGCATTGCGAAAGTTTTTTGCAAAGGCCTCCAAAATGCCTTGGTTCAACAATACTCTTTTTGTTCTAACGGCCGATCACGCTTCTGCCGAAATTCAGTTTCAAGAATACAATTCACCGAGTGGTTATTTTGCTGTACCCATTATTTTTTATGAGCCAGGAAGTAGCCCATTGCCAATGAAAAACGAAATCGTTCAGCAAGCTGATATTTTGCCAACGGTGTTGGGTAATTTACATTTTAATGAACCCTATTTTTCGTTTGGGCGTAATGTATTTGGTGACGAAGAGCCCTTTGTCTTCAATTACCTCAATAATACCTACCAAGCTTTTATGGGCGATTACTTCTTACAGTTTGATGGCACGAAGTCAATCGGACTTTACAATTTTAAAACAGACAAAACCATCAGCAATAACTTACTTGATTCCCGTCCAGAAGTAGTCGGCAAAATGGAACTTCGCCTGAAGGCGTTTATTCAGCAATACAATAATCGAATGGTGGATGATAAGCTGACGGTTGAAGGTTTTCAGTGAGTGGTAGTTGGTAAGAGGTGATTGGTCAGTGTTCGGTAGTCGGTCTCCTAACTCCTACATTCTTTTTCTTATGCCAAATTATGATACACGTTCTGCACGTCATCATCTTCTTCCAGGGCGGCAATGCATTTTAAAACATCATCTTGTTGGGCTTCATTCAGTTCTTTGGTAGTGGTTGGTATGTATTGAAGTTCAGAGCTTTTTGCTTCCAATTTTTTAGACTCCAAAAATTTTACCATGTGACCAAATTCAGTAAACTTGGTGTAGATGATAGTTTCTTCTTCATCGCGTTGAATGTCTTCCGCGCCAGCATCAATCAAATCCAACTCCAGTTCATCTAAATTCAACTTACTTGGTTCGAATTTAAAAACGCCTTTATGCTCAAACATAAATGATACTGAACCCGAGTTGCCCATGCTTCCATCGTTCTTTGAAAAATGCAATCGAATATTGGCAACGGTGCGAGTGGGATTGTCAGTCGCACATTCTACAATCACAGGTATGCCATGTGGAGCATATCCTTCATAGATGATTTCTTGAAAATCTTTTTCGTCTTTTGAGGAAGCACGTTTGATGGCCGCATCTACACGGTCTTTAGGCATGTTTGCGCCTTTGGCATTGCGTATGGCCATGCGCAACTTCGGATTATTATCAGGATTAGGGCCATTGGCTTTTACGGCCATGGCGATGTCCTTTCCAATTCGTGTGAAAGCCTTGGCCATTTTGTCAAAGCGCGCGAACATGGTATGTTTTCTTTTTTCAAATACGCGTCCCATAAGTTCTGGTTAGTTTTAGCGGAGACAAAAATAAGAGTTGAAATGGATTTCCAAAATACTAAAGCTCAGTAGCACTAAACGTATCCCCTTCTTTTGTATCTCCAGCCAAATATCCTTTTTTGAACCAGCGCACGCGTTGCTCGGATGTGCCGTGCGTAAATGATTCTGTGTTTACCATGCCTTGAAATTGTTTCTGAAGACATGAAGAAGCACTTCCGCAACTGGATTGTGGTTTGCCCTCTGAAAATCGTAAGCTTCGGATCGCGGTAATCGCTTTTTAGTTGATGCCATACATCTTCTGTTGAAGCCAGTAGTACCGCAACAAAGATTATTAATTCCTCTTCTTCGGGTGTGCCCGTAACGGGTGCATAACGAGTTTGGTCGGTCGAAAATACCTCTGTTTGCTTTAACAGCGATAATGGGTTGGTGCCCGTAAGCCAACTGATCACTAATACTATGACGATTGTGCCGAGTCCATTCTTGGTCAATAGTCCTCTGGGAAAACCTCCAAAACCACGACCGCCTCCCCGTTGATCATATACGTTATCAATTTCTCTTCTTCCTTCCTATTTCATAATTAAAAGAATTTGGGAGATAGGATTTGGGAGATTGAATACAGAATACCACTTACTACTTACCAACCATACTTACCATATTTAAAAAGTAACATTCACCACTACCATCTCATTTCCCCGCTTCAACTTCACTGGCACAGTTTGTCCTTTTTCAAATTTACCCAAAGCGTCCATATAAGCTTGTATGTCTTTGATTTTAAAATCGCCAATTTGCATGATTAAATCTCCTGTTTGTATCCCGGCCTTTTGCGCTGGCTTGCCTTCACTTACACCATCTACTTTCAATCCTTCTTCGGATGAAGAATAGCTTGGCATCACCCCCATGGTAACTTTAAAAGAGCGTGAAGAGCTCATCGATTTATTTTTGGTAGGTAAGAAAGAAAGCTTGGGCTGCTTCTCCAATTTTTCAACTAACCGAATGATAACATTCAGCAATTCTTTTTCGCCCTCTGCATTAATCTTGTCCCAGTCGTCAGTCGGTTTGTGGTAATCGCTATGCGAACCTGTGAAGAAATGAAGTACCGGAATGTTTTTTAGATAAAATGAAGTATGGTCGGAGGGACCCATGCCCGATGAATCAGTTTTAATTTGGACTTTATCGTTTGATAAACTTTTTAACAAAGGCTCAAACGCAGCACTGGTGCCCGATCCGCTTACGGTTAGATTTTTAGAATCGGGATTTAAGCGTCCAACCATGTCTAAATTTATCATAAAGTTTGCCTTTCTTAAATCGATGGTTGGGTTTTCGGTAAAATACTTGGAGCCGTACAAACCCAACTCCTCACCACTAAAACATAGAAACAAAAAATTGTAAGCCTCTTTAATTCTATTTGTTTGAAAATGGCGAGCCAATTCCAAAACCCCTGCAACACCCGAAGCATTGTCATCTGCACCGTTATGGATTTTGTTTTGTGGGTTGGCGTCCAGCGAACCACTCTCCATACCCAACCCCAAGTGATCGTAGTGTGCACCAATGATAATGGTATTGACAGCTCGGTTATCGATGTAGCCAACTAAGTTGTAGCTCGTGCCTTCTTTACCTGTGCCGTGTGTGCCAGATTTGAAACTGAATTTTTGCGAATAGCTTTTTCCATCCCCTTTGGGAATCAATTTCATTTCTTTCCATTGCGATTGAATATAGGCCATCGCTAGTCTTTCGCCTGCCGTGCCAGTGCCTCTACCTTCCAGCGAGTCGTTGGCCAATACCCTAATGTGGGTAATGATATTTTTAGAAGAGGCTTGTGCGCAAAGTGTTACGCTGGCGGTCAATAGAAGTAGGGTAAGAATTAGGCTATTTTTCATGGAGTTAAGCATCCCGAAATTTACATCCTTAATCACTTTTTTACTGCTTGCGAATGGTTTATTTTTGAAAATAACTCTATACCGCTATGTCAGTACCCAAAATTGTGTTGCTTACCGATTTTACTCCTTTATCAAAAGTGGCCATCGAATACGCTATTCGATTGGGCACCACCGTAAAGGCCGAGTTTACCATATTGAATATCATCCGATTTGATGGAGTGCCCAAAGCTAATTTGCGCATGAAGCAAATAGAAAAAGCATTGGTTCAGGTTTCTGAAGAAGAAGGGGCGGCCTTGATTTCAGAACTCAAAAGCATAATAAAAGGCGACTATGCAATTGAATTTAAAGCCATTCGAGCGCATACCGTAGCCGATATGGTGAAACGATATACCGAAAAAAATAAAACCAATATTGTGGCCATGGGTTCGCGCGGTGCTTCGGCAATGAAGAAAGCCCGCTTGGGTGGCACTACCGTTTCGGTGATTGACGATAGCCCGGTGCCTGTGTTGGCTATTCCCGAATTTGCAAAATTTAAAAACTTAGAAAAGATCGTTTATGCTTCTGATTTGAAGGATACGCAAAAGGAGTTGGACATTGTTTTAGAGTTTGCCAAAATCTATGATTCACACGTACACATGATTCACGTGGTGGGCGCCATGGACAAGAGGGTAGAGGCCTCAAAATTATCTGTGGAGGCGATGATCAAAAAATCCAATTATGGTAAGATCGATTTCAAATTGATTTTGGAAGAAGATATTCCAACCGCTATCGATTCTTACATTAAAGAAACCAAGGCTGACTTGCTCACCACGTTCACGCATAAATTAAGTTTGGAAGAAAAACTTTTTGCTAAAAGCGTGACACGCACGCTAGCTTACCTGGGCACAATCCCGTTGTTGGCGATTAAGAGGAAGTAATTGGTTTGTCTTTTTTGGTTGGCACTGACAACTTGCTACAAAAAACTGGAAACTTTTCAATTTTTCTTGACAACAAAAAATCGATAGGTCGATAATCCAACAATCGCAACACAACACGCAATTACAAACAACTTCTCTGCATCAAACCAATCGATAGGCCGATCTTCAAGTTTGGGATCTGTGATAACGCTGTGAAGAACAAGTGGGATGACAGCGAAGTAGCTCAAGAAATGGAGCGTGCGCCACATTTTAGATTTTATTTTGTCTTTGTAGTACGAACTGATCACTACCACACCAATCAAATAGAAAGCAACAGAGCCAAAGGTGTTTGCCAACGGTTGGTGTTTGGTCCAAGCGGGCAACAATAAATCTCCCCATGTAAAGCCTGATTTGGGGTCGAGGGGAATCAACACAATGTGCAACAAAATCGCGATGGCGGCCGAATAGCCCGTGAACTTATGGAGTTGTAAAAAAGAAATCCCGTAAGGCAGTTTAAATTCTTGCTTCGACCAAATAAAAATCCCTACAAAAAAGTTAGCTGCCAGCGCAGCCAATGCAATCATTCCAATAATGCCTGAAAGTTCAATGGTTTCCATATTGTCAGAACTTTGATGGTAATTCGAATTAATATTTGCGAGGGT
Organism: Chryseotalea sp. WA131a; assembly: GCA_025370075.1. NCBI lineage: Bacteria > Pseudomonadati > Bacteroidota > Cytophagia > Cytophagales > Chryseotaleaceae > Chryseotalea > Chryseotalea sp. WA131a. The sequence goes on along the minus strand of CP073016.1, from coordinate 1,848,817 downwards.
TGTTAAAGTCTACGCACTAATTAGTTTGTGATTTATTTGATTCTTATGATTTCTTCTGGGCACAATAACCAATCAATTACATCATAGAAATCATTGAATCAAAGTCAAAACTCCGCACTCTTCGGGAACCTTGGGAAGGGAATCACATCGCGGATGTTGGTCATGCCGGTTACAAACAAAATCAATCGCTCGAAGCCCAATCCAAAACCTGCGTGTGGTGCAGAACCAAACTTGCGCAACTCCAAATACCACCACAAATCTTTTTCGGGCAGATTCATTTCTTGCACACGTTTCAATAAGTTATCGTATCGCTCTTCGCGCTGCGAGCCGCCTATGATTTCTCCAATTCCAGGAAAGAGAACATCCATTGCGGCAACGGTTTTTCCATCATCGTTTTGGCGCATGTAAAAGGCTTTGATGTCTTTCGGATAGTTGTAGAGAATAACAGGCTTCTTAAAATGTTTCTCCACCAAGTAGCGCTCGTGCTCCGATTGCAAATCAACGCCCCATTGCTCCACCAGGTATTGAAACTTCTTTTTCTTGTTGGGGTTTGAGTTTTTTAGAATGTCGATGGCTTCGGTGTAGCTTAGCCGCTGGAAATCATTTTCGACCACAAACTTTAATCGGTCCAATAAACTCAATTCGTTGCGTTGCTCTTGCGGTTTGGTGGCGTCTTCTTCCAACGCACGTTTGTTTAAAAACTCTAAGTCATCCACGCAGTTGGTGAGTGCATAGCGAACCAAGTATTGCAATAGATCGGTGGCCAACTGCATGTTGTCTTGAATATCGTAAAAAGCCATCTCTGGCTCAATCATCCAAAACTCCGCCAAGTGGCGTGTAGTGTTAGAATTTTCGGCACGAAAGGTTGGCCCAAACGTGTAAATATCTCCCAACGCCAAGGCATAGGTTTCACCCTCCAATTGCCCGGAAACAGTCAAGTTCGTTTCCTTTCCAAAAAAATCTTCTTTGTGGTTGATGTGACCTTGCTCATTGCGAGGAGGGTTGTTGACATCAAGCGTGGTTACACGAAACATATCGCCAGCACCTTCGGCATCCGAGCCGGTGATAATAGGGGTATGGATATAAGTAAACCCACGGTCATTAAAGAATTGATGAATGGCAAACGCCATCGCATGGCGCACACGCATCACCGCACTGATGGTATTGGTGCGGCCTCGCAAGTGGGCAATTTCGCGCAGATATTCTAGACTTGGTTTATTTTTTAATTGCAAAGGATACTTTTCAGGATCGCTATCTCCTAAAATATCAAGTTGAGTAACTTTTACTTCTATAGCTTGACCTTTGCCTAATGAAGGAATCAATTCTCCAACGATGGAAATGCAAGCTCCTGAAGTTATTCTTTTTAAGTTTGATTCCTCAAGGCTATTCAATCCGACAACAGCTTGTAAATTATTGATAGTAGAACCATCATTTATGGAAATAAACTGATTGTTGCGAAAAGTGCGCACCCAACCCTGGGCTTTTACAATTTGGCCGCTGGGCAAGGCAGAAAGCAGTTCTTTTATCTTTGTTCGTTTCATCTTGGTCTTTAATCAGTTGAAATTAGTTAATAGTCAATAGTTCTTTAGTCATTGGTCAATTAACGCATTACCATCGCCTATTGACTGATCACAATGCCTGCAAATCTAAAATCTAAAATCCCAAATCTAAAATTTAAAATCTTTCTCTTTTTTCTGGCTGCGATTTTGCTTACGACTTCAATGATGTAAATTTGAGGGTCAAACCAATAGCATGCAGCGTCTCGGACTAAATCAGTCATTACAACAAAAACTATCTCCTCAGCAGATACAGTTTATTAAGCTATTGCAAGTGCCCACCGCTGAGCTAGAAGCACGAATTGAGGAAGAGTTGGAGTTAAACCCCGTATTGGAGCAGGGCGAAGAGGAGGAAGGGCCTGATGAAACACCCACTGAGGTAGAGCAAGAAGAGCCAACCACAGACGAACCCGAACCTGAGAAAGAAGACAAGAACGAAGAGCTTGATATTGATGATTATTTGCGTGACGATGACTATGCCAGTTATAAAACGCAAGTGGAACATGATGATGAGGAAGAGCGCGAAATGCCGATGGCCATGGGCACCTCATTGCACGAAACCTTGCTTACACAGCTCGGTTTTTTGGGATTGGATGAGCGGCAAACCATTATCGGCAAACAGTTGGTGGGCAGCATTGAAGGTGATGGCTACATCCGCAGAGAGTTAGAATCAATTGTAAATGACTTAGCCTTTTCTCAAGGCATTGAAACCACATTAGAGGAAGTAGAAGGGATTTTAAAAAAAATACAATCCTTTGATCCATCGGGTATTGCGGCTCGCAACTTGCAAGAGTGCTTGTTGCTTCAGTTGGAGCGGATGGACGATGGGCAAGATGTGGATGTAATAGTGGCCAAGCGTGTGTTAAGCGAATGCTACGAAGAGTTCACCAAAAAACATTATTCAAAAATTTTGAAGAAATTGGATTTGGATGATGAGGACTACATTAAAGATGCCATTGAATTGATTGTTCGGCTAAACCCCAAGCCAGGCGGAGAGATGACGTCCGGGATGGTGAAAAACCAATACGTTATTCCAGATTTTATTTTGGTGAACAACAACGGCAAACTCGAGCTTTCGCTAAACTCAAGAAATGCACCAGAGCTTCGCATCAGCCGCTCGTATTCGAATATGATGCAAGCCTATGAAAAGAGCGACAAGAAAGATCGCAAGCTCAAAGAAGCTGTATCCTTTGTGAAGCAGAAGTTAGATTCAGCCAAGTGGTTTATCGATGCTATCAAGCAACGCCAGCACACCTTGCTCCGAACCATGCGCGCCATCATTGATTTTCAATACGATTATTTTTTGGAAGGCGATGAAACGAAACTTAGGCCGATGATCCTGAAAGACATTGCGCAAATCATTGGCATGGATATCTCGACTGTGAGTCGTGTGGCCAGCAGCAAAACCGTGCAAACCGATTTCGGTATTTATCCGCTGAAATATTTTTTCTCAGAAGGCATTGCCACCGATTCGGGAGAAGAAGTAAGTAGCCGCGAGGTGAAACAGATTATCAAAGACTTGATTGAGAGTGAAGACAAAAGCAAACCTTTTCCAGATGATAAGCTAGAAGACTTGCTCAACGAGAAAGGGTACAACATTGCTAGGCGCACCGTGGCCAAATACCGCGAACAATTGAACATACCGGTGGCGAGACTTAGAAAAGAAATCTGATGGTGAAACGTGCAGCACAAGTTGTTTCAATCGTTTTTCATCCCTTATTGCTTTCAACTTATTTGGTTTTAGTGCTGGGATATTTTCTTCCGGGCATGTTAAAAATTGATCAACGAAAATTGACGTATGTAGCAGCATTTGTATTTGTGTTTACATTTCTCATGCCGGTTATTAATTTGATTATGCTTCGTTCGTTCAAAACCATTCGGTCGCTTACACTCGACTCGCGCGAAGAACGGTTGTTTCCATTTACACTGATCACCATTATTTATGGACTGGTCGCATTTCTTTTTTATTACAAGTTACCCTTCAGCAACGATTTCAATAAGTTGATGTTCATCATTTTCGTGTTGGTGTTGGCCTCGCTCATTTTTACTTTTTTTTCCAAGATCAGCATACACAGCATTGCCATGGCGGGTGGTGTAGGCATATTGTTGCCGCTAAACAAAGCACAGGATGAGCCCACGCTGTTACTACCTACCGTAGTTTTGATTGCGTTGGCCGGATTGGTTATGTCAGCCAGATTGGTTTTGGGTGCCCACACGTTGCGCGAAGTGCTGCATGGTGCATTGGTTGGTTTTGTGATTGGGTTTAGTGGTATTATGTTGCTTTTTTAAGTTGTTGTCTTACTAAATTTGATTGATATGGATTTCAAATTCATTACCTACCAAGTGGCAGATGGCGTGGCCACCATCACGCTTAACAGACCAGAAGTGTACAACGCATTGAATGACGGCATCACCTACGAGTTGCAAGATGCGTGGAAAGCAGTAGCCAAAGACGAGGCCGTGCGTGTAGTTGTGCTTACAGGCGCGGGTAAAGCTTTCTGCTCGGGGCAAGATTTAAAGGACAGTGCAAGCCAAGGCAAGCGATCTTTCTTGGATTCTTTGCATAGGCGCTATAACCCCATCATCACGGCCATGCGGCAATTGCCCAAGCCCATTGTGTGCCGATTGAATGGAGTAGCGGCCGGTGCAGGTTGCTCCATGGCATTGGCATGCGATGTTATCGTGGCAGCAGAAGAGTCAACGTTGATTGAAGTGTTCATCAATATCGGACTCGTGCCGGATTCTGGCTCTGCTTATTTTTTGCCTCGCTTGGTGGGTATGGCAAAATCTTTTGAATTGTGCAGCATGGGCAGCAAAGTGTTGGCTTCAGAAGCACTTAAAATTGGTTTGGTAAATAAAGTTGTTCCCATGGTAGAACTTGACAGCGCGGTAAAAAGTTATACAGATTATTACGCAAAAGCGCCTACCAAAGCCATTGGCTTGATTAAAAAGATGTTGAACAAATCGGGTACCTCAACATTGGAAGAAATGCTGGAATATGAGGCGTATTCGCAAGAGATTGCGGGCGACACACACGATCACAAAGAGGGTGTGCAAGCGTTTTTAGAAAAACGTAAGCCTGCTTTTCAAGGTAAATAAATCTAAACACCAATTACCTCAAAACCCACTGAGCGAAATACCAACGGTGGCTGTATTCATTTGAGATCCAGAAGGAGCTGTAGCGGCATCAAATACGGGTGTAATGTTGTAATTATAGAAAAGATTAAAATTACCAATGCCAACGCGACCATACAATCCATAACGGAACGTGTTCAACCCAAATTTTTGTTTTTCTTTTATCGTTTTCTCTTCTCCACCTTGGTCAAATACAACTTTGGTGTGTGAGTCGAACAATAACCCCACGCGTAAGCCTGCCGAAATATGAATACTTCGGGCCAAGTCTTCAGGCTTAGTATCAAAGCGTAATTCAACAGGCATAAAGTCGAAGTAATTCATGATCAACATACTTTTTGATGGACTTGAGTTGGGATAGATGTCAATTATCCTCTTCAAATCATATTGCCCATTTGGTTCAGGCACCGAGGGGAGCGTATAATTGTTTGAGAACTTGTAACGTTCAAGACTTAAGCCCAGTGCTGGGTTAAAACTGAATTTCGTTTTCCATAACCGAATCGGGTATTGATAATAAAGGTTAAGTGTGCGCGAACCCCACACCCCTTGATCAAAGTTAGCGGGAGTAGAGCCTTGTGCGGTGTTGAATCCAAATTCAATAATAAAAGAACCAGGAAGGTCGGGCCGCTTCGCTTTTTTTGTTTCCTGGCTAACTGCCGAAAGTGAAATTGACAAACAAACGAGAAATGCAAAGGCCTTTTGAATCATGGTTTTAAAATTTGAACGGCAAAAGTACATTTTTAGTGCTCATTGGCCAAAAACAGTATTTGGCCAAAGAAATTATTCTCTTAAATTTGCGGGCTGTTTCATCTTGAGCGCAAAAACGTTTGCTTCTTGGATGAAGGTTTTTGAATAAAAGTTTGATTTTTTTATTCCGAAACTGAAGTATAAGTACGATATGGGCCTGTAGCTTAACTGAATAGAGCATCTGACTACGGATCAGAAGGTTGGGGGTTTGAATCCCTCCAAGCCCACTTTAAAGTAGCTGGACAATAATTTTGATTGGCCGGAGTTAAATAAGTTTAGAATCATAAAACTTTCTGGTCATTTTTTTAGTCCAAAGAGCGTGAACAATTTTTCTTTTGGTATGAGTGGGGCAAAAAAATGGAAAATGGCTGCGTTCGTTGCTTCCATTACTTCTGTTACTTTTCTTCTTTCTTGCGAAGATACAGGCATTTTGAGGGCTGACAAATCTTTCATTCGTAGCAATCTCAAAACTGTATTTAGCGATACATTTTCTATTGTTAGTTCTACTGTTCAACTAGATTCTCTTCCTTCAACCAATTCGCCCATTTTGCTGGGATCTTACACCGATAATTTATTGGGCAGGGTTACAGCCTCCAACTATTTCCAAATTGGGCCGCAAAGGTCAGTACTGGTGGACACAACACGTATTCTTGATTCAGTGGCTCTCATTCTTCCTTACAGTAAGTATTGGTATGGCGATACAACAACCGTTGTGAATGTAAACGTTCACGAATTGACAAAGACACCTATCTTCAGGGTTCCTTATCGATACCCTACAGACGATAGGGTCTCTATGTTTTATAGCGAGAATTCTTTTTATAACTCTAACACTTCAGATTTCAACCCAATCCCAATCTTCTCAAAGCCTGTGCTTTTTAATCCGATCAGTAGAGATAACTTGCGATTGAAGTTCCCTACATCATTAGGGCAAAAGTGGTTTAGGTGGATTCAAAAAGATACACTTCAATATTTCTCATCAAATCTTAGTGGGTTCCAAACCAATCTATTCAAGGGCATTCATTTAGCCATCAACTCTGCGAATGCAAGCATTGTTGGGTTTAGATCGAACAGAGCAAGGGTGAAATTTTATTATCGTGCACTTAATCTTGCCGAAGCACGTTATGATACAGCATCTCTCGATTTTCCGCTTACAACCCTTGCCTTCAATAATATTGTTAACGACCGATCGGGTACTCAATTTGCAAACCTAGCACCTCGAAAAGAACTTCGTTCTAGTGAAACTGGCAACAATTCTTTCATTCAATCAGGCGGGGGCTTGGTTACAAAATTGGAGTTTCCTCGCTTAAAAGGTTTTTTACAAAACAAGAACATAATTTTGCTTGATGCAATTTTGGAATTGTATCCCAATCAAAGCGCTCTAGTTGATAATGTAAGGCCGCCCCGCACGCTGCAGTTTTATGCAACGGATGCATCTAACGTACCTATTTTTCAAATAGGAGGTAATTCCCCGATTTTGGCAAATATTAGCTATGATCGTGAATATCAGCGCGAAACGAAATATGTGTTTCCAATGACCAACTACATCAACAACGAATTGCTATCTACCAATGGTGAGCTATCTCCAGTACTGGTAGCGCCACCTACTGCCACTTTGGTTGGAGAAGTAAATAGGGTTGCCATCACTTCTAAACTAGGAAACCCCAACAGCACTAAACTTAAAATTTTCTATTCTTATGTTACGAATTAATACCTATATGAATAAGTTTTTTAATACCCTCGCATCAATTTTTGTTTTGAGTTGCATAACGCTCTATTTAGCATCCTGTGGCGGAAGCAGCAACACTACTACCACTGCCAAGCCTGGTTCTTGGGATAAGGTAGCTGACTTTAGTGGAAGTAAAAGAAGTGGCGCAGCTTCGTTTGTGATCAACGGAAAAGCTTATGTGGTAGGAGGTTTTGATGCGCTTAACACTCGTGTTGTAGATGTTTATCAATATGATCCCGTAAAAGATACTTGGGCAGAGCAAACAAAATTTCCCGGCATAGAACGATCAGGGGCGATTGGTTTTGCTATTGGCTCAAAAGGATATGTAGGTACTGGCTTGGCGGCAAACAATGTTTACTTAAAAGATTTTTGGGAGTTTGACCCTGCTGGAAATGGCGGCTTAGGTTCTTGGAAGCAAATACTTGATTTACCTGGAACCAAAGGGCGAAATGGTGCAGTTGCCTTCTCTGTGGCAAATAGAGGCTACGTTGGGGCAGGTTTTAATGGCTCTAATGAATTAAATGATGTGTACGAATATGTGCCTGGAAGCAACACATGGGTTGTACGCGCTGGCCTTTCAGGCAAGCGAGTAAATGGTGCAGCCTTTACAATTGATAATTTTGCTTATGTAGTATTCGGCACCAACAATCAACAACCCACCAGAACGGTTGAGCAGTATGATCCAGTGAATGATGTGTGGACTCAAAAGCAACAATTGACTAAGAAAGATAAAAATGGTAATACTATTGCCCAACCCGATCCACGCGATTTTGCAAGTACATTTACTATTGGATCTCTCGGGTTTATTTCAAGTGGATCATTCAATTTAACTCCTTTAAGTGATACGTGGGGATATGATCCTGCTACTGATACTTGGACACAGTATTACTCTTACACTTCACCCACAGTAATAAGGGGTAGCGCACGCGATGCGGCTGTTGGTTTTGGTATAGGAAATGTTGGTTACATTACAACTGGCCGCTCGGGTGGTTTCAGGTTTGACGATACTTGGAAGTTTGATCCGGCCGGAGCGAACAACAACTAGATATAGGGAATATAAATTTTACTTTCTGACTTATGCAAAGTCCAGTGCTTTCAAGGCGCTGGACTTAATTTTTTCTAGATCGACCAAAGGTATCTCCGTTAGCTTCGCTTCTTCATCCCATCTGCGCATTAATATGCTGATTTCAAAAAGCGGATCGCTTTCAAATTGGGCAGCTTCTTCTGCATTCATACTTCCTCCTTGATACTCCAACGTTTTTTTGCTTGCCTCTGATAGATTGCTAAAATATTCTGGATGTTTGAATGTAAGGTATCGTTTTGCTTGCACGTGGTTCTCTACCAATTTGGCCATCCTTTCTGAAAAGCCTTTTGAGCGCAAATAATCTGCGCCAATCTTTTCATGGCTTTTAGCACCGTAAATGCCCATCGAGTTTTCTTCACTTTTTAAAACGCACATATGGCCAATGTCATGAAAAAATGCTGCGAGTATTATTTCCTCATCGAAGCCCGCCTGCATGGCCAATTGCGCTGATTGCGACATGTGCTCGATCAATGAAACGGGTTCACCTACATATTCGGAGACTCCAAACTGCTTGTACATTCCAAAGATTTCATCAATTGAATTCTGCTTTTGCTGGGCATTCATTTTTATTCTAATTTAAATGAAAGATAGTAGAAGAATATTTTCTTTAACAGAAACTGAAGTTATCAAATGATTAATTTGTTTGTGTGGGTTGGATTCTTACTTGAAGTTCGTTTACCTTTCGTTTCTAAATGGCTATACAATGAGCGTTCAACTAGTGGTTTTTGATTTGGCGGGGACTACCGTAAAAGAAAATTTTGATGTTCAGCGAATATTAAAAAACGCATTTGGCAAAGCGAGACTTGAAATTACCATCGAGCAAGCAAACAAAGTGATGGGCATTCCTAAGCCAGTGGCTATTCGTCAACTGTTAGAGCAAGTGAAGCACGATTCTATCAACGATGAGATCATACGAACCATACATGCCGACTTTGTTACGGACATGATCCGTTTTTATGAGCATGATCAATCCGTACAAGAGAATGTAGGTGTGACCGAGACATTTAAAAAGTTAAAGCAACAAGGAGTGAAGGTAGTGGTTGATACTGGTTTTGATCGACCCATTGTAGATGCCCTGTTAAACCGGATGGGATGGAGTGCGAATGGTTTGATGGATGGAAGCGTCACCAGTGATGAAGTGGCGCACGGCAGGCCTTACCCCGATTTGATATACCGTGCAATGGAAATAACCGATGTTCTGGATGTTAAAACAGTTGCCAAAGTAGGTGATACTATTTCTGACTTGCAAGAAGGGCAAGCTGCTGGCTGCGGTTGGGTGATTGGCATTGCCTCAGGGGCTTTTTCAAAATCACAATTAGCTCTTGTTTCTCATACCCATCTGATTGATCAGATTCCGGAAATCCTACCGATTTTAGATTTCTAGAAATAAATCCCCGCTCAATGTTTCTTTAATATTATCTATCTGTTGATTTCATGTTCTGCGGCCAACCTTTGCTGCTGTAGTTTATAAATCAGGCAAAACAAAGTTCAACATCTATTATGCTGGGAGGCCGTGGTTATGCGTTAGTATGCTTCCAACTCTTGTGTTTGTAATGGAAGTAAATCATGGAGCTTAAAATCAAAATAGTTCCTGTGATGGATAGAAAATATCCACCGCTGATAAAGAAGCTAAGCCAGCTAAGTTTGGTATATCCAAATTCTTTGAAGAATAGAACACCTACACTTCCTAAGTATCCAAACGAGTCGGCCACGTACATGATAAAACCAACGGTGCCGGTGTATTTGAATGCTGCAATCAATCGATCGAAGAAAATACTGTTGAAAGGAATGTAACCCAGGTACAAACCCAATCCAATCAACACCATCCATATTTTGGGTTCGATGATTTGTTGCTGGAATAAATAATTAGCCACACCAATCAAAAGCATGCCGAAAGCAATGATGATATGGTTTACCATTAAAGCAAGCTTATTGTTTTTGATGAGCATTAAACTTCCCATGCAAATTAGCACAGCAAATGAAACGGGCACTTCCGTAGAGGTATAAATGGAAGGATCATTTCCTAAACCCATTGATTTCCAAATTTCAGCGGAGAAGTTATCCCTAAAATCGCGAAAGGCAGTAAGCAAAACATACGAGAGGACAAATAGAATAATGCCTGGTAAAAATGTTGACGTAAATTTTTTCCGCTCCTCGGCATTCATAGGTGCACGCTTGGTGCGGAGTTGTTCATCCAGATTAGATGGCGGGGGCAGTTTATCGAGCAAGTACAGAAACAATAAGAGTGGTAGAAAAAAAAGACAACTTGCCACAAAAGGCATCCAATATTCAGATGTGCCCCAGTCGCGCATGATGTAAGCTCCCACAGATCGGCACAAGCCGGCCGAAAAAATAAAACTCACGGCCAACGATGCGCCCAATACTTCGGTCATTCGTCTTCCTTCCAAATAGCCAAACACCATGCCCCACACCATGCCCAGTGGAAGGCCATTCGTAAACAGGAAAATGAAATTGTAAGGAGGTGGCACTAGCGCAAATAGCAGCCAAGAAATGCCTGCAATACTTACCATCAACAAAATTCCTAAGGAACGAGAGTGTGCTTTTAGCTCTGAAATAATTTTAATGCCAATGAATTTTGAAAGCGCGTAGCCCACTACTTGAAAAGTCACCAACCAAACCTTGTAGCTGATTCCTGCAAAGACCAATCCTTCAAATGTAGCGGCTGCAAATGTTTTGCGGAAAGCATACACACAGGTGTACAACAAAAAAGCTGCGAGCGAGGCATAAATCGTAAACCAAATGCCGTGGGTATTACTGAGCCACTTAGAAATGGGGTGAATAGGTTTCAAAATTCAATTCCTTTTTCGTTAAAGTTATAAGGTTTCCATTCACCATCGTATAGAATGTGGATTTTTTTGAAACCGATTTTATTCAATAGTTGGGCGGTGGACTCAAATTGATTGATCAAGTCATCGGCATGGTGTGCATCGGAGCTGATGGTGATGGGGATATTTTGTTCATGAATCAATTCCAGTATCCAAGGGCTAGGGTAGGTGGTGGTGGATTTTCGCTGGTAGAGTCCGCGCGTATTCACTTCCATAATTGCTCCTGAATCTTTAATTGTTAGAATTGTTTTCTTTACTTCATGTCGGTACCAGTCTTCTGTTTCTGCAAAGAATTTGTTTTCAGGGTTTTGGATTTTCATTTTGTCTAGATGGCCAACAATGGTGGGAGGGGAGTTACGCAACATCTCTCTCGTCAGTTCAAAATAGCGGATGAATGCTGCTTTAAAATCATTCTGGAATATCTTCTCAAGACCGTTTAAAAATACGGCATGAAGCCCATCGATTTCCCAGTGTTCACCCTCTTTGAAAGTATCTACAAAATGAACAGAGCCAATGGTATAATCCAGTTGCTTCGAAAAATCTGTTAGGCCGATAATCTTGGGGATAAAATCTACTTCAAGCCCTCTATACAGTGGTAGTGAGGTTTTTTCTTTTAACGATTGAATGGATTGCAGGTAGTTTTCCAACTCTTCTTTTTCCATGCACCATTTGCAATCGAATGGTATTGGCGCGTGAGACGAAAATCCCAGACTCTTTATTCCAAGTTGTTGTGCTCTAATAATGTGTTCTTCCAATGTGCTTTTGCCATCGCAATAGGTGCTGTGAGTATGGAAATTGGACCACATATCAATTTGAAGATTTGAAAATTAGCTAATTTGAAAATGAGATGCTATTGAATGAAACTTGGACATTTTCAAATTTTCAAATTGAGCAATCTTCAAATTAGCTTTTTAATACTCTGTTCTGAATACCCAGCCGAAGTGGTCATGCCTTTGCCACCGATGGCGGTGCGGATGTGAATTCTATCTTCGATGTCAATCTCTACGATTCCCTTTTCATTATGTTGTGGATAGAACCCCGACCAAGTAGTTGCTATTTTAGTGATATCAAAATTTACGATCCGTTGTGCCTCTTGTAACATCAATTGGTTAATGTATTCATTTTGAGAGAAACCTAAATCATCGATCTGGCTTACGTCCGCGTATTCGTGCGAGTCGCCAATGATAATAGCACCATCCGCGGCTTTCTTGAACAAAATGTGGACCCCCCACTTCTTTAACTCTTTTAAATGTTCGGGAGTTTGAATGGTAGAGTAGTAGGGGCACTCTTGAAATGACTCATAGCGCCTGATGGTAAGACCAGTTAAAATATTGCCTTCCAAATTAACTTCTTTCATCGGTAGTGTCTTTAACATTTGCAATTTACTGATTACAATTCCACTCGTGCGGAATAAATCTGGAAAGAGAAGTTTAAATTCTCCCCCATTGCAAATAATTACTTTGTCGGATGTGAATTCTTCTTTTGCGGTAGAAACTATTTTTACACTACTGCCCGTAACCTGGCAATCGATCACTGCTGTGTTCGGTTTGTACAGGAGGCTACTAAACTTATCTGTACAATATTTTAACAACTGATGTATCATGCGGTCGGGCTCCGCACTTACTTCTTGGGCAAAAAACAATCCTTCTTTGCAATAGGATTTTTTTAATGCGGGCCATTTGGCTACGCATTGTTCGGATGTCATCAATACAGACGGATAAGCGCGTGCATCCATGCTTGATTTTAATTCATGAATCAATTGCTGTTCGTCAGGATCAGAAGCAATGTACACGGTGCCATTCGAGCGAATCGAAAGATCAAATTCGTGTTGAATAGTTTTATAAATTTCGGTTCCTCGCACGCCATAATCAAACCACTCTTTACCCATGCCAGAGGGCACTACTTGCCCAAAATTCCGAACCGTAGCTTGCACTGGGTAATTATCTTTTTCAACCAGTAGCACTTTTTTTCCCAGTCGAGCGGCATGATAGGCATGGAAAGTGCCGAGCACACCCGCACCAACAACCACTACATCGAATTGATTTGGCATTTAAGTTACTTTTAAGTTTTCAATTTGGTTATTTGGTGTTAATAGAATGTTATGGTTAATAAAAATATTTTTATGCACCTCAAATCCAAGGGGAAGGTGATACTAATATTCAGAAGATCACTATCGATTTGGTGACGAATTGGTTAGAATTGCAGAAAAAATATTTTTACCAAACCTATCATCTAATTCCATGAATAAGTCAATTGTAATCCTTCTTTTGTTATCTGTGGCAATTAGGTCAAATGCCCAATCGTCTGACATCATCCGAGGTCCTTATTTGAACAGCGTAACGTCTACTTCCGCTGTCATTAAATGGAGAACGCAACAACCAACCACCAGTAAAGTTACTCTTTCAATTGACCTTCAGAAGCACTCCAACCACACGAAAGTATCAGATTCCAACTTGATGACCGATCATGAAATAAAAATATCGGGTCTTTTACCTGCCACCAAGTACTATTATTCGGTGGGCGATACGGGTGCCATTGCCAAGATGTATCCAGAGCAATTTGTGATTACCGCTCCCACTGTTGGATCTATTTCACCGCTTCGTATTTGGGCGTTGGGTGATTTTGGCGATGGTTCAACCAATCAACTAAAATGCCGCGATGCTATCATTAAAGAGACATATGATCATCGGCCGGATGCTTGGATTTGGCTTGGTGATAATGCGTATAACCTGGGTTTAGATGACGAGTATCAACGACATGTCTTTAGGGTGTATCAGGAAAGTTTTTTTAAGAATACAAATCTTTATCCAGCTCCCGGAAACCACGACTATGGTAAAGCCAAACGCAATCCGACCGATATCTCCTACTTTAAAATTTTTACAATGCCTACTAATGGCGAGGCAGGAGGGATACCCTCCGGATCTGAATCTTACTATTCCGTTGACTATGGAAACGTTCATTTAATTTCGCTTGACTCGCAAGGGGAGTTGGATGGCGGATTTCGAATTTATGATACCCTGAGCCAGCAAATTACATGGCTGAAGAAAGATTTGAGCGCTAATAAATTGCCTTGGACAATTGTGTACTTTCATCACCCGCCTTACACGAAAGGCTCGCACGATTCAGACCGAGAAGCTGAGCTAGTAAAGATTCGTGAAAATTTGCTCGTTATCCTGGAGCGTTATAAGGTAGATATGGTATTAACGGGTCATAGCCACGTGTATGAACGCACCCATCCACTTCGTGGTCATTATGGTGAAGCAAACTCCTTTGATCCGAAGAAGCATGTGGTGGAAAGAACGACTTCACCGAACCACTACCTTGTTGGTAAGGGAGGGCAGGGCGTCATCTATATTGTTAGTGGTTCAGGTGGGCAAGTGGGTGGTCAAGCCGAAGGTTATCCGTTACGGGCTGCCACTTATTACAACACAACCGTTGGTGGTTCCTTGCTGCTAGATTTCAACGACAACCGATTGGAGGCAAAATGGATTTGTGCTGACGGACAAGTAAGAGATCGTTTCTCGATCACGAAGGAAAAATAATTTTAGTGAGGTCAGTAGGTCGTGCTCAGCAGCTATTTTTGAGAAATTTATTTGATGGTTAAAAAATAGATCACTAGCATAACTACTTTTCGTTTAGTTGTATTGAGAGGATAGTGCGGTTTGGAAGCATCAAAGAAGATACTGTCACCCTCTTGTAATTGTATTTTTTCATCTTGAATAAAGTAATCACAATCACCTGAGATGATATACTTAAACTCGTAACCATCTGTAACCGTTGGCTTGCTTTTGGCTTTTGGCTTAATGGACAATACCACTGTTTCCATCGTGCACGTTGGAAGGGTTTGAGCCAGAATAAAACGATAATCAAACCCAGGCCGATTTTCTTTTTTTATGTGTTTGTATTCCCTCCGCTTCATGTGGAAATAGTTTTTACTTGCGGAAATAGAGACATCCTCAAAGAATGTATTGGGGCTTACATCCAACGCATTTATCAACGACAGAAAAACAGGTAAGGACGGAATCGTTCGAGAGTTCTCGATTTTTGAAATGAGTCCTTTGGTAAGGTTTGTTCGCTCACTTAGAGATTGCAGCGTAAGACCTTTTTCTACGCGTAACTTCTTGATCCTTTTTGCAATGAGTGTGATTTGTTCTTCTTGTATCATAATAGCTAGTTTACTCATTGTCAACTTTTGGTTGACAATGCAAGCTAATTTCCAATTGTTACCTAATTGTTATTAGAAACTTACGGTTTCAACAATCATTCACCCACTTTACTTACTTCGAGTTTACGTGCGCGTTAAAATTTTATCCAATAAGCCTCTCAATCTTAACGGTTAAATAATTTCTTCTTGCACTCAACATCAAACGTTAAATCAATATTTGAGCAAGCAAATAATCAGGTATTGATTGTTAGCGATACTAAACCAAACAAAATCTTATGTTTAAATTTTTACAACAAAAATTGAACAGGCAAATGGTGATGCAAAAATTAGGCGCATTACTTTTTGTCTTTATGGCGTTTTCTTCGGCCATGGCACAGTACACGGTATCCGGCAAGGTGACTTCCGGAGAAGATCAAAGCCCGCTGCCGGGTGTAAACATTTTGGTGAAAGGAACCACCAACGGAACGATTACAGATGCAGATGGTGCATTTAGCATCAATGCAAATTCTGCCAATGACGTGTTGGTATTTTCATTTGTTGGATTCTTAACGCAGGAAGTGGCCATCAATAACCAGACAGGTCTCAATGTAGTGTTAGCAACGGATGCGAAGCAATTGAGTGAGGTGGTAGTGACTGCTTTGGGTATTGAGAAGGATGTGGCTAAATTGGGTTATTCTCAACAAAAAGTTCAAGGTTCAGAGTTGACAAAAGCTAGAGAACCCAACCCCATCAATTCTTTGGCAGGTAAAATTGCTGGTTTACAAATTGGTGCTAGTGCAGAATTGTTGCGCAAGCCAAATATTCTACTTAGAGGTAACGCTGATATATTGTACGTAGTCGATGGCATTCCCGTAATTTCTGATACTTGGAATATTAGTTCGGACGACATTGATACCTACACTATATTAAAGGGACCTAATGCTTCTGCTCTTTATGGATTTCAGGGCAGAAATGGGGCTATACTTCTAACCACTAAGAAAGGTTCGAGAGATAAGAGAGGATTTTCTGCTAGCTTCAACTCCAGCTCTATGGTGGAAAGTGGCTTCTTAGCAATTCCTAAAGTACAGGATAGCTACGGCCCTGGCGACCACGGTATTTATGAATTCGTGGACGGCAAGGGTAGTGGAAAAAATGATAATGATTATGATATCTGGGGACCACCCTTGGATGGTAGGTTGTTGCCACAATACGACAGCCCGATCGATCCTGTAACTGGAAAAAGGATTCCTACTCCGTTTACAAACAGGGGTAAGGACAATTTAAAGAGATTTCTTCAAGATGGAATATTGTTGACTAACAATATCAGCGTAGGTTCATCAACCGAAAAGTCAGATATACGTTTTTCAATATCGCACACCAACCAACGAGGGCTTGTTCCTAATACAAAACTTGACATTTTTAACTTCAATTCATCTATTGGCTATAAGTTCACAGATAAGTTAAAATTTGAATCAAACATAAATTATAATTACCAAACTACCCCAAACTTCCCAGATGTGAATTATGGCCCAAATAGTATGATTTATAACATCATTATTTGGGGTGCCGCAGATTGGAACATTGATGATATGAGAAATTATTGGCAAAAAGGTAGGGAAGGCACGCAACAGATTTACGCAGAGTATCAGCGTTACAACAATCCATACTTTAGTACTTACGAGTGGTTGCGTGGGCATTATAACTCGAATGTGTATGGCTTTGCATCATTGAATTATAAGATTACAGACTACTTAGATGTGACAATGCGCTCAAATGTGACAACGTATGGTATATTTAGACCTGAACGAATGCCAACATCTGCAACATCTTACAGTCGTGAAGAAACTAGAGGTGATTATAGAGAAGATAGAAGAGGTCTTTTTCAAAACATTACAGATATTTTGGTAAAGTTTGATAAAAAGATAACACCTGATTTTAGTATTCAGGCCATTGCTGGTGGAAGCCTAAGAACGTTAAGCTACAATTCTAGTTACACCACAACAGACTATTTGAATGTGCCAGCGTCTTCATTAAACCCTGCTGGTTTCTCTTTTAGTAACTCAAGAAATCCTATCAGAGCTTCGAGCTTCAATTCAGAAATGCAGGTAGGTAGTGTTTATTACTCTGCTGATTTTTCGTTTAAGAATTTTGTTACCCTATCTACCACCGGTAGGGTTGATAAACTTTCAACTCTTCCGTCAGGAGAGAATACTTTCTTTTATCCTTCGGTTTCTGCAAGCACAGTTATTTCAGATTATATTAAAATACCAGAGCCAATATCGTTCTTGAAGGTAAGGGGATCTTATGCTTCGGTTGGTGACGCATTGACATTGTCAACAATTGGTGCCACGCCAGGAGCCAGCTATTTTTTAAATTATGGTCAACAATATAATTCTTCCTATGATGGCCCTAGCTATGGCAACGCTGGCGTGTACACAACTTCCTTACGCTATAACAATACTCCGGCAGCTTCATACACGAATACCCTTCCAAAGTCTAATTTACAGCCTTCCTATAATTCTTCCTATGAAGTTGGGTTGGACGCAAAATTTATTCAAAACAGAGTAGGTTTAGATATAACCTACTATCAATCTGATCTTGGACCTCAGATTTTCGATCTTACACAATCAGAGTCTACGGGTTATACTGCTGCCAAGCAAAACGGTATTCGGACACAGCGCAAAGGGTGGGAAGTATCTATATCTGGTTCTCCAATTAAAAACTCTGATGGTTTTAATTGGGATGTTCTTGTTAACTGGTCTTCTTACAGAGAAACGTTAAAAGAAATTTATGGACCTGATGCTTCGATAACACAATGGCCAACGAGTTATTTTGTATCGGGTAGCTCTAGTAATCGATATATAAAAGTAGGTGACAGAGTGGATGGCTTCTACGCCTCGGCTTTTGCAAGGGATCCGAATGGCAACATTATACATGACAATACAGGCAAGGCTACACGTACATCAAACGCCCGCTTTTTGGGCTTTGTTGACCCTGACTACGTATTTGGTATCAACAATAAGTTTTCGTATAAAGGAATTACATTCAGCTTTCAATTTGATGGCCGAGTAGGCGGTGTTATTGAGAACCAAATCCAACGTCAGGCATATCGTGGAGGACGCCATATAGGTACTGTGGAGGGAGCATACGGAGCGGCTAGAGCGAACGATGTAATTGGAGTAAAGTCGTACGTTGGTGAGGGCGTAGTATTGACAGGAGGTAAAATCAATTATGACGTTGACGGTGCCATTACAAATTACAATGAATTAACTTTTGCACCCAATACAACTAAACAGTTTGCGCAAGATTACATCAGCTATTACTACAATACACTCGAAGGAAACATGATGAGCCGCAGCTTTGTAAAATTGAGAGAAGTTACTCTTGGGTATAGCCTTCCAACAAGTTGGTTTGGAAATAAGGTGAAGAACTTTAACGTATCGCTTGTTGCTCGTAACTTATTGTATTTTGCGGAAAGCAAAGATATGGATATCGATCAGTTTGCTACCCGTCAAGGTTCCGCTGATTTGCAAACGCCTACCACTCGCAGATACGGTGTAAACATTAATGTTACTTTCTAATCATTAATCAAACAATAATGAGAATAAAAATGAAAAAATTAACAATACTCCTTACGTTCGTCATGTCTATTTCCGCGTTTAGCTGCAAAGACTTTGAAGAGCTAGAAAAAGACCCTAATAGGCCAACTTCAGTAGATCAATCACTAGTTTTCAATGGTGTATTGAATGATTTGGCTGATTTTACTTGGAATGACGTAATGCGCTGGAATCAATTTTATTGCAGTAATTATAATTATTATGCTAACAATGAATACAATTGGGCCAGCACTACTTGGAATTATACTACGCTAAAGAATGTAGTGAAAATGGAGCAGGAAGCCATCAAAAGAGGCGCAGAAAAAGTGAACCCTTACAGTGCCATTGGCAAGTTTTTACGCGCGTATTTCTTTGTGAAAATGAGCACTAGGGTTGGTGATATTCCTGTTGATGAAGCTCTTCTTGGTTCCGAAAACACTAAGCCAAAATATAATAGCCAAAAAGAGGTTTATATCCGTTCACTCCAATTGTTGGAAGATTCTAATTCTGATCTTGAATCATTGATTAAAAAGGGTGATAACACGCTTTCAGGAGATATTTACACTACCAATAACAGCTTAAGAGCTTGGCAAAAAGTAGTTAATACATTTAAACTACGGGTGTTGATCAGTTTGAGTAATAAGGAAACAGATGCAGACCTTGCAATCAAACAAAAGTTTTCCGATGTGATAAACAATCCAAGCAAGTATCCAGTAATGACATCCAACTCAGATAACATGTCATATGTTTACAACGCAGCTTTTAATAAATATGGGCGTAACAAGGATAACTATGGATTCAACGCATTGCGCGAAAATATGTCTTCAACTTATATGGATCCT
Organism: Chryseotalea sp. WA131a; assembly: GCA_025370075.1. Classification (NCBI taxonomy): domain Bacteria; kingdom Pseudomonadati; phylum Bacteroidota; class Cytophagia; order Cytophagales; family Chryseotaleaceae; genus Chryseotalea; species Chryseotalea sp. WA131a. The sequence goes on along the minus strand of CP073016.1, from coordinate 1,829,144 downwards.
TTGATTGATTTAAATGATCCGAGAATCTTTGTAGTAGCAGAGCCTACTATTGAAAAGGTAAAAGCTGGTGCTACATTGAGCGATTTTGGTTCTTTTGCTGGAGCCAGGCCTGATGAAGATTTAGCAGATATGTCTACCAAAGCCCAACAAGGTAAATACTCGTTCCAAAACCGCAAACGGTACTATGATGGCTATACAGCCGAAAATACCATTCAAATAGGATATCCTGAGTTGTGTTTCAATATAGCGGAAGCATACAACAGAGGCTGGGTTTCTGGTAAGTTGGCTAGTGATGCAGAAGTTTCTTATAAGAATGGCATTCTTGCTTCCATGGATTTCTATAATATTAAAACGGGTTCTATGACGGCAACTTATTTGAAGGAGGGGGACGCTTTAGGGACTTACCAATCTTATACTGTTGCAGTTGATTTAGATACTTACTATAATCAAGCCAAAGTGAAATATGCTGGTAACAATGCAGTAGGATTAAATCAGATACTTATGCAAAAATATCTGGCATTTTTCCAGAATTCTGGATGGGAGGCATTCTATAACCAACGTAGAACTGGAGTTCCAACATTCTATAAGGATTTAGCGGGTAATGGAAATGGCTCTCGTATTCCTAAGAGGTGGAATTATCCAACATCTGAAAAGCAATATAATACCGCAAACTACAACGCTGCTTTGACTTCTCAGTTTGGAGGCACTTCCGAAAACATCAATACTGATCTTTGGACCAATAAGTAATTTGCCAGTGTTTTTAGTCAAAATTTTCCGGAGTGCTTCACCGCCTCTGGAATTTTTTTAACCCAACCAACAATGAAAAATAGAATTGTTCTAACACTGCTTAGTGTTGTCATAAGTTTGGCCAGCCATGCGCAGAAGACAAAAACAGAAAACGTTATCCTGATTACCCTTGACGGCATGCGTTGGCAAGAAGTCTTTTCTGGCGCTGAGCAACGATTGATTAAAAAGAAGTTTGCCAAAGATTCTGCTGGTATTGTAAATACTTATTGGGCAACAACACTCGAAGCAAGGCGTGAAAAATTGATGCCCTTCTTTTGGAATACCATTGCCAAGCAAGGTCAATTGTACGGAAATAGAAATCTGGGAAGCAAAGTGAATACGGCTAACAAAATGTGGTTCTCCTATCCGGGCTACAATGAAATTCTTTGCGGTTTCGCAGACGATGAAAAAATCAACAGTAACGATGCCAATGACAACCCCAATAAAAATGTGCTGGAGTTTCTCAACGAACAGAAAGATTTTAAAGGGAGAATTGCAGCTTACACATCATGGGAAACATTTCCGTGGATCATCAATACCAAGCGCAACGGCATTCCGGTCAATTCTGGTTTAACCAAATCTCAAAACCCAAATGAATCTGAAAAGCTATTGGACGAACTCATGTTTCAACTTCCCAACAACACTGGCGGAACGCGGGTAGATGCGTTGACTTTCCATTATGCCTTTGAATACCTCAAGAAAAATAGACCTAAAGTACTTTTCCTTTCTTTTGATGAAACCGATCATTGGGCACATGAAGGTGAGTATGACAAATACCTGCATGCCGCAAACTACACCGATGGATTTATCAAAACCCTTTGGGAATGGCTTCAATCACAACCGCAGTACAAGAATAAAACTACGATAATCATCACCACCGATCATGGTCGTGGAAAAGTAAACGATGAGGACTGGAAACACCACGGAGCCAAGATGCCATTTGCCGATGAAATTTGGTTTGCATTTTTAGGGCCAGATACTTCGGCTTTGGGCGAGATCAAGTCGGAACAGCAGCTTTATCAAAACCAGGTAGCAAAAAGCCTCGCAGCCTTTTTGGGCGTTGACTATAAAAATGAAAAACAAGTTGGAGGCATTGTTTCAACAGCCTTCACAAAATAGTTTTGGGCAGTAAGCCACTCAACGCTACCTTAGACTTGTATACAAAATCAAAAATCTATGAAATACGTCATTTTGTCGCTTTATGTTTGTTTGTTGGTTTCTTGTTCCACCAAAAATAAACAGGATACGGAAAAGATTTGGATGGCTTCTGCCCCAGCAGGCGATCGATATGCAAAAATTGATCGCAATGGCGAAACGGTTTTGCCCAATGGTCGCATTCTTACACCAATCGGAAAGCAAATCACAATTGCGCCACATCCATTTGGTTTAACCTTAAGCCCTGATGGAAAAACAATCATCACTGCCAACTCGGGCGTAGGGCCGTTTTCAATTTCAATCATCAGCGATTACAACTCAGCTTCACCCATTATAAAACAAATACCAGAAACATTAACACCTGAGAAAGGACTTTTGGAAGCAACCTTTATGGGTTTGGCCATCTCGCCTGACAATGAAAAAGTATTCGTGGCGGGAGGACAGCAGAATAGGATTTATGTTTTCGATTTGAAGACCAATAAAAAATTGACAGAGATCAATTGCAACAAATCATTTGACGGAACAGACTACAGCGATGGCTACATTGGCGATATGGTGTTGAGCAATGATGGATCAAAACTTTATGCTGTTGATCAAATTGGTTTTCGCATGATGGTGATAGATACAAAGAGTAATCAAGTAATTCACAATGTAAAGACAGGCCGTTATCCTTTTGGCGTTTCACTTTCGCCAGATAACAAAACCGTTTATGTGGCCAACGTGGGCATGTTTGAATATTCTTATATCAAAAGTCTTGATAAGAAGAAACTGAGCGAAACAGCAGCGAAGTACCCAACTTCTTCCTATGGATCCAAAGAAATGAAAGAGGGGGTGAAAAATGACTCCATTGAATTTGCTGGCTTGGGCGACCCTAACGCACCGGAATCTTTTTCGGTGTGGGGTATTGATGTGAACAAAGAAAAGCCAACAGTAATTTCGAAAGTAAAAACAGGTGTGTTAGTAGGAGAGGAGATTGATGGAATTTCGGCTGTGGGCGGATCGAGCCCCAACTCAATGGTTGCTACCGATCAATTTGTATACGTCAGCAATGGAAGCAACGACAACCTATCCGTGATTGATGCGCAACAAAATAAAGTAGTAGAGAGCATCGAATTGAAATTAGACATGCGACTAAAAAATTTAAAAGGCATCATTCCTTTCGGCTTGGCTATTTCGCCAGATCAAAAAAGATTGTATGTGGCGGAAGCGGGCATAAATGCAGTGGGCGTGATCGACTTAGAAACCAAAAAAGTTTTGGGGCACATCCCTACGGGCTGGTTTCCTTCTAAGTTGAAAGTAACACCCGATGGAAAGCAATTAATTGTTTCGAATGCCAAAGGATACGGAAGTGGTCCGAATGGGGGCAAGGATTTCAAGCCTCCATTTGATCATCCATATGCAAGCTACATTGGCGCATTGATGTTTGGTTCGGTTTCCATCATCGATATTCCTGCTGATGAAGAGTTTGCGGCATTGACGGAAAAAGTAATCGCTAACAATTTTAATTTTAAGGAAGTTGTTTCTTCTAAAAGTGAAAGTCCGATTCCTACTTTTCCGATGTCAAAGGAATCACCTATCAAGTACATTGTTTTTATCTCTAAAGAAAACCGAACGTACGATGAAATTTTTGGTCAATTGAAGAGTGGTGAGGGCGATTCCACTTTAGCGCACTATGCAGCAGATGTTTCGTTTACCAACAACAAGAAAACGATGAAAGTGGAGAAGGCAACAGTGATGCCTAACCACTTGGCATTGGCCGAGCAGTTTACTATCAGCGACAATTTTTATGTGGATTCTGATGTTTCGGCCGATGGGCATGTGTGGCTTACCAATACCTATCCCACTCAATGGATGGAGACACATCATCCAGCATCATACGGTGGCAAACGTGGGCAGAAAGAAGAATCAAAAGCACCGGGCAAATTTGGTATGACAGGCGCAGCTGGAGCGATTTTCCCGGAGAGTTACAACCAAGCCGGTAGTATGTGGGAGAATTTTGAACGACATGGAATCGAATTTTATAATTTTGGTTTTGGGGTCGAGTTTGATGCGGGCGGGTTTTCTGATTCAACATTTAAATACGGTGGCGTCCGTTACTTAGTCAATTATCCATTGCCCGGCCCGTTGTATAATCGTACGTCTCGGCAGTTTCCGACTTTTAACATGGCCATACCCGATCAGTTTCGTGCGGATATTTTCATCAAAGAGATCACTGAAAAATATATCAATACCAAGAAGGGATTGCCATCGGTGCTAACACTCCAATTGCTGAACGACCACGGGGCAGGTGAGCGTGCGAATGCAGGATTTCCGTTTAACGAAAGTTATATGGCCGATAATGACTTGGCGCTAGGTAGAGTAGTTGAATTTTTGAGCCATACTGAATATTGGAAAAACATGATGATTGTGGTGACCGAAGACGATGCGCAAGGTGGCCGCGATCATATTGATGCACACCGTAGTATTTTGATGGTGATGTCTCCCTACGCAAAAAAGAATTTCAACAGTCACCAACATTATAGTTTTGGTAGTATTTTTAAAACATTTTGGAATGTGCTAGGCGCTTCGTATCTAAACCAATATGATTTTGGTGTGAACGATTTGGGCGATTGTTTTACCGACAAGCCTGACTTCACTCCGTACAATGCGCTCCGTGTTGATCCAAGAATTTTCGATCCAACCAAAGCCATGTCTCCATTAGATGAAAAATTTGATTGGAAAGCCTTTCGCGATTCACCTGAGTTAGATGACCCGGAGGAAATAAAGAAAGAAATCAAGAAGAAAGATGATGGAAGGACAAAGGTGAACCACTAATGTTCCATTGTTTCGATTTTGTATGAGGTGGTATATACTGATCATTAGTGGGTTGATCCATCAATTAGCCTACTCGCAATTTAGTGGCACCGTCATTGATCAAGTGACCAAGCAACCCATTGCTGATGCTCATGTATCTATCATCAACTCGCCCCTCGGCACGGTGACTGATTATGACGGCAATTTCAATTTAGACAATTGGTCATCTGATTCCGTCAACATCCGGATTAGCGTAGTAGGGTATGCTACACTGGAGTATAAAATCGTAAAAGGGAAACCGGGTCCTATCCAATTGGCTCCGTCTACCATTCTGCTTAACAATGCAGTCACCGTTACTGCACAGCGTAGCGAGCGATTGTCCTTTGATGTAGCTGCATCCACCTCCACTGTAAATGCTTTACAACTGAAGGAGCTGGCCGCGCGCTCAACCCCCGAATCGTTAATGAATGAAACAGGGGTTTGGGTTCAAAAAACAAATCATGGTGGTGGTTCACCCATTATCAGAGGGCTTGTGGGCAATCAAATATTAGTAATGGTAGATGGCATCCGATTAAATAACGCTACTTATCGATATGGTCCCAATCAATATCTTTCCACCGTTGACCCGGGTATAATTGATCGGATTGAAGTGAACCGAGGAAGTGGATCCGTGTTGTACGGAAGCGATGCGCTCGGAGGTGTTGTGCAAGTGATATCGGCCACTCCTTCTTTTTCATCCGCAGAGTTAAAGGTTAAGGGACGCGTTCAGGCAAAATGGATGAGCGCGGGCATGGAGCAGAGTATTCGACCAGAGATTGAGGCAAGTGGAAAGCGGGTAGCTTTTTTAGGAGGCTTTTCAATTCGTAACTTTGGTGATATTTTGGCGGGCGGAGAGTTGGGGGTGTTAAAACCAACGGGGTATTCTGAACGATCTGGTGATGCCAAGCTATTATTGCGAACAGGATCGAATGGAGTGCTGACGGCCGCTTTCCAACAAACAACCCAGCGTCACGTGCCGCGATACGATCAAGTAGTGCAAGGAGGATTCAGTTTATACGAATTCGAACCGCAAACGCGTCAGCTAAGTTATTTACGTTATGAGTTTTCAACCAAGAGCCCTTGGATTCAGTCCGTCCGATTGACGGGTTCATTGAGCCACTCGTCAGAAGGGACGAATTCGCAGAAGAATAATTCAGCAGACCTGAAAAAGCAATTGGATGAAGCAAATACGCTTGGTATAATAGGAGAGGTGCAATCAAATCCAACGCCCAACTGGCATGTTCAATCAGGAATTGAATATTATGCAGACTATGTAAGCAGCAAGGCTACCTTACTAAATACAGTTACAGCCGAAGAAACTGCTCAGCGCGGCTCCTATGCCGATGGCTCCAACGTATCAAACTTGGCTCTTTTCACCAATCACCAACTGGACATTCACAAATTTCAATTTTCTGCTGGGGCGCGATTCAATCAGGTAACGGTTTCCATTACCGACAACACGTTTGGCAATCAACAAATTAATCCAACTGCATTGGTAGCCAACGGAGGAATCATGTATAAGATTAACTCCAAACTGCGATTGATCGGATTGGTCAATACGGGCTTTCGCGCACCCAATGTCGATGATATGAGCAAGTTTGGGGCAGTAGAAGCAAACGTGTTTGAAATTCCAAGTGAAGGTCTTTCACCGGAACGTTCACACACCGTAGAGACAGGAATCAAGTTCAGTAGCTCTAAGTTATCGTGGGCACTGGCGGCCTATCAAACCAACTTGTCTGATTTGATTGACAGAATGCCGGCTACCTACAATGGCTCTCCCACCTTTGAAGGAAGAACTGTTTACCAGAAGCAAAATGTAGGCGAGGCATTGGTGAAAGGAATAGAAGGGGAATGGGAAGCTGTGGTTATAAAGTCTATTTCAATTTTTGGAAGCATCACTTACACCATCGGAGAAAATGAAACAAAAAAGGAGCCCATGCGAAGGATTCCTCCCTTGTTTGGCAAGGTTGGTTTGCGATATACGCACCCGAGCGGCATTTGGGTGCGCACCGAATGGGCGATGGCTGGAAAACAAGACCGATTGGCTGCTGGCGACAAGTCAGACGTACGAATCAAAATCCGATTGATCGATGAAGCCATGCCTGCATGGGATATTATAAATCTATATGCTGGTTATTCATACAAGTTTATGAATGTCCAAATCTCGGCTCAAAATATATTTGACAAAGCCTATCGCGTCTATGCTTCTGGTATTGATGGCTATGGACGGTGCATGACGGCCTCGGTCAGCGTTAGGTTTTAGCCGCTCGGCCATCGTCCTAAATACTAGAAGCCTATCTCAAAAATACTTTCCAGATGTCAGCTTGAGCCTAGCGAAGTCTATTTGTACTACTAATGACAGGTCTCTCCAAGCTCAACTTGACAGCGATTCATTTTTTTTGAGATGGCTTTTAGTAATCTGCAGCGTTCAATTTGATAATTGGAAATAGACTGGCAATGTCATCCGTACACGAACGGGCTGCCCTCTTTGCCTGCCTGGTTCCCATTTGGTTTTACCAATTATGCGCATGGCTTCTTCATCACAGCCTGCCCCAATTCCTTTGGTTATTTTTAGATCGGTGGGTTCACCTGTTTTGCTCACTACAAATTGTACAAACACTTTGCCCTCTGTTCCTGTGCGCTGAGCTTGCATCGGATATTTTATACTTTTACCAAGGTCTTTATAAAAATTAGCATATCCATTTCGCGGCTCAGGATTGAATTCTGCGATTACAAAAATAGAGTCTACGGGTTCTGGCTTATCTGCAAAGACCACAGCTCCCGTGTCGGCTCCAAGATCTTGATCGATAGAAGGCGTGGGGTCTGCTACTAGCTTATCATTATCAACAGGAATAAATTCTATAGGATTGACTGGTTTAGGCTCTAGTTTAATTTTTTCCATCTTTAAGGCTGGCGGCTTGGGATAATCAATCGTTCTTACTTCTGAAATGATTTGAACGTCTTCAATTTTAGGGTAAGGTAGATGACAGCCAGTAGGCTTTTTCTTTTCGGTTTTCCATTCAAAAGCAGTAATTACTAATGCAAGTGCAATGCTTAGTCCGATCATGAAAAACTTTTTGCGCTGCAAGGGCAGGTCTTTGTTAGCATTCTTCTTGGTTTCCATAAACAAAAGGATTTAAGATTTACGAATTAAGATTTATGTCTCAACTATTTTTTTTAGTCGAGAAGAAGCGCTTCTACACCTATAAGCCATGGTCTTTCAGAAAGACACCGATCGGGAGAATTAATTTAGTGAGATTCTAAATTGTTCGGCAATTGATCGGACAAATCGTTTTGCGTAATCTTTTTTATGTTTTTTATTCCATTTGCATGTATCTTTTGCAAACCCTTGCATTTATAGATGCAGTAATAACCAGAAAGCTTTGGAAGACCACGCACAAGTTACTTCAAATTACGACCTAGACGAGGAAGCTATTTTGCGTCAATCTCAAGTTGACGCCCAAGCGTTTAGGCCTATTTATGAGAAGTACTTTAAGAAGGTGTACCTCTTCTTGTATCGCAGAACAACTGATCGGGAACTGGCGGGCGATATCACCCAACAGGTGTTCTTAAACCCAGATTTTGCAGTAGAACTATCCAGTCAGACTTAGTGGCAGGTTTATTTTTTGGACATTTGAGAATAATCCATCATACCATTGCCTTCTTTTGAGTGGGACGGACATTTTCAGTACCCATTTTTGGGCTTCCTGCTCCACCCAACTTCCAACTGCAAAGCAGTTGAACCTTAATGTGGAAAGCTTGGGCTGTGGCTGTTTTTGATGGGTTATTTGCCGGAATAGGCTCATCAAATTATAGGCTACCATCACAAAGCGCATAGCTGTTTCAGTAGCACAAAAACTATCCATGCAAAAGCCTTCTGTACCGAAATCTTCTTTCAACTCCTTGATCCTGTTTTCGGCATCACCCCTGCGCTTATATTGTTCCCATATTTCTGTTGCCGGCAGGGCTTGGTTAGTGACAAAGGCATGGTACCTTTTGCGGTACACTTTTTCGTCCGCTATGCCCACGCTGCTGAATAATGTCTTGAGCTTCTTACCCGTTGCCCTGGCCCTGATTTCTTTGTTTGATGACCACAATCCTACGGGCTTTGCCCCAGCCGCCTTGCTGGTAGTTTATTTCCGATACCCATAAGCCTTCGCCTATCGCATTCCATTGGGTGATACCATAAATGCTGGCTTGTAAATTGGCATACAGCTTACAGGCAATGACGTAGGGGATATTTCTCTGCTCAATGAAATCCAAGACTGTACCGGTACAAAACCCACTATCGGCCCTGAACAACCCTACTGTTTTGTTTTTGAGGATGGCAAAGGTCTCTTCCAAAAAATGGATGCAGTTGCTGTTGCTCCCTGTATTGCCGCTACGGTTCCAGCAATTGGCCACCATGCGTATGTCATTGACAAAAGCAAACAAGGGATGATGGCTGCCACGGCCAGGCTTCTTGGGGTTGTACCCTTTTTTGCTGCCTTCCTGTTCCCCGTAGCGGGTGATCACACTGCTGTCCATATCCAACGTGTAATTGTCAAATTGGATCTGCTCAAAAAACCACGTGTACAGTTCAATGAAAATTTGGTGGTTCATTGAGGGGGTAAACTTTTTAAAGAAACGCCCGAAGGTGGTTCCCGAAGCAACCCGCTTCCATCCAAATATCTGGCGCAACACTTCATCAACCCGCACCACCGCTGTGTGACTAAAACGAAAGCAACCAATCCAGATGCCCACCCAAAAACTCTCTATTATTCCCACGGCATCTATCCGGTTGTTACTCTTGCTCTCAGGCAAACCAAGCTCGGCCAACTTCTTGCTGATCCCAGTTTGGTCAATCAATATTTTCATCTCTTTCATCCCGCCCCACGCTGTTACTAATTTATCGGTATAGTGGTGTTCCATATTCAAATATAAGACACCTTGTCACTATTTCATTCTACTGCAAAATCTGGGTTAAAGGCACTGCTTGCGCTAAGTAAGTTTCAGTTTAGGGGTGTGCCATTTTCGGCCTGGTTGTTCCGAATTGCCATGAACGAGTGCAACGAGTTCTTCCGCAAAACCAATCGCACCCGCTCGGTGTCAATTGATGAGCGGATGGTGCAGTTACTGCATGATGAGCTAACGTACGACACTACCACGGATGATCTTTCGGCTCAACTTCCCTCGCTTTTGTTGACGTTGAAGGGAGATGAACCTACATAGAGCCAAGATTGGAAGCAAAGTTCATTCCGGTTCGTATGGTCATCGTCCATTGAAGAGCACCCATTGTGCAGTGGAAGCAGTTAGGGATAACGTGCGGCAACCCACTCCTATGGCGTGGAAGGATTTCTGAAATCACTTCCCATTGTTCATAATTGATATCCATCGATCTGCAAAAAAATTGGAAAACAGATTACCCAAAGATAAACATCAAGCTGATCATCTGATAATTAATTCGATTTCATATTTTTAAGATGCCTTCTATTAATCTAACATTCTGACCGCATCAATTTTTTATACTGACAGTTTTGCGCATCAAGAAAGTTATTCAACCACTTTCCACCACTCCCCAAACTTTTGCTCAGATTTTAATAGAACCGCCTCCCCTGGTATAGGCGTAATCAAACAACTTCGAACTTTTAACTTCTTTTCTTCACCCACTCCCTTGCATTCACAAACGCCTCCATCCACGGCCCAATTTCGTCTTGCTGTTTGTTGCGTGTGTAGTGCGGCCAGTTCCACGGGAACAATGTGCGCTCGATGTGCGGCATGATCGCCAAGTGTCTTCCGTCTTTTGAGCAGAGCGAGGCGACTGCAAACTCAGAATCGTTGGGGTTGCCCGGATATTGCTGATAGGAATAAGTAGCTGCCACTTGGTAATTGTCTAAACTGCCCAACACAAATTTTCCTTCGCCATGCGCCAGCCACACACCTAAACGCGATCCTGCCAGCGAACTCATCATCACTGAATTGTTTTTGGGAATGTCGATGGTGATGAAGGTCGATTCAAATTTACCAGAACCGTTATGGTGCATTTTTGGATGGTCTGGCATTGGTATCTCGCGATAAACCAAACCAAGTTCCATCATTAATTGACATCCGTTGCAAACACCTAAGCTCAGCGTGTCAGGACGTGCATAAAAATTATCCAACGCTCCTTTGGCTTTTGGATTGTACAAGAATGCGCCTGCCCAACCTTTGGCAGAACCCAGTACATCGGAGTTGGAAAATCCTCCAACAAACACAATCATGTTCACTCCAGTCAAATCTTCACGCCCCGAAACCAAGTCGGTCATGTGCACATCTTTCACATCAAAGCCCGCGAGATAAAGCGCGTACGCCATTTCGCGATCTCCGTTCACACCCTTCTCGCGGATGATGGCCGCTTTTATTCCGGAAGGCGTTCTGCGTTTTGCATCGATGCCCAACGATTTAAACGTTCCGTCAAAGTGAATGGGGAATTGATAGACTAGGGGTTGTTGGGTAAAATTTTCTTTTCGTTTTTCCGCATGACCCTTTGGCCGCTGGATTTTGTCGAGCAAGTACGAGGTGCGAAACCATTTTTCGCGCAAAGCCTCAAGCTTCAAGCTCCAAGCCTCAAGTTGGTCCGTGCCGCTCATGGCTTGTGGCTTGCTGCCTGAGGCTTGCAGCCTTAACACGCTATCAGAAGTAACTTTTCCTAATTCTTTAAAAGCAATGCCATTCTTATTCAGCTCATCTATCACCGCATTCACATTGCTCACTTGTATCACCACTCCCGGATTTTCAGCAAACAATGTTTTGATCGGATCTTTTCCTAAGTCTAAGGTCGCATCGATTCCTATTTGTTGAGACGGGAAACACATCTCCAATAGAGTAGTGATCAACCCACCCGAAGAAATATCGTGACCTGCCAAGATTAGATTTTGATTGACCAGTTCTTGAATAGTTGTAAACGCTTTCGCAAAGTAATTTGCGTCAGTAACGGTTGGTGCATCGTTGCCCAATGTGCTCAACACCTGGCTTAAACTGCTTCCGCCCAATTTCAACTCATCTTTCGAGAAATCGATATACAACAATGTTGAGCCAACTACGTGCTTCAAATCGGGTGAGACTGTTTTGCGAATATCACTGCTTTCGCCCACAGCCGAAATAATTACAGTGCCGGGTGAATACACTACTTCTCCATTCGGATATTTTTGTGTCATTGAGAGGGAGTCTTTGCCAGTAGGGATATTGATTCCCAACGCACATGCAAAATCACTCACGGCCTCAACAGCGTGATAGAGTCGTGCATTCTCGCCTTCATTTTTTGCCGGCCACATCCAGTTGGCACTTAAAGAAACTCCTTTTAGTCCGTGGGTGAGTGGTGCCCACACCAAGTTGGTGAGCGCTTCGGCAATGGCAAGCTTGCTTCCGTTAGCCGGATTCACCAAGGCGGCCACAGGTGCGTGACCGATGGAAGTAGCAATTCCTTTGTTGCTCAAAAAATCAATCGCCATCACGGCCACATTGTTCAATGGCAATTGTATTTCGCCACACGTTTGCTGCGTGGCTACTTTACCGGAAACCGAGCGGTCTACTTTGTTGGTCAACCAATCTTTGCATGCCACCGATTCTAATTGCAACACTTGCTCGATATACGATTGCAATTGCCATACATCGTATGTTACGTCTTTATAAGTTGTTTTCTGCGACTGGTCTTTTAAAATGGTCTTCGGTGATGAACCAAACAAATGATTCATTTCAAGTTCTACGGGATTCATAGAACCCTTCGCCCCTTTGAACGTAAATTTTTTATCGCCTGTAGCCTCGCCTACTACATACATGGGTGCGCGCTCGCGATCGGCCACGCGTTGCAGTGTGTCAATATCTTTTTTATGGAGCGCCAAGCCCATTCGCTCTTGCGATTCATTGCTGATGATTTCTTTGGCCGATAGGGTAGGGTCGCCTACCGGAATTTTCTCCACTTCTATTGTGCCACCTGTTTCTTCTAACAATTCTGAGAAGCAATTCAAATGACCACCCGCTCCGTGATCGTGAATGGAAACAATGGGGTTTTCACTCGACTCCACCATAGCACGGATGGCATTCATCACACGCTTTTGCATTTCTGGATTCGAGCGTTGAATGGCATTAAGTTCCAAGGCATTTGCAAATTCGCCAGTAGTCACAGATGATACGGCTGCGCCACCCATCCCGATGCGGTAGTTGTCGCCACCCATCATGATGATTTGATCGCCCGCTTGCAGGTGTTCTTTCTGACTGTCTTTCTCTTTCCCGAACCCAATGCCGCCCGCCAGCATGATCACTTTGTCGAAACCGAATTTCTTTTTTTGCTCTTCATGCTCAAAGGTGAACAAGCTTCCACTGATCAACGGCTGACCAAACTTGTTTCCAAAATCACTCGCTCCATCTGATGCTTTGATCAGAATTTCAGCAGGTGTTTGATAGAGCCACTTGCGGGGATCGTTTCCTTCCCATGCTTTGCCTTTTTCTAAACGCGGGTACGAAGTCATATACACGGCTGTTCCCGCCAAGGGCAGCGAGCCTTTGCCACCTGCAAGCCGATCTCTGATTTCTCCACCTGAACCTGTAGCGGCACCATTGAACGGCTCAACAGTAGTCGGGAAGTTGTGCGTTTCCGCTTTTAACGAAATCACCGAATCGAAATCTTCTATCGCAAAAAAATCAGGGACATCTTGTTTCGTGGGCGCAAACTGTTCTACACGTGGTCCTTTGATGAAGGCAACGTTATCTTTGTAGGCAGATACAATTTGATTGGGGTTTTGTTTAGAGGTTTTTTTAATCAATTGAAAGAGCGTCATCTCTTTCTCCACACCATCAATGATAAACGTGCCGTTAAAAATTTTATGGCGGCAATGTTCGGAGTTCACCTGACTAAACCCAAATACTTCGCTGTCGGTTAGTTTTCTGCCTAGCTTCCAACTTACATCTGTGAGATATTTTATCTCTTCTTCGCTCAGCGCAAGTCCTTCTTCGTCACTGTATTTTTTGATGTCGTCAATTTCTAAAATAGGTGCAGGCGTGAGGTGAATGGTATAAAGATCTTGATCGAGATTTTTATAAAGATGCTGCAACATCCGATCGTAATGAGGTTCACCCACTACCGAAAAAAATTCTTCGATGCGTTGGATGCCGTTGATGCCCATGGTTTGGGTGATCTCTACGGCATTCGTACTCCAAGGAGTAATCATTTCTTTTCGCGGGCCAATAAATAGACCTGTCAGCGTTTTGTCTTCTAGCGGCTTCGCCCCGCCAAAGAGCCACATCAGTTTTTCAATATCTTCAACGGAAAATAAATGTGTCGTGCCAACCCCGTAGATAAGGTTGGATTCTGCGCGAAAAAATAGAATCATGGAAGTGTAGAAGTGAGCTGTAAAAGTAAGGAGTATTTTGTAATAAATGGAGAGAATTTGTACTTGATTTTCTTAAATTTGAACCATATAATTAATCCGTTACATGATACGCTTTTGCATTCTTTCAATCCTGCTAAATCTATTTTTGACGTTAGATGGTTTAGCTCAAAACACACTCATTACCTTAAACGATAGCACGAAGGTAAAAACCGAAATTACGGCTATATCCGATAATTTACTTTTTTCAAAAGCTGGTAGTTTTAATATGAGTGAGATTTATTCGATTCGATTTGAAAGCAAGGAAGAGTACGATAAAAAAGAAGTGTTTGCTAACATTTTGCGTACCTATCCAATAGCTGTTTACCGCGCAGGCGAACGCCTCAGTAATTTGGATCAACAAAAGAAGCTACCTGAGCCAGTCGCTAAGACAACCATAAATGAATATTCAAACAGACCAAATACTGATTTCGCCAGTACTGCAGTTACGGGCGATTTCGGAATTGGAATAGGCCTAGACTATGGCGGCATAGGAGGCAGACTGACTCTGCTGCCATCTAAAAATTTAGGCGTGTTTTTTGGTGGGGGTTATGCCTTTGCCGGGTTTGGCTACAATGCGGGTTTAAATTTCCGGGCGACTCCGGACAAACGTGCATCTTTTATCTTAAACGTTATGTATGGTTACAATGCGGCTTATGCTATTTCTGGGGCATCGCAGTTAAACAAGTTCTTCTATGGTATGTCTGTTGGTGCGGGAGTAATGGTGAAGCAACGAAGAAACACAAACGCATTTTGGGCATTTGAGTTATTGGTTCCCTTTCGATCTAAAGAGGCTACTGATTATTATAATGTATTGAAATCTACTCCTGGCGTTCGGATAGATAATCCTTTGCTACCTGTAGCCTTTAGCATAGGCTATCATTTTGCTTTTTGATTGCCTCCGCGCTTTTGGCTATCAAATCATTGTGCCCGGCTTCTAAAACTTTGAACTTCTTGATTCTTATTTTGGATAGAAAGCCTTCCATGTTTTTAGGTTGAATTACTTTGTCAAATTTTCCCACAATCATGGTGAGGGGTATTTCTTTTTGATTCAAGACCGAAGCAATCTTATCTAAATCAAATTTCAAATGCCTAAAGTACACCCATGTGTAATAAACTTGTCTGCGTTTCGCTTCGGTGTTCATTTGGTTTTCGGCAAACCGCAACAATCCGTTATCAACCAACCGAAAGGCTCGAAGTAATTTGGCCAATGAATGTAATCGACTGGGGTGCAAAATCATACTTTTGAAAAAATAGCGTGTAGCAATAGGGTAGGTGGCCAGGCTATACCAAAAACTGGTTTTAATCCCATCGGGTGCCAACAAGTATATTTTTTCTATTCGCTCTGGAAAGAGTTCTAGTGTAGCTAATGCAAATTTGCCGCCCATGCTAAAACCCGCCACTTCAAAACGAGTGAGTTGTTCTTGACGAATAAATTGTTCGAGTATATTTTTCCAATCCCATTTTTCCAACGGCTTTCGGCTCCCCCAATAACTCTGCCCATGAAAATACAAATCGAATGCATATAGGATGTAGTCCTCCTTTAAGATCTCTTCCCAAGATTGAAATACCCGATTATCTTGTCCGAAGCCGTGGAAGAGCAAGAGTATTTTTTTTCCAGTTCCATAGCGATGAAATAGTAGCTGACTATCTTGATAGAAAATAGACTCGGCCATCACTTCGATTTTGATGTTTTAAAACCGATTGGCCTTCTTGTTTTTATGGCAGGCTCTAAAAGCTCTTTTATAATTCCGTAAATATTCCTGATGTGCTTGTTTTTGTCATTATCGGAAGCTTCGAGTTTTTCTATCTTTTCTAATAAGGTTTTATACGAAGTGACAAGTTGCCTCATTCTTACGAATACCCTCATTATTTGAATATTTACTGAAACAGCAGTTGGGCTATTCAATACACTGGACAACATGGCGACCCCCTGTTCTGTAAAAGCAAAGGCTCTATATTTTGAGTACTTTCCTCTGCCTGTCTCTAAGGTCACAATTTGTGACCTTAGAGATCTTGTTTCAGATTCATTTAACTCAAACAAAAAGTCTTTGG
The DNA here is from genome assembly GCA_025370075.1 of Chryseotalea sp. WA131a. Classification (NCBI taxonomy): domain Bacteria; kingdom Pseudomonadati; phylum Bacteroidota; class Cytophagia; order Cytophagales; family Chryseotaleaceae; genus Chryseotalea; species Chryseotalea sp. WA131a. The sequence continues at coordinate 1,812,933 of CP073016.1, read as the reverse complement.
GAAACCGATCCATATTTCTTCTTACAGCTTGCTTCAGTACTTTCGTTGGCACACCGTACAACTCAGCTAAGTCACTATCTAAAATTACTTTTTGATCACGAAGAATTATGATTTTTCTTAAAATCCTTTCTTCTGGTAAAAGAGAATCCTTCTTCATCACGTTCTGTTTACTCGATTAAAAGTAGCAATTTCTAAGAGTTCTTTTGTTGTTTAACCAGTCTTGAGGTCACAATTTGTGACCTCAAGATTTAGGCGCTTTCAAATTTTCTAAGGACACAAATTGTGACCTTAGGGAAATGCTTTTCCGCTTTACTGCCTATTTATCCTCCGTGGCTTCAACGAAGGAGGACTGCCAACTTTTTTCTTCAGCTTTGTAAAATAAATCCATACCCACTCCCGTCTATGATGGAAATTGGGGCAGCAGATGGACTTGGCGATGCAGCAAATAAAAGAAAACACATTCCTGAAGGAGAAAGACAAGCTGTTGGGGTTTATCCGCAACCGTGTGTCTACGTTGGAAGAGGCGGAGGATATACTTCAGGATGTGTTTTACCAATTTGTGGCAGGCTACGAAACAATTGAATCCTTGGACCGCGTGACCTCGTGGTTGTATAGTGTGGCGCGCAATAAGATCATTGACCGCTATAGGCGCGATGCGAGCCGACCCAAGCAGACGGATTTTGAACTGGTATCGGGCAAGGATGAAGATGCACCACTAACGCTTCAAGATATTTTACCTGATTTGGATAACTCTCCCGAATCCACTCTTTTGCGCGAAGCCATTTGGGACGAAATCACCGATGCATTGGCCGAATTGCCAGCCGATCAGCGCGAGATTTTTATTCAAAATGAAATTGAAGAAAAGGGATTTAGAGAAATAGCCGAAGAGACAGGTGTGTCCATCAACACCTTGCTTTCGCGAAAACGGTATGCGATACTGGCACTCAGAAAGAGGTTGCAGAAATTTTATGATGATGTAGTTGGGACTTAGGGATTTGGACTTGGGACTTAGGACTTAGGTATTGGGAGTGGTTGGGTACCCAAGTCCCAAGACCTAAGCCCCAAGACCAAGAAGATTGAAAAAATGAATGTTTAAATTTATTGAAAAGCTAAAATAGAAATTTTATGAAACGTGGAAAATGGATTGCAAAAGTGTTGATGATGGTAGCGTTGGGGATAGTTGCAGTGGCAGCGTTTACATTGGTTACCATGTATTTGTGGAATTGGTTGGTGCCCGTGCTCTTTAACGGACCGGTGATATCTTTCTGGCAAACACTTGGATTGTTGGTATTGAGTAAAATTCTTTTCTCTGGTTTTGGAGGAAAAGGCCACGCACCACACAGGTGGCGTGGTCATTGGAAAGAGAAATGGCAAAACATGTCTGCCGAAGACCGTGAACGGTTCAAACAAAAGATGAAAGACAAGTGGTGTTATCGCGAGCCTTCGCAGAAAGATGGCTCCACAATCGGTTGAATTCAATTTCGCTGATTAATTCTTAAAAAAATAACCCGCGTCACGAAACCTAACGATTGAAATTCCGTACTAAAAAACCGTGGAAACTTTTGTGATAATAAAAGTTTCCATAGTTTTACGCCCGCTTACTGGAAATTAGTATGGAAGAAAAAGAGACACGCGAGAAGATATTGAAAGGGGCAGAGCTGCTTTTTATGAAGTATGGTGTTCGTAGCATTTCGATGGATGACATTGCCCGACACTTGTCGGTATCAAAGAAAACGCTGTACCAATACTTTGCCGACAAAGAGGAATTGGTAACCACGGTTTCAAAATCGCACATGGCAGCCGATAAATGCGAGTATGAGGAAATCACGAAAAATGCCGAGAACGCTATTGATGAATTGCACAAGATTGCTATTTGCCTAAAGCGCGACATGGAGGCCATGAATCCAACGCTCTTGCACGATATTCAAAAGTTTCACCCAAAAGCCTGGGCCATTTGGGAAGAATACAAATCAGGCTATATCTATAATTCGGTGGTGCGCAATATCAAACAAGGTATTGCAGACGGGCATTTTCGACCTGAGATCAACCCGCACATCTTGGCGGCCAAAAGGTTGGGCGTCATTGAAATGTCATTTGATGAACGTGTTTTCCCTTCGGCAAAATTCAACTTGGCAGAAGTACAGACTCAATTGTTTGAGCATTTTGTATATGGATTGACCACCGAAAAAGGAAAGAAACTTTATTTGAAATACAAAGAAAATTATATCAACAACACCAAAATAAATCAACCCAAACATGAAACGATTTTATAGATTAGTAATTTTTACCATTAGTTGGGGAGCAGTAACTAGCTCCTATTCGCAAGAGCAAGCGAGTGCCTCGTTTACATTAGAGCAATGCATTGAGTATGCGTTGAAGAACTCTATTAATGCACAGAATGCGGAGATTGATCAGCAAATAGCCATTGCCAGGGTAAGAGAAACCGTTGGTTTAGGCTTACCTCAAGTGAGTGGTAGTGTTGCGATTCAGCACAATGAACAGTTGAGAAGATTTTTTGGTAGATATTCAACCTCCACAACTGGTTTTAGTTTTTTTCCTCCAACCTCAGGTGCCAATGATGGAGATATTTTAGCACAGCAAAGTCCCTTTCAGCTTCAAAGCTCTGGTGATGCAGGTATTACAATCAATCAATTAATCTTTAGTGGAAATTATTTAGTGGGCTTGCAAGCATCAAAGGCTTATAAAGATTTATCTTTTAAAACCGCAAACCAAACCAGAGAGCAGATAGTAGAACAAGTAACAAAAGCTTATTATTCTGTTCTAATTAATCGTGAGAGAACAGATTTATTCGATAGCAATCTTGCAAGGTTTGATTCTTTACTAAGAAATACTATCGCACTTAATAAAAACGGATTTGCTGAGGGAATAGATGTTGATCGAATTCGTGTGGCCTATAATAATTTAAAGTCTGAGCGAGATAAGTTTTCAAAGCTAAATAGTCTTAGCACTGAACTACTGAAATTCCAAATGAATTATCCAATCGATAAACCTATTGACATCATTGGGAAAATAGAAGAAGTTAAAATTGATTCGGATCTAGTAAATTATCGTGATGGATGGGACTACAAGCAAAGGCCTGATTACAAAATCCTTGAAGCAAACCAACGCCTTCAGCAATTGAACATTAAGAATCAATATGCTGGCGCTTTACCAACTATCTCTGGATTTGCCAATTTAGGATACTTCACTCAATCAAACGGTATTGGTGGAATTTTTACAACAAATACAAATGTTAAGGACAATGGCTCGATTGGCCCAGATAAATGGTATGGATATTCATTATTCGGAGTGACACTCAGTATGAATATATTCACAGGTTTTCAACGTCAATTTAAAATCCAGCAAGAAAAGTTAACTCTTCAAAAGATTGATAACGGATTTAAAAGCCTCAAACAGGGAATTGATCTACAGACCAAGCAAGCTTCCATTAGTTTTGAAAATGCAATCACCTCATTGAACTCGCAGAGTGAGAATATGGAATTGGCCAGCAACATTGCTAGAATAACTAAGATAAAGTACGAACAAGGCGTTGGCTCTAACTTAGAGGTTGTAGATGCTGAAAATAGTTTACGCCAAGCTCAAACAAATTATTACTCAGCGCTATTTGATGCCATGGTAGCCAAAGTAGATCTTGATAAAGCCTTCGGAAAATTATTACCCCAACAAAAATAAAAATCAGAATCCCAACAATATGAAACCAAAAATATACTCAACTCTAATTTTAGGAACATCCCTTGCTATAATACTGGCAGCCTGTGGTGGAAAGTCAAATGATAAAGCAGCATTGCTAAAAGAACTAAAAGCCAAGCAAACAGAACTTGCTAAAGAAATTAAAACCCTTGAAGCAGAAGTTTCAAAGTCAAATCCGGAGGCATCCACTGCAAAATCAAAAGACGTGGCCGTAGCAGAGCTTCAGCCTCGTCCGTTTGATCACTACATTCAAACACAAGGTGCCATCGAGGCGGTCGATAACATTATGGTGAGTGCCAAAACGATGGGCATTATCGTGCAGGTATTTGTGCGCGAGGGAGATGTAGTTACCAAAGGACAAACCTTGGCGCAAATCGATAATTCGCTCACGCTTCGTGGAATTGAAGAACTTAAATCAAGTTTAGATTTGGCAACCACGGTGTACAATCGCCAAAAAAATCTGTGGGACCAAAAAATTGGAACGGAGGTGCAATACCTGCAAGCAAAAAACAATAAAGAAAGTTTGGAGAGAAGATTGGCCACGCTCAATGAGCAGTTGGACATGGCGCGCATCAAATCACCCATCAATGGCTCGGTAGATGCAGTGGAAGTTAAAATTGGCCAAAACACGGCTCCCGGTGCTCCTGCATTTCGGGTGGTGAGCAACGATCGCTTAAAGTTTATTGCCAATGTTTCTGAAGCGTATGTTACCGAAGTGAAGAAAGGGAACAAAGTGCAAATCGCCTTTAGCGATTTAAAGAAAACAGTTGGTGGGCAAGTGACATTTGTTGGCAAAGCCATCAACCAATTGTCGCGCACGTTTCCCGTAGAGGTAGCTTTGATCAGCAGCAATGATTTTAGGCCCAATATGTCGGGAGAGTTGAAAGTAATATTTCATTCTGAAGCAGCAGCGATTGTGGTGCCTGTTAACGTGGTGCAAGACATCAACGGACAAAAAGTTGTGTACACCGCTGAAACCATGGATGGCAAACTGGTGGCTAAGAAAAATGTGGTAGAGGTGGTAGGTGTCTATGGCAACTTGGCTCAAGTGAATACCTTGAAAGCTGGCGACAAAATTATTACCGTTGGCTACCAAGGTTTGAACGATGGTGAATTGATTAAAATCTAAAAAGAATATAGAAGTCAGTAGTCAGGATATAGAATTTCTGATGAGTAATTCTGACTTCTAAATTCTAACTTCTAACTTCTTGAATTTATGAAAGACATCGAAAAAGAATTTGGCCCCACCAGTTGGGCGATTGATAACAAAGTGAGCATTTACGTGGCCACCGTCATTGTTTGCTTGGCGGGTATGTTTACCTACGTAAGTTTGCCGAAAGAGAATTTTCCCGAAGTAGTGTTTCCGCAAATTTTTGTGGCTACCATCTATCCGGGTGCTTCCCCATCGGATATTGAGAATTTGATTTCGAAAGAAATCGAGAAAGAAGTAAAGTCGATTTCCGGGGTAAAGAAAATAAAAAGCAATTCCGTACAAAGTTTTTCAAATGTGATTATCGAGTTTGAGACGGATATTGATGTACCCAAAGCGAAGCAAGAAGTAAAAGATGCGGTCGATCGCGCCAAGCCCAATTTACCATCTGATTTGAAAGACGATCCGCAAGTAATTGAAATCGATATTTCGCAAGCCCCGATCATGAACGTCAATCTTTCTGGCGATTATGATTTGACCACACTGAAAAAGTATGCCGAGCAACTGCAAGATGCGATCGAAGGCATTCGTGAAATCAGAAGAGTGGACATTGTTGGAGCTTTAACTCGCGAGATTCAAATCAACATCGATATGTTTAAGCTGGCCAGTGCTGGCGTCAGCTTAGATGACGTGCAGCAAGCAGTGGCTAGTGAGAACGTCATTATTCCGGGTGGTCAGCTTTCGGTCGATGGCATGAAACGCTCACTTACTGTAAATGGTGAGTTTAAATCAGCCGAACAATTGGCTAACATCGTGGTTGGCTCTACCAAGGGCGGTAAAATTTATTTGAAAGATATAGCAGATGTAATTGATTCGCACAAGGAGCAAGACAGCTATGCACGTTTAGATGAGAAGAACGTAATCACGTTGAACGTAATCAAAAGAAGCGGTGAGAACCTGATTATTGCGTCTGATCAAATCAATGCGATTGTTGAAAATTTCAGAGCAAATATTTTGCCTCCCGGCACGGATATTACGATTACAGCCGATCAATCAGATAACACACGCACCACCTTGCATGACTTGATCAATACCATCATCATTGGTTTCGTGCTGGTCGTCATTATTTTGATGTTCTTCATGGGTGCTACTAACGCGTTCTTCGTTGCTATGTCGGTTCCGATTTCTAGCTTTATTGCTTTTTTGGTATTTCCCGTTCTGGACTACACATTTAACTTGATGACGTTGTTCTCATTCTTGTTGGCTTTGGGAATTGTTGTGGATGATGCCATTGTGGTGATTGAAAACACGCACCGTGTGTTTGATAATGGAAAAGTGCCCATTCGCAAAGCAGCTAAAATTGCTGCAGGTGAAGTGTTCTTGCCTGTATTGTCGGGTACCTTGGTTGTGTTGGCACCTTTTATTCCGCTGGCCTTTTGGCCGGGCGTTATTGGTAAGTTCATGGTGTACTTACCCATCACCTTGATTGTGGCTTTGTTGGCTTCGTTGCTAGTGGCCTATATCATCAACCCAGTTTTTGCGGCAGATTTTATGACGGAGCACAATCACGATCATGAAAACAAAAGCAAGATCACCCGTGGTTTTAAAGTGACAGCCATTGTTATGGGTTCTTTGGCTCTGATGAGTTATGTAGTGGGTTGGTTTGGCATGGGCAACTTCACCATCTTTATGTTTGGTGTGTATGCGTTGTATCATTTTTACTTGGTACGTGTGATTTCTCATTTCCAAACTGATTTTTGGCCTGGCGTGCAAGAAGGCTACAAGAAAATTGTTAGCAAGTTTTTGATTGCCTATCGCCCTATTTGGGTGGTTGTAGCAGTAATTGCATTGTTTTTTCTTTCAATCGGTTTTACCGCTTGGAGAAAACCACCCGTAGTATTTTTCCCGCAAGGCGACCCTAATTTTATTTTCGCGTATGTAACGTTGCCAATCGGCACCGACCAAAAAGTTACGGATTCGGTGACTAACATTGTAGAGGAGAAGGTGGTGAGTGTGGTCGGCAGAAACAATCCTATAGTCGAGTCAATTATTTCGAATGTTTCTATTGGCGCATCTGAAGATCAATTTGCTGGCACCAACCCACAACCTCATTTGGGGAAAGTATCAGTGGCCTTCGTGAATTTCGCCAAGCGAAATAGCCAATCGACTAAAATATATTTGGATAAAATTCGTGAGGCTGTAAAAGGTGTGAAAGGAGCCGAGATTTCGGTTAATCAAGAGGCAAACGGACCACCGACTGGAAAGCCTGTGAATATTGAAGTTGCGGCAGAGGATTTTGGTGTCCTTGTTTCTACTGCTGACCGATTAAAGCGTTATTTAGATTCGCTGCAAGTGCCGGGTGTGGAAGAATTAAAATCAGATTTCCAAAGTGATAAACCCGAAATTATTGTTTCGATTGATCGTGAAAAAGCCAACCGCGAAGGTATCTCCACAGCGCAAATAGGTCTGGCATTGAACACCGCCATCAACGGCCGTGAAGTTTCTAAGTTCCGCGATGAAAACGATGATTACGAAATTACCTTGCGCGTGGATGAAAAATATAGAAACGACATCAACACGTTAATGAACTTGCCCTTGACCTACCGCGATATGAGCATGGGCGGCCAAGTGCGCCAAGTGCCAATGTCGGCAGTAGCGAAAACAGAATACTCGAATAGCTACGCGGGTATCCGCAGGATCAATCAAAAGCGTGTGATCACTCTTTCTTCGAATGTTTTGGGTGATTACAATGCCAATAACGTAGTGGCTGATATTCAAGATAAACTTTCTGGCTTCTCTACACCCGATGGTGTAACCGTAAAAATGACGGGCGAGCAGGAAGACCAAGCAGAAACTTCTGCATTTTTGGGAGTGGCATTTTTAATTGCGTTCGGATTAATCTTTATGATTTTAGTAACGCAGTTTAATTCCACCAGTAAGCCCATCATCATCATGGCTGAAATTCTTTTTAGTATCATTGGCGTGCTGATTGGTTTTTCGTTGTTTATGATGAAGATTTCCATTGTGATGTCGGGTGTAGGTATCATGGCCTTGGCGGGAATTGTGGTGCGCAATGGTATTTTGTTGGTGGAGTTTACCGATTTGTTAGTGGCACAGGGAATGGAACTTCGGGAGGCAATTGCCGAAGCAGCGAAGACGCGTATGACACCCGTATTGTTGACTGCGATGGCGGCCACACTCGGATTAATTCCGTTGGCCGTTGGTTTGAACATCGACTTTGTAACCTTGTTCACGGAACTTAACCCACACATTTATTTTGGTGGCGATAACGTGGCCTTCTGGGGACCCTTGTCATGGACAATGATTTTCGGATTGATATTCGGTACATTCTTAACCTTGTTTTTGGTACCGGTCATGTATCTGCTGGTTGCGAAACTAAAGCAGCGCATATTTAAAAGCAGACCCAAACCGTTGTCGACCGAGGAGCAAGAAGTAGTTTTGAGTTAAACTAAAATAAAAATCACTCTAAGTCGTCTCTCAAAAGGACGACTTAGTTTTTTTATGAGAAACAGGCTTATGACGGTATTCATTTTCATCCTCCTCTTTTTACTGATTGACTATTATTTCTTTCAGGGGATTTTGGTTGTGAGTAAGAACTGGTCACCACTTGGGCGGTCAGTTATTCGCTACGGATTTTGGGTTCCTACTGCATTGTGTGTACTCGCATTGCTTTGGTGGATGTTTGATGACCCTTATCGTTACAGTGCAAATTTTCGCAACTGGATTATTACGGGTATCATCGCCACTTACTTTTCAAAAGTGGTAGGAATTCTGTTTTTATTCGTAGATGATTTACAAAGAGGCGTGCGATGGATTGTTTCTCAATTTCAAAGTAAACCATCTTCCTTGCCTGGTGAAGCCATTTCGCGCTCTGAATTTTTGTCCAAGGCAGCATTGGTGGCCTCGGCTGTTCCGTTCACGGCCTTTACATGGGGTGTTATTTCTGGTGCGCACGATTACCGCATTCGCAAAGTGGCCATCAAACTTCCGAATCTTCCAAAATCGTTTGATGGATTGACCATTGGTCAGATTTCCGATATTCATTCGGGAAGTTTTTGGAACAAGACAGCGGTGAAGGGGGGTATTGAGATGCTCCTCAAACAAAAACCAGATTTGATTTTCTTTACGGGAGATTTGGTAAACAACGAAACCAAAGAAGTAAATGGCTTCATTGATGTCTTCAATAAAGTTCGTGCACCGCTTGGTGTTTTTTCCATTACGGGCAATCACGACTACGGTGATTACAAACCATGGAAATCAGAACAAGAAAAACAACAGAACTTTAATGATCTCATACAAGCGCATCGCCTATTGGGTTATGATTTGATGTTAAATGAAAACCGAATCATCACACAAGGAGGAGAGAAGCTCGCTTTAATTGGAGTTGAAAATTGGGGAACACGTTTTTCCAAACATGGAGATCTTGAGAAAGCATACAAAGGCAGCGAAGAGGCAGCCGTAAGACTTTTGCTTTCGCATGACCCCACCCATTGGGATGCACAAGTTCGGCCTGCTTTTAAAGACATAGATGTGATGTTTGCAGGCCACACTCACGGCACGCAATTCGGGGTTAGCATTGGCGATTATACTTGGACGCCCGCCCAATATGCCTACAAACAATGGGGCGGCCTCTATCAAGAAGACAATCAATACTTGTATGTAAACAGAGGTTTTGGCTACATTGGCTACCCCGGGCGGGTGGGTATGCCGCCAGAGATTACGATTTTTGAGCTGAAAAGAGCCTAGTCAATAACCTTTTGGTGTTATTGTGTGTTAAAGACCCAAATGAGCGAATTGGTTTCCATCCCTATGTTTCCGCTGTCCATTTTCCCGTTACCGGGAGAGATGGTTCCGCTTCATATTTTTGAACCACGATACAGGCAATTGCTCCAAGACGCAGAGACACGAGATATATCATTTGGTATCTACTTCAATCATATATCGAATGTTCAAAAGTTCGGATCGGTCGTAAAGTTGGAGAGTGTGATCAAGCGCTACCCAACGGGTGAATCTGACATTATTGTGAAGTGCCATGATCTATTCAAGTTAGAAGCCTTGTATCGTACCCATCGCGATAAACTATATCCAGGAGCCGATGTATATTTATTGGAAGTAGATATGACCAATCAGGCGACTGCGCCTTTGCTTGAAAAATACAAAGAGTACCTGCATCATGTAAATGTTTCGAACGTGCCGAAACGAATCTCACCGTTCGATATTGCGAACGAATTAAACATGGACTTAGAAGGGAAATTGAAATTTGTAAATCAAGCCGATGAGAAGAAAGAAGCCTTCTTGCTTAGTCAATTAAATTACCAATTGCAACTTCTGGAAAAGACTGAAAAGTCTAAGCACGTATTTCATCTCAATTAGTTTCGCACACTGCACTAATTATTTTTAGAGACGAGTAAAAAGTGTTCACTTCTATACGAACACTGTTCGGTAACAATACAGAAAATCATTTTACATTTTAATAACAAAAAAGTTGAAACTTCATGGGTTGTTGGTACGTCTAACAAAAAAAAATAAAACCATGACCAAAAATTTTGTAATGGCAATTGTGTTGTTGGGAGTAGCAACTGTTGCGTCTGCGAAGGGAACGAATGAATCGGATTTTGCTGTGGTAAAATCACAAGCGAAAGAATCTGTTTTTAAAGTAATGTACCAGGGTGATGAAAAAAGTACCGTTAAGATTAGCATTAAAAATGACCAGGGTGAATTGATCTTTAAAGAATTGATTAAGGATACGGATGGTTTTACAAGACCTTACAATTTTTCATCATTGCCTAAAGGTAATTATTCAGTGACAATTGATAATGGGGTTTCTGTAAGGACAGAAATCATTTCTCATGAAGAAGTCAATTCTAAAAAATCTGTTCGAATTAGTGCTGTCGATACAGAACGAAACAAAGTTGCACTCACGGTATACTCATTGCGAAAAGGGGAGGTTATCATCAAGGTATTAAACGAAGCAAAAGAAACGGTTTTTGAGGAATCGCAATTTGTACAAGGTGGGTTTGGAAGACTATACAACCTAAAGGATTTGGCTCACTATACAATTGAAGTACACGATGCAAGTGGTCTAATCGGATCGAAGTCATTTTAGCACTACCTCAATAGCACGAAATGAAAAAAGTCTCAAGCGATTGAGACTTTTTTGTTTACTCACAGTGCAATCGTTGTAGGTAGATTGATTTTATGCGTGTCTTAAAATTGATGGTAGAAGGGCTTTTTTCTTCGATGATAATGCTGTCTTTTCTTTTGCTACTAACGCAAACGATTTTCTATTTTAAAAATCAAGTTTGCTTACAAGTTTCGTCCTTGCGTAGTTGATGCCCGTATATTTGCATCATGAATTAAACAAAAAATAAAATGAAAACAACAACTTTAGTAACTGTATTAAGTTTAGTAGTTGCAAGCGCTTCTTTTGCTGCTGACCCTAGCTTGGCTGTGGTTAACAGCAAAGAGAACGTGGTAAAAGTAATCTACCGTTCTGAAGCTACCGAGAATGTGCGCTTGAAAATTTATAACCAATCAGGTGAAGTCGTTTTTGCGGAAACCATTAAAGGACAAAATGGTTTTATGTTACCCGTTAACTTTACTGGCTTGCCTTATGGTGAATATAAAGTTGAGATTACTGGAAAAAACGGTAAAAAATCACAGACGATAGATTATGCCGCTGCAAAAAAAGCAGAAGTAGTTGCTGCAACAGGTGCAGTAAAGGGAGTTCACGTTGCTAAAATGACAAATAACTCAAAGTATTTGTTCTCTGTTAACAACGAAGGAAAACAGAGAATCAACATCCGCATTTTTGATGGTGCTAATAACTTAGTGCACAGCGAAAGCAGAAACATCAATGGAAGCTACGGTATGATTTACAACTTAGAGCAAGTAATTGGTAACCCTACTTTTGAAGTGACTGACAATGCAGGTGCAACTACAGTATTAAAAAAGTAATCCAAACTGTAAGCTAAAAGTTTAGCATTTCTTCCCTACAGGCAAGGGTAGTTATATCTCCAAAAAAGTCAAGGGCTGCGAGATTGGCCGCGCGCGATTAACCGCTGATCCCAATCCTCCCTTGACTTTTTTTTCGCTTGCGGCTGCAAGTGGCCTAAGAGGAGAAATCAAAAGGGATGTTCATGCTGGCCAATAGTTTTGATACACCATTTTGGCAAACGCTAATTCTTTCGAAGTAGTGAATGTTTCCCACGAGGTACTTCCGTAGCAGTATTTTCAAGTATGCGTTCTCTGCTCGTTGTACCACTTGATCCATTGATCAAGATCGGCTTGCAATGAGTCTTATGAGTCGTACTGGAGCCTAAGGTACTCAGTTCATTTGTTCGAAATCGCCTGATCAATGAAGTTTACTTTCCATTGATTGGTGCCAATCTTTCGAAACAAATTGGTGCAGCCGGTGACGATAAACGTACGGCCCGAATGGGAATGTTGCTGCTGGTTTCCCCTCCGGGCTATGGCAAAACAACATTAATGGAATACCTGGCGAAGACGATGGGGCTTCACTTTGTGAAAATCAATGGGCCAACCATCGGCCATATCATCACATCGATTGACCCACACGAAGCCACCACGTCAGGAGCAAGGGCTGAGCTTAAGAAGATAAATCTTTCTTTTGAAATGGCCGACAATGTGATGTTGTATGTGGACGATATTCAGCATTGCAGCGCGGAGTTTTTGCAGAAGTTTATTTCACTGGCCGATGGTCAGCGGAAAATGGACGGTATTTTCGAAGGAGAAAGCAAAACCTATGATTTGCGTGGAAAGCGATTCTGCGTAGTAATGGCCGGAAATCCCCATACCGAAAGTGGCGAGCAATTTAAGATTCCGGATATGTTGGCCAATCGTGCGGATGTTTACAACCTAGGAGATGTGATTGGTAGTTCAGATCAGTTATTCAAACTCAGTCTGATTGAAAATTGTGTTGCTTAAAATCGCTATCTCCAGCAAATCAGTAATCGCAGTTTTGAAGATTTGTATAAACTCATCAATTACATCGAGACCAAGGCAGAACTGCTGCCGGAGTTGGAAGGAAATTATAACCAGCAGGAAGTAGATGATGCTATGGCGGTACTGCGTAGCATCATACGGATTCGGGATGTGGTCATGCTGGTGAACCAGCAATACATTGCGAGTGCGGCTATGAAAGATGCCTATCGTACCGAGCCTCCGTTCAAATTACAAGGGTCCTACAGAAACATGAGCAAGATGGCTGGCAAAGTGGTGCCGCTGATGATTCCGGAAGAAGTGAACACTTTAATTCTTTCGCATTATGAAGGTGAATCACAAACGTTGACATCCGATGCAGAGGCAAATTTGCTGCGCCTCAAAGAGATTGCAGGTTTCCTTACTCAACAGCAAACGGAACGGTGGAACCAAATCAAGGAAATCTTTGTGAAGAACAATAAATTCGGGGGGCTGAGCGAAAGAGATTCCTCCGGTCAAATGCTAGCGCAGCTGAATTCATTTAACGAGCATCTGGAGTCGATTGCCAAAGCGATTATTGGAAGTCGGTGAGGTGGATGGCCGGTCATTTTAGGAGGGTTACGCAAATTTTGGAGTAAGAATGCGGTTTGCTTCAATTGAAAAAAACTGCTGATATTGGTTTGATCCAAAAAACGTTTCATTAAGCTCATACCACCAAAAGGGGTCACTTGCTTATCCGAATATTCTATAGGAAGATTAACCATAAGGGTGATTTTAGAACACATAAAAATCACTCCTGAGTTCTGACAATTAGTGCGGTAGCAGATTCCATTTTTTCACCTATTTTCTAAGAGGGCTTTCCATCATATCTTTTGTGGGCGAACGGAACGTAAATATTTCTTTGGTGAGTTTGTCCTGTACGTGGGTTTCCGTTATGCTCCAGACAAGAGACCGAATATCCCTGAGTGAAAGATTTGTACTCAACCCTAAAAATTTTTCAATCATCAAGGAAAAAAAACAGATTAAGACATGAGCCCGTATGGAATCCTAAAATAATTATTAGACTTTATATAAGCTCTCTATACTTATCATCTCCATAGCAATCTTTCGTGATGAAGGCAGGCTACGCCATTGCCAAGGGTGGTGCTTACTGTCTCACCTATTCAAAATTCCTGACAAAAATCATGTAATGGCCTAATAGCTATCATGCCCAACTTTTTTTTGGCCGACTACTTTTAGGGCATAAAATAAAGCTAAACCTGTGCTATGGAACTAGAAAAAATACACTACGACAACAAGATTGTTAAAGCGTTTATCATCGCCACTGTTATCTTCGGCATTGTGGGGATGACGGTTGGGTTGCTGATAGCGATTCAATTATTTTATCCTACGTTCAATTTTGATTTTCAGTACACCACGTTTGGGCGCATCCGGCCGTTGCATACCAATGCAGTGATTTTTGCTTTTGTGGGCAATGCCATGTTTGCCGGGGTGTATTACAGCCTGCAACGATTGCTAAAGGCCCGCCTTTTTAGCGATACGTTAAGTTGGGCGCATTTTTGGGGATGGCAGTTGATCATTTTAGCGGCCGCCATCACACTGCCCTTGGGCATTTCCTCAGGAAAGGAATATGCTGAGTTGGAATGGCCAATTGATATCGCCATTGCGTTGGTGTGGGTCATGTTTGGCGTGAACATGATTGGAACCATTATCAAACGCAGAGAAGAACACATGTATGTGGCGGTTTGGTTTTACATCGCCACGTTTGTCACCGTAGCAGTGTTGCACATTGTCAACTCGTTTGAAATGCCCGTTACTTTTTTTAAGAGCTACTCGTGGTATGCAGGCGTGCAAGATGCCTTGGTGCAATGGTGGTACGGTCACAATGCGGTGGCATTTTTCTTAACCACTCCTTACTTGGGCATCATGTATTACTTCTTGCCTAAAGCCGCCAACCGCCCAGTGTATTCGTATCGATTGTCCATTATTCACTTTTGGTCATTGATTTTCATTTACATCTGGGCAGGCCCTCACCACTTATTATATAGCACCTTGCCCGACTGGGCTCAATCACTGGGTGTCGTTTTCTCCATCATGCTCATCGCGCCAAGCTGGGGCGGTATGCTCAATGGATTATTAACACTGCGTGGTGCATGGGACCGTGTACGCGAAGACCCTGTTTTGAAATTTATGGTAGTGGCCGTCACTGCCTATGGTATGGCAACCCTGGAAGGCCCGCTCTTGAGTTTGAAAAACGTAAACGCCATTGCACACTTTACCGATTGGGTTATCGCACACGTTCACGTGGGTGGTTTGGGTTGGAATGGCTTCCTGATTTTTGGGATTGTGTATTGGATGGTTCCTAAAATGTGGAACACCAAGTTGTATTCTGTACAATTGGCAAACACCCACTTTTGGCTAGGCACTTTGGGCATCGTCATTTACGCATTGCCCATGTATGTCTCCGGTGTGGTACAAAGCCTAATGTGGAAAGAGTTTAATCCAGATGGTTTTCTTACTTACCAAAACTTTTTGGAAACCACCACTAAAATTTTGCCGATGTACATGATGCGGGCAGTGGGCGGTGGGCTTTACTTAGTGGGCGTCTTCATTATGGTATATAACCTTTTGAAAACCGCGGCTGCTGGCAAATTTGTACCCAACGAAGAAGTGATGGTTGCACCTCGGATAAAGGTAGCTCACAACGATGGCTACTGGCACCATGCATTGGAAAACAAACCGGTACTCTTTACTACCCTTGCGTTGATTGCGATTTTAATTGGCGGCATTATTGAATTAGTGCCAACGTTTTTAATCAAATCAAATGTGCCCACCATCACTTCAGTGAAACCCTATACGCCCCTCGAAATTCATGGGCGTGATATTTATATCCGCGAAGGCTGCGTGAACTGTCACTCACAACTCATTCGCCCGTTCCGCAGCGAGGTGCTGCGCTACGACCCGAAGAATGGCGAGTATTCAAAATCGGGTGAGTATGTGTATGACCATCCTTTCCTGTGGGGATCTAAGCGCACAGGGCCCGATTTACACCGAATTGGTGGAAAGTATGCCGATAGTTGGCACTATCGCCACATGCTCACTCCACAAGAAGTAAGCACTGGATCCATCATGCCAGCATACCCATGGCTGTATGAGCAATTGATTGACAAGTCCCTAACGGCTGGAAAAATAAAAGCCCTGCGCACCGTTGGAGTGCCCTATGCGGATGGATACGAAGAAGTTGCCAACGAAGAGTTGGATAAACAAGCTCTGAAAATTGCGGCAAGCTTGAAAACCGAGGGCTATGAAACACAACCCGAAGCAGAAATTGTGGCTTTGATTGCCTACCTGCAACGTTTGGGCATCGATATAAAGGGCGAGAAAATGGCGGAAAACCAATAGTATCGGTAAAAAAAAATTAACCAAAAAAGTTATGTACAAAGAAGTTCTTCGGTCCATCGACAACATCGAAATATGGCCCATCATTTCGTTTGTGATTTTCTTTTCCTTTTTCATCGGCTTACTGTGGTGGACTTTTTCGGCCGATAAAAAATTCATTGACGAAATGAAACGTAAACCCCTGCAAGATGAATCACTTTCTTCTAACTCATTAAATCCTCAACCATGAAATACTTTTTCATTATACCTTTGATGTTGTTGGGTTCAATCACCCGTTTGTTTGCTCAGTCCGTAGCGGAAGCTAGCACCAGCATTTGGGACGACCCCCTGCTCACCTTTTATGTAGTGGTGGGTTTCATTTTCATGTTGGCGATACTCGTGCTATTGGTAGCCGTATACATGCTACGCGTGTTGAATTACATGAACCAGCAAGCGGCTCAAGAGCGAGCGGAGCGGCTCGGCATTCCGTATGTCCCAGAACCTACCTTCTGGGAAAAACTATGGCAACAGTCAAACGACTTTGTGCCGGTAGAGAAAGAAGCTTCGATTACGCTTGATCACAATTACGATGGCATCAAAGAATTGGACAATCATTTACCGCCATGGTGGACAGGTCTTTTTTTGGGCACTATTGCATTCGCAATTGTATACTTATTGTTTTATCACGTTTTTAATACACTGCCTTCGCAGCAAGCAGAATACGATACTGAAGTGGCCATTGCCCAAGAGCAATTGAAAAAATTACAGGCGGCCAACCCAGTGGCTGCCATCGATGAAACCAATTTAGAGGCCACCACCGATGCGCTGGCATTGGCCGAGGGCAAACAGATTTTTTTAAACACGTGTGCTTCCTGCCATCGCAAAGATGGTGGTGGGGATATTGGTCCTAATTTGACCGATGACTATTGGAAGCACGGTGGCACTATTAAGGATATTTTCAAAACCGTTCGCCACGGTGTGCAAGGCACCAATATGATTGCATGGGAAGGTGTGATTAGTCCTGAAAAAATGAAAAATGTTTCTAGCTATGTGCTCACGTTGCGCGGCACAAACCCAGCCAATCCTAAAAAGCCTGAAGGTGATCTAGTAAAACCTGAAACAAAACCCGAAGTAAAAGCAGATACGGTAAAGACACAGGCAAGTTTGTGATTTGTGATGATAAATAGGAGGGAAGATTATGGCCGATAGCAATTTTTATTTATATGACGAAGAGTTTCGCGATAGCCTCGCAACCGTAGATGCACATGGTAAGCGCGTATGGGTGTACGCAAAAAAACCTCGAGGTTCGTTTCATACACAGCGCGTAATCGTAAGTTTTTTGTTGTTGGCCATTTTTTTTGCGGGGCCTTTCATCACATGGCATGGAAAGCCATTAATGCTTTTCAATATTTTCGAACGCAAGTTCATTTTGTTTGGACAAATATTTTGGCCACAAGATTTTTTCCTATTGGCCATCACGCTCATTACCTTTTTTGTATTTGTGATTTTGTTTACGGTGGTGTTTGGCCGTATTTGGTGCGGCTGGGCTTGCCCCCAAACGTTGTTTATGGAAATGGTATTTAGGAAAATAGAGTATTGGATTGAAGGGGATGCCAACCAGCAAAGAAGACTCAACAACTTACCGTGGACTCTCGGTAAGATTTTCAAAAAGGCAGTCAAACAATTTATTTTTCTGCTGATTTCGGTGCTGATCGCTCACGTGGCCATGTCGTACCTAATCGGAATTGAGGAGGTGAAGAAAATTGTGTTACAACCACCTGCGGATCACTTAGCTGGTTTTATTGGATTGGTTGTTTTTACATTTATATTTTATGGAGTGTTTGCCTGGTTTCGTGAGCAAGCATGCACGGTGGTGTGCCCCTATGGTCGATTGCAAAGTGTGCTGCTAGTCAAAAATTCTATTGTGGTTGCTTACGATTGGCTGCGCGGTGAGCCGCGCGGCAAGCTGAAAAAAGACCAGCGAAAAATCACCGAAAAGCAAGGAGATTGCATCGATTGCAAATTATGTGTTCATGTTTGTCCAACGGGCATTGACATTCGCAATGGCACCCAACTAGAATGTGTGAATTGTACCGCTTGCATTGATGCATGCGATGAGGTAATGGTTAAAATAGAAAAACCAAAAGGACTGATTCGCTATTCTTCCTTCAATGCTATTCAGCAAGGCAAACAAAAATTGATAACACCACGCGTCATTGGTTATTCGGTGGTGCTTACGGCATTGATTATTGTGTTGGGGTACTTCATTTTCACGCGAGCTGATATTGAGACTACAATTTTGAAAGTGCCGGGTACACTGTACACCAAAACGGATGATGGGTTGATTACCAATTTATATTCCATCGAATTTGTTAACAAAACATTAGAAGATGTACCCCTTACCCTGAAAGTAGAATTACCCGCCAATGCAGTGCTTACCAAAATTGGAGACCCTAACATAGAAGTGCCAAAAGAAAGTTTGTTGAAAGGTATGATTATGGTGAAACTGCCGGAGCAATCCCTCAGCGGTCTAAAAACAACGGTCGTAATAGGAATCTATCAAAACGGAAAAAAAATTCAATCAGCGAAAGCAAAATTTATAGGCCCTATATCTACCAAAACAACTAACTTATGAAATATATCGTTTTTTCTTTTGTGGCCTTCGCACTATTTATCGGAACGTTGGTCACCATTTGTGTGAATCAAAACATATCGCTGGTGTCTGCCACGTATTATGAAGACGATTTGCAGTACGAAAAAAAACAAACCCGCAGACAAAATGCCGATCAACTAGAGGTATTGCCTGCGGTATCGTTGGCGGATCATCAATTGAACATTATGTATGAACAAATGCCGAGTGTTGAAAGCGGTTTGATCAAACTCACCCGCCCATCGGATAGCGATTTGGATCAAGCTTTTGTATTTGATAAACAATTGGGCACCCATCATTCGTTTAACTTGGCACACACGAAGAAAGGTTTATACCGGATCAGCATTTCGTGGAAGATGAGCGACAAGGAATACTTGGTTGAAAAAACAATTGTATTGTAATGGTTTGGACAGCACTCGTGTTGGGGGTAGTGGGCAGCCTGCATTGTGCAGGTATGTGCAGTCCACTATTGGCTGCTGTGTCTGGGCAGAATCCTTTCGCCATTACAAAAGTAATTTACAATAGTGCCCGTATTCTTGCCTATGGAAGTATGGGTATGGTGGCCGCCACTGTGGGTAGTGTGGCGGGGCTTTCAGATTATCAATTTTATCTATCGGTTGGGTTGGGTGCGCTGTTATTGTTCGCAGGCATAGGGCAGTGGCATCTTTCAGTACCATTTTTACAAAGACCGTTTCAATTCTTTTCGAATAGGCTAAAATCTGTTTTTAACAAATTTTTGAAACAAGGAGGAGCGGGGGCTATTTTTGTTTTGGGATTAGCCAATGGCTTCTTGCCCTGCGGGCTTACCTACTTGGCACTTACTTATTGCTTTATTTTGCCAAATTTTTACGATGGTTTTTTCTTTATGGTCATGTTTGGGCTGGGCACCTGGCCAGTAATGTTTGGCTTTAGTTACACCATTCAATTGATGGTGAAGAAGATAAACCTTAAGGTAAGCAATGTTACTGCTTTGGCATTCGTCTTTTCTGGCATGTTGTTGATGGGGCACGCTTTTCTTACCCACCATCACCAAAGTAGCCTCACTACTCAAAAAGTAGAGGCGATCGATTGCAAATAGCTTTTTTAAATCCAATTGAATCTGTACTTTTACTTATCACAAAATCGAAATTAGAAATAAATAAACACCATATGAAGAAAATACTTGTTCCTACCGATTTTTCTAAAACCTCGCTTACAGCGTTAGATGTAGCTTTTGACATTGCAAAAAAATCTGGCGCGAGCATTTTCCTGCTCAATGTTGTGGAAGAAGCAGGAAAAGATTCTACCCGCATCACAGGAGAATGGCAGAAAGCAGACTGGGAAGAAAAACTATTCATTTATAAGTTGTTGGAAAGAGCCGAAAACCAGTTAACTAAGGTAGTTCAAGACGCCAAGTATGATGCAGTGAAGATGATTGGCGAGCTGCGTTTGGGAAATCCTTTCCACGGTATGAACTCCATTATTGCTGAACAGAAGGTAGACTTAGTGGTGATGGGCACACGCGGGGTAACCAATTTAGAGACGATGTTGATTGGCACTAATACGGAGCGAGTAGTTCGTAACTCAAGTTGCCCAATTTTAACGGTGCACAAAAAACCTGCTTCTACTGATTTTAAAAATATCGTGTACGCCACTGCCATGTCAAAAGACGAGGAGATATTTTCGCGTATTGTAAAGAAAACTCAACGATACTATGACTCTACTATCCATTTAGTGCGTGTAAATACACCCGGAGATTTTCAGCGCGATAAAATAGTGAAAGACTATATGTTCAAATTCGCCAAATCGTTGCAGTTGAAGAATTATACCATTAATGTGTACAACGACCTTACAGAGGAAGAAGGCATTCAATATTTCGCTGACTCCATTGATGCTGATATGATTGCCATGGCCACCCATGGCCGAACAGGCTTTGCGCACGTACTTGCTGGCAGCATTGCAGAAAGTGTGGTAAAAATGGCCAGCCGGCCTGTGCTTACGTATGTGGTGAAGAAATAGAACGTTGACGCTTGAAATTTACAATCGCCTTTTGAGAAGAGGGCGATTTTTTTTTGATTATGTGTTAAATCAGCGTTACCAATACGGTTTTCTGTCAATCCATTTTTTCTAGCCAAATCATTTGCTTCCCCTTTAAAATTCACATCTTTGAGTATCTAATGTTTCAATCTCTTATGAAAAAAATTGCCCTTTTGTTTTTAGCTCTATGCTTTATAAACGTATCTTCTCTCGCTTGGGGCGTTACCGGCCACCGGGCTTCCGGTTTGATTGCCGAGCGCTACCTAACCGCTAAAGCTAAAAAGAAAATCAAAAAATTGTTGGGTCAGCAATCGCTTGCAATGGTGAGTACGTGGATGGATGAAATTCGCTCGGACTCTACCTACAACTACACGGCCGATTGGCATTGGGTAACGGTTGAAACAGGCAAGACCTATGAAGAGTCGCCCAAAAATCCGAATGGCGATGTGATCATGACTATCGAGCGATTGGTGGCGGAACTAAAGTCTGATAAACTAGATGAGAAGAGACAAGCTGAATATTTAAAGATGTTGGTGCATTTGGTTGGCGATATCCACCAGCCATTACACGTAGGCTGTTGTGACGACCGGGGTGGCAACAGCGTAAAAGTAAAATGGGCAAGAAACGAAACCAATCTGCACAGTGTGTGGGACAGCAGCATAATTGATGAAACTAAATTGAGTTACACGGAGTTGGCGGATGCATTGGGTCAGCCTGATAAGGCGACAGTGGCCCAATGGCAAAAAGCAACCGTACGCGATTGGGCGCGCGAGTCAATGAGCTATCGAAAGCAAGTGTATGCCATTGGTGATGGCAATTTAGGTTATAAGTATTCTTTCAAAAATTTAGATACCGTGGAGAATCGATTGTTGCAAGCGGGCATACGATTGGCAGGGGTGTTAAATGAGGTTTTTAAGTAATCTTTTTTACAATGAGTTTTCAAACAATTTCTTTAACTTTAAATTTATTGAATTAAAGATATGAGCGTAAGTGCTTTAAAGGATGAAATTTATCAATATTTAATTGAGGCGGACGATCGTTTTGTAAAGATTGTCTATGGGATGGTTCAAGCGGATAAAAATGACGCAGTTTCAAAGAAACTGTTCTCGAAATATAGTTCACAAGATTTGATTGACAGAACCCTTGCTTCCGAAGAAGATATCAAATATGGACGGACGACAAAAATCGAAGATTTTAAAAAGGAAATTGACACGTGGAAGACCAAAAGACGTATCAAGTAGAGCTTACTTCCAAAGCTAAAATCTATTTTCTTGAGGTTCTTGAGTATTTCTACCAATATGGTTCTTTGGTAAGTGCAGAACGTAAAGCAGATGCTCTTTACTCGTTAGCCTTGACTTTAATTAAACTTCCTGACAGAGGAAGTATTGAGCCAACTCTTCAAGGCCTAAAACGAGAATACAGATTCATACTTTTCAAGAGTACGTCAAAAGCAGTAATAAAAATTATTTATTTCATGGACAAGAAAGATAGTGTTGTTTACATAACTGATTTTTTTCCCACTTCTATGGATGTAAAAGCTTTGGGCGCTCGAAATGTACGATAGGTAAGAAAAGATAAAAAAAATCAAAATGACAATCGACAAAATTTTAGGCATTCGCTACCCCATCATTGTAGCGCCCATGTTTTTGATCAGCAACACCAAAATGATAAGGGCTGCACTGGCCAATGGTGTGTCGGCTGCGTTTCCTGCGCTTAATTATCGTACCGATGCAGAGCTTCGGGCTGCGATGGAGGATATTAGGAAGTTTTCAGACAAACCTTATGGTGTTAATTTAATTGTTAACAAATCGAACCCGAAATACAAAGGACAGCTGTCCGTTCTCTTGGAAATGAAGCCTGCCTATATCATCACTTCGTTGGGCAGTCCGCAAGAGGTGATTGAAAAATGCAAGCCACTCGGCATTAAGGTTTTTTGTGATGTGGTGGATTTGGCCTATGCTAAAAAAGTCGAGTCGCTTGGTGCAGATGCGGTCATTGCAGTAAACTCCCGCGCAGGTGGTCATGCTGGAAATATTTCTCCGCAAGATTTAATCAAGCAATTGAAAGAAAATTGTGGCTTGCCTATTATTTCTGCAGGTGGTGTGGCGCATGGCAAAGATGTGAAGCAAGCATTGGATTGGGGCGCGGCAGGTGTTTCGGTAGGTACGATTTTTATTGCGTGCGATGAGGCACCGATTTCGCAAGAATACAAACAAGCGATGGTCGACTATGGAGAGAAAGATATTGTTCGCACAACCAAGCTTTCGGGTTCAGCACTCACCGTTATCAATACTCCCTATGTTCAACAACTGGGCACAAAGGCCAATTGGCTGGAGTGGATATTGAACAACAACAAGACATTGAAGAAGTATGCAAAAATGATTATTGCCTTTAAGGGTATGAAGGCGGTGGAGAAAGCGGCCTTTGGCGCCACGTACAAAACCGTCTGGTGTGCTGGCCCTGCCATTGAACATGTACTTAGCATTCGCCCCATGGCGGAGATAGTGCAGACGCTGACGAAGGAGTTTGAAGAGGCGATGGGTGTTGTTGGTAGGTAGTAAGTGGTGGTTGGTGTTGGTTAATTGGTTATCGTTAACCAGTATCAAGCATCCAGTATCTAGCTTATGAGTTTAAAAAATATAAAAGTTGTTGCCTTTGATGCAGATGACACACTCTGGCACAATGAATCTTATTTTCAAGAAGTAGAACATAAATTTTGCGCTTTGCTTGAAGAATACCTTCCGCAGCACACGGTAGAGCGCGAGTTGTTGAAGACGGAGATTGATAACATTTCCTTGTATGGCTATGGCATCAAGGCCTTTATGCTCTCCATGATTGAAACGGCTATTCGCATTTCGGATAGTACCATTCGCGTAACGGTGATTGAAAGAATTATTGAATTGGGAAAAGAAATGCTTGACAAGCCAATTGAAAAGTTGGAAGGCGTTGATGAAGTATTGCTTTCATTAAAAGGAAAATACAGATTGGTGGTAGCCACCAAGGGCGACCTGCTCGACCAAGAACGTAAACTGAAAAAATCCGGACTGGAGCATTATTTTCATCACACCGAAATTATGTCAGAGAAGGCAGAAGCAGATTATGTAAAATTGATTAAGCATCTGGATATTCAGCCTTCGGAGTTTTTAATGGTTGGCAATTCGCTGAAGTCAGATGTGCTGCCCGTCATTTCCATTGGTGGTCATGGCTTTCATGTTCCCTATCACATCACATGGGGGCACGAAAAGATTGAAAAGACAATTGAGCATCGTAATTTTAAGGAGTTTAAGAAGTTGACAGAGATTTTGGAATATTTATAGTTGCCACGAAGTCACTAAGATTTGTCTTTACTTTTTCTAAATTTTATATATTTTTTACCACGGTCTTTAAAATTATGAAGATTTACTTTCCTTTGTGTCTTTGTGCCTTCGCGGCAAATTGTTTGAATAATGAAAGAAGAGCAACCTAACAACCCGCTACACGGAAAAACCCTTGAGATGATTTTACGTCATTTGGTGGAAATGTATGGCTGGGAAGATTTGGGCGAACTAATCCGCATCAATTGCTTTCGCTATGACCCCAGTATCAAATCGAGTTTGGCATTCTTACGGAAAACAGAGTGGGCCAGAAAAAAAGTTGAAGAATTGTATCTTAACTCGTTGCGATAGAACTAATTCAATCTACAATAAAACTAACCTTTTTGTTTCGGTAGTCAACGATTTCAGCGCGCATGGCTTTGAATGTTTCATAAGGTGCTAACGGTGCGGCCATGTTCACCACCCACGCTGGCACTTCACCACCAAAGTCAATTTTGATTTCATACACTACCCACAACTTATTCTTGCCAACGGATTTAATGTGCCAAATCGCTTCTGAGAAAGGCACGCGAACCACTTTTTTCTTGGTGGGAATATAGTCAGGTTTGCTAATAGCTTTCACTACCAACTCTTTTGTGCTCGCAATTTGTTCGATGGATAAGTCGATTACAAAATCACGATTGTTGGTTACCGATGGTGTTTGCACTTCGGTGTGATAGATCAGTTCTTTTTCGTTAATTTGTTTCAATAGTTTTGCACTTACGGTTTTGTATTGCCAGCGATGCAATCGGTCAATATCCAGTATCATAGCTACTGCTTGCGAATAAGTAGCGGTTAAAGGAAACTCTACTTTTATGGCTTTGTATTTTGATTCCTTAACTGGGCAAGTATAAACTTTGATACTGTCCTTGTCGGTTTGCAATTTGCAATTTCCCTGCGCGGTACTATCCCAATAAATAATGAGAGAAAAGAATATAAAATATTTCATCTTCCGTTAAACGTTATTTCTTGGCACTTAGTTCAACAGTATAACCGACATTGAATTCTTTGAAATCACTAGAAAGAAAATAAGAATGCATCAAGATATTACTACCGACTCTCTCCATTAGCAAATAATGGAACATGGGCTTATAGTTTTTTGCCATGTCATCCATGCTAGGAGTAGAGGGTCGCGTAGGCTGGTGAATGCCGCCACCGCCACCGATTACCATAAAATCTTTTCCCTGCTTTTTGAAGTGTTCAAAGTTATGCGAATGGCCAGTGAGGAAGAGAGTACTTTTTTTTGATTCCAAATAAGGAGGAACGAAATTATCATGAACTTCTTTTGATGACCTGACAATCTTGCTATTGGTATAAGGTGAGTGGTGGCAGCTAACGATCACCATTAGTATAGAATCATCGTGGTCGAGGGCAGTAAGTGTTTTTTCAAGCCATTGGTTTTGAGCGGCCACTTCAGTAGAGGTTAACTTTTTGAAATTCGAGTTCAACAATACAATAGCAATGGAATCTGTAACCGATACATAGCCTAAACGTTGGTGGTTCGGAAACCGCTTTTGAAATGTCTGTTCACCTTTTTTTGGTTTCGTCATCACATCATGATTTCCCAAAAGAGCATTTACCTCAATGCCCTTGACTCTGCACTGCTCCAGATATTGATCTAACTTTTTCCATTTTTTTTCCTTGTAGCCCAACGAAACCACATCACCCAAAATATAAATAGCGGTTGGCTTCTTTTCGATCATTGATTGAAAGATTAGCGAAGTCGCTTTTTCGTTTTGGTTCGATTTTAAAAATACATCTTCGATCCACATGGGCTTTTGCGTGTCGCTCACAAACGCAATGGTTTTATTTTGAGCGCTACTAAGAAACGAGATACAACTTGCCAAAAAGATCAAAAGTACTGCGCTGGTTTTTTGCATCTTATATTTAAATTGTTACTTTTAGCCAGTAAAGTTACCTATGCCCGTTTCTTATTTACGAACTTTAATTTTTCTTTTTTTCCTTGGCCATTTATGTTTTGCGCAAAAACCTCGAACATTTGATATTGTTCAGTCTAGTATTTTATATCCGCATACTTTAAAGCCGGGTTATTTTAAAAGCGAGGTTGCACTTTCGCAGGTAAAATTACCTTTTGATTGGCTAGAAACGTCAGCACAAGCCCCTTTGTTTCATTATCATGCAGTTATTGGTTTGCCAAAAAGCTTTTCAATCGATAGCCGGTTTTCAACATTGTTTGTAGCGAACCAACTAACACTTGGTCCGCGCTGGGGAAAGCAGTTTGACCGAATATCTTTCAATACTGGTTTTGATGTTGCCTACGCTTTTGGTTTTCTGAATATTTTGGGTTTTGATAGTAGTGTGAGCACCTGGATTAACTATCCCAATTTATCGCTGGGATATAAGACGAAGGACATCGTATTTACATTGAAAGCGGAGCTTTCGGTAGTGACTTCTAACTCTTCTCGCCAAGGTGAAAATGAAATTGTGAGCGACAAAAACTTTTTTAATGGATATACTCTTGGAATTTATCTAGAGCAACGCCTGTGGAAGAATCATGTATTTATTCTAGGTTTTAAGAACACGTATGCCAAATATCACTTTATGGGTTGGCCCGCTTTTTCCACGTTCAACCGCTTTTACAATATTCCGGAAGTTTATTTAGGCTTGGTGTTATGAAGCATTATCTGAAGACATTCAACAGGAGTGGCTCATGGGTAATATTGTGGTACCCGGTATTGTTTTCTCTATTTACTTGCAATGTAGAGAATACGGCCATTTTTCCGAGAGGTAAGCCTCTGCCTAGCGGAACTTCCTTGGTGCCTTTAATCGCTAAAATACCAATGGAGGGAATTTATGAAGTAGTGCAAGGTAAAGAACGGTTTGGTGAAACCGTTGTGTTGCGATGGCGTCTGCGAAAACTGACCATCTTCGCAAAAGATAATTACCTAATTCTGCAAACCGGTGTCAAAGATTCTACTATATACATGCAGGGCTTTTGGCGAGTGCCCACGAGTGATGGAAATGGGATGGCCAACCTGGTAATCGAGAAAAATCAGGGAGCACGTGCACTGCTCAATGGATTTCGCTCACCCACTTATTCTATCAATGGAAGTTTTGGATCTGGAAATTTAGAACCAGATCAACCCTTGCAGCTTAAATTTCTTAGACCGTTTTCACCCACCGTTACCAACAAAGATTTTTACATCGTTGGGCATCGGGCCGGTGGACGCACATCTGATCGATTACCCGTTTCGGAAAATAGCATTGAGATGATTTCATTTACTGAAAACTATGGATCTACCGGAATCGAAGTGGATATTCGCCTCACAAAAGATAAAGTGCCAGTTCTTTATCATGATGAAGACATTAACATTCGGTTGACTGTAAAAGGGCCTATCAACGGACCGATTGGTAATTTTACGTATGACCAGCTTTCAACTTTTGTGTGGTTAATTCGTGGCGAGAAGATTCCAAAGTTAGAGGACGCATTAAATTATGTTGTTGATAGTACACGTTTGGAATTTGTATGGTTAGATATAAAAGAGGGAAGAGGCGCTTTGGATCTTGTGATTCCTATTCAAGATCAAGTACTAAAGCGAGCGCAGCAAAAGGGCCGAAAGTTAGAGGTGCTACTGGGGGTGCCTAACGATGTAGTGCTAAACGATTTGAAAGCCACTCCTAATTATAAATCGATTCCTTCGCTTTGCGAAATTAGTCCTGAAGAAGCGCGTAATTTAGGTTCGAAGGCGTGGGCACCGCGATGGACTTTGGGGACTCAAAATGATTTGGTGGCGCAAGTACAAGCCGAAGGTCGACAGGTTTTTTGCTGGACAATTGATACGCCTGGTTTTATTGATCAGTTTATCAGGCAGGGCAGATTCGATGGCCTGCTCACCAATTATCCTTCGATTGTCGCTTATTATTACTATACACAGCCATGATAAGAAAGGCCATTTTTATATTCTTTGTTACAGCCTTTTATACTAGCGTGGCGCAACCTTTAACAAAAAAGAACTATCGTTTTTCTGTTACGGGCGGAGTGGGTTGGTCACATTATTTTAATTCGCTAAAAATTGGAACCAACCTTACAAATGAAGATCACATTGGCTTTTCATGTAAGGTGTTGTGGGAGCCGGAGCACCGTTTGGCGCTCGGCCTTGAATCCGGTTACTATACTTTCTATGCTGTAGAACGAACATCGCCAACCAATCCGCAAGTGATTGGAAGAGCAACCCTTTCGGTTTTGCCGATTATGCTGCACATTCGCTGCCGTGTTGTGAAAGATTTTTATCTATCAACAGGCGCAGGGGTGGCAATGTTACTTTCGCGAATTGAGGGTGTAGGGGGTGGGATTGATAGCCAGCAAACATCTTTTTCAAACTTTCAATTATCTGCCTTGTACCTCAAGCCTATTCACTCCCGGCTGCGGTTGGGTGGTGAGATAAAATATCTTAGTGTCGATAAAACGGACGATGAAATTATTTCATTGATGGCGGTTGCCTCTTTCCGTTTCTAAGATTTGCTTGCTCCATATTTCTTCCACCACCATTGAAAGACCACCAACGCCCAGATGCGTGCGTGTACATCACCGGGGTTGCTAGAAAAGAGCTGGGATTTTAGTTTTTGAATTTCGGGATAGTGGAAGATGCCTTGTTCGGTGATAGTCTTTTCAGAAAGTAAATCATCCTCAATCAATGACCTCAGCTCTTGCCGCAACCATTTAAGCATCGGCACTTCAAAACCCTTCTTCGGCCGATTGTAAAGTTCTGCGGGCAACATTTCACGATAAGCATCCTGCACCACTCGTTTGCGCATCGATGAATTGATTTTGTAATCATCGGGTAACGAAAAAACAAAGTTGACCAATTCAAAATCCAAAAAGGGTGTGCGTACTTCCAATCCATGTGCCATACTCATCCAATCAACTTTGGTGAGCATATCGTTGGGCAACACTAACTGCATGTCAGTCAACAGTATATCGTTGATGTTTTCCTTATCGGGAATGGTTTTCAATAATTCATTTTTGAAAGAAGAGAATTCCTGATGGTTGAGCGATGCTTTACTTTTTTCAGAGAGCATGCGGAAGGCATCTGCACCGTTGGCATACCCCGCCCATTGCCAGTAACGTTCTTTCGAATTGAGCTTCATGCCTTCGGCAAACCGCTTGAGTTGCCTTGCTTTGTTGCCTAAGAAATTGTTTCGCGATTGGGGCAATGCATTCCACAATGGAAGCAATGCAGCAGTAAGTTTCTCGGTTAGACCTGCATGGATAACACGATAGAAGGCCGCGTGTTTGTTATAACCCGCCAGCAGTTCATCGGCTCCATCACCGGAAAGGGCAACTTTAGCATGCTTCCGCGTTTGTTGGCTAAGGATGTACATGTTGATGGCCGATGAGTCGGCAAATGGTTCATCAATGTAATCTAGAATGGAATGTACATGCTCAAACAAATCGCGATTGCTGAGCGAAAACACCGTATGCTCTGTATTAAACTTCTTTGCAACGAGATTGGCGTAATTTGTCTCATCAAAAAACTTTTCGTCTTTAAAGCCAATCGAAAATGTGTGAAGATTTGGTTGGTGCTTGGCCGCCAAACCCGTTACCACCGATGAATCAATTCCTCCACTCAAAAATGCACCCAGCGGAACATCCGAAATCAATCTTCGCTGTACGGAAGATTCAAGCAAGTACTTTATTTTTTCCTTTGCTTCATCATAAGAGACTTTATTGCTTTGAACCGTGGTGGAATCGTAGGAAATTTGGTAGTAACTGCCGACTGCCAACTGTCGACTGCCGACTTTTAAGAAATGTCCTGGCAACAACTTCTTCACATTTTTAAAAATCGTCCGAGGTGCAGGAATGTAGTTCAGTTGAAGGTAGGTGTGCAAGGAAGTGAAGTCGAGTTCTTTTTCAATTCCGTAAGCTAACACCGATTTCATTTCAGAAGCAAACAGAAATTTATCTTCGTCTATCAAGTAGAGGAGGGGCTTTACTCCGTAGCGATCACGCGCCAAAAAGAAAGATTGCTCCTGCTTATCGTAAATACAAAAAGCAAAAAAACCATTGAGTCTGTTAAGGCATTTTTCTTTTTCTTGGATATAGAGTTTCAGCAATACTTCTGTATCTGAGTTTGAAAAAAAAGTGATTCCTTTATATTCTAACTCTTTCTTTAACTCCTGGAAATTAAAAATCTCCCCATTGAAAATAATCGTGTAGCGTTTCGATTCATCCCACATCGGTTGATGAGCGATGTCCCTCGTATCGATAATAGAAAGTCTGCGGTGACCTAGGCCAACAAATTCATCATGGTAAATAGATTGGTTATCGGGGCCGCGTTTTTCTAACGCTTTTGTGGCGGCAGTGATGTTGATGAGGTTAAACTTGCCAACAAGGTTGAACGCAAAAATTCCAGTTATGCCGCACATGCTATTGAGCGTAGTGGCTACATCCTTCACGCCACATTCCACACGCCTTAAATGTTGCAAAGACTGCTTGTAGCTTGCGCCTTGTAGCTTGCGGCCGACTAACAAACTCCACCATTATTGACGAATCTCAAGAATATTCACATTCCTCACCCACACTTCACTCCCGTGGTCTTGTATAGCAATATGGCCTTTTGTTGCCGCACCATATCCTGAGGCTTCGTTCCATTTGCTTTTTGCTTTGCGTTCTTTCCAATCGGCTGAGCCAAGTTCATACGCTACTACTTTTTTTCCATTGAGCCAGTGCTCTACATGATTGCCATTCACAATGATCTTAGACTCATTCCACTCACCAATGGGCTTTGGTTTCGCACTTTCGGCCACATGCACACCATAGTTAGCACCCGTTTTTTGCCATTCTTCAATTTTTCCGGGGTAGCCAATATCGTCCAGCATTTGATATTCGGGTCCGCTTAGATATGGTTCATCAAATTCTTCCGTTACGCGAAACATCATTCCGCTATTTCCTTGGGCGGGCAATTTCCATTCCCAACTCAACTCAAAATTTTCGTATTGCTTGTCAGTAATCAGGTCGGCACGTTTGTCATTGCCATCAAAGGGTTTGCAATGCAAAACACCGTCTACTACTTCCCAACTGTTGTTTTCTCGGCCTTTATAAAATCGCCAGCCGCTAAAATCTTTCCCGTTGAAGAGAGGTGTACCTTGGTTGGTTTCTTTTGATTGACAGCCACTGATTAGAATGGCCAGTAATGTGATTTTGAGTAGATGCTTCATTCAGTAAATTTGATAAAATCTTTTGCTTCCGCAAAGCACAATTTTATTCCAACTCGTTCGCAATCTCTGGCTCATCAAAGTTATCGCGCAAATGAAAGGCCGTGTTGGCATACGCTTCAATTGTAAGTAAGCAGCTATTCAACTCTTTCAAAACAAACTGGTCCCAAAAGCGGATGACCGTCCAGCCCAAATCTTCTAATTGTTGATTGACTTCTTCATCGCGCTGCATATTGCGCTCAATTTTTGGGATCCAAAACCTTTGGTTTGACTTTATCTTTTCTTTCTTCTCTACCCAATTTCGCCCGTGCCAAAATTCGCCATCTACAAAAATAGCAATGCGTTGTTTCGTTAATAAGATATCAGGCTTGCCAGGTACTAGGTTAGAATTAATTCGGTAACGGAATCCTTTTGCCCACAAGGCTTTTCTAAGAAGCAATTCAGGTTTTGTGTTGCGGGCTTTGATTTTCTTCATCACGCCCGAGCGCACCTTCGAAGTATAAAACCCTGCCGATTCTTCAAACCTGGGTACTTTAATCGGCTTGAGGCGGTAGGGTTTCATCTTTCAACTGGGGCTTTGCATACAAAGCTACCAGTTGGCGGGTTTTTTAAAAAGACACACCAAAGCTAAAGGCGTTCAATTTCGGTCCTTTATTTTCAGCAAACAGTTCGTTCATATCATAGTTGAAGAAGAAATCCGTTCCCTTAAATCCAATCTGCATACGCGCACCATACCGCAAATTGTTGATGTAATAAGAGTCATGCCGATGTTCTTTTTTGGTATCGCTATTATTCTCATATTTTTGTTTGGTATAGCTGTCAATTCGATAACCGACATAAGGCCCTACTCCAAAACGAAAACCAGAGCTTGAACGCCCGTTAAAAAAACCGGGTTTGCGTCCACTTCCACCAAAGTCTATGACTGGTACCAGCGAGGCTTGAACATAAGCCACGGTTAATTTGCTTTTGTCATACGAAAAATCGCGTGGGTCTAGATTGAAATTCACCCCATTGTCATCTTTCGTCATTTGCACACGATCATTTTGGAATTTGAAATTGTACCAACTAAATCCACCGCCCCACTCCAAGAAAAATTTATTGCCCAGCCGTGTGCGCTGAATAGAATTAAGTGCAACGTACCAACTTCCCCAAGGTCTTACGCTGTATAAACTATTGCTCTGGTCTGGGAATTTTCCATTTTCCAAATAGTTATTGGTTCCCAAATCCATGGAAAAGGTACTGTACGTTTTTCTGCGATTCCATTTTCGCTTATACGTATAGGTTTTGGTTTCTTCTTGTTCCGAAGATGAATTATCGGTAATCATGTCAGTAGGGGCTACTTCTTTTACGGAATCTTTGAGATAGGCCGTAGGCGGTTTTGCCAATTGGGTAGAGTCACGCTTGTCCAATTTTTGAATCATGTCATCCATCAATGATTGAAAGTTGTAATGTTTCAAGGTCTCCAAATCTTTTTTGTCGTGGATGGCAAAAATCACTTTGCTGGCATCGCCTACTTTAATGACTACCGTGTCTGCCTTTTTTTGAGCTAGTGAAAATTGAAATGTTCCGATGGTTATAATGAATGCGAATATTTTTTTCATAAAGTATATCTTTTAAAATCTTAAATCTTAAATCTTAAATCTTAAATCTTAAATCTTAAATCTTAAATTTTCAGCTACTGATGCGATTCGGTTGTCTTGGGTTTCTTCGAGTTAAAAGCAAGTAGGTTTTCTTTTAAGGTGTGAAAGTTGAGGTTGGTTTCTCCGTTTTTAAGATCAGTAAGGATTGTTTTAATCCCTTTCTTTTCTTGTTTAGCAGCCACCATTTCAGTGGTAACTGGTTCAAGTTTGAATTCAAGTACGATGGGTTTTTCTTTTATAGGTGGTAGAGTTGAGGCGATGGCGGTTGTAGTTTCGATTGGGTGCTCGCCAGTCATTGGTGCAATGTTGATTTCCGAAGCACCATCGTTTATGTTTTTAGCTGAATTTTCGATGGCTTGTGTTACATCCATTTTTTTGTCGGTGATTTCGGTTGGCGTTGATTTGGCAAGTGGCGTTTGTATAGATTGTTGAAGTTGTTTTTTGATAATTTCCGTTGATTTTTTGGTTGCATCGATCTCGGGCGTTTGGGTCTGTTCTATTGTTTTAGTTTCAGGTTTCGAATCAGCTTTCTTTTGTTCCGCTAGCTGTGGGGTACCAGATTCTTCCCCCGTCCACCAATAACTTAGCCCCAACAGCGCGCCTATCAATAGAATGGCAGCAGCGGCTCTCCACCAGATTATTGGTTTACTTTTTTTTTCGAGATTGTTTTCAATTTTCTCCCACGTATTTGCCGAGGGAGGCAATGAATGATTCTCAAGTTTACCTTTAAACAACTTATCTGCTTGATTTTCCATGGTCAATCATTTCTTTTTTTTGGTCAATGTCCAATTCCAGCAATCGCTTTTGCAACAGCACACGTGCTCGGCTCAATTGCGACTTCGAAGTGTTTTCATTAATGCCCAGTTGCTCCCCAATTTCCTGATGCGAGTAGCCGTCAATCGCATACAAATTGAAAACTACACGATAGCCAGTGGGCAACCCTTCAATCAATTTCATCAGGTCTTCAGCCTCGAGTGCTGAATCCAATTGTTCATAGTTGGGTTCGCGTTCGGCTGCTTCGATATCCGTTTCCACATACATGTTTTTGTTCTTGCGCAAGAACCCGAGCGATTCATTCACCATCACCCGCCTAATCCAACCCTCAAAACTACCATCGCCCTTATATTGATGGATCCGCTCAAATATTTTTGTGAAAGCAACCACCAACACGTCTTCGGACTCCATTTTGTCTTTTACATACCGGCAGCACAACGCATACATTTTGCCCGAATACAACTCGTACAAAGCCTGCTGTGCCTGACGGTTTTGCCGCCTGCAACCTTCAATCAACTCGTGTTCCCTTGCTCGGTAAACTTTTAGACCCATTTAATCGAAATCAATAACTAGATGCGTATACGGATAACGGGGTTGCACGTTGAGAGAAATATTTTATTGGATTAAATAAAATAATTTGGCTAAAGGAAGCTAAAGGCAGGATTCAAGTCCTTTTACTTTCCTCGTTGAGGAAATTGAGCTTTTTGCTTACGTCAATGAGAATGTCATTCAAATGGAATACTCTTTATTCCTAATGAATAATCTGGCTTTAAACTAATGCAAAACTGTTGTACACCCAGTACACCATTTCAATCATGTGTAGAAAACTAGTTGTATATTTACAGCTCCTTTTAGACCAATCTTTAAAACTTAAAAATAGAGCTTTATGATTATTGGAGTACCCAAAGAAATCAAGAACAACGAAAATCGCGTGGCCCTTACCCCTGCCGGTGCGCAAGAGCTGACCAAGCGCGGCCATACCGTGTACATGCAAACCAAAGCAGGCGAAGGCAGTGGCTTTAGCGATGCGGAATACACTAGCGCGGGTGCGAAGCTATTGCCAACCGCCAATGAGGTGTTTGCCATTGCCGAAATGATTATGAAGGTGAAGGAGCCGATTGAACAAGAATATACGCTTATCAAAAAAGATCAGTTGGTGTTTACGTATTTTCACTTTGCCTCCTACGAGCCACTGGCCCATGCCATGGTAAAAACAGGGGCTGTGTGTTTGGCGTATGAAACAGTAGAGCGCGTGGATGGCAGCCTGCCGTTGTTGGTGCCAATGAGTGAAGTGGCGGGAAGGATGTCGATTCAAGAGGGTGCTAAATATCTAGAGAAGCCATTGAAAGGGCGTGGTATTTTGTTGGGCGGTGTGCCTGGAGTAATGCCCGCCAAAGTATTGATTTTGGGTGGCGGTGTAGTGGGAACGAATGCTGCGAAGATGGCTGCTGGTATGGGCGCTGACGTGATTATCACTGATGTGAACATCAATCGCTTGCGCTACTTAGATGATGTGATGCCAAAGAATGTGCGTACCATGGTATCGAACGAATATGTGTTGCGCGAATTGGTGAAGACGCATGACTTGATTATTGGAGGTGTTTTGGTGCCCGGTGCAAAAGCCCCAAAACTGATTACACGCGATATGTTAAAAACCATGCGCCCTGGAACGGTGCTGGTGGATGTGGCCGTTGACCAAGGTGGTTGTATTGAAACGTGTCGCCCGACAACCCACGAAGATCCTACGTATATCATTGATGATGTAGTTCACTACTGCGTTGCGAACATGCCGGGTGCAGTACCTTATACTTCTACATTGGCATTGACCAATGCTACATTGCCCTATGCAATTAAGTTAGCAACTCAAGGTTGGAAGAAGGCTTGCACTGAAAACATGGATTTGAAAAAAGGGTTGAATGTCATCAACGGTAAGATTGTGTACAAGGCGGTATCGGATGCTTTCAACTTGCCATACACGGACGTGAAGGAGTTTTTGAGTTAGCAATTTTATTCCATGCAAAGGTACAAAGTCGTTAATAGAAATCAAGATAGTATTTTGAGACTTGGCGTCTTTGCGTGGAATTGTATAAATATGAAAATTTTGTTTTTGGCCCTTCTAATTCTCATCGGCTGTTCCATCAAGCAAGAAGAAAAACCAGAAAAAAAATCGTATCCTTCCGAAGAGGAAGTCACAAAAAAATACCTCAACCACCACTTTCATTATTTCGCACCAGAGTGGCAGCTTTATTTAGATTCGGCCATTTTAATGAACCCAACCGTAGCATATTTCTACCAGCAAAAGGCAATGCCTTTATACAAGCAACGGAAATATGAAGCTGGCCTCCCTTACTTGAACAAAGCCGTTGAACTAGACTCGGTGCGATATATTGATTATCGCGGGTTTATGAAGTGTATTTTTTCAAAAGATTATTCTGGCGCGATTCAAGATTTTACCAAGGCCAAAAAAATCAAAGGTGAACATGGTTACGTGATGGATCACTCGTATGATTTTCACTTGGGTTTGAGCTATTTACAACTTAACGATTACCCAAAAGCAGTTACTCATTTGACCAACAGTATTGAGTACACAAAAAAACAAAGTGGCGAAAGTTGGGTGCATTATCTTGATTTATTCTATTTGGGAATTGCGAATTACGAACTAAAAAAATATTCAGAAGCCATAACCCAATTCGACAAATCATTGAACATTTATAAAAATTTCGCAGATGCTGAATATTACAAAGCATTGTCGCTCGCAAGGCTGGACAAAAAGGAAGAAGCCATGAAAATATTTAAGCAAGCGGGCATTGATTTTAGAGAAGGGCACACCATCAATGAAGATAATGCATACTACGAAAAATACCCCTACCAATTGTCTGACTGGTTTTTTCCGAAAGAAAAGTGAGTCACTCGGTACTTACACCTCAAACTCTGGAAACGATTCTAAAAATACGGCCTCTTCGCCCAGTTTAGCAGCTTCGCAGCAATAGTGAACCAAGCCATTGGTTACGGCCACATATTTGGCGTGAACAGTCATGTTGTAAACAGCCGCTTGGTTAAAAGCATTTTGAGTGAGTTTGATAGTAGGCGATTTACATTCTATCAGCATCCACGGTTTGCCCTCACGATTGAACACCAAAATATCTGAACGTTTTTGAAGTTGGTTGTAAGTCAAGCTACCTTCTACCCGAAACAAAGAGCGCGGGTATTTTAGCTCAGCAATGAGGTAATTCATAAAATGCTGCCTCACCCATTCCTCGGGCGTTAGCACCAAATATTTTTTCCGAATACCATCAAAAATCCATATTTTGCCTTGCTCTTTTTTCAGCGTAGGTTTGAGTTCTGGAAGGTTGAGTTTGGTCACAAACGAAGGTAGTTGAAAACCGGAGTACTTTAAAACTAAAAAACATGAAAACAAAAAAAGACATTGTAGAAAATTGGTTACCGCGCTACACAGGCATGAAGCTACAAGACTTCGGTCATTATATTTTGCTTACCAACTTTGATAACTACGTGCGCAAGTTTGCCGAGTGGCACAACGTGCCTGTGATGGGCGAAGACAAAGCCATGCTCTCGGCCACAGCCGAAGGCATTACCATCATCAACTTTGGGATGGGCAGCCCCAATGCGGCTACTATTATGGATTGCTTAACAGCAATAATGCCGCAGGCTGTTGTGTTTTTGGGCAAGTGCGGTGGCCTGAAAGCCAAAAATGATATTGGTGATTTTATTTTACCGATAGCGGCCATTCGCGGTGAAGGTACAAGCAACGACTACTTCCCTCCCGAAGTGCCTTCACTGCCTGCCTTCGCACTGCAGAAAGCCATTTCTACCACCATCCGCGATTACAACCAAGACTACTGGACTGGTACGGTTTACACCACTAACCGCAGGGTTTGGGAATGGGACGAAGATTTCAAAAACTATTTGATAAAAATCCGTGCCATGGCCATTGATATGGAAACGGCCACGGTTTTCTCAACAGCATTCTACAATGAAATACCTACCGGTGCATTGCTCCTGGTATCCGACCAACCGATGACGCCCGATGGCGTAAAGACCGATAAGAGCGATAATGTAGTGACCACAAACTTCGTTGACCTCCACATTAAAATCGGCATCGACTCGCTGAAGCAACTCATCAACAAAGGAATGACGGTGAAGCATTTGAAGTATTAACTGGATACTAGATGCTAGATACTAGTGATAAGTTAAATGTATTATGACGTCATTTAAAAAGTAGGCAGTAGGCAGTCACCAGTAGGCAGTCACCGCCAGTCCTATAATGCACACTGTATCCTGCCCACTGCCGACTTTATAGCCCCGTACGCCAAAGTACAGTTAACATAATACTAGATGCTGGATACTAGCGCGGAGCCACTAGCGTCAAGTATCAAGTATCCAGAAACCTCTATACAAAAAACTTCGTCACGCCAGGAGTAGGTATTGGATAGAAACCATTTGCATCGGGCAATGTTGGTGGCATCGCATCGAAATCAAATTTTGTTGGCATGATGTTGAGACCTGAGTTGATTGCTTTTTCCATTTCCACTACTTCACCACTATACGTGGCCATTCGTCCGAGGATGGATGTCATCGTACTCTTCGCTCCGTTTTCGGCATCGGCAAATTTGTATTCGCCCTTGGCAATGGCTGCAAACAACTCATCGTGCTCTGTTTGGTACGGATTGTTCTCTTTTGTTTTGTCGAATTGATACAACACATTCCCCTTGCGGTCGCGGATGTTGGCATCACCACAAAAAATAGTTCCCTTCGTGCTAACCAATTGCTCGTCTACTTTACTATACGTGCCTTTGATGTGCCGGCACTGACTGTTCAAGATACTTCCATCCGTATATTGAAATTCTACGTAATGATGGTCGAAGATTTCGCCAAACTCTTTTCCCTTGCGCACCTCCCGGCCACCCATTCCTTGTGCCTTTACGGGATATGACCCTTTGAACCAATTCACTACATCAATATTGTGAATGTGTTGTTCGGTAATGTGGTCGCCACAGAGCCAATTGAAATAATACCAGTTGCGCATTTGGTATTCCATTTCGGTTTGGTTGTATTTGCGCATGTTTACCCAAACACCTTCATTGTTCCACCACGCTTGTGCGGAAACGATATCACCCACCATGCCCTCTTTTAGTTTTTTATACAACTCGCGATAGGAGTTTTGATAGTGGCGTTGCAAGCCCACCACCACATTCAATTTCTTTTGTTTGGCAATCACGGCAGCATCTAATACTTTTTTTATTCCTGCAGGGTCGGTGGCCACCGGTTTTTCCATAAACACATGCTTGCCTTTGTTGATGGCTTCTTCAAAATGAATCGGGCGAAAACCAGGAGGCGTAGTCAATATCACCACATCTGCCAAAGCAATTGCTTTTTTATACCCGTCAAATCCCACAAACTTGTTGGCTTCGGGCACCACTACCCGGTCCTTAATGTTGCCCACCACACCCGACCAATCACTTAGGTCATCAGCCATTAAATTTTTGTAGCAATCATCCAATCGATCGCGAAAGGCATCGGCCATGGCAACCAATTTTACATTTTGTTTGGTCAGCAATGCTTGCATAGCAGCGCCAGTGCCTCTTCCGCCACAGCCAACCAAGGCCACTTTGATTGCATCGTCAACCGAAGAATTAAAATTAGCGTTTGATACCAATGGAACTGCAAGCAAGGATGTTCCAATCAAGGAAGCCTTCTTTACAAATTCTCTACGTGTTTGGGTAGAATCTGTTTTCATAGTAGGTTAGATAAGAATATTTGTGATAAATGCAGAATTACTCTTTTAATTACTAAAGATGGCTCTCCAAAGTTATAAATCAAATCAATTTTACATTTAAGAGAATTTCTTTGTATTGAATGCTGAATTCGGATACATCGTCAAATAGGGAAATCAAGAATCCTTAAACCATCGTTGGCAATGAAACGAAGGGAATGGTTTACAGTACTACTGATGAACTCGAACCGATCAATAACCCAATAACCTTTACTTTCTAATTACTGTCATCCGGGTAAAATGAAAAGGCGGAGGTATTTCTACTGACCGCCTTTTTTATGATGCTTAAGTTACCAAGCCAAAACATCATGGACAAAAATATCAAATTATCAGGTCAGCCCATTCTGTGTCAACTGTTTTCTTTCATCCCTGACCATTTGATCGAACAGTCATTTGCGGGACAGCTGTTTTTCACTGCCCATTAATGGAGAGGTGGACGCTGCCCAGGTAAAACTTTTTGATGCCACCACTATCACGCTATTCGTGGATGTGTTCAAAGGGGTGGGACGCAACCCATTAAATGGCAAGCGTAAAGGCGGCCTCAAAGTGCAGGCGCAAATGCCCCTGTCGGGTTTTGTGCCGGATTTAATCACCATAACGGAAGGGGGTCGCAACGATAAGAATTTCCTCGGACAGCTCGCCCCCGCCGGGCACGATTTACGTCTTTGACAAAGGCTATGTCAACTTTTCGGTTTTTGATCAATGGACACAACAGGGGATCTATTTTGTTACACGCCTCAACGATAACGCGGTGTATGATGTGGTAGAGCCCAAGGTTTATGATATAGAAGAATTTGCAGGGGGTGGTGTGATCAGGGATGAAATTATCCATCTCAAACTCCCAGATCGTAACCAATGCTTTAAAGCGCGGCTGATCACCTACAAAGACCCACTGACAGGTCATGTGCTGAAGTTTTTATCCAATATGTTCCTCTATCAAGCCATCACCATCACCTTACTTTACAAAAACCGTTGGGGCATGGAGGTATTGTTCAAACGCCTCAAGCAAAATTTTGAGCTCAGTTATTTTTACTCGGACAGCTCAGAAGGAATCAAAACTCAATTGTGGATTGCCCTGATAGCGCACCTGCTTTTTACTGTTATCCATAAGCAAGTGAAAGAATGTGAACAGTTTATGACCATGGTCAGCATGGCTTCAAACAATTTAGGTTCCTACATCTGTTTTGTATCCATGTTATCCATGCGAAATAAATTATCGGCCCCCCAGCGTGAGGTTAATAAAATCCAGCTTGATATGTTTGTGGCCATTAAAGGGGGTGTTTTTCAAAGCATAGAAAAATCCCCTTAATTTTAACCTATTGACCCTTTATAACACTTACTGAAAATTGGTCGGATGACAGTAATCTTTTTTCATAAAATCAATAAATTGTTTAATGGAACACCAACACTCTGCCTCCTGCCAATGATAGAAGCGGAAAGGTGCGTGGCTGGGACCTCCCTGAGTCAGGCAAGCTTGCAGCGAATAGCGAGACCAAGCCAGTGTTGGCTTTGCGCGGAGAGCTTGGGAGCCGCCTCATCTTTAACTGACACCAAAACGAACAACTCTTGCCCTTCACCTGTTATTGCCGTATATTTACTCAATAGCAAGCCCTATGGAATCAACCGATAACAAACCCAAAAAA
The DNA here is from genome assembly GCA_025370075.1 of Chryseotalea sp. WA131a. Taxonomy (NCBI): domain Bacteria; kingdom Pseudomonadati; phylum Bacteroidota; class Cytophagia; order Cytophagales; family Chryseotaleaceae; genus Chryseotalea; species Chryseotalea sp. WA131a. The sequence continues at coordinate 1,771,686 of CP073016.1, read as the reverse complement.
CTTTCTTTCAAAGACTTCTTTTCGCTGGGCGAAGTAGGAGGGTATTTTTTCCGAAGCAAAGACCCCAACCGCCCAACCAACATCAACCTTAAAATGATGCACGGGGTAAACAAAATTTCAATCCTCATTTTCTTGGCCGGTGTAATTTTCCTCATCGCAAAGCGTTTCTTTTGAACATCGAGAGTTTTCAGAAGTATTGCTTGAGCAAGAAAGGCGTTACCGAAGAATTTCCCTTCGATAATAACACACTTGTGTTTAAAGTGATGGGTAAAATGTTTGCGCTCACCAATGTGGAGGCTTTTGAGGGCATCAACTTGAAATGCGAACCGGAGTTGGCTGCACAACTGCGCGAAGAATATCCCGCGGTGAAGGCGGGCTACCACATGAACAAAAAGCATTGGAACACCATTGTGATGGATGGAAGCATTGGCGATAAGTTGATTCAGCAGTGGATTGACCTTTCGTATGACTTGGTAGTGGCTAGTTTGCCTAAAAAAGAAAGGGAAGCATTAAAAGACTTATGACAGAAAGCATAACCGAGTTATAAAGCATGCAGTCGGCAGTTAACAGTTTTGCCTGCTAGGGTAATTTTGCAGCGTGTAGCTTGATAATCAGTATTTTATGATTTCATGGGATTTCTTGCACCTTTCGGATTACTAAGGTTAATTATTTAGATTTGTAGCTTTTGAATACTGTATCTGAATGAAAGGGGCTTTATTCTGGTGTGCATGTCTTCTTTTGGCGCTAACTGGCTGCAAAACGCAGAAGATGATATGCCCTGCCTATCAGAGCGCATTTATTCACGATAAGCCCACCGCTCGCGAAACCTTTGTTTATTACAACGAAAACAAATCTCAGCCGCGCGAATTACTGGCTTCCAATAGCAAGACGTTGACGTTGCCCGCACGCGATTCCAGTTGGGATAAGAGTGTCGTTTTGCCAGGACCTGCATTACCTAAAGAAAAGAGAAACAAGCGTACGCGTTACTTATTACTTCCGGAAAAAACCTACCGAAAGGCAATGCGCGCGTTGCAGACGGTGGAGATGAAGCCTGTTTATCCGGTGAAGAAAAAAGACTCGCTGAATGGCAACATTGCTAAGTTGCTGGACAGTGCAGCGCGCAGCGTCAATGATATGGTTACCTCTTCGGATAAAATTGCTTCGACCAATTCGGAAAGCCAAGAAGACAGTGTGTATGTAATTTCGTTGGAGAAAGAAAAATTCAATGTGGACCAAGACAACTACATGTGGTACTTCCGCAATGTTTTGGTGTTGCCCGATGTGCGCTTAGCCATGCAAGGTGAACAAGAAGAGGCTAAAGTTACGGCTACGGACAAGAAAGAAAAGAAAAAGGGCTTCTTTGGATTCTTTAAAAACTTGTTCAGCAAAAAAGATAAAAAGAAAAAGGAGTCATTGAAGATGGATACGAAGCTTCAAGACCAACCAATTGACTCTACGTCTATAACTTCGCCACCAGTCGAAGAGCCCAAGAAGAAGAAAGGTATTTTTGGAATGTTCAAAAGGAAATCAAAAGAGCGGGCAACACCGCAAAAAGCTCCAGCCATAAAGGAGGAAGAAGAGGAGAAGTTTTGAGAATGCTGCGATTCATTCAATTTTATTTTTCATAGCTGATTGTTTACCCATGAAGAGGCATCTGTATTTAGTTTTTATTTTTTTTTCTGGTTCATTTCTACATGCCCAATCGGCTGATCCGTTGCTGTCGATTGTGGAAACAGAAATGAAACGGGAGTGGGCAGAATTTCAAAAAGCACAGCAGCCGCCTTATTTTTTGGCGTACCGAATTACAGACAACCAAACCTATCGCTTGCGCGGATCGCTTGGTAGCTTGGTGGACGAAAACAAACAACGGTTGCGCTTCCTCCATACCTCGGTGCGCGTGGGCGATTATACATTTGACGATTCGCACCCAATAGATGACATGGAAGGTGGGGATGGCGCTTTTGATTTTGAAGGTGGGCGAGGCAGAGCTCAAATTTTGCCGGAAGAAAATGAGCCACTGGCCATTGAGGTAGTATTGTGGCAACAAACCCAAAGTGCTTATCGTTCGGCATTGTCGGCTTACAAAGCGCGCAAGAATGTGCCGGTTAAATCTACTGCCAAGCGGGTAAGTGATTTCTCCAAAGAAGAGCCATCTGTTTTTATAGAAGAAAAAATAAGTACCGATACTTTTTTTGATGCCGCTAGCTGGACGCAGAAAACAAAAAAATGGAGTGGTGCCTTTCTTTCGTTGGAAGGAGTAGTAGATGGCGATGTGAGCATTCATGTCGACTACGACCGCAAGTATTTTGTTTCTACCGAAGGTTCGCGAGTAGCGCAAAACAGAACATCGGCTTACTTGACCGTAAGTGCTTCGGTGCGTGCCGAAGATGGCGACATTGTGCCACTGCACCTGTCGTACTATGCTACCCTGCCAGGCCAATTGCCGAATGAGGACGTGGTGATGAAGGATATAGAAGTACTGAAAGAGAAATTAATAAAACTACGAACCGCACCATTAGCTGAACCCTATACCGGCCCCGCCATTTTGCACGCACGGGCGGCAGGAGTTTTCTTTCATGAAATTTTTGGGCACCGAGTGGAAGGGCAACGGTTGAAAAGCAAATTCGATGGTCAAACATTTAAAGACAAAGTGAACCAACTGGTGTTGCCAAAATCGCTAAGTGTTCTATTTGATCCTACACGCCAAACGTTTAACAATCAACCGTTGAATGGCTATTACCAATACGATGATGAAGGGGTGAAGGCCAGAAAAGTTACGGTAGTGGAAAATGGTATTTTAAAAACCTTTTTGATGTCGCGCACACCCATCGAAAACTTTTCAAATTCAAATGGGCACGGTAGGGCAGAAGCCGAAGCCGATGTGGTGACGCGTCAATCCAATCTTATCATTGAAAATAAAAAGGTGGTGGACATGGCCAACCTTCGAAAACTATTGATTGCCCAATGCAAAAAAGAAAACATGAAATACGGGTATCTTTTTATGGAAGTGCTGGGTGGGTTTACCAACACGGGCCGCGTGATGCCCAATGCATTCAACATCTTTCCAACCGAAGTGTACCGCATTTATGTTGACGGCCGACCGGATGAACTGGTGCGTGGTGTGGATTTGATCGGTACACCTCTGGCCATGTTTGCTGAGATTCAGGCAGCCGATGATAAGAGTGAAGTGTTCACGGGCTTTTGCGGTGCAGAGTCGGGCAGCGTGCCGGTAACGGCCATCTCGCCTTCATTGTATGTAAAGAGGATTGAGACACAAAAAAAAATGGTCACGCAAGTGGAAAAACCACTTTTGACAAAGCCTTCAGATACCAACAAATAGTTTATCTATGTTGAAGAATAGAATTCAAATTGTTTTAGTGTTTTGCCTAGTATGTTTGTATGCGGCCAATGCCCAAACGGAAGATGTGATTTTGCGGGCGATGCAAGATGAATTGAATAGGAACAGTAAAGAACTATCGCTTCCTGGATTTGAAAAGCCATTCTTTATCATGTATGGACTAGTCGAACAAAAGTCGATGATCGTTTCGGCCACACTAGGTGCTCTAATGAATTCTATCGAAGATAGAAATCGCTATAAAAGCACCACGCGCATTTTGGTGGGTGGTTATGAATTTAATGATGAGAGTTTAGAAGATAATTTGTTCAGCTCGCCAACTGCCATGGAAATCAGCCTTCCGTTAGACGATGATTATTGGGGAATTCGCAGATCGTTTTGGATCACCACGGATAATGTCTATCGCAGTGCTGCCCGGCATTTTGAAAAGCATAAGCAAACATTAAAGGAGACCGGAAAACCATTGGCGGAAATCCCGCATCGCTCATTTGCAAAAGTGCCCGTTCAGCGGATTATTCAAACGCAAACTCCCTCCAACTACCATCGTGCGGATTGGGAAACAAAAGTGAAAGAGTTGTCCAGCTTCTTTAAGCAACAACCCAACATCAACAATTCGGTAGTGTTTGTAAGTTTTGTGGAAGGGCATAAGTACTTAGTAAACACAGAAGGGTTGGTTACAAAAATTCCGTTTAGCAATGCCACCATCAGTGCTTTCGCACAAAGCAAAGACGAGAAGGGCAAATTCTCCATGGAGCGGATTTCGCATGAAGCCAAAACATTGGATAAACTTCCGTCTATGGATCAACTTAAAACAGATATTGCTGGAATGGTGAAGAAAATGGATGCTGAAAAAAATATTGTTGAATTAACGGAAGAGTACAATGGCCCGGTGTTATTGGAAGGAATATCCGTAGCCGAAACATTTGCCTCTACGATAGTGCAAGGCCGCGAAGGTATTTTTGCCAACGATAACATCGCTAAGCTAAAAGGTTTTCAATACGATGAAGAATCCATTTCATCGGATGGTAAAATTGGTAAGAGCATTGTGAACAACCTGATTTCGGTGAAGGCAAAACCATTTCTTACCACTTTCAATGGTATTGATTTACTGGGGCATTTTCAAATCGACCAAGAGGGCGTGCGGCCGCCTGATGAATTAACTATAATCGAAAATGGAGTATTGAAAAACTTACTCAACAACCGCACTCTAACCAATCCCAACCAAGTAGCAAATGGATTTTCAGACGGGCCCGGAGTGGTAGAAGTTACCATTGCTCAAAAAGATTCAGACAAAACATTGAAGGAAAAATTATTGGCGCAAGCCAAGAAGGAGGGATTGCAATTTGCGTTGATTCTTCGCGATGGATCATCTCGTATGGGTTTTGTGGATGCTTACAAAGTGGATGTAAATACCGGTAAGGAGGAACAAGTGAAGAATGTAACACTTCGCCAAACAGGATTTAAAACGTGGAAGAGGATTTTGGGAGCTTCGGAGAAATATGCTGCTCATAATTTAGGCGGACAAGGCTTTGGTAGGAATGGTGGGCAAAATCATACATCGTGGATTGTGCCACAGGCTGTTCTGCTTGAAGAGGCGGAAGTCCAGCCAATTAAAATGCCTTCTTTGAAAGAGGAAGAATACGTTAGCAGTCCTTTGAAGAAATCATAGTTTACCTCTTTTACCAAGCTCTATCACCTCCATATTTTTGATTTCCTTATTCAGGATTTCAAACCGTAGGATGGTTTTCATGTGATGGAAACCATGGTTGCCCGCTGCACCTGGGTTGATATACACCATGTTCTGGTAGGTTTTGTCTTTTACCACTTTTAGTATGTGCGAATGACCGCAGATTAATAGGCCAGGGATTTTTTCTTGTAATACTTTCTTAATTCTGGGATTATAGTTTGGTGGAGCGCCAGCAATGTGTGTCATCCAAACTATTATTCCTTCACAATCAAACCAATTGTCTTCGGGGTAGCGAGATTGAATATTTTTATCGTCAATGTTTCCGTAAACTGCTCGAACCGTTTTGTATTTTTCTAGTTGGTTGATTACATCTGCATCGCCAATATCGCCCGCATGCCAAATCTCATCTACTTCTTTGAAATAATCAAATACCTTGTTGTCTAGAAAACTGTGGGTGTCTGAGAGTAAGCCTATTTTCATAATCAAAAATAATTCTAACTAGTTTGTATTTTATACGTATTGATTATTTATTTTTGTCGTATAATTAAAAGAATAAGTTATGGACGTAAAAATCACCCTTAGTTTCAACGAAGATATTGTAGCGAAGGCCAAACGGTTTGCGGATGATAACAACATAAGCCTTTCGCGCCTTACTGAGTTTTTATATAGTAAAATGACCAGTGGCCACTACAAGCAATTGGAAGACCTACCCGTGGCTGATTGGGTAAGCCAAGTGGCCGAAGGAGAAGTTCAGTATCAGCGCAAAGCCCGTTCGCGCAAATATTTAAAAGCGGAATTCTACAAATCCAGAAAATGAAAATCTTTTTGGATGCCAATATTCTGGTTTCTGTATTGAACAAAGAGTATCCGTTGTTTACGTATTCTTCTCGAGTACTTAGTTTAGCGGGCAATACTTCATTTCAAGTTTATACATCACCGATTTGTTTGGCCATTGCCTTTTACTTTTCTGAAAAGAAGAGTGGAACAGTAATGGCGAAGACCAAAATAGAGCTGTTGGTCAAGAATATAGAAATCGCTACGGCCGACAAATCTACGGTATTGAAAGCCATTCAAAATAAATCCGTTCATGATTTTGAAGATGGGCTCGAGTACTATTCTGCGGAAGCCGTAAAGTGTAAATGCATCATTACCGAAGACAAAAATGATTTTCACTTTTCAAAACTGGAAGTGTTGAGCTCGCACGATTTTTTAAAGAAGTATGTGATGAAGTAGTCATTTTCTGCGCAGCTTGTTTTCCCATTGCGCAGCTTCTCTCATTTTTTTTAGTTTTCCTTCTTTCATCAAGCCCTCCAATTGTTCGTTTATTTTGCCCTGCGAGGTCAGATGAAAATGTCCGCATTCTTCGCACAGATAAACTGCTATTGGCCCCTGATGATTGCCAAATTGAAACTGAGTATTGGCTTCAATCAAAGCATCCACCGCAAGGCTTTCGGTTATGTACATCTTTTTATTGCTTGGGCAGGTTTTCATCCATTTATAGTTGTTTTTTTAGAGACCACATGGCACTAATCAAAACATTCTGTTAAGTGACAACTTTTTATAATGGCCATTTCATCCTTCCAAAATTACAATCTCCTGCTAACTTTGCAGCCTAAATTTTTATAGAATATGAAAGTAGCAGAAATACACACCAATAAGGGCATCATGAAAATCAACTTCTTTGAAAAAGATGCTCCTAACACCGTAAAGAATTTTATCACGCTTGCTGAGAAGGGTTTTTATAATGGCCTTACTTTTCATCGGGTGATTCCTAATTTTATGATTCAAGGTGGCTGCCCCAATGGTATTGGCAACGGTGGCCCAGGTTATCACATCGATTGTGAACTAACAGGCGATAATCAATACCACGACCGAGGTGTTCTTTCCATGGCCCATGCTGGTCGCAATACAGGTGGCTCTCAGTTTTTTATTTGTCATACGCGCCAAACCACCAAGCATCTCGACCGCAATCATACCGTTTTTGGTAAAGTGGTGGAGGGCTTAGACGTAATCGATACCATCCGCCAAGGAGATGTGATGGAGAAGGTGGTTATTTCGGAGGTAGCTTAGAAGTATAAAGTGTAATCGGTGTTTGATAATTGGTACTTCGAAACTGCATTTTGCTTTAACGAATACTGATTACGGAGCACCGAATACCGCTCATACCTTCTCAGCAACACACTCAATCTCCACCAATGCATCTTTTGGTAATCGACTCACTTCAACCGTAGTGCGGGCTGGCTTGTGTTCACCAAAAAATTGCTCGTAGGCTTTGTTCATCTTCTCAAAGTCGGCAAAGTTTTTTAGAAAGACAGACGTCTTCAACACATGGTTGCGGTTGGTGCCGGCTGCCTTTAACACAGTCTCTAAATTTTGGAGCACCAATAATGTTTGCTCGGTTACAGTAGCTCCTTCAATCAACATGGTGGAGGGATTGAGAGGCGTTTGTCCGGAACAAAAAATCAAGTTGCCCGATTGATAAGCGTGCGAATACGGGCCTATTGCTTTGGGAGCATTTTCAGCAAAAATTTTATTCATAATAATTAATTATATTGAATGGGTTCAAGATAGTGATATGTTTAGCTTTTTTTAAGGATTGCTAAAAACTTTTGGACAAAAGTGAAGTTAACTGTACGTTTATATGATTTTAGAAGAAGATGGTTAGGTATTTTTGCTTTTTTTTGATTGTATTTGGCTGCTTTAAGTCAAACGCGCAACAGTTTTCTTTTCAAGCCGCATTGACAAAATCGAAAGAGAATAACCCGGTTTTGAAAAGCGAAATTAAAAACTTGGAGCTTGCCAGGTTTGAAGTGGTGACAGCCGGCCTGCGACCAAACCCTAACTTCAACAATCAAACACTACAGCAAGTTGACTCCAAGTATTTCCCGACCAATTCGGGTTGGAGTGATAACCTAAATCGTCAGGTTTGGTATCAACTAACAAAGCCTTTTCAGCTTGACAACCTCCGAGGAAAGAAAATCGATTTTGCGGAGCAGGCCTATCGCGTAACTGAGAAATCCTATTTTGAAACTGAACGGAATGTATTAAATGAAGCAGCCAATCAATGGTTGGATGCGTGGCATTCGTACGTTCAGTTCGAGGCCATTGGCAAAACACTTAAAAATATTGATAGCCTCAACGTCATCAACGAGAATCGTTTCAAGAACCAAGTAATTACGCAAAGTGATTTGATAAGGACTAAATTATTGGCTGAGCAGTATCGGTTGCGTTACGTTGAATCGAAGCAGGACTATTATAATCAGTTGAAGTTGTTACGACTTCAATTGGGTGCTATTGATAGTGTTTCCATTGCTGTTGATGACCCCTTTATACTTCCACAATTGCCAGACAATCTTGATTCTCTTTACAAGCTATCGATTGAGCAACGTTCGGATATGCAGGTGATGCAAGCCAGCGTAGCCTTGGCCGAAAGTAATATTGTCCTTCAAAAATCGCGTGCGATCCCTCAACCTGAATTGGGTTTGATTTGGAACCCCCAAAACTCGGTGCCGTACCTTGGATTTTTTGGAACGATTCAACTTCCAGTTTTCTCCCGCAATCAAGGTGAAATAGGGAAGTCGAAAGTGTTTAAGCAACAAAGCGAATTAAATTTTAAACGCATTGAGTTAACACTTCGAACCGAAGTGGAGACTGCTTACAAAACATTTCAACTCTACCGAAACAATCTATCGCGCTATGAGTCACTGTTGCGCCAATCTGACACCGTGCTAGAAACGGTGCGGTATGCTTACTTGCGTGTGGCTACCAGCTTGATTGATTTTTTGGAGGCGCAACGGGCCTGGTTTGAAACAAGACAAAACTATTATGAGACTCTTTACAATTACCGAAAGAGTTACATTACCATGCTTTTTGTTACGGGTACTTTAAATAAGATGTAATTTTAGGAAAATGAAGAATATCCTATTCGTTTTGGTGATTTGTTCCATGGGGGCTTGCAGAAAGCACGAAGCCACTCACGCGGTGATTGCCATCACAAAACCAAGCGTGAAAGAGAATGGAGAGCTAATAACTTTCTCCGACCATCACCAAACCGACCAATTCGAAACCATTGTCACTAAGAAAGAAAACCTTACCGCTCGCTTTTCTGCCCCCGCCCATGTGATGGCCACGGTGGTTCAATCGGGTGATAACACCGCCCAAAATTTGATTTTGTTTGACAATGCCGATTTGTCTTACAACTACGCTTCCTATCTACAACATTTGGTATTGATCAATCAATGGAAGATAAACATCGCTCGCGTAAAAGATTTGTTGGCACATGGAGCGGCTACCGGAAAGGATTTAATAGAGGCACAAACGCAGTTGGCCAACGAGGAAGCCGTGATCATAGAACATGAAACAAAACTTAAGTTAGGAGGTTTTGATCCGGTTGCTCTTCGAGGCGCTCGTGCCAAAACCGTGTGGGTGCTTTGCAATGTGCCCGAAAACCAAGTGGATAAAGTGCGCGAGGGAAATAAGTGTGACGTTCATTTTAATTCCTTCCCCAACGAAATAATGAAAGCCAAGGTAGAGGCCGTGGGCGATGTGGTAGATGCCATCACACGCATGGTAAAAGTGCGCATCATTCTTTCGAACCCCGATAGCCGGATCAAAGCAGGTATGTATGCCAATGTTGATTTTGGTTTGGCGGAAGGGAAATTCATTTCAATCCCACAAAGCGCGATCATTACCGTGGGTGGAAAAATTTATGCTTTTGTAAAAATAGGTGATAACGAATACAGAAGGAGACTCATTACGCTTGGCCAAAACGTGGAGCAGAGTTCAATCGTATTGACGGGCTTGCAAGAAGGAGAGCAAGTGGTAAAAGATGGCACCATGCAATTAAAAGGACTTAGCTTCGGTTATTAATTGTTTTACCATATGACACAGGCGCAACTTTTTTTTGACAAAGACGATCGCAAACAAGACCAGCCGCTGCATAAGTTTGTGATGGATTTTTTGGTGAAGAAGGGCATTGCCGGAGCAACCATGTTCGAAGGGGTAGCTGGCTTTGGACAAAATGATTATATCCAGCGCCCGACACAGTTGTTTTCTTTCGATGAAGTGCCTTTGATGATTACGTTTATAGACGAAGATGAAAAAGTAAAAGCAGCGCTCACCGAATTGCGCTCGCTCACCAACATCGGATTGTTTATCGCTTATCCTGTTACGGTGTATTCTAAAAAATGATTAAGCGTATCCTCATATTCTCCATGTCCAACCGTTGGTTGGTGATTGGCTTGAGCCTCGTCTTAATGGGTTTAGGATTTTGGAGTTTTGAAGAATTAAAAATTGAAGCCTACCCGGATATTGCCGATACCAATGTAATTGTCATCACACAATACAATGGAAGGGCAGCCGAAGAAGTAGAGCAGCAAGTAACCATTCCGATTGAGCGTGTCTTAAACAATGTACCTAATGTAACCGACAGAAGGTCGCGTACTATTTTTGGCTTGTCAGTAGTACAACTAAATTTTGATGAATCGGTAACCGATTACTTTGCACGCCAGCAAGTGTTAGAACGATTGTCGGCAGCTGATTTACCAGATGGGGTTACTCCCCGCATCGCACCCCTGACAACGGCTGTCGGAGAAATTTATCGCTATGTAGTAGAAGGCCCGCCAGAAATTTCTCCGTTGCAACTTCGCGATATTCAAGATTGGATCATCATACCCCGATTATTGCAAGTTCCGGGCATTGCCGATGTGACTACGTTTGGTGGCCCCATCAAGCAATTTCATATACTCACCGATCCTGGCAAACTCCGAAAGTATGAGATGAAACTGCAAGAGGTAATGGATGCCGTTAATGTTAACAATCAAAATACTGGAGGCAACACGATAGAGCAAGGCACGCAAGGTTTTGCTGTGCGTGGATTGGGCGCTATCAAAACGACCGAGGACATTGAGAACATTGTATTGAAGTCGGTAAATGGTGTGCCCGTATTTATTAGAGATGTGGCAACGGTAGAAATTGCGCCACCACCTGTTTCAGGTTTGCTGGGCTATCGCGTTAACTCTGCCAGCTTAGACATCACCGGCACTACGGAAGGCATAGTATTGCTACGCAGAGGCGAGAACCCAAGCCAAGCGTTGGAGTTATTGAAAGAGCAAATCAAAGATTTGGAATCGCACGAATTGCCAAAAGGAGTGAAGCTGCGCGTGCTGTACGACCGAAGTTTTTTGATTGAGCATTCGCTGGATACCGTAGCGGAAACCGTTTTCATGGGCATTTCGATTGTAATCATTTTATTGGTGATGGTGCTGGGCAGTTTTCGGGCAGCATTTGTGGTGGCCGCCACCATTCCGTTTGCCATGCTCTTTGCCTTCATCATGATGAAGCTCACCGGCATCCCGGCCAACTTGTTATCGCTTGGAGCTATTGACTTTGGCGTAATTGTAGACGGTGCTTGTGTGATGGCCGAGGATTTGATCAGACGATATACCAACGCCACACCCGATGAAAAGGAGGAAGGGATTACCAAAATTACATTGCTATCCGCGCAAGAAGTAGGCCGCGAAATATTTTTCTCCGTGGTCATCATTATGTTGGCCTATATGCCAATCTTGTTGATGCAACGAGTGGAGGGAAAATTGTTTTCGCCCATGGCTTTAACGTTGGCGTTTGCAGTATTGGGCTCCATGATTTGTGCGCTCACACTCATTCCTGTTTTGATCTCGTTTGCTTTTAGCCGAGCGATGAAGAAAGAGAAAATGATGGAGGGAAAGGCCCGTCATTTTTTAATGGATGGTTTGACCTATCTGTACGAGAAATTGCTTCGCGTAATTTTTAAAATACCTAAGCTTGTTGTGATGGTTGGTTTTGCCATCGTGTTGTTCTTGGTTTCGCTAGGTGCCAAGTTGGGTACAGAATTTTTGCCTGAATTGGATGAAGGATCCATTTTTATGCGATCGTTTATGCCTTCTGGTATCACCATCAAAGAGAATGCGAAAATCGCCCCTAAGATTAGAGAAATAGTGGCCAGCAATTATCCAGTTGAGTTTGTGATTACCCAAACCGGCCGCAACGATGATGGCACTGATCCTTTTCCTACCGACCGAACAGAAATTTTAGTAGGCTTAAAGGATTATGCTTTGTGGGCAGATACCGTAAAGAAAAAAGATTTAGTCCAGTGTTTGCAGACTGAATTGCAAAACGAATTTCCAGGTTCATTCTTTTCTTCTGGTCAACCCATCATCGACCAAGTGATGGAAATTGTAACGGGCTCTGCAGCAGACTTGGCTATTTCCATAGTGGGGTATGATTTTGATTTGATGCGCCACAAGGCCGATAGCATTGCCGAAATTGTTCGAGCAACAAATGGCTCTTCTGCTGTAAATATTGAGCAAGAAGGTGCGCAAGCTCAGTTGGCCATTCGCATCGATCGCAAAGCTGCTGCACGCTATGGCATCAACGTATCCGATGTTCAAAATATGGTAGAAGCGGCCATTGGGGGCAAACCCATTGGTACGGTATATGATGGTGCAAAAAAGTACGACATCGTGGTGCGCTACATTCCGGAAAGCAGAAACTCCATGGAGGCAATTAAAAACCTACAAGTGTCTGCGTCCAATGGTTCCCTCATCCCATTAGATCAATTGGCAAAAATTGAATATGTAGAGGGTCAAACCAATATTTACCGATTGAATGGTAAGCGGATGATCACTGTTCGTACCAACATCCGCGGTCGTGACCAAGGTGGTTTTGTGAGTGAGGTAAGTAAAAAAATAGAAAAAGCGATTACTGTGCCAGATGGGTACCAGGTACTCTATGGCGGACAATACGAAAATTTAGAGCGGGCTGGGGCCCAGTTGATGATTTCAATACCGCTTACCATTATCGTGGTTTTCATTTTCTTGTGGATGCTGTTTAAAGAATTGAAATCAACGTTGTTGACACTCACTTGTATTTTGTTTGCATTGGGTGGAGGGATATTGGCGTTGGAGCTTCGTGGGTATAACTTCAATGTTTCTGCTGGTGTTGGTTTTGTTTCCATCTTCGGTATTTCGGTAATGGCGGGTGTATTGTTGATTTCAGCTTTGAACAGGGAAATAGCCTCTCAGCCAGGAGATGCGCGTGATATTGTGTTTCGCACTTCGGCTGAGCAATTGAAAGCTATCTTGGCAATTATGCTGGTAGCCATCGTGGGCTTGTTCCCAGCTGCATTTTCATCTGGTATTGGGTCGGATGTGCAACGGCCATTGGCTACCGTAATTATTGGTGGATTGACAAGCACATTGATTTTTGTGCCAACACTCATGCCACCGTTATATTGGCTGTTGATTAGAAAAAGGCTAACAACTCCGTTGACCAATTTCTAGCAACCACAACCATCAGGTTCCGTCCAGCGAGGTTTTTGTTTTTTAATCGTGTCATGATGTAGTTTGTTTGTTTGATAGTGTTATATTACTGAGCTAAATTCAACCATCTTACTTTTTATTTAATTAATCAACCGTATGAAATTTTTGATTTTGCCTTTTCTTGTTGTTTCGCTAGTGGCCAACGGTCAGGTACAACAAGTTGTTTTGGAAACAAACCTCCCATTGCCACAGCAGTATGTTCAATTGAAGTCAACGGCTGAAACCTATCAAGATTATAAGGTGATTAAAGAAGTAAAACTAGATGAGTTTTGGAGAGGGGTAATGGATTCCGTGAAGCGATTGAAAGTAGAAATCAAGCAAGCCAACCAATCCATAGCCAAACTAAATAGTGATTTCAAAGCGGCTGGTGAGAAAGTTGACTCCGTTCAGGCTTCTGTTACTGGGCTAGTTCACGATAGCCAACACATCTCTTTTTTTGGGATTGGTTTTACAAAGTGGTTTTTTAACATCTCGTTTTTGGTGGTAACGGGCATACTAGTTCTTTTTATTATTGTATTGCTTGGCCGTGCCCGATTGGTCAACCAATCCATAAAAGAAAAGAGTGAGAGATTAACTCTTCTCACTGATGAGTTTGACCAGTACAAACGCAAATCCTTGGAAAAAGAGAAAAAACTTTCGCGAGAATTACAAACAGAGCGTAATAAGCTTTTGGAACTAAAAAGAACTTGATTGACTCCGATCCAGCTTTACTTGGCTGAGTTCTTTATTTTTCCTTTGTAGGTTCTTTTAAACTTCTCAAACCGAGGAATAGAAACGCCTATCACGTAGCTACTAAACTGATTGTGTTCAATATAATTTTGATGATACTCTTCTGCTTTGTAGAAAGCTGTTAACGGTTTTATTTCTGATACAATTGGTTTGTTAAAAGAGGGGCCATAGGTCACCTTGGCTTTTTCGGCTAATTCTTTTTCTTGTGGAGTGCTATAAAAGATAATCGATCGATAGGAGTTTCCTCTATCCGGACCTTGCTGATTCGGTGTGGTAGGGTCTTGTGAGGTAAAGAATACACGGAGCAATTCTTCGTAGCTAACAATTTTTGGATCATAGTACACTAGTACCGTCTCTGCATGGCCAGTGGTTTCGGTATTGACCAACTCATAGGTAGGGTTGATAGTCTTTCCGCCAGCATAACCAGATACGGCAGAATCTACTCCTACCACCGCTTCAAAAATATGTTCTGAACACCAGAAGCATCCTTCTGCAAAAGCAGCTACCGCTTTTCCGGCCGGAGGTGTTAAATTCACTTTTAAATCAGCCTGTTTTTTTTTACTCGATTGCCCGCTGCACGAAAAAAGAGCGAAAGAAATCAGAGCAGTGAACAGGAAGGAGGATTGTGTCTTCATATTAAATAGTAAGGTGCTTGAGTAAACGTTCTTAGTTGCGTTATAGTTTGCCAATTCTTGGCGATATGTCGCATCCACGTCAAAGATATCGATTGCTGCGTCAACCTTCTATTGATAGACCCTCACATAATCCACTTCCATGCGCTGCGGCCATATCGAATTATCAATACCCTTTACACCTCCCCAATTTCCTCCCACTGCAATGTTCATGATGAGATGAAAACGCTGATCAAATGGCCACCCTTCAAAGGTATCGGTTGGATTTCTTTTGACAGAATGATAAAGCTTGTCATCCACAAAAAAATCGATTTGATCGGCAGTCCAATTTATGGCATACAAATGAAAATTTTCACTGCAATCATTGATGGTGATTTTGCCTTCTTGTTGGGTTTGCTTGATGTGATTGTATTTTTCGCTATGCAGTGTGCCGTGTATCACGCCTTGATCGTAGCCAACGTGCTCCATGATGTCAATTTCACCGCTGATAGGCCAGCCACCATATTTCCAATCGGTTGATAACATCCAAATGGCTGGCCAAGTACCAATTCCTTTTGGGAGTTTGGCCTTTACTTCTATTCTTCCATACCGCCAGTCGCCTTTGTATTTTGAAACAATCCGAGTGGATGTGAAAGCTTTTCCGCCCAACGAATCGTGGTGTACTTCAATCACTAGTTTTCCATTTTCTACCCGAGCATTTTTTGATTGATCGGTATAGAATTGTGCTTCATTGTTTCCCCAACCGCACACTTTGGGACAGCCATCTCCTAAATCATAGTTCCATTTGGTGGTATCGGGGGCACCCTCCGTATCAAACTCATCTGACCAAACCAATTTTTGTTTCGATTGGCAACAAATAATTGAGACGAATACAGCAACGAATAAAATGTTTTTCATTTTTAAGATTAAGAAAATGGTCAATTATTAAAAAAATTCATCGTGCGTTCTGCTCCGATGGTGCAAAACGATAAAATCATTTCAATGGCTTTGTCCATGTGTTTAGGCAGTTCTTGAAATTGCTCTTGCGTAAAATTACCTAAAACATAATCGACTTGTTGGCCTTTCGAGAATTCACTGCCTATACCAAAGCGTAATCTCGAGTAGTCTTGTCCGCCCAATACCAATTCAATATTTTTCAAACCATTATGACCGGCCGCGCTGCCTTTGGTGCGCATGCGCAAGCTGCCAAAAGGCAAAGCGATTTCATCAACCACCACAAGTAGATTCTCAGTGGGGATTTTTAATTCTTGCAGCCAGTAGGCAATCGCCTTGCCGCTCAAATTCATATACGTGTTTGGTTTGATAAAATGAATTTGCTTGCCTTTGTATTTCCATTCCGCTCGATCAGCCAATCGCTCGGTAGCAAAATCAAGTTTATGATTATCGGCCAATCGATCGAGTGTCAAAAATCCAATGTTGTGCCGGGTGAGTTCATACTCGGGGCCACTATTTCCTAAACCAGCTATTAAAAATTTCATTACTCTAATAAACAAAAAATCCCGCCACCGAGTGAGGTGAGCGGGATTTTTATTGGAATGGTAAGAGAACTATTTTTTCTTCTCGTCTTTTTTAGGAGCTTCAGCCTTCTTGGCATCGGCAGCGGGAGCAGCAGCACCTGCGGCAGGAGCAGCAGCACCTTCAGCGGAAGCAGCGGCAGACGTTTCTTCCGCCACTTTAGCAGCACGCGGTACCTCCACCGAGGCAATCGCAGCAGCTTTTGGATCTAGAAAATCTAAGTTAGGCATGTTCATATCACCCACTTTAATGGCGTGGTGGAAATCCAACTCTGTGCAATCAATATCAATATGGTCCGGCATGTTTTTAGGGAAAGCAGCAACCTTTAGAGCTGCACGCTTGCGCACCAATAATCCGCCTTTGGCCACTCCTTTTGCTTGACCTACCAAGCGAACGGGAATTTCCATTTTGATTTTTCTTTCTTCACTGATGCGTAAGAAATCAACGTGCAAAATAATTTCACTTACAGGGTGAAACTGTACTTCTTGCATAATGGCTTGGCACTCTTCACCTTCAATGTTCAGGTGAACAAAGTGCGCCTCGTTGGTGTACACTAAATCGCGGAACAAAATAACGGGTGAGTAAAAATGAACTTGCTCACCACCTCCGTACAATACGCACGGAATATTACCTTCTTGGCGAACTTTTTCAGCATCGTTTTTGCCGAGATTTGCTCTTCGATACCCTATAATCTCGATGGTTTTCATACTTGTTTTTGTTTATGGTTAAAAATTAAAATGGATTTACAAACGGATAAATAATGAACTGATGGATTCGTGATCGTGAATTTTGCGTATTGCTTTCGCAA
This sequence comes from Chryseotalea sp. WA131a, assembly GCA_025370075.1. Lineage (NCBI taxonomy): Bacteria > Pseudomonadati > Bacteroidota > Cytophagia > Cytophagales > Chryseotaleaceae > Chryseotalea > Chryseotalea sp. WA131a. Next base: position 1,754,600 of record CP073016.1, on the reverse strand, counting down.
ACAAATCTGATACGGTCAATACTTTTATTTTGGGTGTTATCTGCTTCAAGGGGATGGTGTCAGAAACCACCAATTCTTCTAAATCAGAACCTTGAATGTTTTCGTAGGCTTTGCCAGATAAAACGCCATGTGTGCAAATCGCCCGCACGGTGCTAGCCCCTTTCTCCTTTAATAAGGCAGCGGCTTTGCAAAGTGTTCCGCCCGTATCTACTAAATCATCCACCAAAATCACATCTTTGCCTTCCACTTCACCGATCAAGCGCATCGATTCAATCTTGTTGGCTTCTTTGCGGTATTTATCACAAACGGCCAATTCCGCATTGAAAAACTTGGCAAAGCTCCGTGCTCTTTTGATTCCGCCCACATCTGGTGATGCGAACATGATATTGGGTAGGTTCAATGCCTTTAAATACGGAACGAAAATATAATTGCCGTCAAGGTGATCGACAGGAATATCAAAAAAGCCTTGGATCTGATCGGCATGCAAATCGCACGTCATCACGCGGTTGGCGCCTGCTGCCGAGAGCAAATTAGCGATCAGCTTAGCGGCAATGGCCACCCGTGGTTTGTCTTTTCTATCTTGCCTGGCATAGCCAAAATACGGAATGATAACGTTTACGTTTAGCGCACTTGCACGCTTGGCCGCATCAATCATCAATAAAAGCTCCATGAAGTTTTCGGCAGGGGCAAAGGTAGACTGGATGATAAATACATCGTGGCCACGCACCGACTCGCCAATGAAGGGCGACATTTCACCATCGCTAAACTGTTGGTAATCTACTTTCCCCAACGGCTCGCCATAGGCATGAGCAATTTTCTCAGCCAAATAAGTGGTTGCACGCCCTGAAAATAGTTTTACCGCCATTGGTTCAACATTTCTGTTAACTAAAAACCCGCACCGGCAAGCGAAGCGGGTTGATGTTGTCCTACTAGGATTCGAACCTAGAAAAGCAGAATCAAAATCTGCTGTGTTACCATTACACCATAGGACAAGATGCCTTTAAAAAAGGTCTGCAAAGGTAGAATTAATTTTGAAAAGCGAAAACCTAAATTGTAAGGTTTGTGAAGAAAATTCAAGGGTTTACCCTTCTCTAGGGCATTTCGGTTTCTTTGGGCACGGTGCCCTCCACAAATCCTTCGGCCCAAAAACGGTACTTATCCAAGATGGAAATCACTGCATTGCGCAAGTGACGCTGATTGTTGAAATCAATACTTCCGTAATAGGTGGTAGCATAGCCCTGCCAAATAGATCGATTTTGTCTTCGATCATAAAATTGAATCAGCAACGTGCCACTTTTAAGATCTAGTTTTTTGGAGTTATAGTTAAGATCCGCTTGCTGACTTTTCACCCACTCTTCAATTTCGGGCTGGTTATAGCCGTTAAAGCGGAGGCTGTCTTGGTACATTTTAAAACCAATAATGAGGTGAGGGCGGTTGTCAGTTTGTTTGTAACCCAAAAAGCGCATGCGGTTGATAATGGATTTTTCGATTAATCCGTTGGTCATGGTAGAATCGGTTACACCTAATGGATGCATGATGGTGAAAGTTCTATATCGTTTGAAATTGCCCTTATAGCTATAATCGTATTCAACGGGCAGCTCTTTGTAACCTAAACAAGATGAAAGCAATGCAATTATAAGCACATAGAGTAAAGTTTTCTTCATGGCTTGAGGTTTAAGAAATGAAAGTTACCGTAAATTAGGGCGAAGTACAAAGTGTAACAATATTAAATTTCATGTCTACATTCTTTAGCAGAAACTTAACCTACCAGCAATCCGTGGGATCGCGATTCCACCTCTATAATAGCCTTTTTCTCAACCTCCCATTTCACCATGTGCTTCGTACAGGCACTTTGTTGCCCATCTTACAACAGCATTGTTCGGATGGGTTTGCCAAGGGATTATCGGCTCCCGATATCTTAAACGGGTTCTTTAAAGAGCAAACACCGAACGCAACACCCGAAGAACAGTTTGATTTGCTATTCAATATCATACAATACGTAGAGCGGCAGGTTGCCTTATTTGATTCGGTGGAAGATTCTTCCTTCGAACAAATCAATGACTTAAACGGAAAGGGTACTATACCCGCTTTGCTGCTACGGACAAAATACGAAAACAAAGCAGGGGCATTAAAGGCTAAACTTGAACAGTTTAGTTTACGTGTAGTGCTAACAGCGCACCCCACACAGTTTTATCCCGGCCATGTGCTGGGCATTCTCACCGATTTAGAGATAGCTATCCGTGCCAACGATTTTGGATTGATTGACCAACTGTTGCAACAACTAGGTAAAACGGGTTTCATCAACCAACAAAAACCAACTCCGTATGACGAAGCGCTTAGTTTGTGTTGGTACTTGGAAAATGTTTTTTACAAAGCCATTCCACAAATCGTGCAGTCGCTTGTCAGTGGGTTGGATATGAATCTTTCGGAGTGGAACAACAACCGATTAATTGTAATCGGATTTTGGCCAGGGGGCGACCGCGATGGAAATCCATTTGTTACTACCGAGATTACTTTGAAAGTGGCGGCTCGCCTACGCGAATCAATTTTGAAATGCTATTACCAAGATGCTCGTTTGCTGCGGAGAAGGTTAACCTTTCAAGGCATTCATCCCCTCATTATTTCCATTGAGCAAAAGATTTACAACCTGGTTTTTAAAAAGGAAGTAACCTATCAATCGGCCCAAGAATTGATTGAAGAATTGCAAAAGGCTCGTGTTATTTTGTTATCGGAGCACAACGGTTTGTTTTTAGAACTGTTGGATAGTTTTTTGTTGAAAGTGAGAATGTTTGGGTTTTATTTTGCTGCCCTGGATATTCGGCAAGACAGTCGCAAGCACGATGCCGTGTGGATGGAGATTTTGAAAACACTCCATCAAAAGAAGCAGAGCGTTTCGTGGGAAGAATTTGAAAAATTCACCAAGCCAGAGCAAATCAATTATCTGCTATCTTTAAAAACGAACCTCATCTTTTTGGATTTTGAAGATGCCTTGGTAAACGAAACCATTCAAAGTATTTTGGCAATTGCCAAAATTCAAAAAGAGAATGGCCCGGCTGGGTGCCACCGCTATGTCATTAGCAATTGCCAGAGTGCGCTGCATATTATTGAAGTGTATGTGCTGGCCAAATTGTTGATTGGCACCGAGCAGGCATTACAACTCGACATTGTTCCGCTCTTTGAAACGATTGATGATTTAGCGCACTGTTCCAGCATCATGGAAGAATTGTATTCCATTCCGGAATACCGCCAGCATCTTGAGTTCAGGAAAAATCACCAAACGATTATGCTTGGCTTTTCTGACGGAACTAAAGACGGTGGATACCTACGTGCGAATTGGTCTATTTTCAGAGCGAAAGAAAGTCTTACCAATGTTTCTAGAGCATTTGGTTTGAAGGCATTGTTCTTTGATGGAAGAGGAGGCCCTCCCGCACGTGGTGGTGGCAACACGCATGATTTTTATGCTTCGCTGGGTGAAAGTATCGAACAGGAGGAAGTGCAAGTGACTGTGCAAGGCCAAACCATCAGCTCTAATTTTGGCAAGCCTGGGTCGTGCCAATACAATTTAGAGCAGTTGATTTCTGCTGGTGTGGAAGGAGAGGTGTTTGGGAAAAATATTTCTATGAGCGATTCTGAAAAAAGTTTATTGGACGAGTTGGCTGCGCAAGCCCATCGTGCTTACTTGGATTTGCGCCTTCACGAAAAATTTGTTCCGTATTTGGAGAAGGTTACCCCGCTTTCGTTTTTTGGTGATACCAACATCGGCTCGCGTCCCGTGAAAAGGAGTGGAGGTAGCGGATTGAAGTTTGTAGATTTACGAGCCATTCCGTTTGTAGGCTCGTGGGCGATGATGAAGCAAAATATTCCTGGATTTTATGGGGTGGGTAGTGCGTTGAAAGCATTGCAGAAAAGGTCAAATGAAGTAAAAGAGCTGTATCAAAACTCTCTCTTTTTTCGAACCCTGTTGGGTAATAGCATGATGTCGTTGACGAAAACCAATTACCAAGCAACCACGTACCTGGCCAACGATGCCGAGTTTGGTGCCTTTTGGAAAAAGATGTATGCAGAGTACGAGCTTTCAAAGGAAGAGACGTTGGAAATTTCCGGCCTGAGCGAACTGATGGGCAACAATCCCAACATCCGGCAATCGGTGTATTTGCGTGAGCAGATAGTGTTGCCACTGATTGCGATTCAGCAAGCCTCGTTGATGAACTTGCGCAATTTAACAGATGATAAAAAGGCTTATGAACTTCGTTACCGTAAATTGATTATTCGAAGCATGTTTGGGATTATCAATGCAGCGAGGAATTCGGCTTGAGTTGGTAAGTATTGGTTAGTGATCAGTAATTGGTATCTGGTAAACTTAAAACAAGTGGACTTAAAGGCATTTCAACAGAAAGCAAAAAATCAGTCGAGTGAGAATAAAGCCTTTTTACAAAAGCTGAAAAAGAAAAACCCACGCGAAGTGGATAATGCCTTTCATAACCTTCACGAAGAAGTATTTAATGAAATAGATTGCCTTACCTGTGCCAACTGCTGTAAAACTACGAGCCCTATTTTTTATCAAACTGATATTGAACGGGTGGCCAAAGCCCTGCGCATGAAGCCGGGCGATTTTATCGTGAAATATTTGCACATCGATGAAGACAAGGACTATGTTTTGAAATCTTCACCTTGTCCATTTTTAGATCGTGAAAACTATTGCTCCGTCTATTCCGATAGGCCCAAGGCTTGTAGAGAATATCCACACACCAACCGGAAAAAAATGGTGCAGATTATGGACTTAACCTACAAAAATACATTGGTGTGCCCAGCGGTGTTGGAAATGGTGGAGCAGATGAAGGAAAACATCAAATAAAAAAAGACCGCCCAATCTCTAGAGCAGTCTTTTCAAAAAAAATTATCGAATAACTAAGCCACCTGCGCTTGCAGCTTGTTCGCCAAAACCGACTTCGGCACAGCGCCTACTTGCTTATCTACAATTTGGCCATTTTTGAAAACCAACAAAGTAGGGATCGAGCGTACTCCAAAACGTGCTGTGATGTTTGGGTTTTCGTCAACGTTTAACTTTGCCACTACGGCCTTGCCATCATATTCATTTGCAAGTTCCTCTACTGCCGGGCCAATCATTTTACAAGGGCCGCACCACTCTGCCCAAAAATCAACTAAAACAGGTTTATCACTTTTTAAGGTTTCGTCAAAGGTTGCATCGGTTAGTTCTAAGGTTTTTCCCATTTTCTTAAGAGTTTAAATTTATTCTTATCCAAAACAAAGTTGTCAATTGTCAACTGGTTCCAAAACTTCCAACACAAAGGTAGATGAAATTGTTCCAACTTCAGTTTTTGTTATCGTATTTGTTGGCATATCCGTCAGCCAGCGTACTTCTAGTTTGTCGGTTACCACGCCCACCTCAGCTAAACGCTTTAACTCTTTGATTAATTCATTGGTTGGCTTGATTCGTACTGATCGCGCCAAAAGTTCAGTTTGCAGCGCATCTTGACTTTTCAAATACATGCGCAAGCCTGCTTGGCCAGCATTTTTCTTGACTAGTTTTTCTAGGCTCTCCATAAATTGACTATCGATTGTTTCTACCTCTGCCCGAATGGCTAAACCGCTTACGCGCTTGTTGGCCAGTTCATTCAGCAAATCAATGTTTCGGATTTTAAATTCCAGGTTTTGTTCTCCCCAACTCTTGCGCAGAATATTTCCTTCAATAAACAGAAACAAACCGGGCATCAAAAAAGATTTGAACTTAAGATAGTCATCGCTCCATAGCACCACCTCCGCTTTACCACTATAATCTTCAATAAATAATTTACCAAATGGCCTTCCGGTTTTGGTCATGCGATGCTCCACTGAGGCAACAATGCCACCCAGTTTGCATTCCTTCCCTTCTTTGCCATCCAGGTCTGCCAATTCGGTAACACCCATATTACAAAAGGTGTCGATTTCAAATTTGAAATTATCGAGTGGATGCCCAGAGATATAAACACCCACTACTTCTTTTTCAAAATGTAGTTTTTCGATTTCGCTAAATGGTTCAATGTTATCCACTTTTGGCGGAGGCATTTGCGTGCCCGTGGAGTTACCAAACAAACTGGCTTGCGCACTTTGCGACTCTTGCTGCATTTTAGCAGAATACTTAATCACTTTTTCTGTCAATGAGCTATCACCTTCTTTGGCTGCAATATATTGCCTGCGATGGTAAGCGGTAAAACAATCAAACGCTCCCGACAAGGCGAGGCATTCAAATGTTTTTTTATTGACCGAGCGATTACTTAAACGCTTAGCAAAATCAAAGATATCAGAAAACGCACCGTGTGCATCACGTTCGGCAATGATGGCCTCCACCGCAGCATCGCCTGCCCCTTTTATAGCGCCTAATCCAAAACGGATTTTTCCTTCTTTGTTTACTTCAAAATATACCCCCGATTCATTTACATGCGGCCCCAGCACCTCAATACTTTGCTTGCGGCATTCTTCAATAAAATACGTAACACTGTCCAAGTTGCTTTGTGAATGCGTCAGCACGGCCGCCATGTATTCTGCGGGATAATTTGCTTTTAAATACGCGGTATGGTATGCCACCAACGAATAACACGTAGAGTGCGATTTGTTGAAAGCATATTGCGCAAAGGCCTCCCAGTCTTTCCAGATTTTTTCAGCGATGGGTTCATCGTGGTTGTTTTTCTTGCAACCTTCAATGAACTTGCTTTTCATTTTGTCGAGCACATCTTTTTGCTTTTTACCCATCGCCTTACGCAACACATCGGCATCTCCCTTGCTAAAGTTGGCGAGCTTTTGCGAAAGCAACATCACTTGCTCTTGATACACGGTAATGCCGTACGTGTCTTTCAAATACTCTTCCATCTCGGGCAAATCGTACTTGATGGCCTCGCGACCATTTTTACGCGCAATGAAATTGGGAATGTACTCCATTGGCCCTGGGCGGTACAATGCGTTCATCGCGATGAGATCTTCAAATTTGTCGGGCTTCAATCCACGCAGGTAGCTTTGCATGCCATCCGATTCGAATTGGAAGGTGCCCGTGGTTTCGCCTCGCTGATAGAGTTGGTAGGTTTTTGAATCATTAAGTGGAATCTTATCAATATCGATATCAATTCCTTTTCTCTTCTTGATATTTTTGAGAGCTGTGGTGATAATGGTTAGGGTGGTCAACCCTAAGAAGTCCATCTTCAACAACCCCGCATTTTCAACCACGCTGTTGTCGAACTGCGTCACCAACATGTCCGAATCTTTCGCAGTGGATACCGGAACAAACTTGGTCAAATCATCAGGTGTGATGATGACACCGCACGCATGAGTTCCCGTGTTTCGAAGTGAACCTTCCAGCACCACAGCCTGGTTGAGTACTTGTGCCTTCAAGTCGGTTCCCTTTTTTACATCGGCCAATTCTTTCACATCTTTAAAGGCATCGGCCAATGAAGTGCCCGGCCGCTCGGGAACAAGCTTCGCTAAATTATTTGCTTCGGCCAGCGGCAACTCCATCACACGGGCGCAATCACGGATGGAAGATTTGGCGGCCATGGTGCCATAGGTGATAATCTGTGCTACTTGGTTGTGGCCATATTTTTCAATCACGTACTTTAACACCTTATCACGACCCTCATCATCAAAGTCAATATCAATATCGGGAAGTGAAACGCGGTCAGGATTTAAGAAACGCTCGAAAAGCAAATTATACGCAATGGGGTCTACATTGGTAATGCCCGTGCAAAACGCCACTGCAGAACCAGCAGCCGAGCCACGGCCGGGGCCAACCGATACACCCATCTCACGCGCTTTGCCTGTAAAATCTTGGACAATCAAAAAATAGCCTGGGTATCCCGTTTTTTTGATGGTCTCCAATTCAAAGTCGAGTCGTTCTCGTATTTCGTTGGTGAGTTCGGGATATCTCTTTTTTGCACCTTCGTAGGTAAGGTGGCGTAAATAGTCATCTTCTGTAGCAAACTCGTGGGGTATGGTGAATTTGGGAAGTAATACATTCCGCTTCAATTCATATTTTTCAATTTTATCTATAATTTCTTGAATGGTGTCTATCGATTCGGGCAAATCGCGGAAGAGCAGTTTCATTTCATCTTGCGATTTGAAATAAAATTGATTGTTGGGCAAGCCATAGCGCCTGCCCCTGCCCGAGCCGATGGGTGTTGATTGAAACTCACCTTCTTTGATGCACAATAAAACATCGTGCGCGTTCGATTGCTCTTTTTCTAAGTAGTAGCACTCATTGGCAGCAAAATATTTCACCTTATGTTTTTCAGCAAACCGTAGCAAGGTTTCGTTCACCCGGTTTTCTTCGGGCATGCCGTGTCGGTTTAGCTCCACATAGAAATCGTCACCCAGCAACTGATGCCACCATTTGAAAACATCCTCGGCTTGACGCTCTCCCACATTCAAAATCAAATAAGGGATTTCGCTTGAAAGGCTACCTGTAGTTGCAATAATGCCTTCTTTGTGTTGGGTAATCAGTTCTTTATCAATGCGCGGATAAATCCCATAAAGGCCCTCGATAAAACCTAGCGAACTAAGCTTCGCTAAATTTTGATATCCTACTTTATTCTTGGCCAACAATAGCTGTGTATGGCGTTTGTCCGGATTGTCTTTGGTGAATTTGTTTTTTTTTCGCTCTTCCGATATGTAAAATTCACAGCCTACAATGGGTTTGATGTTGTGCTTAAGCGCTTCACTAACAAATTTGAAGGCACCATACATATTGCCAAAATCAGTAAGGGCAACAGTTTCCATGTTTTCTGCTTTCGCTTTTGCGATAAGCTCGGCCACATCGGGCACGGCTTGCAAAACCGAGTATTGTGAATGCACATGGAGATGATAAAACGGTTTTTGGCTTATCTCTTTTTCTGAGCCCTCGCCATATTCTACACCTTTTATCTTTTCGCGTTTGGTAGAATTACCCGCTTCCAAATTGGGTGCTTCGTACTCAATCTCTTCTACGGGCGTGGAATCAAATGGACTCACCACTTTTTTCCGGAGTAATCCAAAAAAAGATTTGGCAGTCGCCTCTACATCATACGATGCATCATGCGCATCGCCAAAGCCCGTTCCAAACAATTTTTGATAGAGTTCTTCCAGTCTTGGCATTTTCATTTTGCCACCTATGCCTCCGGGCAATTGACAAAACTCAATTGATGATAATCCAGTATCCACCCGCTGTAGCCCCAAAAACATTGCTGGGTCTAGTTGCTGTCGCAGCAACTCAGCACCAATAATATTGATATCGAACTCAATGTTGTGGCCAACCAACTGTTTGGTCTTTTCTAAGTCTTGACTAAAAATGGTGAGTATCTTGTGCAAGTCTTGACCTTCTTTCAGGGCGCGTGCAGTTGAAATGCCGTGAACTTGCTCTGCTTTAAAAGGGATATCGAAGCCCTTTGGCTTTATAATGTAGTTGTGTTGCGAAAGCAACTTGCCCTTGTTATCGTGTAGTTGCCACGCAATTTGCACCAATCTTGGCCAGTTTTCGAAGTCAGTTAATGGTGCAGTCTTATTTCTAGGAATTCCTGTGGTTTCCGAATCAAAAATCAAATACATGCGGGTGCAATGAGTGGTTGCAAGGGTAAAAGTAAGCGTTAAAGGACACTTTTCAATATACCCAAATTGGGATTAAATTTTGATTTAGAGAAATTTGTCCAGTATTGATTTTTTATAAAATATTGATAACCATTAATAACCATTAATATGCTAGTTTGGATATCATCTTGAGTAGTTAATGCAAAAAAACTTTTAACTACATATGGGGTTTTAGAACAAGGCAGTACGATTTAGAAAAGAGAATGGTTTCTGCTGGTGATGGTTGTTCGAACTGCTCAAATGATAGTTGATAAGTGTTGGGGATAATCCTGTCTAGGGTTGTTTGGTTTTGACAGAAGCATCGGACTGAAAAGTCCGATGCTTTATTTGGTCGATACCAAGATCTTAAGAGACCTTCATCAAGTAAGAGAATTGACTCTTCGTCTTTAAATTCACAAATAAAGTTGACTATCATTAAATTGTCCACCTTAAAAATCTTAACATTATAATTTCGAGATTGGTAAAGTGCTTTTCTTTTTTGTAATTCTTTCTATTCTTTTTTTGCTCGTGTATGCTTACTGAAGGGGCTAAGAATTTTATCAATATGATAAGAGCCCAGATATAAAGAACGTAGCATATCTGACTTACTGCTATGAAAATTACTTTCCTTCAAAGAATATAACTATCAAAACCTTACTCGGTTTTGTACTCACTAGGGCTGCTTAAAAGATTACTCTACCTCAAGAATGGGCAAGTACTTCACTTTCGGCTTCTTCCACAGCCACCGTTCCGTTGGCTTCTAATCCGATCAGTTTTACTTTTTTGATCTCGTTTATCAATAATGGATCGTAGTGGGCAGATACGCGCACGTAGTTTTCAGTAAAGCCATGGATTTTGCCGTCTTCCACATCATTCTCGAAAAGAACATCAAATAACTGACCGATGTTTTGCTCATAAAAGGCCCTGCGCTTTTTGTCTGAAAGAATATGGAGCATCTTAGAACGTTCGGCCCGCTCTTTGGATGGCACGGCATTGGGCATATCGGCTGCCAGTGTATTTTCCCTTTCGGAATAGGTGAACACGTGCAAGTAGGAGATATCCAATTCGCTCAGAAATTGATAGGTCTCTAAAAAATCTTCTTTGGTTTCACCCGGAAAGCCTACGATTACATCTACACCAATGCAGCACTGCGGCATCAGCGATTTAATTTTATGCACCCGCTCTATATATAACTCGCGCTGGTAGCGTCTGCGCATCAGTTTGAGAATTTTATTGGATCCTGATTGAAGGGGAATGTGAAAATGGGGAACAAATTTTTTTGATTGAGAAACAAACTCAATGATTTCATCCGTTAGCAAATTTGGCTCGATAGAAGAGATGCGGAAACGCTCGATGCCTTCTACTTTATCAAGCGCCTGTATCAAGCCGAAAAATCGCTCTTTGCGGACGCCATTTTGCAAACCAAAGTCTCCGGTGTTTACACCTGTCAGAACAATTTCCTTTACATCGGTAGCAGCAATTTTTTTGGCAGTAGCTACAATGTTTTCAATACTGTCGCTACGGCTGGATCCACGTGCCAACGGGATGGTACAAAACGAACAAGAATAATCGCAGCCGTCTTGTACTTTCAAGAAAGTGCGGGTGCGATCTTGCATCGAGTAGGAGGTATTGAATACATCGGCCTTGTCAATTTCAGAAGCCAGCACCGTGGTTTGTTGTGGTCGCACAAATCCTTCGAGTAATTCAACCAACCTAAATTTTTCGGCTGCCCCCAGCACGGCATCCACACCAGGAATTTCTGAAATCTCTTTTGGTTTAAGCTGTGCGTAGCAACCAATGATGGCTACGTATGCATTAGGAGAAATGGCACGCGCCTCGCGGACAACTTTGTGACACTTCTTGTCCGCATTTTCGGTTACGGAACACGTGTTAATAATGAAAATATCGGGCGTGTTGGTGAAGTCTACTTTCTGGTAACCCTTTTCTTCAAATTTGCGCGAAATGGTAGAGGTCTCAGAGTAATTGAGCTTGCAACCCAAGGTGTAAAACGCTACTTTTTTCATAACCGCGGGACAAAGATAGTGGATTCTGGATACTGGATGCTGGTTTTTAGTTTCTAGATTCTAGTAACAAGTATCTAGAATCCAGCATCCTATTTCCCCAGCATACTCAACTTGATCTTTGTCAACCAGCGTTTGGTATCCAATGGAAAATCCCCATTCATCATCCAATCGTAATAGGCGGGCTCATCTTTAAACACCGTTAGCACAGATTTGCCCTTGTGCTTTCCAAAATTGAATACGGCTTCGCCCTTAGTATTTTTAACCATGCGGCCGGCCAAGTCCACCAAATCAGCGGAAGAAAGTTGGCTCAATGATTCAACCGTGTTGGTTATATGTCCTATTTTTTTTCCGAGCGAGTCCGTAACGGGTTGATTATCGTACCGATCCACTTGAGCGAGCAATACATCTACGGTAGCTTGTGTATCTGCTTCTGCAGAATGCGCAGACTCTAGTTCACGGTTCAAATAAAATTTAACGGCTGCCGAAAGCGTTCGCTTTTCCATCAAGTGAAAAATACGCTGTGCATCGATCAATTTTTTGCGACTGTAATCAAACTCAACATCGGCACGCAAAAATTCTTCTACGAGCATGGGCATGTCAAACTTTAGAATATTGAAACCGGCCAAATCGCACCCTTCCATAAATTTCACGTACTCTTTGGCCACTTCTTTAAAAGTGGGCTTGTCCTTTACATCTTCGTTGGTGATGCCGTGGATATCGCTTGACTCTTTTGGAATGACAATGGTTGGGTTGATACGATTTGTTTTTCGCAACGTTTCGCCATTGGGCAGTAGTTTGATTACCGCAATTTCGATGATGCGATCTTGCGTAATGTTGATGCCCGTGGTTTCTAAATCGAAAACACAGAGTGGAATTTTAAGATTAAGTTTCAAGAAATTTTATTTTAAGAAAGACACTAAAAAAGTGAGACGCCATTACAACGATTTGATGTTTTCCACAGCTCTGTAAAACTGACCGCTCGATATGCCAATTTTTTTCAATATCGCTTTTGCCGCTGCCAATAATTCTAATGCTTCATTTCCCGTAAGGTGGATCGCAAATTTTTCATTCGTGCTACTAATCAAATACGTTTGCCCATTTTTTGTTTCATATGGAGTAATCTTGTACGGAATGGATTGCACATCCGCCCGTTCTTTGGCACCAATACTTTTTAAGGCGGCATCGATTTCAGGGTACATGACAATGCCGCCCTTTGGGGTTGCGTCTGCGAAGGTTTGTAAAGCGGGCAGTAAATCTTTGGCTTGGGGTGCGGTAAGCAAAGCAACATGGTGATGATAACCTAAAAGTGCTGCCGTGTTAGTGTCTTTTATCAAAACGATAGGGCATTCTACTTTGGCACTCGGTGTGCCATCCACTACCGCGTTGAAGTTCCGCTTGTTAAATTTTAATACTTCAACTATGATTTGAAAGAGAGTGCCACTTCTTTCTCCGGTCATTACAATGCGCTGCCGATCGATATTCTGTTGATAAACTTCTTGCGGACTAAGGGGCATAAATAAAAATATCAGCTAAGTAAATGAAAATGTTTAAGACGCCAAAGAAAAGAATTTTTATAGTTGGCTCTCTATCAACTCGATTTTCAACAGGCAGCAATTCTTCCTAATTAAGTGTTTATGGGTATTGCATAAATCGAAGTTCGCCTTGTTTCCATTTTACTTCATCCCAATCGCGGATCGTAGCAAAGTCAAGACATACCACCATGCATGGTACAAAATTGTTTACCTCTTGTATCGCAAGTTGTTGTGAAAAACGGCTGATGGCTGGGTTGTGGCCAATCATGGCTACATGGGTGAATTCATTTTCTACCGATTGAATGGTTTCCAATAAGGCATCTGGGCTAGCATGATAAATTGACGGCACTTTTTTGATTTTTTGAAGTGGCAATCGAAGCGATTCATTGATTTTTTGGGCAGTTTGCATGGTGCGAATGGCATCGCTGTGCAGAATGAGATCCACCTTACAATTATGATCGATTAGGTACTGACCAAGTGCCAAGGCATCTGCCTCTCCTGTTCTGGTTAGTTTTCGCTCTAAATCAACTTCCTGAGGTTGGGGATCGGCCGTTTCAGCATGCCGAATCAAGTAAAGTGTGCGGGGCATCAAAAAAAATATTTTACCTGTTAAACAAAATCACTAAACGAAGGTAGGTGCTTGATAATCATGTAAGAAGCGATTGCTAAAATAATTTATTGCCACACATGAATAAATCAATTTTAACGACTCTATCCACAAACAAAATTTGCGGTTTTAAAATTTTACAGATATTTGAGGCCTCATAAAGAGAAATCTTGCATGTCGAAGAACCTAGTTATTGTTGAGTCGCCATCGAAAATAAAAAAGATCGAAAGCTTTTTAGGCAAGGATTATAAAGTAGCCTCCAGCATGGGGCACATACGTGATTTAGCAAAAGGGAACAAAGCGATTGATGTTGAAAATGATTTTGAACCGGTCTATGAAGTTTCGGAAGACAAAAAGGACGTCATCAAAAACTTAAAGAGCTTAGCTAAAACCGCGCAAATGGTTTACCTCGCCACAGACGAGGACCGCGAAGGGGAAGCTATCTCTTGGCACTTGAAGGAAGTGCTAGACCTGAATGACAAGAAGACCCGCAGAATTGTGTTTACAGAAATCACCAAGAACGCAATTCTCAATGCAATTAAAGAACCACGCGGGATAGATATTAATTTAGTCAACGCCCAGCAAGCCAGAAGAGTGTTGGATCGGCTGGTGGGTTTTGAGTTATCGCCCATTCTGTGGAAAAAAATAAAGACAGGTTTATCAGCTGGCCGTGTACAATCGGTAGCGGTGAAATTGATTGTAGAGCGTGAGCGAGAGATTGAGAAGTTTGACACAAAATCTGCTTTTCGGGTTACAGCTACTTTTGATTTAGGCAAAGGAAAACAATTAAGTGCTGAGCTTCCCGAAAAATTTGCTTCGGAAAAGGAGGCATTGGATTTTCTGGAATCGTGCAAGAAGGCAAAGTTTAGCATAGGCGATTTGCAAAAGAAGCCTGCTAAAAAATCACCGGCACCTCCGTTCACTACTTCCACTATGCAACAAGAGGCGGGAAGAAAGATGGGCTTCTCTGTTTCGCAAACCATGCTGGTAGCTCAAAAATTATACGAAGCCGGGCATATTTCTTATATGCGTACCGACTCCGTTAACTTATCGACAGAAGCGGTCAATGGTGCAGTCAAACAAATTACTTCTGCCTATGGTAAAGAGTTTGTGCATACACGTGTTTACAAAGGCAAATCTGAAAATGCACAAGAGGCTCACGAGGCCATTCGCCCAACGGATTTCTCTTTGATGAGCCCAGACGCTGACAGAAATGGAAAGCGATTGTATGAATTGATTTGGAAGCGTGCAATCGCTTCTCAGATGGCCGATGCGGAATTAGAACGAACAACCGCTACGATTTCTATTTCTACCAACAAGAAAACACTTACAGCACAAGGAGAGGTGGTGAAGTTTGAAGGCTTTTTGAAAGTGTATTTGGAAGGCAAAGACGATGAAGAAGGGGAGGATGATGACAAAAAAGTATTGCCTCCATTAAAGGTAGGGCAAGATTTGGAATTGAATGAACTGTTGGCAACGCAAACATTTACGCGCCACCCAGCCCGCTATACCGAACCGAGTTTAGTGAAGCGGTTGGATGAATTGGGCATTGGCCGACCATCTACGTACGCACCGACCATTTCTACCGTGCAAAAGCGAGGTTACGTGGTGAAAGAATCGCGCGAAGGCGTGGAAAGAAAGTACGCGGTTCATCAGTTGAAGGCAAATAAGGTTGTATCGAAAACCGAAACCGAAATTACGGGTGCAGAAAGCAATAAACTATTCCCCACTAACATTGCTATGGTGGTGAATGATTTTTTGGTAGAGCACTTTCCGGAAATCACCAACTACTCTTTCACGGCAGAGATTGAGCAAGAGTTTGATGAAATCGCCAACGGAAATTTGAAGTGGCAAAAAATGATTGGTAAATTTTACAAGCCATTTCACAAAACCGTAACCAAAACAGAGTTGGTTGAACGATCTTCGGTTCAGAATAAAAACAAAGAGCTTGGTGTTGACCCTAAGAGTGGAAAGAATGTGTATGTGAAGCTCGGTAAATTTGGGGCCTATATTCAAGTGGGTGAAAACCCCGATGACACAGGAGGAGAAAAGCCAAAGTATGCTCCACTTCGCCCAGGTCAGTTTATTGAAAACATTACATTGGCCGATGCGCTGGAACTTTTAAAAATGCCGCGTGATTTAGGATTGTTTGAGGAGAAAACCGTGGTTGCCAACATTGGTCGGTTTGGCCCTTATGTTTTGCACGATAAGAAGTTTGTTTCAATTCCGAAAGGGGAGGACCCTTACATGATTACGCCTGAGCGTGCGATTGAATTGATTCACGCCAAACGCGAATCAGATGCCAACAAAACGATCAAGTTGTTTGATGAAAATCCGGATGTACAGATATTAAATGGACGATTCGGCCCATACATTAAAGCTGGAAAGAAGAACGTAAAAATCCCGAAAGGAAAAGAACCAGCCGAGTTGACATTGCAAGAATGCCTGACCTTAGCCGAAAATGCTCCCGAAAAAAAGGGAAGATTTTTTAGGAAGAAGGCTGGCTAATTCGATTCGTTGATTAGCTAATTGCCGAATCATGAAATCAACGAATTGAGTTAATAATCGCCAAGTGTTTCTTCTAATTGTCCCAATGCTTTCGCTAACTCATCATCATTAGGTGCCACACCGTGCCACTTGTGCGAGCCCATCATGTAATCTACGCCAAAGCCCATTTCTGTTTTCATGATGTTGAGCACGGGCTTGCCTTTATGCGCCAGCGATTTGGCAAGTGATATGCTGCTCAGTACTTCTTCCATTGCATTGCCATTGGACTCAAGCACCGTCCATCCAAAAGATTCCCATTTTGCTTTTAGGTTGAGAAGGGAGTTTATCTTATCTACAGGGCCATCAATCTGTTGGCCGTTGTAGTCAATGGTGGCAATCACATTGTCGATTTTGTTATGTGCGGCATACATGGCCGCTTCCCATACTTGCCCTTCTTGTTGTTCGCCATCCCCCATTAAAACATAAATCAAATGATTGTCTTTGTTCAGTTTTTTTGCTTGCGCTGCTCCAATTGCTACCGATAAACCTTGCCCCAAAGAACCTGATGCTACGCGGATGCCGGGTAAATGTTCGTGCGTGGCAGGATGCCCCTGCAAGCGTGAATTCAAAAACCTAAAAGTTGAAAGTTCTTTTACATCAAAATAGCCAGCCCTAGCCAGTGTAGAGTACCAAACGGGTGAAATGTGTCCGTTGGAGAGAAAGAATAAATCCTCACCGTTTCCATCCATTGAGAACTTGGTAGTGTGTTGTAGGTGATGAAAATACAAGGCCACAAAGTAATCTGCACAGCCTAGTGAGCCACCGGGGTGGCCGCTTTGGCACGCATGCACCATTCGAACGATGTCTCTTCGTATTTGGCTAGCTAGTCCTTTAAGTTTTTGTAAATCGGGTTGGCTCATAATTTAAAAGTTGGCGCGAAGATATTTTATTTGGGGAAATACTCACTAGTCTGCTTTTTAAATCTTAGTATAAAAATCAATACCCTACGGCTGTGTCATCGCCACGGTTATAGTCGGCTGCACCTTCCAATTTTCCGTTGGGCAAAACTAAAATTGCATTTACTCGCCCAAAGCCAGTGCCTTTTATGTAAGCGAATTTATGCCCCATGCCTGCCAAGGTCAAACTATCTTTTTCAGTCAAAGCACCTTTTTCGGGTAAGATGGCGTCTGGCAACCATTGCGAATGAATTCGTTTTGAATTGACTGCTTCTTGCATGGTCATTTGGTGTTCCAGCACATTTACAATCGTTTGGAACACGGCCGTAATAATTTTTGTGCCACCGGGTGAGCCCACTACCATTAATAACTTTCCGTCTTTCTCTACGATGGTTGGGGTCATGGCACTGAGCATTCTCTTATTGGGCTCAATTTTATTTGCCTCTGCGCCAACGGCACCGTACATATTGGGCACTCCCGGCTTCACACTGAAGTCGTCCATTTCGTTGTTCATGAAGAATCCGGATCCATCTACCACCACAAAAGACCCAAACCATCCGTTTAACGTAGTGGTTACTGCCACTGCATTTCCTTGAGTATCCACAATCGAAAAATGTGTAGTTTCTTCAGATTCATAGCCAGGAATTTTTCCTGCTTTCACATCTGAACTAAGTGTTGCTTTTTTAGGACTGAACGTACTCATCCGATCCATTACATACTGATCGTCTAACATTTGGTTTATTGGAACTTTAAAAAAATCAGGATCGCCTAAGAAAGTTGCTCGGTCGGCAAAAACCCTGCGCTCGGCTTCAACCATTAAATGCGTAACCTTTACGGAATTTACTCCCCACTCTTTAATTGGATAAGGTTCGATTGATTTTAGAAGCTGAAGCAAACAGATGCCGCCACTTGAGGAAGGGGGCATGGAAATGATTTTGTATTCTTTGTAGTTGGCCACAATCGGTTCACGCCAAGTAGATTTATAATTTTTGAGATCCTCTAGTGTAATGAGGCCTTTTCCTCTTCTCATTTCGGC
The DNA here is from genome assembly GCA_025370075.1 of Chryseotalea sp. WA131a. NCBI lineage: Bacteria > Pseudomonadati > Bacteroidota > Cytophagia > Cytophagales > Chryseotaleaceae > Chryseotalea > Chryseotalea sp. WA131a. The sequence goes on along the minus strand of CP073016.1, from coordinate 1,736,373 downwards.
CACTACGTCTTCGGCTGTTTTGCCTTCGTAAAAACCAGCGCGGCCATTGTCGCGAATTCGTTCTAATGTAGAAGACAGATCCAGCCATTTAATAGAATCACCTTTCACCCATTTGTCTTTCAGCAACCACGAGGGTGCTTGGGTGTTGTACTTTGCTAACTTTTCTTTGGCTTGGTTAAACCAATTGGCTTCGCGATCGGTAAGGGTGAATCCATTTCGCGCCAAGTCAATCGCGGGTTGCACCAATTCCTTCCACGGAAGGGAGCCATATTTTTGGTGTGCTTCTACCATGCCGTCAACTGATCCCGGCACACCGGAGGCCAAATGTCCCAGCGTGCTCAGATCCGGAATTACGTTGCCTTCTTTGTCGAGGTACATGTTAGTTGATGCCGCGGCAGGTGCTTTCTCGCGAAAGTCGAGCGTGGCAACCGAACCATCCTTCAACCGGATCACCATAAAACCACCACCCCCAATATTGCCGGCTGCGGGGAAAACTACTGCCAATGCAAACTGTGTAGCAATGGCTGCATCAACGGCATTGCCTCCATTTCTTATGATCTGGCTGCCTACTTGCGATGCCAATGGATGTGCGGAAACAACCATGGCTGAATCGGCAATAAGCCCTGTAATGCGTTCTGGTTTTTTATTGTTAGGTTGGCAACAAAAGAGTAACGCTGCCATTGATAGTAAAATGAGGCGATTCATAGAATAGGTTTTGGGTTTTAGAACTTAAATGTATTATTTCAAAGCGAACTTTTTACATGAATTTAAGGAAAGAAAAGGCGGCTCGCTTAAAATTGGTTATTTTAGAGCATACTGTAAAATTAATTGGCACCCGACCGTTTGCCGATTTGCATGTGGACGAAATCTGTCGGAAATGCAAAATCTCTAAAGTCACGTTGTTTAAATACTTCCCTCAAAAAGAAGATATTGTTCTTTACTATTTCCGTGTTTGGTGCTTGCGCAGATCGGTGGAATTGCAAGAGAAATCGCGTGAAGGCATGGCGGGAGTATATTACCTGTTTGATAAGCTTAGCGAAGATTACGAACGAAACCCGGGGATTATTTTAACCTTAGTTGGCTATTTGGCCGATATGAATCGCTCGCCCAAACCCTTTCCACTGAAGCCCGAAGAAAAGAATTTTCTTTTTCCTGATTTTAAGAATATTCAGCAAACGGAAATCCAATCGCTTGATCAGATGATGGAGAAGTTTGTGCTGGAGGCAATCTTCAAAAAAGAAATTACCCGCACTACTTCCACACGTGATATCAGCAATCAACTGCTTTCTATTTTTTATGGGTCGATCATCACCATGCATATCAACCAAATCAGCCCCGCGAAGAATTTCTTTCGAAAGAATATTGATTTGTTGTTGAAGGGCTTGAATTGATTACTTCATGCTTACCGCTTTGGTTCGCTTGCGCTGAAACAGACGAATGTGCCGATTGCCCACGGGGATATCAATGCGGTATTTGTTCCCTTTAGCCCATACATGATGATAGCGCGGTTTTACTACCTTCTTGCCTGAAGAAGAGCACGAAGCGAACAGCATCAACAATGCAACAATGTATTTCGCAGATTTCAACGTGATAAAAGTAGCTACTTTTTGTGGAAACGCCTACAAAGAACAAGCACTGGTTTTTTTCTAGCAACAGTTTTAAAAATTCATGACCACACCAAAATAGATGGTTCGCAAAGAAAAAACCTCGGCTGTTTTTTGGGTGTAGTCGAAGTTGTAAGAATAGGAGCGCACGTTCTGAAAATTGGGTAGGTTACTCAATCCACAAAAGGCCACGGCCGAGGCTTCTCCCACCGCCAACAATTTAGAAATGCTGAAGTCGAGCAAGTTGTAGTTTGGAAGCCGAGCAGGTTGGCCGTAAGTCGGCTCAAAGGCACCCACACTTGAATTGAAATCAGCATTTAACACAGGCTGGTAGAAGCTTCCTTCGCGGAACAGGAATACCAAGGTGGCTGTCCATGTGCCCGAAAATTTGTATTCCATATTCCCTCGTATAAAGTAGCGGATATCAAATAGAGAAGAAGAAGCCTGTTCATTGATTTCTTGCGTAGCATTCAAAGAGGTGACAGACAGTTGTGTGCGCAGGTTGCGATGAAGGCGATAGCGGCCGTAGAGTTCAATGCCTTGCACATGGGTTTGTTGGCCGCGCTGTTGGCCATTTTTCACAAATACCGAGAAAGTACTTTCGAGGCGTGACTTGGTATAGCTTATATCCAATGAATACTGGTCGGTTTGGATGTGGTCACTTTCTGAACTGGCTCCTTGCGGGATCAGCAATTTGTTGTAGCGCCCTGCCGATAAAACAAAATTCCACGGCTTGGACGGTCGAAAATTAAGGTTTACCTGGCTGCTCCAAAATCCTGGTTGCTTATCTGTTGCTATTCCATTTCGAACGCCTCCGCCCACAATCCATTTTTCGCTCAGGTTGCGTTTTCCGTATAGATACAACTCCGGCAAGCGAATAGCTTGGTGCAACGTGGCGCTATCTACCGGAAACTGCTCGCCCAACGCGTAGCTATACCGCGGAAACTTTCCTGAAAAATCGGATGCGCGATAGTCATAGCTCACACCCAGTTTAACTTCGCTTTTGACACCAAAATATTGGTAGTTTAGTGAGGCAAAAAAATCGCTGAGGTTGAGTTGTGCGTTTAGCTTGCTTTGTGAGAATTGTGCCATTGAGAAGCTGATTCCGTTATTGAACGATAATTCGCTCTTTCGAAATCGGTGCCTCACATTGGTGACTGTGTAGTTGCGTATTTTTTCCTGATTAAAATTGCCCTGATAAGTGGGTGTTCGTGAGTCAAACAAAAAAGATTCGCTATTGGTATAGTTAAAGATCTTTAGCACTGTTCGATCGTTCAGTTTGCTGAAAAAGTGCAAACCCATATCGATGGTATTGAATCGTTTGATCCGCGCAAGCGCAGCCGGATTGAACCAGCGAAGCAGAGCCGAAGGTTGGTAGTTGACAAAGGCAGTAAGGGCAGACTTTTTTCCAACTTTTCGCGATGTGTAGTAACCCATATTGGCCAGCGATGCCGAGATGGAGCTGACCGATTTGGTGGGAATGTCTTCGTCTGTATTTAGCGCAATCAAACCAGAGGTGGTGTTACCGAATTCAAGGGGTGGATTGCCTGGATATACTTGAACCTGTTTGATAAGTGCCGTGTTGAAAATACTGAATGTGCCAATTCCATTGAGCTGCCCGTAGCGCACCGCATCGTTGATAGGTACATTATTTAAGAATATTCCAGTTTCATTTGGGCTGCCGCCCCGCAGGCTGATGTTGGCAGATTCGTCTATGGTGGTGGCGGAGGGCAATGCATTCACGGCCAATAATGGATCTGCCTTGGCACTCGGGTTGGTATAAATGTCTAGCTTCTTGATTTTGCTCACGGTGAATTCTTCAGCAATTAGCCGTTCTGATTTGATTACAACCTCATCCAAATTCATGGAAGAAGGCGAAAGCCTGACCTCTATTTCGCATGCAGATTCAATTATTATCACTGCGTCATTGTATCCGACAAAACTTACGCGCAATGAGTCCCCAACACTATACTTCCAAACGAACTTGCCGTTCACGTCTGTGGTCACTCCGCTCAACGAGTTGCTGCTCGTGCGTACGGTCGCTCCAGGCAATTCCATTCCCGTCACAGCGTCCTTCACATGGCCTGTAACCGTTGCGCATTGTGCATGAAGTTTTGTCACCACTGCCAAACATAAAATCGTTAGGGATAACCAACGCATTTACTTAAGGGATTTTGCTTTTGGAAGCAAAACATACTTCACCCAACTGAAATTTGGCTCCGCTTTCAAAGCTCTTTCATAGGCAGCTATTGCTTTTGCTCGATCGCCTTTTTTCGCCCAAGCTTGGCCAAGAAATGCCATCGTATCCAAATACATCCAGTTATTTATCAACGTCTCGGGCCTACTTTCAAAAAGTTGTACAGCCTTTTCATAACCCGCAATGGCTTCGTCCAAATCACCACCCCACATCTCGGGGGTGAAGAATTTGGCGTTGGCATATACTTTCCAAACGATGGCTGAGCTAGGATTAAGCTTCTTTGCTTTTTCAATCAGGTTAGTGCTTTTGCTGCCCAGGATCATGCCTTGCATTGGGCTGTAGCCCATCTTTACTCCGTAGGCGGCCGCCTGGATTGCATAAGGCTCTGCCCAATTTTTGTCACCTTCTATGATTTTTTTGAGATTCTTCAGCAGTGGATTGTAGTACTCATCGAATAGATCTTCATCGCGATTGCGCATGGATGAAGAAACCAATGCAAACTGCGACAGCGCTAATTGGAAGCGTAGTTTAATTTCTTGTGAATTTTTGTTTAGGTCGGTTTCACGGATTTTAATTGCTTCTTTCCAAGGTGCGGCATCGTATTTTTGATTAAGGTATGCCTGGTAAATGATTTCATCGGCAGACTGCCCATTGCTGTCTGTATTTTGTGCTTTCAGTTGAATCATCGAACCAAGAGCAACAGCGAAAATGAGTAATTTTTTCATGATTGTAAACTGGTTTATATTATAAACTAAAATGATAAAAAAATTTATGGTTTGATGTAGCTTTTCAACGAGTTTACATACTCTTCAAAAGCCTTGATGCCTTTCTTGGTGATCTTACACGTAGTCAGTGGCTTCTTCCCCTTAAAAGTCTTTTCAATGTGGATGTAGCCTGCCTCTGAAAGTTTGTCCAATTGCACACTCAGGTTACCAGCAGTTGAGTTAGTCTTCTCTTTCAGAAAGGTAAAGTCAGCAGAATCTAATCCAAGAAGAAGCGACATTACACCTAGCCTAAGTTGCGAGTGAAGTAGGGGATCAAGGTCTTTCAACATGTACCTTACTTTTGCAATTTTAACAAGTAGCCAGGAACGAGATACCCTAGTGCGATTGTTGATGCAGCTGCCAAAGACTGCATCTCATGGCTCAAAAAGAATGACAACAGCCCGCCAATAAAAAACAACCCGCCTCCTAACATCAGCGGTAGATATTTCAATATGGCACCTGAAGTAAGGGTAGCAATGCTGCCTACCAGAAGGATAATCGGGTTGATCTGATAATTTATAAAAGAACCAAAAAAGGGAATTACAATTGCCAAGGTTCCAAAGCTAATCCAAAGAGTTAGATTCACTTTTTCCAAGTGCGTACTGGAACGGTTTTGCTTTTTTGATTGACGCGATCCGTATATAAACGATATGATCCAGGCAGGAATAACAATCAACCAAACTACGAAAGGGTAGTTAAAATCCAATCGATACAGCGCAAAGCTGCCGATGTGTGCACCAATCAATACCCAACCCCAGAAGAGATAATAAAAAGAATTATCGCGCACATTGCCCTTCGCTTGGTTAATCATCTTTGTGATCAAGTCCAAGCTCTGCTGTGGGCTCAGCTTTTCGTTTTCTTGGTTCATACTACTAATAACGTAACAAATGTAAAGTAGTTTACATTATAAACCAAAATAATTAAAAAAGTTATTTGCCTATTGGAAAAATGAGTGTAAAGTTGGAGCCAATCCCCAAATTATTATAATATATATACCAATGCGTGTTGTTTAGCTGAATGAAATGTGCGCACATCCGTAACCTAACTCTAGTAGGTTAGTTTTTATATTTCTAATGAATCACCGTGAAAGTGCCCTAACCAATTAAAAAATCGAGAATTAGCTTGATTGGAAAATATTCTTTTACTTTAACTTCAAAGAATCAGTTCAATCAAGCAAAAAAAATGTAAATGAAAAAAACTATACTATTATTCAGTCTCGTTTTGCTTTCCTTCATGGCATTCTGCCAACCAGAATCAGCGAAGTTGAAAAAACTAAAGGAAGAGGTGCAAAAAGAAATTGAAAACAATGCTGCGCTCGGCCAACAGATCAATGATATGTTGTTTAGTTTTTCAGAGCTGGGCTTTCAAGAAGTGGAAACCTTTGCTTATTTGACTAATCTGCTGGAGGAAAATGGATTTAAAATAGAAAAAGGAATTGCCGGTGTTCCTACTGCCTGGATAGCCACATGGGGAAACGGAAAGCCCATCATCGCTTTAGGTTCAGATGTGGACTGCATACCCAAAGCATCGCAAAAGCCTGGCGTAGCTTATCACGACCCCATTGTAGAAGGGGCACCCGGCCATGGCGAAGGGCATAATTCGGGCCAAGCACTTAATATCATTTCTGCTTTGGCGATCAAAAAAATAATGGAGCGCGAAAAAATTTCTGGCACGCTCATGCTTTGGCCGGGCATTGCCGAAGAACTGTTGGGCACGAAAGCCTTTTACGTTCGTGCTGGTTATTTCAAAGATGTGGATGCTTGTATTTTCACGCACGTGGGCGATAATCTTGAAACATCCTATGGTGATAATGGCTATAACGGAGTGATCTCTGTTAAATTTAATTTTGAAGGTCAAGCAGCACATGCGGCTGGTGCGCCTTGGCGGGGAAGAAGTGCCTTGGATGCGGTAGAGTTGATGAACATTGGTTGGAACTATAGACGAGAGCATCTCGAGTTGACGCAACGTTCACACTACGTGATTCCAGATGGAGGCGATCAGCCAAATGTTGTTCCGTCCAAAGCATCGGTTTGGTATTATTTCAGAGAGCGTACATATCCAGCGATCAAAGCGTTGTTCGATAAAGGCATGAAAACAGCAGAAGGCGCAGCGCTGATGACGGATACAAAATTTACCTACGAAATTCTCGGATCGGCATGGCCTGGGCATTTCAACAAGCCTCTGGCGGAAGCCATGTACACCAATATCAAGAAAGTTGGATTGCCCACTTGGTCAGCCGAAGATCAACTGCTCGCCAAGGCAACGCAACTAGAATTGAAAGCCCCCAAGATAAATGGACTGGCCAATAAACTTGATACGATGGGTTTGCCAAACTCGGTAGGCGTAGTGAGTGTAATGGGCCGTCAAATGATGACGATGGGTGGAGGATCAGATGATATTGCTGATATTTCCTGGACGGTTCCAACGATTGTGTTGAATTATCCGAGCAACATACCCGGTTTGCCAGGCCATCATTGGAGCAATGCCATTAGCATGGCAACCCCTATTGCCCACAAGGGAATTGTGGTGGGTGCTAAAGCAGAAGCCATGACTATTTTGGATTTATTTTACAAACCTGAACTCTTGGCGAAAGCACAAGAATACTACAAACAAGAGCAAACTAAAGATATTCAATATACTCCATTGGTTGGTGATAAAGATTTACCCGCCATTTTCTTGAACAAAAAGATAATGACTGAATTTGCGCCAAAACTCAAATCAACTTATTACGATCCATCCAAATACAAAACGTATTTAGATCAGTTGAACATCAAGTACCCAACCGTAAGGCCAGATCAAATCGAGGCAGTTGGGAAGCTGAAGAAATAAATACATTTAAGATTTATGATGTTAGATTTCAGATTTTGAGAATTGAAGTTTAACATCCATCTAACATCTAACATCTTTTCATGTTTACAGGTATCATCGAATCAGTTGGGAAAGTGGCACGGATTGTTGAAGAGGGAACCAATAAGCATTTCCTTTTTGAGAGCAATATTGGTAATGAATTAAAGATCGATCAAAGCGTTTCGCACAATGGGGTTTGCTTAACGGTAACGAAAGTAATGCCCAACCAACATTGGGTTACCGCCATTGATGAAACGTTGAAAAAATCAAACTTGGGAGACCTGAAGGTTGGTGATCAGGTAAATTTAGAACGATGCATGTTGGCCACCGGCCGGTTTGATGGGCACATTGTGCAAGGTCATGTCGATCAAATTGGTGTTTGTAAATCGATGAAAGAAGTGGGAGGGAGTTGGCTTTTTGATTTTGAGTATGACGCAGCATTGGGCAATGTAACGGTAGAAAAAGGATCCATTTCGGTCAATGGCATTAGCCTTACATGCTTCAATTCAACCAAAAATGCATTCACTGTAGCAATTATTCCATTTACGTATCAGCATACCAATTTTAATCAATTAAGCGCTGGCGTTTCCGTAAACCTTGAATTTGACATTGTTGGTAAGTATATTAAACGACTGTTAAATAAAGAATAGTGACTTTATTTTCTGGCTGAAAGCCTTACCATTTCATTCAAATCTAAATCCCTATTTTAAGTTAGATCAATTCATCAAACTAGCTTAGCAAAACGTTGGCGAGGGCATCGTTAATAACAATGCTATCCCCAATGAGCGTAACAAACAATAACGGATTGGATGTTGGAAGTTTGATCGACCAAGTAGCGAGAGGAGGAAGCAATAGCCCGCTCGGTGGATTGGGCAATAAGTTGGATGGCCTCTTCGGAAAGAAGTGAGAAAACAAACAGGATTAAAATTTTTGAGAAACTCTTTTAGGCAACTGAAGGAATTTTCTTTTTTAAGATGTATTGGTAAATTCTAAAACCTAGCCAACCGCAAATTATTCCAGCTATTGCGCCTACCAATATATCACCAGGATAATGCACGCCCAAATATATGCGGGTGTAAGTCATGAGGGCTGCCCATAAAAACACCAAGCTCATCCATCGGTAATGATGCCTAAGTAAGAGCCAAACAATGGTTGCCACTGCAAACGTGGTGGCCGCATGTCCTGATGCAAAGCCGTACAATCCACCTCTATAATTATTTACTAAGTGGACAAGTCCTTTGAGTGAAGGCTCGTGCGATGGACGCAATCGAGCAAAAAAAGGTTTCATAAAAGAAGTCATGAGTTGGTCAGACAGCACGATAGCAATTGTTACGCAAAGTAACGCCCACCAACTTTGCTTGCCCAGTTTTTTAAACAAAAGGAAAATAAGAAGAATGTAGAGCGGCAACCAAAAAAGTATTTTGGTCATCCAATACATAGGCTGGTCTAGCCATGCCGCGTGCGCATTATTGAGCCAGAGAAAGAACTCCCTGTCCCATTGTTTGATTTGTTCCATTTAAAAAGATTCGTTCTTGTGCCAACCAAAGTTTGGCTTCATAAGAAGATTTGAAGGTTAAAACCTTAATCCCAAATTTTTCTAAAGCAGCAGTTGCAGCAGTACAAGCAACTGCAATCAGTCCAAGCAAACGGGCAACCAATTCACGTAAGTTATGCGAGACGGAATAAGAAAATTGCTCCGGCTCGTTATTGTGCTTGATCAATTTGTTGTTGGAGTGTAGCAACTTAGCCATAGCATCTTTTATTTTATCATTACGCAACTCATTTGCTTTGTTGCTTTCTGATTTTTGCTTGTCGAGTTCCGTATTCAAAAAATTCAGATCAAGTCTATATAGAATACCAAGCATAGGCATTAGTAAAGCACCAATGAGGCTAATACAATTGGTGAGTACCGCGGATTGCAATTCTTGCGAATCTACTGCGGCAGGAGTACCGAGATAGGAGATTTTATACCAAAGCTTTTTCAAGAGTTAAAGCTACAAAACTAGCGATAATCAACTTGCATACAAACAGTGCCTCTTACTATTGAATTTGCCTTGCAGCCTCGCTATCTTTCGCCATTAAGACTTTAGTCTATGAAATACGATTTGATTGTTATCGGTGCGGGGCCATCTGGCTACGCAGCCGCCATGCGAGCTCTTGATTTTAAAAAGAAAGTCTTGCTGGTGGAGAAAAACCGCGTTGGAGGGGCTGGTGTAACCAACGGTGCACTCTCTTCCAAAACGTGGTGGGAGCTTTCGCGCGAAGCCGCTGCTTTTCGCAAAAGCTTAAAGCGTTACAATATTTCTGTTCCTTCTATCAGCTACCGAGAGATTCAAAACGAAGTTCAGAAAGCAGTGGCCGAACGAAAGGACATGCTGGAAGAGCATATGGAACAGTTGAAGAACTCATCCTTTTTGAACCTTTTGGAATTTAAATTTGGTGAAGCAAAATTAATCAGTCAATACGAAGTAGAAATTTTGGATGGCGCGCGCAAGGAAATAGTCAAGGGCGACTATATTATCTTAGCAACGGGCAGCAGGCCGCGTTACTTGCCTGAGTTGCCCATTGATGAAAAGATTGTGATGACGAGTGAAGGTATTGAAGGGATGGACGATTTCCCAGAAAGCATGGTGATAGTAGGAGCGGGGGTTATTGGTTGCGAGTATGCAACGATATTCAGTGGCTTTGGTAGGACCAAAGTAAATCTAATTGATAAGGGTGACCGGATTTTGCCATTTGAAGATGCTGATGTGGTGAAAATCATTGAACGCAATATGGAGAACAACGGTATCCTCATCCACCGAAATTCGCGGCTGATTCACATGCGAATCATAAATGGAAGAGTAGAGTATGAATTGGAATATACCGATGGAAGCCGAGAGACCTTTAATGTAGAAAAGGCACTTGTTTCCGTAGGGCGCGTGGCCAATCTAGAAGACTTGTGGGATGATAAAGTAGGTATCGACATTACTAAGCGTGGCATCCATAATAACGAAACCCAAACGAATATTTCGAACATTTACGCAGTGGGGGATTTAACGGCTGATATTTCACTTGTTAATGTAGGCGAGTTGGAAGGTCGTTTTGCTGTCGAAAAGATTTTTGGCAATCCCGAAAGGAAGCTAGTGTATGAAAACATCAGTACAATTATGTTTTTAAGCCCAGAGGTGGCCGGTGTTGGACTCAATGAAATCCATGCCCAAGAGAAAGGCATGGACTATAAAGTCGTAACACTTGAGTACAGCACCATTCCACGCGCCATTGCCAAACGAAATACGCAGGGTTTTATCAAACTGTTGGTGACCAATGATGATGCTATGAAAATTTTAGGCATGAAAGTAGTCGGCAACCATGCAAGTAGTGCGATCCAAGCTGTGGCAGTATTGATTTCTATGGATAAAGGAATAGGGGAATTGGCCGAATGTGTGCACCCGCATCCAAGCATTACGGAAGGTATTCAAGAGTGTGTGCGTATGTTAATGGGCAAATCGCTTTTCAAGCCGGTGGCATTGCGCGGCCGTATTTCGTGCAGACGGTACATAAAAGGTCAATATGAAGATATTGTGTTTTAGAAAAACTGAAATCGAAATAGTTCCATTAGCATTACTATGAGAATTGCCTACTTATTGATTTTGTCTTTGCTTATGTCTTCGTGTTCGTTTGATAAACTCTATCAAACCAAGCAGTCGATAAAAAAGGCGGATTTTGACCAATTTGATTTTGATGATTTGGCCAAACTTTATATGAAAAAGTCCACCACCACTGTCCGTAGCATCGAAGGAATTTATTCTGTTTCTCACTTGATTGTGAAAAAAGGCAAAGGCTTTTGGTCATCGGTCGAAAAAGAAAAAGTAATAGACCGAAAAGAGAATTATGGAACCGTTGTCATTTTTAGTGATAATGGGAAATCGGCCCGCGATTATTTTGAAGTTCCGCTTTCTAATAATCGCCAATTATCTTATTCTATACGTGGCGAGTTTAGCAGGGCAAGTGAGGGAAATATTCTAATCTACAAGCATTTTGAACCGAGAAAAAAAGTATTGACTTATACTTTTACCTACGATGAATTGAAAGATTTGCTAGAGGGTGTTCGAACTGAAAATGACGGGAACTCGGTTGTTACATATACGCTTACCTACATCAAACTTTTCCCGAAACCAGAAAGTGCTGTGCAGGCCGAAAAATAGAATAGCTGCCAATCGGCAGCTACCCTATATGCTAAACAATTTTTCCGTTAGCAGAACTCTTCAAATACTTCTACTAAATGTTGACCAATCATTTGGGCGTTTCTGCCTTCAATGTGGTGACGCTCCACAAAGTGAACAAGTTCGCCATCTTTGAACAATGCGATACTTGGAGACGAGGGCGGATAAGGCAATGTGTATTCTCGCGCTTTTGCTACCGCTTCTTTATCTACACCAGCAAATACAGTTGTTAAATGTGCTGGTTTTTTGGCTGAATTTTGAAGCGCCCATTTAATGCCTGGCCTTGCAGCACCTGCCGCACAACCACAAACAGAATTTACAACTAATAGGGTTGTTCCTTTTTGTTGTTTCAATTCTTGGTCTACTGCTTCTGCAGATTTTAATTCTTTAAAGCCAGCCACCGTTAAGTCGGTACGCATGGGGGCTACTAAATTTTCGGGATACATAATTTATTCAAAGTTTAAAATTCAATATTCAAAATTAATACAACTAACCAATTATTTCAGATTTTAGTTCTCTTCAAATTCGCATTCATTTTTTTGCTTCTTAGTCAGTACGGGACTCGTTCCAATTTTGAATCTTGAACTTGGAATCTACATAAAGCCTAGTTCCAATTTAGCGACTTCACTCATCATATCTTGTGTATAGGGTGGATCGAAGGTTACTTCTACCTTTACATCATTTACCCCTTCAATAGCTTTTATCTTTTGTTCCACTTCAGATGGAATCGCCTCGGCCGAAGGGCATGAAGGTGAAGTCAACGTCATTTGGATAAACACATTGTTTACCGGAAAGATGTTGATTTCATAAATCAGCCCCAACTCATAAATATCAACCGGTATTTCGGGGTCGTAAACGGTTTTGATGGCCGCCAACACCTTGTCGCGCAAGTTGATTTCCGGTTGATTATTCTCGATGGTAGCAGATTCTGTCATTCTTAATTGGCCAATTGCGTTTTAAAGGCAAAGGCGTACATTTTTATTTGCTTGATCATGGCTGCAAAACCATTAGAACGCTGTGTGCCTATAAACCGTTCCATTCCAATTCGTTTCATAAACGTAAGCTCTGATAGCAAAATATCGTTTGGCCTTTGCCCTGAAAATATCCTTACCAACAAACTAACCAACCCTTTTGTGATGGCCGTATTGCTATCGGCTGACAATATCATTTTTTCATTTTCCAATTTGGCCGTCATCCACACTTTCGATTGACAACCCTTTACTTCATTCTCTTCTTTTCTATCCGATTCGCTGAAGGTTGGAAGTTTTTGGCCAAGCTCCATTACATAATAGATGGTCATTTCTTGGTCTCCATCCAGCAACGAAAACTCCTTTACAATCTCTTCTTGTTTTTCGTCAATGGTCATTTAATTGAATGGATCAATTTTTTCAAACCTTCCACTAAGGTATCAATTTCTTCAATGGTATTGTAAACCGAAAAAGAGGCTCGTACCGTTCCCTCCAACCCGAGGCTGTCCATCAACGGTTGGGTGCAATGATGCCCGGTGCGCACTGCAATGCCCCGTGCATCGAGCATCTGCCCAACATCAAAATGATGAATGCCTTCTACAATAAAAGATTGTACACTCACTTTATGAGCCGAAGTCCCAACCAATCGCACGCACGGCAATTCTTTTAATCTTTCTTGTAGGTGTTTTAATAGACTATCTTCATGAATGGCAATGTTCTCTTTACCCAGTTCATCAATAAAAGTAACTGCTTCTTTCAGTGCCACTACATCAGCTATGTTAGGTGTGCCTGCCTCAAACTTGTAGGGTAAATCGTTGAACGTGGTTTTTGCGAACGTAACGTCTTTTATCATTTCACCACCGCCCATGTAGGGTGGCATTTTTTCCAACAATTCTTTTTTACCGTACACTATTCCGGTGCCTGTGGGGCCAAACATTTTGTGCGATGAGATACAATAGAAATCACAATCCAAATCTTGCACATCTATGGGAAGATGAGCAGCGGCCTGTGCTCCATCTATCAACACTACTGCTCCAACTTCGTGTGCCAGCCTAACAATTTCCTTGGCGGGATTGATGGTGCCTAAACTATTAGAAGCATGATTAACAGCAACGATTTTTGTTTTTGGTGAAAGCAGTTTGGAAAACGCTTCCATATCTAACTCACCGATTTCGGTAACGGGAATGACTTTTAAAATTGCCTTCTTTTCTTCGCACACCATCTGCCATGGAACAATGTTCGAATGATGCTCCAACCCTGAAACAATGATTTCATCACCCGCTTTCAAGAATGCTCTTCCATAGGACGAAGCCACTAAGTTGATACTTCCTGTGACGCCACTTGTAAAAATAACTTCTTCGGTATGGGCGGCATTTATAAAACGCTGCATGGCCTCGCGCGTATCTTCATACGCACGAGTTGCTTTTTCCGCCAACGTATGTATACCTCGATGTATATTGGCGTTGTAGCCTTCATAATAACTCGTCAAAGCATAGATAACGCGCTTAGGTTTTTGATTCGTGGCAGCATTGTCAAAATAAATGAGTGGCTTGCCATTGACCAATTGATGAAGCACAGGGAACTCCTTCCTTATTTTTTGAATGTCCAACAAAGGTGCTATAGAAACCATCTAATTAAACTCTATAAATTTTTGTGTAATCGACTTGAAATCAATCCGTCTAAATACGATTTCAATTGTTCATTTTTTACCGGGACCAAAACATCCAACGCAAAGGCATACAACAGCATCGCTTTCGCGGTATCATGTGGAATGCCTCTTGTCTTTAAATAAAATAAAGCTTCTTCGTCTAATTGACCGCTGGTACACCCATGCGAGCACTTTACGTCATCTGCCCAAATCTCCAGTTGAGGCTTTGTATTAACGGTAGAAGCGTCACTCATCAAGATATTTCGGTTTGATTGAAACGCATTTGTTTTTTGAGCTTGCGGTCTTACAAAAATTTTTCCGTTGAAAACACCTTTCGATTGGCCATCCATAATTCCCTTGTACAATTCATTGCTGAAAGAGTTGGGTTTCTTGTGGTCCACAACAGTGTGGTTATCGGCCAAAGTATTTCCATCCAATAAATACAAACCATGAAAGTGAGATTCACAATTCTCTCCATCAATCACGATGGAAAAATTATTGCGAACGATTTCACCCTTTAAGGTTAAGGTAAAGGTGTCTACTTTGCTGGATTCAGATTGATGAATAACGGTATTGGCTACCTGAATACTTTTTCCTGAATCGTTCTGAATTTTGCAATATTCCAACCGCGCTTGCTCAGCGAGCACAATCTCTTCACAAAAATTATGAAATACGGGATGGTCGCCAGTGCTTTCAAACTTCTCAACGATGCTCAATGAACTGTTCTTCTCAACAACTGCTAACAAGCGCGTTTGGACTTGCACGTGTTCTTGTTTTGCATCATTTACATGCAAAATAAAGAGTGGTTTCTCTACAGATACATTTTCTTTTACATGAATGAAAAGACCGCTTTGCCAAAAGGCACCATTCCAGGCGGCAAATGAATCTGATTCGCTAGGAGAGAACTTTCCAAAATAGCGATTCACTACTTTGGTGTGATTTATCAGCGATTTTTCGAGGGAAGATACAGTTACTTCACTGGGAGAATGAATTATCCTGGAAAGTTTTTCAGAATAGATGCCATTTATAAAAACGAACACTGAGGCGTCCATTCCTTCAATCAAAAACTCATCAATAGAAGCGATGGCGGATGTTGAATTGTCGACATTCCAATTACTATTTTTTAAAAGCGATTTTGTGATAGGGGTGAAGCGATACTCTTCACTTTTGGTAGTTGGCAATCCTAATTTTTCAAAATGCCCCAGCGCTTTCTTTCTGTCCTCAACACCAACCGAAAATGCTTTGGCCGGAAAAGCCGAAATTATTTCATTGGTCAAATCTCTTTCCGTTACTGTGCTACCCATTTTCAGATTTTCAAATATATTTCTACTACTGGCTTTCTATTACTGCCAAGCATTTTCAAATTACACGGAGCCACCCATTATCCAATTTTCAAATTAGTTAACAAGTTCTTCTGCTTTTATCCAGTCGTAACCTTTTGCCTCCAGTTCTTTAGCTAACTCTTTTCCCGCAGACTTTACAATTCTGCCTTTGTATAAAACATGGACAAAATCTGGAACGATGTAATCCAACAATCGCTGGTAGTGGGTTACTACTATCGTGGCGTTGTTCTTATTACGAAGCGTATTCACTCCATTGGCCACAATTCGTAAAGCATCTATGTCCAAACCAGAGTCGGTTTCATCTAAAATGGATAGGGTAGGTTCGAGCATCGCCATTTGAAAAATTTCGTTGCGCTTTTTTTCTCCTCCCGAAAACCCTTCATTCAACGAGCGGCTCAACAGCGATTGGTCAATTTCAACCAACTTCATTTTCTCTTTCATTAACTGAAGAAAAGCCACAGCATCTAAGGGACTTTGTCCACGATATGCTTTGATTTTGTTCACAGCCGTCTTCATAAAATTGACGGTACTCACTCCCGGAATCTCTACGGGATATTGAAAAGCCAGAAAAATGCCTTCGCCTGCTCTCTCGTTGGGTTCAAGCTCCAATAGATTTTTTCCGCGAAACTCCACTTCGCCACCCGTAACTTCGTATTCCTCGCGGCCAGCGAGCACAGAAGCCAACGTACTCTTACCAGAGCCGTTAGGCCCCATGATGGCATGAACTTCACCTGCGTTCACTTGCAAGTCAATTCCGTTTAAGATTTGCTTTCCTTCAATACTGGCTTGTAAATTTTTTATTGTCAACATATTCTTGAAATCCTTTTTTGTTGCTTTATAACTATCCTTTTGTGTGACCAGATCAAGACTTCAAAATCTTATTCCAAATCGCCATCTTTGGTTTTCCTATTACGTATTTTTTCAAGTTCGGATATGTCCCTGTCATCAATCCCTTTTCTATTTATCAATGACTTTGTTTTTATCAAATCATCGTATCCAATAAATGGAATTTTGACGCCTGCCAGTTCTATGACTTTAGCATTTTTAATTGAGTTTTCAAAGACAAGACCTTTTGAATAAGGTATAAAATCAAACTTAAAATTAACCTGCTCGATAAATAACATGTCATCCCATTTAGGATCTGAAAATAAATCCATTTCATGCAAATCGTTTTCACTATATTCAAAATCCAATGACTTCAGGGTCTCAACAATCCGAATTCTATTGGTATATTCAGATCGGTACCATACATCAATATCCGTTTTAATTTCTGGTCGATCCATGCTGGGGTGAGATGGGCGCGTAAATTCGTAGAAGCCAACGGCTGTCCCACCAACTACCATGTACTCGACATCATGCTTGTTCAGGCCACCACACAATTTAATAAGCAAATCAAGTGTTAGTTTTTCCATGGTTGGATCATAACGTTCATTTTTTAGGGCATGGCCAAGAGCCATTAAATCAAGTGTCTTTTCCAATGCTTGCACATAGCTGTGCATCGCTACCCTTACTGGTTTTTGCGGTTTATAATCTGCCAGAGCACTATAAGAAACGACTTTTATCATTTTTTATAATTCAATTAACCTACACTTCCTTCCAGCGTAAGCGCCAAGAGTTTTTGGGCCTCCACGGCAAACTCCATCGGTAATTGGTTCAACACTTCTTTTGCATACCCATTTACGATTAATGCCACGGCTGCTTCTTCATCAATACCGCGCTGTAAGCAATAGAAAATCTGGTCTTCACCGATTTTAGAAGTAGTTGCTTCGTGTTCGATACGTGCTGTTTGGTTTTCAACATCGATATACGGAAAGGTATGTGCCCCGCATTGGTCGCCCATTAACAGTGAATCGCATTGAGAAAAATTACGTGCGTTGCTGGCGCGCTTCAATACCTGCACTTGCCCGCGGTAACTATTTTGAGATTTCCCCGCGGAAATACCTTTCGAAACAATTCTTGACTTGGTGTTTTTACCGATGTGAATCATTTTCGTGCCCGTATCGGCTTGCTGATAATTATTGGTAACGGCAACGGAATAAAATTCACCCATCGAGTAATCGCCCTTCAATACACAAGAAGGATATTTCCAGGTGATGGCCGAACCAGTCTCTACTTGCGTCCACGAAATTTTGGAGTGGTCGCCAAAGCAAAGGCCACGCTTGGTTACAAAATTATAGATGCCGCCTTTTCCATTTTTATCTCCGGGATACCAGTTTTGAACTGTCGAGTATTTTATCTCGGCATCCTTCATCGCGTAAAGTTCCACCACGGCTGCATGCAATTGATTTTCGTCACGCATGGGTGCTGTGCAACCTTCCAAATAGCTGACATAAGAGCCCTCATCAGCTACGATTAGTGTTCTTTCAAATTGACCCGTGTTGGCAGCGTTGATACGGAAGTACGTACTCAACTCCATTGGGCAACGCACTCCTTTTGGAATGTAACAAAATGAACCATCTGAAAAGACGGCCGAGTTAAGTGCCGCAAAATAGTTATCGTTGATAGGAACTACCGAGCCCAAATATTTTTTAATCAATTCCGGGTGCTCTTTTACGGCCTCGCTAAAGGAACAGAAGATGATTCCCAATTCGCCCAATGTTTCTTTAAAAGTTGTTGCTACCGACACGCTATCAATCACGGCATCTACGGCCACGCCAGTCAATCGCTTTTGCTCGGTTAACGAAATGCCCAATTTTTCAAATGTCTTTATCAACTCGGGGTCAACCTCGTTCAAATCTTTTAATTCCTTCTTTTTCTTGGGGGCAGAGTAGTAGATGATATCTTGATAGTTGATTTTAGGATAGTGCACATTTGGCCAAGTGGGTTCTTCCATTTTTTGCCATTGGCGGAAGGCTTTTAGTCGCCACTCCAATAACCACTCTGGCTCATTCTTTTTCGCAGAGATAAACCGCACGGTGCCTTCATTCAAACCCATGGGGGCTTCATCCACCTCTAGGTTTACATTCCAGCCATGTTCGTACTCTTTTGAGGTGATTTCCTCCAGAACTTGATTATCCTTGCTCATTCAACCCTATTTAGACTAATTTCAAATAGTGACTCAAAATTAACAACAAAAACCCAGCTTATTAGTTTTGAGTTGAGATATTTTAAGTGATAATTTACATTGATTGTGCATCTATCTTGACAACCAGAATCGATTTACTATGTTCAAAGTTAGAGAGAATACCCCGCGGGGGCGATGCCAAGGGCACACCGTTTTCGCCTTCGTTGGTGTTGCGCGTGAGCAGGGCGTGCGTGCCCACCAACGAACTTGTCCCCCATTTTAGCCTGCGGTCGGTGTTACCCCCTCGCCCTCTCGCCCTTGTTGGTGTTGCGTGAGGGCATTTGCGAGAAGGTTCACCAACAAGCAAGATGAACCAAGATAGTTTCGCTAATTTTGGCTCGATGAACGAGGCAATGGTTTTCTCAAAAGAGCATGCTGAGTTTTTGACCGTTACGTGCTTAGAATGGAAGCACGTGCTGGCAGAGGACAGGTTCAAAGATATTATAATTGACAGCCTTACGTATCTCACCAAGTCCCAACGTGTTTACGTTTATGGTTTTGTCATCATGTCCAATCATTTCCATTTGCTTTGGCAAATGATAGGTGACCATAAGCGAAGCAACGTGCAGCGTGATTTTCTAAAATACACAGGCCAGCAGATATTGAAGCTGCTGCAAAGGGATCAAGCGGCCATACTAAAAGATTTGCAGGTAAATGCTAAAGATCGCAAGCACCAAGTATGGGAAAGGAATTCATTGGGTGTTCCGCTATGGACGCCAGAAGTATTTTGGCAGAAGTTAGATTATGTTCATAACAACCCAGTGAAGGCTGGGTTGTGTAAGTCGCCAGAAGATTACAAATATTCGAGTGCTCGGTATGATGAGAAGAATGAAAAAGATTGGGTATTTTTAACTCATCATGAAGGGTAAGCGCACTTAGCTTGTTGGTGGGGCCGCCCAATTGCCACGCACAACACCAACAAGGGCAAGCCGTTGGTCAGAAAGTTTATTTTTAGGTGTAGTTGTTGGTCGCTGACCATCAACTTGTTTTCGTAAACTTGCAGCCGTTAATTTTGCTATTGTGCGCACGCTGGTTAGGCGACCAGCGTGAACGAATATTTGTATCAACAAAGGTGTTGTGCTTGCGCATTGGGCGAGCCCACCACCAAACATGTCGCGCACCTGTGGCTGACAACAAAAACATAATTTTTTTCTAGCCTTTGGCACGTTGGTGGTGATGGGCGTCAGCCAACTTTAGGGATGTGCTGAAACCCATTCTTCTCCGCCCTCAAAGACTTCCTTCTTCCAGATGGGTACGGTTTGCTTTAAGGTGTCGATGATAAACTGACACGCCTCGAAGGATTCATTCCGATGAGGGGTTGAGACAGCCAAAACCACCGCTTCATCACCTATCTGAAGTGTTCCCATTCTGTGACTGATGGCTACTTTCAAAATAGGCCATCGCCCTTTTGCCTTTTCGATGATTTTATTGATCTCAGAAATAGCCATGGGTTCATAGCATTCGTACTCCAATCGGACTACTTTTTTATGAGAAGTTTTGGAGCGCACAGTTCCGATAAAAGTACAAACCGCACCAGCTTCTAAATCACAAGCGGCATTGACGACTTTTTCTCGGTCTATTTTAATTGCGGTTATCTCAATCATACTAACCACCGCTCACAGGTGGTATCAAAGCGATTTCATCTGTCTCGTTTATTGATTGGTTATCTTCGGCATATTGTTGGTTCACAGCAATGAATAACGAACGCAGCTTTTCAAGAGCGGGGTAATTTGTCATCAGCGCTCTTCTCAATGAGGCCACATCACTTCCCGCCACTTTCACCACCACTTCTTTGCCACCCATCATGTCACGGGCAACGCCAAATGTCTTTATTTTCAACTCCATCCCCAAAGTTCAAAATATTTGCCATTCGTTTCTATCTTTAGCAGGATTTTGTTAGTCCAATTTTTAGAATGAAGCAGCAATTGTTTGATAACCATGGTCGCCCCATCAACTATCTTCGGTTGGCGGTTACGGATCGGTGCAACCTGCGGTGCTTCTATTGCATGCCTGAAGAGGGAATTCACTACCTCCCCAAAAAAGAATTGCTCTCGTTTGAGGAGATTCAACGATTGGTCGCCATCATGGCCTCGATGGGCATTTCCAAAATCAGAATTACTGGTGGCGAGCCCTTTGTGCGAACGGATTTGGTGCAACTCCTTTGGATGATCAAGTCAGTAGAAGGCATTCACGATATTCATATTACAACCAACGGTGTTCTTACCGCGCCCCATATAGATGAATTAAAGGCGCTTGGCATTGCTTCTGTTAATTTGAGTTTGGATACGTTGAACAAAGAGCGATTTCATGAGATCACCCGAAGAGATGAGTTTGAAAAAACATGGGAAGCACTTCAACTCTTGCTAAAGGCCAACATACCCGTCAAGCTCAATTCCGTGGTGATGGATGGAAAAAATATTGATGACATTATCCCGATGGTGGAACTCACTAGGAAACATCCTATTTCAGTAAGGTTTATTGAAGAGATGCCATTTAACGGGGAGGGCAGCCACTATCCGAAACTAACCTGGACGCATAAAAAGATTTTGGAACATATTCGCTTGGCCTATCCATCCATTTCAAAAATCCAAGATCCAAATCATGCCACGGCCATGCATTATCAAATACCAGACTTTCAAGGCAATGTAGGAATCATTGCGGCTTTTTCGCGCACGTTTTGTGGTACATGCAACCGCATTCGTGTGACAGCGCAAGGCGTTTTAAAAACTTGTTTGTATGATGATGGTGTACTAAATATCAAAAACTTGATGCGAGAGGGAAGGACCGATGCAGAATTGAGGAACGCATTACTCACCGCCTTTGCTCAGCGACCAAAGGATGGATTTGAAGCGGAGGAGAAACGTAGCTTAGCAGGCGTAATGGAATCAATGTCAACGATAGGAGGGTAGTATGGAATTTTGTATTCTCTTACTTTCTTTTTTTATCATCGCTTTTATCTATTCTTCCGTGGGCTTTGGCGGTGGCTCTAGCTATCTGGCTCTTCTTGCACAACCTTTTTTCCATTTGCTTCCGGACACCATTCGTCCTACTGCGCTACTGTGCAATATTGTAGTGGTGACGGGTGGCACCCTCATTTTTTACAAGCAAAATAAAATTGACTGGAAAGAAGTTTGGCCTTTCTTAATAGCCAGTCTGCCGCTGGCGTTGTTAGGTGGATTGTGGAAACTAAACCAACATTCGTTTTTTCTTTTGCTTGCGATTACGTTGGTCATCGCGTCTGTTTTGCTTTGGATACAACCCGAAACCATACATGGTGAGAACAAATGGCTCAAACGACTGGAGTCGAAGATTGCACTCGGTGGTGTCATTGGTTTTCTTTCAGGCTTGGTGAGTATTGGCGGAGGCATTTTCCTTTCGCCCATTTTGCATTTAACCAATTGGGCGGAGGCCAAACGGATATCGGCATTGGCCAGTGTATTTATTTTGGTCAATTCCATCAGTGGGTTGCTGGGTCAATTTTTGGGTAAAGGCATTGATTTACAATGGAGTTTTATCTTGCCATTATTAGTAGTAGTTTTAGTTGGCGGACAAGTTGGTTCGCGCTTGGGCGCGATTCGCCTAAACCCATTATACATTAAAAGAATTACAGCCGTATTGATTTTGGTGGCTGCGTTTAATATTTTGAAGGATCATTTGTGAAAGGAGATTGGACTAAGAATTGGAAGTTAAGGTCGATGGTTCATGGACAATCGACCGTTGGCCATAGACAAACAAAATGCACTTAATATGAAATTTTTACTAGTAGTAGCTGCTGCTTTCATAATGATAGCTAGCCACGCCCAAACCCGTGTATTTCCTGCCGTGAAATTGTATGGTGGCATTTTTGAAATTCCGTATGCGGTGGAGAAGCCGGATCCGACCATGAAGTATAACATTGTGGTGGAGGTAGAGCGCGAAAGCGAAAAACCCGATTCGTTAAGTTGGGCATTGAACAACGTAGCTCGGTTAGTGAACCTGCATGTAATGGGTGGTGTGCCGAGAGAAAATTTAGATGTAGTAATTGTGCTGCACGGTGGTGCCACCTACATCACCATGAACAATGATCAGTACCATAAAAAGTACAAGAAAGACAATCCCAACCTTGGGTTGTTCCAAGAGCTTTCAAAAGCGGGAGTAAAGATGTTTGTATGCGGTCAATCTCTAATTAATCGCAAAGTAGATCGAACGAAGATGGTGCCGGAGGTTAAAATTGCCACCTCTATGCTGACGACACTTACTACTTACCAGTTGAAAGGTTATGCGTTGTTGAAGTTTAATTGAATTATTTGCCACCAAGGCATTAATGCACAAAGTGTTTTTTCTTGGTGCCCTTGTGCCTTAGTGGCAATATAGATGGATTAATTCTTACGAAGTATGATCATACACCACCACCCACTTTCCATTTTTCTTTCTAAACAATAAAGTAAAAACGCCATTTGGGTTGTCGTTCTTCCGTTGCAAAAAGTATTTGCCAGTAACCAAGCAGGCATCATGGTTGGTAAATTGAAGTCGAAGTATTTCAAATCGTAGAATGCCCATCGCTTCTTTGCTCGGATAGCTTTTCTTGTATCGGGCCAGTGTGCTGTCCCACCCATGGGTGATTTTAGCTCCTATAAACAGCAGCGAATCTGACTTCCAATAGCCTTGCATAAATCCTTCAATATTGAAATTATTCCAATCTAAAACTTGCTGTGCCAACACCGCCCGAATGGCATTCCCCTCCGCCAATTGGTCAA
Organism: Chryseotalea sp. WA131a; assembly: GCA_025370075.1. Taxonomy (NCBI): domain Bacteria; kingdom Pseudomonadati; phylum Bacteroidota; class Cytophagia; order Cytophagales; family Chryseotaleaceae; genus Chryseotalea; species Chryseotalea sp. WA131a. The sequence goes on along the minus strand of CP073016.1, from coordinate 1,712,997 downwards.
ACTTTTTTTGTGCGTTGGCTGAAGTTACAACCGCTAGAATGGCTAAAGTGAAAATGGTTTTCATAAGCAATCTTTAGGCTTAAATTATTTAAATAGAAAGTACCAATAATTGTCTCATCAACTTCTCGTCTTTAGGCGAAATATATTCCAATAACCAATTCAAATTTGCACATTTGACGTCTAATTATGAAAAACGTTTATATACGGATTATCTTACTCAGCTTTTTGAGTACTTGTGTCATAGGCAATTTTACGGAAAGAAAAGTAAGGACTGGTGTAGAAGCAGTCTACCAAGTCGTGATGAGAAAGCCAATGGTCTATAGTATAAGTCAATCCGATGAGAAAGGCGTACCGTACCTGATTGATGGCAAGGTCGGAAAGCAACGAAATCCCGTTATCGTTTGCAACAAAGCTCTTTCCTACTATGCAAGTTTTATGGAAGGGGATTCATCAAAACGCATATTGTTTTTGAATTGTGCCGATTGGCTAACTGAAAATTCAACGAGCGTCAGAATTTTTTCCGTACTTCCTTACAACTATCCTTGGTCAATCTACAACATGGGTTCACCATGGCGTTCTGGCCTTGCCAATGGCGTTTCGCTGCACGTGTTCATTAAAGCTCATTCAATAACCAAAGACGAAAAATATTTGGCGATGGCAAAGAGGATTTTGAACTCCTTCTACGCGGAAGTAAGCGATGGAGGTGTCACGTATAAACTTAAAGATAGGGGCTGGTGGTTTGAAGAATTTGCACTAGAAACCGGTTATGTTTCACGTGTATTAAACGGCCACATGTTCGCTCTTTTAGGCATTCAAGATTATTTTGAATACTCCCATGATCCTGATGCAAAGTACTTATTCGAACAGGGGAATCTCGCATTAAAAAATTATTTGGCTTTTTATGACAGCAATGTTGGTCCGTCTTATTATGACTTACGCGCCAGACCAACCGATAGAAAATACCATGCGGTTCATATTGACTTGTTGACAAAGCTTTTTGAAATCACGCATGAGCCATTGTATAAGTTTTATGCTGACAAATGGAGTACGTACAAGCACCCATCGCTGACTAGCCGTTTGGTTACCTGGCCGATCAAAAGGATTGATGTAGTTATTTGGCTTGTCAATTTCTCCATTGTAAGCATTACATTCTTATCGCTCTATTATCTTTTTATTCAGAAAAAATAGCTTTCGATAACCACTAATTCCCGACTTTGAATCGTATTTCTTATTAATATTGCCGACTAATTAAGTGACTCATGAAAATAGTAAAATGGGATTTAATTCTGCCTCATGCCTTAGCAGTAGTTTTATTTGCCTTAGTAACCATTTTCTTTTTCAGTCCTGTATTCTTTGAGAGCAAAACGGTTCAACAGACAGATATTGAACAATACCAAGGGAGCAGTAAATCTATCAATGATTTTCGCGCTCAGTCTAATGGCGAAGAAGCATTGTGGGCACCTTCTATGTTCAGCGGTATGCCAGCCTATTTGGTGAGTGTGCGCTGGAGTGATGGACCAATTGTAAATACAAAAAAAGTTTTGAGTTTGTTTTTGCCTCGTCCCGTCAACAATATTTTTCTCGCCTTCCTTTGCTACTATGTTTTATTGTTGAGCTTTCGTGTTCGGCCATACTTGGCTATTGCAGGTGCAGTCGCTTTCGGACTTTCTTCATACATGATTATCGGGCTTTCGGCTGGGCATAATGCGCGCATTGGGGCGATTGCTTTTGTTCCACTCGTGCTAGCAGGAATCCACTTGACATTTTCAAATAAACGTTGGTTGGGTTTTGGGGTTACCGCGATGGCCATGGCGCTTCACTTGCGCGAGAACCACTTGCAGATTACATACTACATGACACTGATGGTAGGTGTGTACGGACTAATCCAATTGATCTATGCGTGGAGAGAGAAACAACTTAAAGTTTTTTTTACAACGGTTGGATTATTGATACCTGCGGTTGTGATTGCAGTCGGTACTTTCTTCGGACAGTTTTGGGCAATTACTGAATATACCCGTTACTCCATTCGCGGTGCATCTGAATTGGTGATGCAGGGTGTTAAAACAAAAGATGCTGATGGCTTGAGCCGTGATTACGCATTCCAATATAAATATGGCATTGGCGAATCGATGTGCTTGATGGTGCCCAATTTTTATGGAGGAGCCAGCACCCAAGCCTTTGTGCAAGACCAAACCAGTGCCTCTTATAAGGCGTTGGTCAGCAATTCATCGAGTAATGAAGAGGCCAATCAGTTGGCGGCTTTTACGGCTCACTATTGGGGGCCGCAAGGACCAACCATCGGTGCCTACTATGCGGGAGCGATTGTTGTCTTTCTATTTGTGTTGGGGATTTTGCTCGCAGATAAAAAGTATGTGTGGTGGTTAGTACCCATGGCTGCTTTGAGTTTGATGTTGAGTTGGGGGGATGCGTTTTCCTCCTTCAACTATTTGATGTTTGATTATTTTCCAGGTTACAACAAATTTCGCTCGGTAAGTTTTGGGTTGGTAATTATTCTTTTGGCCATGCCCTTGCTGGGGATGTTGGGAGTTGAGAGATATATGAGCGAAGGTGCTACGCCAACCAACAAGAAAAAACTATTGATTGCGTTTGGCGTGGTAGGTGGAACCTGTTTGGCGTTGGTTCTTTTTGCGGGACTGGGCTCCTACATGGGTGAAGGCGATGGTCAATTGCCTGTTTGGTTTAAGAAGGCGTTGATGGAAGACAGAGCTTCTTTGTTACGCTCGGACGCGATCCGCTCGTTGGCGTTTATTGGTTCCATCTTTATCATGTTGTATTTTAACGTATTTAAGAAAATCTCGCCATCAGGTTTTTATGCTTTCTTGGCAATCATGATTCTTGCAGACTTAGCGGTAGTAGACAAGCGCTATTTCACGAAAGACAGTTATCAGCGCAAGCGTGACAATACTGTATTTGCAGCAACCGGAGCGGATCAAGAAATTTTAAAAGACAAAAGTCACTATCGCGTATTTAATGTGCAGGGTACTTTTTTAGAAGCACGCACTTCCTATTTTCATTATTCATTGGGTGGCTATCACGGTGCGAAACTCAGGCGCTACCAAGATTTGTATGACTCATGCCTTGCCAAAGAGCGGATACAATTGTTTGGTGATGCCCAACAAGGTAGATTGGATTTGGCAAAGTTTGGTGTGATGAACATGCTGAACACCAAGTATATTGTTTATGGCGAAGAAGCCAATAATGTGATACCCAACCCAAATGCCAATGGCCCAGCTTGGTTTGTGAAGAATATTGAAACCGTAAATTCACCAACTGAAGAATTGAAAAGAGTTAGAGAGGTGGATACAAAAAGTACTGCGGTTGTAGATGGTTCGAAGTTTAAAGTTCAGCCTTCCGGATTTGATAGTTTGGCCACCATTTTTTTATTGGACTTCAAACCTCCCTATATAAAATACCAATCTGAATCAACTGTGAACGGACTGGCCGTGTTTTCGGAAATCTATTACCCCAAAGGCTGGCGTGCATTTATCGATGGAAAAGAAGTACCCGTTCTTCGAGCGAATTATGTGCTTCGTGCGCTTGAAATCCCGCAAGGCAAACACACTATTGAATTTAAGTTTGAACCCAAGCCGTATGTAGTTGGCAACAAAATCACGTTTGCATCAAGCTGGGTGATGCTGTTGGTGCTGTTGGGTTGTGTGGGAATGACATTACGGAGCCAAAAAGAGAATTAGAACAACTCTTCTAATTCAAAACTTACGCTTGGGATAGCATTTGATTTAACTCTACCATTTCCTGAAAGATAAAGCACAGGAATATCTTGACCCCTTGCCGGTGTATAGATTTCAATGGTTTCGTTTGCGGGATCAACAATCCAATATTCTGTCACGCCAAACTCCAAATACTTTTTCTTTTTTTGATTTCGATCAGTATAGCTATTGGAGGGAGAAATAATCTCAACCACTAGATCAACAGGGCCTTCTATTCCTCTTTCTGTAAGAGATGAGGTATGTTTTGGTGATAAATAAACTAAGTCTGGTTGAAAAACATTTTTGTTGTCAACATAAAGGTCAATAGGTGCAAAGAATAGCTCACCCGATAGGTTTTGCGCATCAACGATTTTAAACAATTTCCGCAAAACTCGCTGGTGCAAAGGGGCTGGGGCTGGACTCATAATTAATTCTCCGTTAATTAACTGGCATGGCGTTTTAAATTCACCTAGAAGAAGGTAGTCCTCCACAGTCCAATCTTTTGTTTTATCAATGGTCAGCGTACTCATCTCAAACAAAGATAAAAAAATTATTCATCTCTTAATACTTCCACCGGATTGAGGGTCGCGGCCTTGATGGAATGATAACTGGTAATCGCGAGAGCAACTAATAATGTTCCCATTCCCGCCACGATGTAAATGTAGGGCGATGGTGAAATGTGATAAGTAAATCCCTGCAACCATTTGGTCATTAACCAGTAAGATAGAGGCGCACCAATTACAAATGCTATCATGATAAGTTTGGTGAAGCCTGTCGATATCAAAATCAAAATATCTTTTGCGGAAGCCCCAGCGACCTTTCTAATCCCAATTTCTTTGGTGCGCTGCTCTAGCGTATAAACAATCATGCCAAGTAACCCTAAGGCTGCAATGATAATACCAAGTGTTGCTAGCACCGTTAATGTTTTGCCAAAATTTCGTTCTGCTTTAAAAGTATTAGCAAAAGCCTGATCAACGAATGAATAATCAAAAGCAACATCGCCAGCTTTTTCTTTCCATAAGGCGGCTAGGGAGGCAAGTGATTTTTCCCAATTGGCACTTGTTTGCCCTTCCATACGAAGCACAACATACTGCTTCGTGTTAGCACCATAAACGTCTTTATTTTTTAGGTGAAAAATGGCCATCGGTTCGATGGGGTTTCCTAACGACCAGTAGTGATAATCTTCCACTACACCAATCACTTCAAAGCGGACTTCTCCACCTGGGTACTCAATTTTTTTGCCAATGGCTGATTCATTCAAGTCCCAACCGATTCGTTTTACTGCAGCTTCATTAAGGATTACCCGGTTTACATCACCAGGTGTATTCACTAAGAAATTTCTTCCATATTTCAACTTTACACCGAGGGTCGAGAGATATCTTTCATCTGCTGTTGTTAAATTAAGTGGGAACGTGTTAGCGCCCATACCTTCTGCGCTGAATTTATCTCCTCCCCAAAGATTGGGTGGAACAGATGTGGAAAGTGATGCGTTTACCACGCCCGGCACATTGAAGGCTGCGTTGACAGCGCTTTCACCATCACTCAACCGTTCGGCATGGCTGATCACCACTAGGTTTTCTCTGTCAAATCCTAAATCTTTTTCACCAACAAATTTTAATTGCTGAAAAACCACTGCCGTACAGATGATGAGTGCAATGGATACGGAGAATTGGAAAACCACTAATCCATTGCGAAAAGACTTTCCTTCATTTCCCGTTTTCAATTTTCCTTTCATAGCTTCAACCGGATGGTAAGCGCTGAGGAAGATGGCAGGGTAACTTCCTGAAAGTAGGCTCATGACCAAAGCGAGCGACAGTAATGCAATGATCAATTGCGGATCGTTCAATAAATTTATCTGTAGTTCACGACCTACCAAAAGATTAAATCCTGGCAATAAAATTTGAATCAAAGCCAACGCTATCAACAAAGCAATCGTACAAAAAATGAATGCTTCGATGAAGTATCCGATGCCCAATTCTACCTTTCCCAATCCCAATATTTTTCTGACGCTGGCATCCTTGATTCTCTTGGTGAATTGAGCTGTAGATAAATTCATAAAGTTGACGCAAGACAAGAGAATGATAAAAATAGCTGCACCTATCAGTGAGTAGATGATCGTTAGATTTCCATCATTGATCAAACGGTTGTAGACCACCTTAGCAGGTAAATGAATAGCCGTAATTGGTTGTAGAAACAACTCCCAATTTTTTCCAGATTTGATGTAGTCGTCAAACGATATGTTCATCGTCCGTTGAAGCGTGGCTTCAGCGTGTTTGCGTGGTACGGTTGCTAATTTTGCTTTTATCTTTTCAAGGCTAGCGTTTTCGTCTAGCAATACATAGGTTTCCAATTGAGTCCACACCCAACTCCAATACCTTTTTTTGATTTCCGGAAAACTGTTCATCGACATGAGTACGTCAAATTGAAGATAAGTATTGGAGGGTAGATCTTTTGCCACTCCTGTTACCTCATACGTTTTTTGATTTTCGCCTGCGCCCATCAATATCAATTTTCCCATGGGTTCTTCGCCACCAAAGTACTTCTTAGCGGTTGATTCGGTCAGAACAATCGTGTTGGCTTGTTGAAGTGCAAATGCTGCATCGCCCTTCACCAAAGGGAAGTTGAACATTTTGAAGAAATTGGAATCAGCAGCCAATACCTCAGTCTGCTCAAAAGAGATTACTTCATTTTTTTGGTTGGTATAGGAAACCAAAAAATCTCCTGGCGTGTGAATGCTGGTGAGCAATTTTACTTCGGGTATTTCTTCTTTTACAGCGTAGGCTACTCCCGGACCGGTAGAGGCAAATTCATTGTCGCTGCTCTCGCCCCAAATAAAGGTTTGGTTGAGGCGGTAAATATGGTCTGCATTGTGATGGAATCGATCGAAGCTAAACTCGTGCCTCGCATAAAGGTAAATGAGTAGCGAACTGGCAATACCCACCGTAAGCCCAAGAATGTTGATGAATGTAAAAAGCTTTTGCCTTTGCAGGTTGCGAACGAAGTGGGTGAGGTAGTGCTTAATCATGGGTCAGGTTTTGCCAGTAGGTTGCAAGTGATATGCCAATGGGAAATCAAGCCTTATTAGGTGTTTTTACTGGTTTGCTTGTTCGAATGCATCACACAACCGTCCGATTTCGTAACAAATACTTAAACGATAATGATGCAATAAGATTGGCATAATACAAATTCGATAGTTTGCCGATGGATGAAAAAGCAATACAGGATATTGGCAGTAGATGATGACGCAGATATTCTTGAGTTGCTCCAATACAATCTGGAGATGGAAGGATTTATAGTAAAAACCGTATCTGATTGTAAGAAAGCCTTAACAGAAGCAATCGATTTTCTTCCCGATCTAATCATTTTAGATATCATGATGACGCCCTTGTCGGGGATTGACATTTGTAAGCAGCTTCGCGATCTGGCTACATTTAAGTACACTTATATTTTCTTCTTAACGGCAAGGTCAGAACATTACTATCAAGATGCTGCCCTTGATACTGGCGGAGATGATTTTATAGAAAAAATTATCGGATTGAGAGCCTTGACGAGTAAGGTGGCCACGGTTCTTAAAGGCAACTACGTTATCCGAAAAAGCCAACCATCCGTAATAGCTGGTAATTTGGTCATCCATCGCAAAGCCTCTGTGGCCTATTTGAATGGCATTCCACTAAAGTTGTCGAAAATCGAATTGGACTTTCTCTTTTTCTTTGCTCAAAATCCAAAGAAAGCAATCACAGAAGAAAGTCTCATCAATAATATTTGGGGATCGGACACCTTCTCCGTTGCCTCCTCTATTCATTTCTACTTAGAAAATTTAGCAAAAAAATTAGGACCAAATTGGCTAGTAGATGTAGGCAAAGGCAGGTTTAAATTTATTCCGCACTAGCTGGTTAGCTCCACTTTTAGGTAGGGTCGTTCATGATTTTTATAAACGGTGTTGCAGCTGCTTACTAAAAAGCCCTATCTTAGCTTTCTTACTTGTTATTTCATGACCCTCGTTTCGTCTGTTGTCGATTCTTTTGTCGCTCGTTTTAAAGTAAAACCCACCATCGTTAAAGCCCCCGGTCGCATCAATTTTATTGGGGAGCACGTAGATTATAATGAAGGCTTTGTGCTGCCTGCCGCCATCGATCGGCACATGGTGTTTGCCATCGCGCCCAGTGGCAACGACCGCTGTAATATTTATTCGCACGATTTAGAAGAAGGAGTTTCATTTTCCATTCATGATTTGAATGCAGGCGACACGTGGATCAATTACCTGATGGGAGTGATGGATGGCTTTGAGCGGAGTGGGTTGCCTGTGCACGGTGTGGATTGCGTTTTCGGTGGCAATATTCCGAATGGCGCGGGGCTGTCGTCATCGGCTGCGCTGTGTTGCGGGTTTGGCTTCGCGCTAAATGAATTGTTCCGCTGTAACCTTACCCGAATTCAAGTAGCAAAAATTGCTCAATATGCCGAGCATGAATTTGTCGGGCTTCAATGCGGCATCATGGATCAATACGCGAGTTTGTTTGGAAAGAAGGATGCCGCATTGTTGTTGGATTGCCGGGCTTTGACCCACGAGTTAATCCCAATTCAACTAAAAGATTATTCTATTTTATTGATCGATAGCAAAGTGAAACATACGCTGGCAAATACAGCCTACAACGATAGGCGAGAAGCATGTGAAGAAGGCGTGCGAATCATCAAAAAGAAAAATCCACTGATAAATTCGTTGCGCGATGTGTCTTCCCAAATGCTTTATGAAAACCAAGACGCCTTGGGCGAAGAGGTGTTTATCAAATGCTTGTTTATAGTGGAAGAAATCAAACGCACACAAATAGGGGCAGATTTGTTAAAGAAAAATGAGTTGAAAGCATTTGGTGAATGGATGTACCAAACGCACTGGGGCTTAAGTCAAAGCTACGAAGTAAGTTGCGAGGAGTTGGATTTCTTGGTATCGCTGGCCGAAGAAGAAAAAAAATGGATCGCAGGCGCACGCATGATGGGCGGTGGCTTTGGCGGATGTACCCTCAATTTGGTAGACAATAGTTACGTAAAAGTGTTTCAAGAAAAAGTACTTCATCAATATCTTGCTACTTTCAAAAAAGAACCTGATTTTTATTTAGTTAACTTGGCAGATGGAGTTGGAATGCCTAACCCCTAAGCCACAAAACCTAAGACCTAAAAATACATCATGCAAAAACTCCAACTCATCGATTACATTGTTTTCTTCGTGTACTTTGTCATCGTCTCCAGCTACGGCTATTGGATTTATACCCGCAAAAAACATTCTGAGATTGACTCCAAAGATTTCTTTTTGGCGGAAGGATCGCTCACGTGGTGGGCCATTGGTGCTTCGCTGATAGCATCCAATATTTCGGCAGAGCAATTTGTGGGTATGTCAGGCTCCGGTTTTGCCATGGGCTTGGCAATAGCATCCTATGAGTGGATGGCCGCGGTTACCTTGATCATAGTGGCTGCGTTTTTCTTGCCTATTTATTTGAAGAACAAGATTTATACCATGCCCCAATTTTTGTCGCAGCGGTACAGTCCTCTGGTGGCCACCATCATGGCGGTGTTTTGGTTGTTGATGTACATCTTCGTCAACCTTACTTCTATTTTGTACTTAGGTGCATTGGCGGTGGACACCATCACAGGCATTGGGTTTACCACTTGCGTAATTGGCCTGTCCATCTTTGCCATTTTCATTACCCTTGGGGGGATGAAGGTGATTGGCTATACGGATGTGATCCAAGTGATTGTTCTAGTATTAGGAGGCTTGGCTACTACTTACCTGGCGTTGGAACTGGTGGCACAAAAAATCAGCGGTGGCGATGTGTGGACAGCACTTGGCTATGTACAAGATAATGCTTCCGACCATTTTCACATGATCTTGCAAAAGGGCGACATGATGATGCCCGATGGTAAGGGAGGCACCGAAGATGCTTACCAAAAATTACCTGGCATTGCCGTTTTGGTTGGCGGACTTTGGATTGCAAACATTGGCTATTGGGGATGTAACCAGTATATCACCCAGCGGGCCTTGGGTGCAGATTTGCCAACCGCGCGTAAAGGTTTGCTCTTCGCAGCTTTCTTGAAGTTATTGATGCCGGTGATTGTGGTGCTGCCCGGCATTGCCGCTTACGTGCTTTACAAAAACGGATTCTTCCAAACGGAAATGCTTGAGTCTGTGACGGTCGATGGAATTACCAAAGAAGTGGTGAAGTCAGACAAGGCCTATCCAGTGCTACTTAATTTATTGCCCACAGGCTTGAAGGGGTTATCGTTCGCAGCTTTGACGGCTGCTATTGTGGCTTCCTTGGCAGGCAAAGCCAATAGCATCTCCACTATTTTTACATTGGATATCTACCAAAAGTTTTTTAAGAAAAGTGCTTCCGAAAAGAATCTTGTCAACGTGGGCAAAGGCACGATTTTAGCGGCCATGCTCATTGCCATTTTTATGGCACCTCAGTTGAGCCGCTTTGATCAGGCTTTTCAATTTATCCAAGAGTTTAGCGGCTTGATATCACCCGGGGTGGTGGCCATATTTTTGATGGGTATGTTTTGGAAGCGCGCCAACGGAATGGCTGCTTTAGTTGCCGCCATTGCTACGCTACCGCTGGGCATTGGCTTTAATGAGTATTTTCCTGAGATGCCTTTCTTAAATCGGATGAGTTCAGTTTTCTTGGTGCTCATCGCGATCATTCTGGTCGTTAGTTTACTTTCTCCTTATAAACCCAAAAAGGACGGAATAGAAGTGACCGCTGACATGTTTAAGATTGAGAAGTCTTTTGCAATTGGTTCCATCATATTGATGGGTATTATTGCGGCATTGTATATTGCTTATTGGTAATAAGTCGGGAAGTCCGTAAGTCCGCAACTTAATTGCTTTTGCTGGCTTTCCGACTTTCCGACTTTTCCGACTAAAAAAAACTTCGAAGTGACCCAAGCTGTTTCCCCATCCGATAAAAAAAATCTCTGGACGGTCATCACCGCTTCTTCAGTCGGCACACTCATTGAGTGGTACGACTTTTTTATTTTTGGAAGCCTGGCTACTATTTTGTCGGAGCAGTTTTTTCCGAAGACCAATCCTACTGCTGCTTTTCTTTCTACACTCGCTACGTTTGCCGCTGGTTTTATAGTAAGGCCATTCGGTGCCTTGGTGTTTGGTCGCTTGGGCGATAAGGTGGGGCGCAAGTACACCTTCTTGGTCACACTCATCATTATGGGCGGCTCAACGTTTGCCATTGGCCTGGTGCCGAATTATGAAACGATTGGCATCTTTGCACCTCTCATTGTTTTGTTACTTCGATTGTTGCAGGGCCTCGCACTTGGGGGCGAATATGGAGGTGCAGCCACTTATGTTGCCGAGCATTCGCCTGCTGCTCAAAGAGGTTTTTACACCAGCTTCATTCAGATTACCGCAACGCTTGGTTTGTTTGTTTCGCTGGGCGTGATATTGATGGTGCGCCAATCGGTAGGAGTAGAGGCATTTAGCAGTTGGGGCTGGAGAATTCCATTTATACTTTCTGCTTTGTTGGTGGGTGTATCGATATTCATTCGCTTGCGCATGAGCGAATCGCCTTTGTTCGCAAAGCTAAAAGCGGAAGGAAAAACTTCGGCCAATCCCATCAAAGAAAGTTTTGGTAAAAAAGAGAATTTACAAATGGTGTTGATCGCATTGTTTGGTGCAACAGCCGGGCAAGGTGTGGTGTGGTATACAGGGCAGTTTTATGCACTTTCATTTATTCAAAAAACTTGTCAGATTGAGTATGTACAATCCAATACCATTGTAGCCATTGCATTGTTGATTGGCACTCCGCTGTTCGTTTTTTTTGGTTGGTTATCCGATCGGGTTGGGCGAAAGTTTATCATGATGACGGGTTTGCTGTTGGCCGTTGTTCTCTATCGACCTATCTATCATCAGATGTATTCCCTCTCAGATGTGGCTACCAAAACAGTGGTAGATACCGCCACGCAGATTGAGCATACGATTACGAAAAACGAAAAAGGCGAATTGGTGGACAACACCAAACGAACCCAATTTTACAGCGATGGCACCAGCTTGGCAGAAATCACCAAGCAAAGTCAGAGCAGCAAATGCCCAAGCCCGAGACCAAACGCGAGGTAATTTTGAAGTGGCAGCAATTATTATTGGATGATAGGCCTGATTTTGATTCAGGTGATACTGGTAACGATGGTGTACGGCCCGATCGCTGCATTTTTAGTAGAACTATTTCCCCACACGCATCCGCTATACGTCCATGCAGTTTGCCGTACCACATTGGCAATGGGGTGTTTGGTGGCCTAACACCTTTTATTGCCACCGCGCTAGCCTCACAAAGCACCGATAAGTTCGTGGGCCTGTGGTACCCCATCATTGTGGCAGCTATCAGTTTTGTGGTGGGGATGATTTTTTTGAGTAATAAGAAGAAGGCAGAAGTTGAATGAGAATCTTTAAGATTTCATTGGGTATACTTTTTTCAGTGGTTGCATGCTACCATGTGATTCACGCCCAAAGTTCTTTTTTTTGAGCAACTTTCTGATGCAGCTCTTTCATTGACCAAGCAAGATGTAAAGTATGATCCTTCCTATTTTTCAATTAAATATCCAAATGGTGATGTCCCTTCAAACAAGGGCGTGTGCACAGATGTTGTTATACGTGCTTATCGTATGCTAAAAATTGATTTGCAATCGGAAGTGCATAAAGACATGAAGAATAATTTTAAAGTATATCCGGCCAAATGGGGAATGAAAACTACCGATACCAATATTGACCATCGGAGAGTACCCAACTTGATGAAGTATTTTGAAAGAAAAGGTAAAACTTTAAAAATATCAGACAAACCTCAAGACTACAATATAGGCGACATTGTTTGCTGGGACTTGGGGAAAGGGATAACCCATATTGGAATTGTTGTGAATAGAAAATCGTTGGATGGAAATCGATTCATGATTGTGCACAATATTGGTGCAGGTCAAGAGTTGGCTGATTGTCTTTTTAATTTTAAGATTATTGGGCACTATCGCCTTGGAAAATAGGAATTTCTAAAAGTTAATGAGGCAATTATAAGCAATTTTTTCCCATTTGAAGTTTAGTAAGAAACCAATAAAATGTAAATACTAAAAAACGTTCGAATCAATTCCCAAAATATTACCCTTGGAAGAGTTTAGGACCAGTATTTTTGAAAAGACAAGAGAAAAATCAACCAAGCGTTTATTCTATAATCTTGGTGTTTTTGGAAGCATATGCGCGCTTTGGGTACTGTACTTTTTTGGATTTCCGTTGGTAGGATTGAAAACAGCAGTAACTATTTCAATAGCATTATTAGGGATGAAAATTTAGGATGATAAATATATGGGCATTACTGCTTACGGGGAGCGAAAGGATACCATTGTAATTTCTGAGCAATATTTAGAGATCAGAGGAATAAGAATTCTGTATTCCGAGCTTACAAATTTGGTGATATATGTAGACGAATATTTGGGCATGTCAAAAGAAATCTATGGCATTCATCATGGTGGAAATAATTCAATTGAGTTTGACCGTAATGGGAAATCCGTTTTGATTAATTATGTTATTAAGAACAAGCAAGATTTTGAAAAAGTAAATAAGCTGGTAAATAGGATTGAGCGAAACCCTGACTTTAAGAAAAATCTTCGCAAAATTTAGCTTTATCTTGCGTTCATCCTCCTTGGGGTTCTTCTTCAACGGGTATGCGGACGAGCCTAGATAATTTTTTTTAATTTCGCAGAGCCACATGAATCAAGACCCAATTTTTATTACTGCGAACTCACAAGACGAATTCAAACTCTCCAAATCACTCTTCCAGCTATACGCCAACTCCCTCAGTTTCAATCTCTGCTTTCAAGACTTTGAAAACGAACTCAATCACCTATCTATTCAATACAATAAACCAACTGGTGCGTTGATTTTGGCGTATCAAAATGAAACGGCTATTGGTTGTGTGGGTGTTCGGTATTTGGATAAAGAAGTTGCTGAACTGAAACGAATGTTTGTGCTGCCGGAGTTTAGAAAGTTAAAAATTGGGCATCGCCTTTTGGAGGAAGCATTGAAATCTGCAAAGGAATTGGGGTACAATAAGATTCGGTTAGATACGCTTCAAGATATGGTGGCCGCCCGGGCGCTCTACCAGAAAAATGGATTTTACGAGATCACTTCCTATCGGCACAACCCCATCGCAGGAGCAATTTACATGGAGAAAGTATTGAACTAGGCCAAACTGATTTCGCAAACGGTTTCTACCCTCCAACTTTTAGTTTTTTTTGCTCTTGCTCTTGCATCTTTCTGTCTGCTTTGTATCTTTAAGCAATGCCTAACGCCAATCTACTATCTGCCTATCACCCAAGCCCTAACACATGGGACGAAATGTTGGCGGATGAAGTCATTCGCGAGCATTACCAGATTTTCTTAGACAGTTTAAAAAAGTCGTCAATAACGGACCTTGCCCGTAAAGATGAGCTTGCCCGAAAACTTTTCATGAGCCAAGGCATCACATTTACCGTTTACAGCGATGGTGAAGGCATTGAGAAAATATTTCCATTCGATATTATCCCACGGATCATCACGGCATCGGAGTGGGCTCATATCGAGGTAGGCATCAAGCAACGATTGAAAGCGCTTAACTTATTTTTGAAAGACGTTTACCACGAGCAGGCCATTTTAAAAGACGGCATAATTCCTACTGAACTCATTCACAATTGCCCCAACTTTTTGAAGGAGATGGTGAACGTGAATGTGCCCTACGATATTTACACGCACATTTCAGGCATCGATCTCATCCGCGACAGCAATGGGTCGTTTTATGTATTGGAAGATAACTTGCGCACACCATCGGGTGTGTCGTACATGTTGGAGAATCGCAGCATGACGTATCGCGTTTTTCCTGGCCTGTTGCCGCAAAACAACGTTCGTTCCGTCAAAGATTATCCTGACTTGCTGCTGAAGAATTTGATCTCACTTTCTGATAGGCAAACCAGCAATCCAACCGTAGTACTGTTGACACCCGGTATCTATAACTCTGCTTATTTTGAGCACACCACGTTAGCGCGGTTGATGGGCGTGGAGCTGGTGGAAGGTCGTGATTTGGTGGTAGACGATGCCAAAGTGTATATGAAAACCACTTCGGGCTTGAAGCAGGTGGATGTAATTTACAGACGTGTGGACGATGAATTTTTAGATCCACTCGTTTTTAATCCAACCAGCATGCTGGGCGTTTCGGGTTTGTACTATGCGTATTGCAAAGGCAACGTGGCCATCATCAATGCTCCGGGCAATGGGGTGGCCGATGATAAAGCGGTGTACACGTTTGTGCCGCAAATGATCAAGTATTACCTGAACGAAGAGCCGATTTTGAAAACTGTACCTACTTACTATATGGAGAATCCCGACCACTTTAATTTAGTGTTTGGCGATGTTCGGAAAATGGTGATCAAAAAAACAAATGGGAGTGGGGGATATGGAATGTTGATGGGGCATTCGGCCAGTGATCAAGAAATAGCAGAGTACAAATTGGAGGTTGAAAAAAATCCAAGAAACTTTATTGCGCAGCCGATGATTCAACTTTCGTCTGTTCCGTGTTTTATCAATAACCAAATTCAACCGCGCCATGTTGACTTACGGCCATTTGCGCTGTATGGCCCAGCCGGAATTGAAATTGTTCCAGGTGGATTGACGCGCGTAGCCTTGAGACAAGGATCTTTGGTAGTGAATTCATCGCAAGGTGGTGGAAGTAAAGATACGTGGGTGTTAGGTTCGTAATGTTAGATGTGCGATGTATGATGTTAGATTTTTTTTTAGTTTGTATCGATCTGGTTCTTAAATCTCGCATCTTAAATCTAAAATCTTAAATTAATTCATGCTAAGCCGTGTTGCAGATTCTGTTTTTTGGATGGCGCGCTATTTAGAGCGTAGCGACAACGTACTCCGCCTGCTCCGCACAGATTATATAGCTTCTCAGGACGAGTTGCTTGACTACAATTGGCAATTGTTGTGCGATCAATTTGGTGACCCAGAACATCGAGCAAAAGTGGCCAAATACAGGGATGCATTGCATTATTTAGTGGTGAGTAGAGAACACGACTATTCGGTATTTAATAATATTGTCCGCGTACGCGAAAATGCGCGTTCGGTGCAAGATTACATCACCAAAGAGTTGTGGCAGTCGCTGAACGATTTTTATCATCGGATTCGTGATCCGCAAACGGAGAAATTTATTTCTTCGCAAGATCCTGTTACCGCTTTTGACTTACTGCTGCGCGAAAGCATTATTTTCTATGGCACAGTAGACGTTACCATGAACAGGGGTGAGGGCTATACATTTTTGAACTTAGGAAAATATATTGAACGATGCCTGATGTGTTTGGATATCCTAGAATTCAAAAGAATGCAAATGGCGAAAGCCGAGCAAGAAGGAATTCATTGGAAATATCTTTTGTACGCCTTGTCGGGATATGAATTTCACACGAAGTATTACAAAAATGCCTTGCAAGTGGAAGAGGTGATTCATCAGGTATTGTTCAATATGCAATTTCCGCATTCGGCAGCTTATGCCTTGGCGCAAACAGGTCGGTATTTTCAGCGGTTAAGTGCCGTATCAAAACCTGAATACTTTGATGAAATCAACGAGCTGATAAAACAGATCAACCTGTCGGTAGAAGAATATCAACATCAAAATCCGTTGGTGATTATCGAAAAATTAATCCCAGATCTTCGCGCCAAATTATTGTATTTGAATAAGCGCCTCGGCAGCCTTTATTTTGGCTATTTGTAATTGCATCTCCCTTCATGCGTGTTCACTACATTCATCATCGCACCCATTACCATTATCCACATTGGGTCGTTGATTCTGCCAATCAGGTAAAATTATTTCCACTACAAGATGCGCATCAGCACGTGGTGGAGCATCAACTGGTTGTTTCAGAAGATCCAGCGATTCATATTTTTCAAGATTACTTTGAAAATACCACCGGCTTTTTCACCCTTGTAAAGCCACATCGTGAACTATCAATAGAAAGTTTCTGCAAAGTTGAAATGACAGAGCAGGCAGTTCTGCCTCATCAATCAGCAGCAGTTGCTTGGACCGAGTTGAGAAGCAGCCAATTACAAACCAAGTGGCACGACTATTTGTTTGCAGAGTCTACGTTGCACCAGTCTTCGATTGAGGAGGCCACCCATTTAAATTCGAGCGAGCATCCTTTTGATGAGCTGCATCGACTTTCGGAGTACATTTTTAAAAATTTTGAGTACAAAAAGGGCGTTACCACCATCGAAACCGGAATTGATGAAATTTGGAAATTACGCGCTGGTGTTTGCCAAGATTTTGCACATTTGCTTTTGTACATGATGCGCTTACGCGGAGTGCCTTGCCGCTATGTAAGTGGTTATATTTGTCCAGGCAATAGCGAGTGGAGAGGAGAAGGTGCTACGCATGCGTGGGCCGAAGCATGGCTTCCCGATGTGGGTTGGGTAGGCATCGACCCTACCAATAATTGTTTAGCCGGTGAAAGACATGTGCGCTTGACTGTTGGCAGAAGCTTTTTAGATTGTACTCCGGTGAAAGGGACATACAAAGGTTCGATAGAACATCTGCTGGAGGTGACGGTACAATTTAGCTCTAGAGCTTTCACCGAAGTGCAACTAGCGCCAAAAGAAATTACAACTGAGCAAAAGTTGCATTTTAAGAAAGTTATTTCGGAGACTTATGAAATCTACAAACAAAGACAGCAACAGCAACAGTAATCTTGGTAGTGAATTTTTCTGCCCTTGGTCATTTTAATTACTTAAGAAATGAAGTCAATTCGATTATTATTTTCTTTCGCTTTGGTGAGTCTCTGTTTTTCTTCCAGCGCTCAACTCTATTATCCTGACACCATTTGGTTAACCAAGAAGCCCATGGAATTAAAATTGAACGCTGTGCTTTTGGATAGCGCTGTTCAGTTTGCGATCCGCAACGAAAGCAAAGTGGAAAAGGATTTGCGTATTGCCACTTTAAAAGCCTATGCTGCCGAGCCTGGTTATAAATTCTTTGGCCCATTCAAACATCGCGGCAAACCAGCAGGTGTCATTATTAAAAATGGTTACATCGTGGCGCAATGGGGCGATGTCAATCGCGTGGACATGACCTTTAGTGTTACCAAAAGTTATTTGTCAACGGTGGCTGGATTAGCGTATGATCAACGATTGATCCGAAAAGTAGATGACCGCGTGGTGGACTACGTGACAGACGAGAAATTTGAAGGGGAACACAATAGTAAAATTACCTGGAGTCATTTGCTCACACAATCCAGCGACTGGTCGGGTTGCTTGTTTGACTTTTGTGATTGGGCTGATCGTCCACCCAAGCAGGGAAGTATTGATGATTGGAAGAACAGAAGATTGGTAGAGCCAGGAACCCAATTTGAGTACAACGATGTTCGTGTAAATCTTTTAGCCTATTCGCTGTTGCAAGTCTGGCGCAAGCCTTTGCCGCTGGTGGTGAAAGAAAAAATTATGGATCCCATTGGAGCGTCTACCACTTGGCGATGGCATGGATATGATAATTCATTTGTGAATGTGGATGGCCAAATGATGCAATCCGTAAGCGGTGGCGGTCATTTTGGAGGCGGGCTTTTCATAAATACGTTAGACCACGCTCGCTTTGGTTTATTGTTCGCCCGAAAGGGTAAATGGAAAAACCAACAAATAATTTCCGAGCGATGGGTAAAAGCGGCTCAGCAGCCTTCTGCGCCAAATCCATCCTATGGCTTTATGTGGTGGACCAATGAGCAAAATAACTTGGGCAATGTTTCAAAAAAAATCTTCTATGCCGATGGCTTTGGTGGCAACTATATTGTTGTAGACCAAGAGCATGATTTAGTGATCGTGGCGAGGTGGCTCGACTCGGGTAAAATAGGGGAGTTAGTGAAGCGGGTAACGGCCGCGATTGAAAAGTAAATTAGTCTAAAAAAGCATCCATCGCCACTGTCGGTTTTCCGGAATCGTCAAATGCCCCCAATCCATAGCCTTGCCACTTTGCATAGCACTGAGGTTCCCAATAGAAAACACCCAGACCTTTATTATCTTTTATGCTTTTGGTTTTGCTAATAATGTCTTTCAAAAATGCGTTTGCCATGGCTGGTTGATCGGCCGGCATGCCCACCTCTACCACCATTACCGGAGTACCGTATCGGGCAACCATATCGTTCATGTTGATTAAACAGTTATTGTTAACAGTTGCCCAACCAGATAGCCCTTCAGGTGCCCACGTGGGATAGAGAGACATTCCAATGATGTCCCATTTTGCCCCATTGGTTTTAAGTCCGTCAAACATCCAACGGAACAAGCTATTGTTATAACCATTTGAAAGGTGAACAATTACTTGTGTATCGGGGCTAACTGATTTTACAGCATCATAACCGGATTTTACAAGGCTCGCAAAATTTGCCATCGATTTGGAAGCACGACCTATTTCCCACATCATTCCATCGTTGGTTTCATTACCAACTTGTACCCATTCGGGTGTAATGCCATTTAGCTTTAGTGTATCCATCACCCCTTTTGTATAGTTGTACAATGCAGTCCTCATGTCAGTATAAGACATTTTTGACCATGCAGATGGTACAAATTGTTTTCCAGGGTCTGCCCAGTCATCACTATAGTGGAAATCAATCATTAATCGCATGCCAGCATTTTTGGCCCGAATCGACTTTACCACGACATCTTTAGTATTGTTCCAGCCTTTTGCAGGATTAACCCAAGCTCGTAGTCGAATGGAGTTGATACCTTTATCTTTTAAAAGTTTTATACACTCTTGTTGCGTGCCCTCCTTGTCATAAAATTTTACCCCTGCCGCTTCCATTTCAGTAATCCATCCAATGTCAGCGCCTTTAGCGAATACGAGAGGTGATTGATTTGACTCAATTGGTGTATTGGTGGAAGATGAACAATTAACTGATAAATAAAAAATTAAAAGTAACAGCGCTTTTGATTTCATCTTGTCTGTAGATTTTAGGTAAAGTTCAGGCTAATCAAGCTGTGAAACAAAAAGTTTGGAATAAAGTTTATTCCGTTATCTTTGCGGATTATTTATCAAAAATTATCACAAAAAAAATGAAAGAAGGAACAGTAAAATTCTTTAACGAAGCGAAAGGTTTTGGCTTTGTAAGAGAAACATCAACAGGACAAGAGTACTTTGTCCACGCAACAGGTTTAATCGACAAAGTTCGCGAGAACGATGAAATCACATTTGACCTGAAAGAAGGCAGAAAAGGTTTAAATGCGGTTGACGTTAAGTTAGCCAA
This sequence comes from Chryseotalea sp. WA131a, assembly GCA_025370075.1. Lineage (NCBI taxonomy): Bacteria > Pseudomonadati > Bacteroidota > Cytophagia > Cytophagales > Chryseotaleaceae > Chryseotalea > Chryseotalea sp. WA131a. Next base: position 1,692,982 of record CP073016.1, on the reverse strand, counting down.
ATAATATCCAATCACTTCACATAAAAGCCCTGACCAACCGTCAGGGCTTTTTTATGACTAAACAAATACACTTTTGACATTTTCTGAATTTAACTTTGACGCGAGGTTGGTAGATGGCCTCTTATCCATGGGCTATAATCAACCTACGCCCATTCAAGAGCAAGCAATCCCAACGATTCTTCAAAAGCGCGATCTGATTGCCTGTGCCCAAACCGGTACGGGGAAAACGGCCGCCTACCTTCTTCCTATTTTGAACAATATCATCCAAACAGAAAATAGGCACCTAAATACGTTGGTCATTGCACCAACGCGCGAGTTGGCGCAGCAAATCGATCAACAGATCGAAGGCTTTGCCTACTTCCTAGGCGTTAGTTCAATACCGGTTTACGGTGGTGGCGATGGCGCTATTTGGGATCAACAAAAGCGAGCCTTAGAGGCTGGCGTTGATATTATCATTGCTACCCCAGGAAGGTTGATTGCGCAATTGGCTTCGGGGGTTATTAAGCTAGACCAAGTAGAGCATTTGGTTTTGGACGAAGCAGATCGCATGCTGGACATGGGCTTTTATGAAGACATTGTTAGCATCATTAAGTACCTGCCTGAAAAAAGGCAAACCCTTTTGTTTTCGGCCACCATGCCTCCTAAAATACGGGCCTTGGCCAATCGTATTTTGAAAGATCCTGTGGAGATAAACATAGCCATTTCTAAACCTGCAGAGGGAATTTTGCAACAAGCATATTCAGTGTATGATGAACAGAAAGAAAAACTGATCAAGCATATTCTCAAAGACGACAAATACGCGAGCGCTCTTATTTTCGCTTCGACCAAAGAGAACGTAAAAAAATTAGATCGCTCTCTGCAGAAGATTGGTATTCAAGCAAAAGCCATTCATTCCGATTTGGAACAAGTAGAGCGCGAAAGCATTTTAAGGGAATTCAAAAACAAACAACTTTCAATTTTGATCGGAACAGATGTATTGTCTCGCGGAATTGATGTGGAGGGGATTAGCTTGGTAATCAATTTTGATGTACCGCCCGATCCAGAAGATTACATTCATCGGATTGGAAGAACGGCCCGTGCGGCTACTACGGGCACGGCCATTACATTTATTAACCCGAATGATCAGCGCAAGTTTTTTAGAATTGAAAGCATGATTGGGAAGGACGTTGAAAAAATAATCGTTCCTGCTGAATTAGGGGAAGCACCTGCCTACACACCCGAGACAAGACGGGAGAAAAGTTTTAAAAAACCATTTAGAAAAAAGAACCAATTTGGTAAACCCAGAAGCATTAAATGATTTGAGCAGGTAAGTTTTGACTTTTAAGTGGTGCTTGATTGCTTCTGAAATTAGGTGTAAAACAAAAAAGGCTTCACCATGTGGCAAAGCCTTTTTTTTGAAATAAGTTTTCTTACTTCACGTGTTTGCTTACAATCTTTGCAAGATCAAACATTGAAACCTGAGTTTTGCCTGCAAATAAATCCTTCAACTTTGCATCAGCATTAATCATTCTTCTGTTCTTGCTGTCTTGTAATTTATTTTTCTTGATGTAATCCCAGATTTTTTTGATCATCTCTGTTCTGGGTACTGGTTTGCTCCCGATTACTACAGCTAGTGTTGCACTAGGTGTAAGTGCGGCCATAAAGGCTGCGTTCGGTTTTCTTGCAGATTTCTTAGCAGCCTTCTTAGCTACTTTTTTCACTGCTTTTTTCACTGCTTTTTTAGCAGCTTTCTTCGCTTTTTTTGCCATAGCGTTTTGAATGTATTAGTGGTTTATTTATCCTATCGTGCCACTTGGCATGAACGATAAACTAGTGCGAATATATAGTATTATTTCATTATGCAAAAAATCGTTTTTTCATAGGGAAAATAGGGTAGCAATTACACCTCTGTTTCGAGCTGTTCAAGTACTACTTCAAGTGTGGAATAATCTTTTAAACCGGGCCTGTCTTCATCGCTGCCGTCTAGCCAAATGCCAGCTATTTTTTGCTGAAGCAAACTTTCAAGGGAAGATGCTTCTTGTACTTTTACAAGGGTAGAAAAGCCCTTTTCCCTCGAGAAATCAGCGATTTGGCTCTCCTCTGCTAATAGGAATAGAATTTCTTTCGGCAGGTTTTCCCTATGAAAATTCAAGTTTATCAAACTAGAATCCAATCGCATGATCAGCTTTTTTCCTCTGAGAATAGGTAAAAATTCCAGTTGGTGGGTGGTGAGAAGGATATGATCGGTGTTGTATTGTTCCAAGGTGGCTTTGATGTCGCCCACTTGTGAAACGTCCAACACAAACGTTGGGCCGCTGACCCAACCGGTTATCTCTTCAAAGGTTTTTGGATTAATCCGATGGGCGGGAAAACATAGGTAATCTACGCCCATGCCTGCGCAGTAGCGGGCGTCACTTAGGTTGGTGATGTTGCCAACCACAACGGTAGTCTTTAATGCCATGCCCAAATATCAAAAAGAAAAAATAACTTTGGCTTATGTTTGAGAGGAAATTAGCAAGCCATTTGACAAATAAGAGTACGCTGGTTAGTAAAAGGTTGATGATCATTGGGCTCATCATTGCTTGTGCTTGTGGTTCGGAGAACAACGTCACTCCTTCCGATCAATTGTATTTTCCATTGCAGGTTGGCAAGTATTGGATTTACGATGTGGAAGAAACTTCCATCCTTCGACTGAATTGTAATGACAATGGTGAAATTAATTCAAAATATGAATTGCTCGTTTCGGTAACCGATTCATTCCCCAATCCGGAAGGAGGGTATTCCTACAAGATGCTGCGATCAACGCGCATGACAAGTAGCCAAGTTTGGAATCCGGTGGCCACATGGACGTCAAAAATTGTAAAATCTCAAGCAATCAATAATGAAAGCAACGTGCCGTATGTGAAATTGATTTTTCCAGTCTTCGATGGTTTGCAATGGAACGGCAATCTCTTCAACAACGAAACTCAGTTGAACGGAAAAGTGGAAGATCAGTACAAACTTACATTGACGGACCAACCATTCACAAGCACAAAAGGTCAAGCGTTTGAGCAAACTGTAACGGTTATCCAAAATGATGAACAGAAAAATATTCTATACAGAGATACAAGAAGTGAAGTCTACGCATTCAATGTTGGATTGGTGTACAGGGAATCGTACCTCCTTACCTATTTTTCTAATTCGCAACTGCCCTGCTATGCACAAAACAAGACACAACAAGGTTCTATCTATAAGCAAACACTAAAGGAGTTTGGCAAAAACTGATATGAGAATAACAATAAGTATTCTCTTCGCTTTCTTTTTCACCACCTGTTGGTCGCAAACCAATCGCTACTTTGTCTTTTTTAAAGATAAAGTCAATACCACTTTTACGGTTAGTAATCCATCTGCATTTTTATCAGCTCAAAGTATTGCCCGCAGGCAGAAACAAAATATATCGATTGTTGAAGAGGACCTGCCCGTGAACGCTACCTACGTTCAGCAAGTAAAAGCGACAGGAGCAAAAACTTTTTTTACCTCCAAGTGGCGGAATGGGGTGTTGGTACAAACAGATGCTGCAACTATCTCCATCATCAACGCGTTGCCTTTTGTAAGCAAGTCAGAGTTGGTGGCGCCCAATGTTAAATTACAAGGGGGAAGAATAGCCTCTAAAGAAAGAGAGGAAAGTACGCAGCAAGCAGCCTCTACCAATGCCACTGAATTTCAGCTTGGTCAAATTGCACTTGATAAAATGCAAGCGTTGGGCTATCGAGGTGAAAATATCAACATCGCTCAATTTGATAGCGGCTGGATCGGGGTGAATACGGCTAGTCCTTTTCAGCATTTATTCACGGATGGTAGAATCAAAGCAACCTTTAATTTTATTACCAACACAAAGAATGTTTATTCCACTGATGATCATGGAACGGAGGTTTTTTCTGTGATGGCAGGCTATGTCCCAAATACCTTTGTGGGTGGTGTTTACAAAGCGAATTTCTTTTTATACTTAACGGAAGATGTATCAACCGAGTACCGTATAGAAGAATACAACTGGGTGTTTGCTGCGGAAAAGGCAGATAGCGCGGGTGTAGATGTGATCAATTCATCGTTGGGGTATAACACTTTCGATCAAACCTCCATGGACTACTCCTATGCTGATATGAATGGAAGCAAAACGGTGGTGAGTGTAGCTGCCAAGAAGGCAACCGAAAAAGGGATGATTGTAGTTTGCAGTGCTGGCAACGAGGGAGCAAGAGCTTGGAAATACATTACCGCCCCCGCGGATGTAAACGGAGTGTTAGCCATTGGATCTGTTACTACAACCGGTAGTAGAAGTAGCTTTAGTTCCTTTGGTCCATCTGCAGATAATCGAATTAAACCAGACGTAGTCGCATTTGGATCGGGTACCGTAGTGGTTACGCCCACGGGTAGCATCGGAACGGCTAGCGGAACATCGTTGGCCAGCCCATTGGTTGCTTGCTTAGCTGCGGGTTTGGTGCAAGCGTACCCTAGTTTAACATCGCAAGAGATAAGAGATGCGATTATTAAATCTGGTGACCAATCATTCGCACCTGACAACAATAAAGGGTACGGCATCCCAAATTTTGAAGGCGCAGTGAATTCATTGAAGACCATTCGGCAAACGGACTATCTAGCGGTTTATCCTAATCCGGTTTCCAGCAGCACAAACTATCAATTGACGATTTCATTTAAAGAGCCGATTGCTGACGCTTCCATCGTTTTGTATGATTTATTAGGTAGAGTGGTATTTTCTTACTCCGATGCCATAACTTGGTCAAAAATTCCGTTGACCTTAGATTTTTCTAATCAACCAACGGGTGTTTACATTTTGGAAATCAAAAGCAGCAAGGGGAACTATACGACTAAGGTTGTGAAGAGCAATTGATTTAATGCAGAATGTCTCTGGTTTATTGCTTTCGCATTACCACCCGCTGCACATTGGCAACAGAAAAGTTAGTTATATCCTTAACGGGAGATTCTCCCTTCTTACCTGAAGTAACTTCAAACACTAAGTTACTTTTATCTATCCATTCATAACTGGCAGTAAGCAATACTCCACTTACTTCAAACACGGAATAAAGTTTGTTGCCAAATTGGTAATCCATCAACTCCAATCCACCGCCTTCATCGGTAGAATAAATACCTTTTTCTTTGTCCTTTAGTTTTAAAACATAGTCTTTAACCATCGGCATTTTTTCTGACAAGTATTCCATCTTCCACGTCCAAGCATTTGCTTCTGCCGTTTTGGCTACTGTAAATTTTACTTTTACGCTATCGCGGATGATGCCTTGATTATAGATATGCATCATGCCTTGCCAAACGCCAATACATTTTTCAGGAAACAAAGTTTGAGCGGACATGGAAACAGAGCTACCCAGCAAAATAATCAAAAGGACTTTTTTCATACCTACCGTTTACAAATGCAAGGTATGGATTTGCTTCAAGAATAGCTTTTGAGCTACCAAGCTATTTACTATCTTTCAAACATGCTGTCACCATTCCTTAGTCAGAAATTTAAGTTTTGGTCGTTTGTGTCCATGCTGTTATTGGTGTTTGTGCATGGTTACAATTTAGAGCAACGGTATCTCCAACCATGGACAACTCCTGATGAATCCCTCACGGTCACATCATTTGCTGAATATTTTCTTTCCAATGGATTGTTGCGCTTTCGCATCCCGATGTTATTCATCATTTCAGGTTACCTATTTGCACTGCACGATGGTCAGCCCCATGGGCAACGCATCCGTAAACGAGCGAAGACGTTGTTGTTGCCCTATCTGCTTTGGAGTGCTTTCGCTTTAGCCTTGGTGTACGCATTCGAATTATTCCCACCAACAAAGGAACTCGTGATTAGCTCGCACATCGTACAAATTGATGACAAGCGGATGTTGGTACATGATTACAAATGGTATGAAGTAATGGCACGATGGATATTTTTTCCAGTGGCGTACCAACTTTGGTTTATTCGTGTGTTGTTTTTTTATAATGCGGCCTACGTGGGCATTCGTTGGTGTGTAGTAAACCCAAAAGCCAAAGTCGTTTTCTTTGCAATCGCCATCCTACTTTGGCTTTCAACGTTTGGGCTGGTGTTTGTGGAAGGAGAGGGCTTGCTCTTTTTTTCATTAGGTGTGTGGATGCAAAAGTCGAATTTCAATATTGAGAAACCTTCGGCTTTTCTTCAGCCCAAAATTTGGGTAGTTGTATTCTTGATGGCCGCAGGCATTAAAACCTATCTGGCTTTCAATGGAGTGGGTATTATCGGAAGTTCAACCTACCCAATCATTACCCTATTGCATAAACTTACCATCGCAAGTGGATTGATCGCGTGCTGGTTTGGTCTGGATAAAATTGTTTCGTTCCTTATGAACAAAAGGTGGTGGATTTGGCTCAGTGGTTTTTCGTTTATCATTTACGCAGTGTACGCGCCACTGGTGGCCATTCTTATCAATGGCATGTTTGATTGGTTGGATTTTATGTATGGCTATCGATTGATTACTTTTATGTTACTGCCTTTGCTTGTTATTCTCGGTTGCATCGGGCTTGGTGCAGCGTTGAGATCGGTGTCCCCAAAAACGTATTCACTTTTGACAGGCGGAAGAGGTCTTTAGAAATTCTTTCAAAACCCTTTATAAACCAATCATTGCGATTATCAATTTATTCCACTAAACTGTTTCAAAATTCATGCTATGCGTAAGTATCTAGTTGTTTTCTTTATGGTGGCTTCCCTTGCCGCCATTAGTCAGTCCATTGACCCATCTTTTTACCAAGAACTTCAATACAGATGCATCGGCCCGTTTCGGGCGGGGCGCACGGTGGGTGCAGTGGGAATTCCCACGCAGCCCAACGTATTTTTTATGGGAGTTAACAATGGCGGAGTTTGGAAAACCACCGACTACGGAAGAACATGGAAACCAATTTTTGATTCTGCCCCTACCGGTTCTGTAGGCGATGTGGCGGTCTCTCCTTCCAATCCCAACATCCTTTATGTTGGCACGGGAGAAGGCCTTCATCGTCCTGATTTATCCGTAGGAGATGGTATGTATAAATCCGTGGATGGTGGACAAACATGGAATCACATCGGTTTAAAAGATGCCCAACAGATTGGCCGGGTGATTGTGCACCCCACCAATCCGGATATTGTGTTTGCTGCGGTACTTGGGCATCCGTATGGAGCAAATGAAGAACGTGGGGTTTTTCGATCGCGCGATGGTGGCCAATCGTGGGAAAAAGTTTTGTACATCAATCACAACACAGGGGCAATCGAAATAGAATTTGACCCCGGTAATCCAACTACAATTATCACCGATTTATGGGAACATCGTGAAGGCCCATGGGAGAACGGTTCTTTCTTAGGCAAAAACAATGGCTTGTACAAATCAATCGATGGGGGAACTACGTGGAATAAAATCGGAAAGGGATTGCCAACTGCCGAGCAGGGATTAGGCCGCATTGGTTTTGGCATCGCGCCTAGCAACTCTAAAATTGTTTTTGCTACCGTAGATTCAAAAGAAAATGGTGGCATTTATAGAAGTGAAGATGGTGGCGAGAATTGGGTTCGTGTAAGCACCGATAGAAGATTGTGGGGCCGTGGTGGCGACTTTGCCGAAATACGTGTTCACCCTGAAAACCCTGATGTTGTATTTGTTGCAAACACTGCCGCGTATAGAAGCACTGATGGAGGAAAAACCTGGACGAGTTTTAAGGGCGCACCAGGTGGTGATGATTATCACCGCATTTGGATAAATCCATTGCAGCCGGACATCATGTTGTTTGCAGCCGACCAAGGAGCCGTTGTCACCGTCAATGGAGGTAAATCGTGGAGCAGTTGGTTAAACCAGCCAACTGCCCAGTTGTATCACATCAGCACCGACAATCAATTTCCTTATTGGGTGTATGGAGGCCAGCAAGAGAGTGGTGCGATAGGAATTGCGAGCCGAGGCAATGGAGGGCAAATTTCAATGCGCGATTGGATGGGTGTAGGTGCCGATGAATATGCGTATGTGGCGGCTGACCCCAAAAATGCTGACATTATCTATGGAGGCCGTGTTACCAAGTTCAACAAGAAAACAGGACAGACACAAAGTGTTGCTCCGGAAGCACTACGCTCCGGTCAATACAGAATGGTTCGCACGCTTCCTTTGTTGTTTCATCCTGCCGATAACGAGATGTTGTTGTTCGCTACAAATGTTTTATGGAAAACAAAAACAGGAGGGGAGAAGTGGGAAATCATTAGTCCAGATTTGACGCGCAAACAACCTGCTGTGCCCAACAATATTGGAGATTTCAAAACAGAAAGTTTGAATACGATGCCACAGCGTGGGGTGATTTATTCTGTTAGTGGTTCACCAAAAAATGCCAACATCATTTGGGCTGGCACAGACGATGGATTGGTGCATGTAACACGCGATGGCGGCAAAAACTGGAAAGAGGTTACTCCAGCATCTTTAACTTCTTGGGATAAAATCTCGCAATTGGATGCCGGACATTTTGACGAGAACACAGCTTACCTTTCGGTGAATGCTTTTCGCAAGGATGATTTGCGCCCTCATATTTATAAAACGCATGATGGAGGAGCTACTTGGAAAGAAATCGTAAATGGAATTTCACCGAATGCACCTGTGAATGTGGTGCGAGAAGACCCGAAGCAAGCAGGTTTACTTTTTGCAGGAACGGAACGTGAAGTCTTCTTCTCCGTAAATGAAGGAGAGAATTGGCAACCGCTCCGAATGAATATGCCGGCTACTTCCATTCGCGATTTGGTGATTCATGAAGATGATTTGGTGGTGGGCACACATGGCCGCTCTATTTGGGTGATGGATAACATCGCGCCTTTGCGCGCGATGGCCAAGGTCACTCAATTAAACCAAGATTTTCTTTTTCCAACTTCGACTGCAACACGCGTGCGGTTCAATATGTTTTCGGATACACCCATTCCACCCGATGAAGCCACCGGTAAAAACCCTTCTGACGGTGCTACCATTGATTACTTTATTTCCAATCCCGCGAAGGAAATTGTATTAGAGATTTTAGATGAGAAAGGAAATAAAATTAGAAGATATACCAGCAATGATAAACCCGAGCATCTCGATTCGCTGAAGATGCCACATCCTACTTATTGGATTCGGTCATCACAAATACTTTCAAACGGTCAAGGCCATCATCGGTTTGTGTGGGATTTGCGCTATGCGCCTCCACAAGGAGCGGATCGGCAGTTTTCCATTGCTGCTGTTTATAAAAATACAACTAGCAGTCCTGCAGGCCCATTAGTACATCCCGGAACGTACGCGGTTCGTTTGACGGTAGATGGCAAGTCGCAAGAGCAAAAAATAAATGTGCGCTTAGATCCACGTGTGGTGATTTCAGAAGTTGACTTGAAACTAAATACAGATAAATCGATGGAAGTATATAAACTCTACCATGACCTGCAAACGCTTCGTGAGCGGATTGACGTAAGGTTGACTAATTCGAAGTATAAGTGGAAGAAAGGGGAGAGGGAAGCTGTTATTGCTCAACGCGGAACGGGCGACCCTGAAAACCCGGATGTGCTGTATGGCAGTATCTATGCTTCCACCCGCGAAAAAGAGACACTTGTCTCCTTGCAAGAGAAGTTGCTTTACATTTTGGCGGTATTGCAAGGGGCAGATGCAAAGCCTACAGCCCAGATGTTGGAAGCTATCAATGCGTTAAAGACAAGAGCGCTAGAGATTAAGCAAGATTTTTCAAAGTTGGTTCCGGAAAAGAATCCCTAGCTTAAATTTAATTTTTGGATAGTTTTTTCAAATAGTCTCTACATTCGTATGTAATCAATTCTCTAATTTCTTCCCAGTTTACGTCTATCAACATTTCGGGCATGGGTGTCGGGTTATCTCGTGCCGTATCCACTTCGGCCAACGCAAATAAAAGTGATTTGTCAGACAACAATGGTTCGTAGCTTTTGAAAGCTTGAAAGCATTTTGTCTCCTCCAATACGTTTGAACAGAAAGTATATCCTTCTTTTCTCTTCTCTTCTCCCTGTAATATCACTTAACTTGAACGCTGCTAAATCTTCTAGTGCCGAAAGACGAACACCTTCTTCCACGAATGCTGGTTTTCTGAAAGGAATCAACCAATCGTCATAAATATCAACACGAACACCTTTGATGAATGCTCCAACGTTCGTTTGAGTCAGCGTAATATTCGTTAGCTCATGAAATTTATCTTTAAGCGAACGACTTATTAATCTTAGATCGACTTTATTGTTTGAAAACAAATCGATGTCTATTGATTTTCTATGGCCAAGCTGTAAAGCAATGGCAGTGCCACCCACCAACTGAAACGCGGCCAATTCATCCATAGACATTAAGGATTGCAAAGCTTCCAGCAATTCAGGTGTTATCGTTTCTTTGTGTAACATGAAGTAGAGACCTACCGATAAAACAATGACCGTTCTTCGTTCGCAGGAATCTCAACGTCTAAAAAAAGCCTTGACATTGCCTTGGCCATCGGTCTTAAATTAGACTTCAAGAGCAATTCTTTTATTTTTTCCTTACCGTAAAATTTGATTATCTCAGCAATTTCTTCCAGTGTTCCATATTCAAAAACACGTACCACTACCCACTCTGAAGACCGATTTAAGGCGAGAGGTATATTCTTTTCAGGAATATCCCAAAATAATTCTTTGGCTAGATTTATCTTTCCATTCGCAGTTTCAATCATGTTGCCTTAAACTTAACTGGCAGCTAAGTTACATAAGTTAAAATCATTTACTTTTTGGCTTCCTTTTCTGCAACGATGGAAGGACCTTTGGATACCGACATTAACTCCTGCATTGTTCGCTTCATGTTGTCGGGCGAGCCATCTAAAAAGATAGTGTTGCCTTTACCATGTTCAGCAAAATGACGGATGGCCTCTGTCCACATTGAAAACAAAATGAATGAAGAATCCAATTTTGCAATTTCCATTTCTTTGGCTGCCTGCGACATACCTTTGGCTACTTCCTCGCGGAAGAGTGCCACGCCTTGACCACGCAATTGAGCGGCAATGCGCTCTGCCTCTGCTGCAATTTTGATGGCATTACCATCTGCTTCCGCACCTTTCGTCTTGGTAATCAACAGTGCTTGCCCTTCATTTTCTGCAGCCGCTTTCAAGTTATTTGAGGCCACTACTTTTGCCATCGATTTCATAATGGTTTCATCAAAGGCGATGTCGTTCAATTGTAAGTCAATCAAGTGGTATCCCCAACCTTCTAAAGTTTGATCGAGCTGTTGTTTAACCTCCAACACAATTTCCGTTCGTAAGGAAAGAATCTCAGGTTGCTTTTTAGTGGCTACAAAACTACGGATTGAACCCTCAATGGTGCGCACCAGGGCTGTCATAAAACTTTGTTCATCCATAAATTTGAAGGCCACGTTTTTAATGGTCTCCTCATTTTGGTTCAGCACAGAGAACAACAACATGGCTTTAAAATTCACATTGGCTTGATCTTGGGTGGTGGCCTGAAATTCTAACTCCACTGAACGGTTTTGAACCGATACACGCGAGTGAATTACTTCAATGAATGGGATTTTCATGTTTAACCCAGGGCGCATGACGCGCTGGTATTTCCCAAAAACCGTTACAACCGCCATGTTGCCTTGCTTGACCGTTACAAATGCGGTAAATAAACTAATGAACGCTACAAAAAGAACGAGAATGATAATGATTTCTGTTTGCATGGATATTTTTTTCTTGTTTTATACGAAGTTAGCGAAGATGAGGGTCAAAAGTTACAGAATATAAATCAACTAAATTTTCGCTAAAGCAGGTTACCTTTAAATGAAAGCTTCTTATTTCATTTTTATTTCTTTATTGGATTCGATCATTTTCTCAATTATCGTAGTAGAAAGATTAATGATTTTATTCATGTGTTCGATGTCCAGTTGGCTGGCTTCGTCTTTCAGTTCGTGGTAATAGGGGTAATTCTTAAAATCAAAAGTGGAAATGGTGTGACAAGGCACTTTGTAGATTTCATAAAATGAGTAGTTGTCAGACCTCATAAATAATTGATATTGATTTTCCTCCGGCAAGTAAGTGGCAAAGGTGTTTCCGGCTAACTCATTCATGACGGCAGCCAAGTTCGATTTATTATAACCAGTAATGTAAACTTTATTAGCGCCAATGGTCATGGCTTTGCCGATCATTTCAAAATTTAACATGTACTTTATCTTTACTTGAAGTCCCTTAAGTCTTTTTGCTAAATAGGCAGATCCGAGCAAGCCACTCTCTTCGGCAGTAAACAGCGCAACAATTACGTTCGCCTCAGGACGATTTTTTTGAAGTTGTTGAGCAATTTGCAAAACAGCGGTTACACCACTGGCATCGTCATTTGCGCCATTGTAAATTAGATCAGGTCCGCTGGCTGCTTTGCCAATGTGATCTAAATGGGCACCTAAAAGTATATATTCCTTTGTGTCATCTCTTGAACCAATCAACCCGACCACATTGGCCGTCTTTCTTCCATTTATAGTCACGGTATCTTGATAACTATAAGAGAAAAAGGGCTTGATGCCTGCTTTTTTCATATAGTCTTCCACCCATGCGGCTGCTTTTTCCATTCCGGCCGTACCAAATTCCCTACCTTCCATTTCATCAGACGATAGCGTGGTCAGAATTTCTTTTGTTTCAGAAAGCGGTATAACATTTTTTACCTCGATGGGCTGTGCGAACGTTGAGCTTGGAATTTTGGCACTTTTGCAACCAACTAGAAGTAGCGTTGCTAAAACAATAAACTTAGATCGATTCATAGTTAAAGAAATGGGTTAATTGGCAATGGCGGTCTTTCGTTCAATCTCCCGCAAATTCTCCATCTTTTTGTTTCGCAAAAATCCGTTGATGTCTTCAAAGTGTTCGCGGATGCGTTGGTTACCGAATTCAAATACTTTGGTGGCCAACCCATCTAAGAAGTCGCGATCGTGAGAGACCAAAATCAGTGTTCCATCAAATGCTTTCAGCGCATCTTTCAAAATGTCTTTCGTGCGAATGTCCAAGTGATTGGTAGGCTCATCAAGAATCAGCAAATTCACTGGTTGTAATAATAATTTAATCATTGCCAACCGTGTACGCTCACCGCCCGACAGCATTTTCACTTTTTTGTCGATGGCCTCGCCACCAAACATAAACGCACCGAGTATGTCTTTGATTTTTGTACGCACATCACCAAAGGCAATTTTGTCAATGGTTTCAAATACGGTGTAGTCTTCATCCAACAGTGAGGCTTGGTTTTGCGCAAAGTAGCCAATCATGGAATTATGCCCCAATTGCATCTGTCCATCAAAATCAATCTCGCCCATAATCGCTTTCACAAAAGTGGATTTACCTTCGCCATTCTTTCCCACCAAGGCAACCTTTTCGCCACGCGCAATAGTGACGGAAGCATTTTTAAAAACCACATGGTCACCATAACTTTTGCCTAAGTCAGTTGCAATGACAGGGTAGTTGCCCGAGCGCGGAGCGGGCGGAAACTTCAAATTCAATGATGATGTATCCACCTCATCCACTTGAATGATCTCGATTTTCTCCAGCATCTTTACGCGAGATTGAACTTGTAGTGTTTTTGAGTACGTACCTTTGAAACGTTCGATGAATGCGGTGATATCTGCAATTTCTTTCTGCTGATCTTCAAAATGTTTTTGTTGCTGCTCACGTCTTTCTTTGCGGAGTTGCAGGTAATGTGAGTAATTGGTTTTGTAATCGTAAATCCTGCCCATCGTCACCTCAATGGTGCGGTTGGTGAGGTTATCCACAAAAGCTTTATCGTGACTGATTACAATTACCGCTTTTGCATTGGTCTTCAAAAATTCTTCCAGCCACTGCACCGATTCAATGTCTAGATGGTTGGTAGGCTCATCCAACAAAATCAAGTCTGGTTTTTGTAAAAGTATTTTAACCAACTCAATGCGCATACGCCAACCCCCACTAAACTCGCTTGTTGATCGTGTAAAATCGCTGCGTAAAAATCCCATGCCCATCAATGTCTTTTCAACTTCTGCATCGTAGTTGATTTCTTCAATGGAATAATACTTCTCACTGAGCTCTGAAACCTGTTCAATGATTTTTGAATATTCGTCTGATTCGTAGTCGGTACGTGTTTCCAATTGCTTGTTCAGGTCATCGATCTGGGCCTTCATGTTCAGCACCTTACTGAAGGCCTTGCTAGCTTCTTCAAATACGGTGCAATTATCATCGGTTAGCAAATGCTGGGGCAAGTATGCAATTACCGAATCTTTGGGTGCCGATACCTTGCCACGGGTGGGCTTGTTGGCACCCGCTAATATTTTAAGCAAAGTCGATTTACCAGCTCCGTTTTTGCCCATTAAAGCGATACGGTCATCTTCGTTAATGTTAAAAGTAATGTCACTAAACAGTACAGTACCGCTAAACTCCACGGCCACATTGTCAACAGAAATCATAATCAAAAAAATAAGCCGCAAAGATATAACTATGATTGTATAATAAAGAGTTCATCTTCGCGATAAAATGCCTTTTCGTTTTCTAGTATTCTGGATTTGGTTGATTCTCAAGAATGGTGCGTTAAGGTTATTTCCCTTTTACGTATTTTGCTACCTGTTAATTTGGTATGCCAATGTTAGACGTTAACAATGTTTCGAAAAAAGGCCTCGGTAGCTTCCAATTAAAAGGCATTGGTTTTACCCAATCTATTGGCCAGCGGATTGCTTTGGTGGGTGAGACAGGTTCTGGAAAAAGTACATTGCTCAAAATCATTGCTGGCTTGGAAGATGCCGATGGTGGAACAGTAACGTTGAATGAAGAGATTGTAAAAGGGCCTGCTCAATTATTGGTAGCGGGCCATCCTCGGATAGCGTATTTACCACAGTATTTTGAGTTGCCTAAGTTTCTTCGTGTGGAGCAAGTATTGGAGTATGCCAATCACCTTTCGAAAAACCAAGCCCAAAATTTGTTTCGCTTTTGTCGCATCCAGCATTTACTTACGCGAAAGACCAATGAATTATCGGGTGGTGAGAGACAACGAATAGCCTTGTGTAGGTTGCTGATTTCAAAACCAACTTTATTGTTGTTGGACGAACCCTTCTCCAATCTCGATCGCATTATGAAGCAAACACTGAAAGAGGTGCTGGCTGAAATCGAGCAAAAACTGTCAATCACCATTATTCTTGTTTCGCACGATCCATCGGATACCTTGCCCTGGGCAGATTGGATGATGGTGCTCAAAAATGGAAAGGTTGTTCAAAAAGGATTGCCGTTTGAAATTTATAATAAACCTAAGTCTGAATACGTGGCTGCGCTCTTGGGTGATTATTCGGTTCACGGAAAATCCAAAACCATTACCAGGCCCGAAGAATGGAAAATCAAAAAGGATAAGAATGGAAAGGGCACTGTGATGAACATTTCGTGGATGGGCAGCTATGCTTTGGTGAGTGTGAAAAAGGGAGATGATGTAATATTGATTTACACTCAATCTGTGAATTTACAAATTGGTGATAAAGTAAAAGTTGAAACTAAAAATTAGATACTGGATACTAGATGCTGGTTTCTTGATACTCGATATGAGCAAGGCATCTAGCAACTAATATCCAGCATCCAGCATCTAGCTTATGATAAAACTCCTCGGTATTCCATTCGATGGCAACTCGTCTTACTTGAAAGGTCCAGGTCAAGCGCCTGCGCGTATTCGGCAGATGGAAGCAGAAGGTTCTGCCAACACATTTTGCGAGAGCGGTGTAGATGTTCGCTCGGGAGAACTGTATCAAGACATCGGCAACATTGGCTTCCCCGATCTATCTCCGAAAGCTGTTTATCAGGCAATAAAAAATAGAATCCACCAAGAGCTTCGTGATGACAGTAAAGTTTTATGTTTGGGTGGCGACCATTCCGTGTCGTTTCCAATCATTGAAGCGTATGCTGAAAAACATCAACCCATTCACATCTTGCACATTGATGCGCATCCTGATCTGTACGAGAACTTTGAAAATAACCCATACTCGCACGCATCACCTTTTGCACGATTGATGGAGACCCGAAAAATTGCTTCGCTTACCCAAGTTGGCATCCGAACCTTTAATTCCCACCAGCGAGAGCAAGCGAAACGCTATTGCGTAAAAGTAGTGGAGATGAAAGACTTTTCGTTTGATTTTTTGAAAGACCTTCCATCGCCTTTGTATCTTTCATTTGATATGGATGCCTTAGACCCGGCCTATGCGCCAGGTGTTTCGCACCATGAGCCTGGTGGGTTATCCACCCGTCAAGTACTCCACATTATCCAGTGGTTACCGAATTTAATAGGGGCAGATATAGTTGAGTACAATCCTGCACGTGACATCAACAACATGACGGCCATGGTAGGGTATAAGTTGATGAAAGAGATTTTGGTAAAGATGTGCTGAGTGATTTTCTTCAACCTATTCTGTTTTATGACTTACAATTTCATCATTGATTAAACTAATCAAAACAATTTCTCTCCAAAAATCCTAGTTTTAAGGAAATCGTTTTGTTGTATGAACTCAATTCTTCATCCTAATCACTATAAATGGCCGGAAAGGCAGCATGACCAATATTGGCAAAGCTTTTACAAAATGGCAAGGCACAGAAGGCCATTGCTGCTGCTAAGTGCGCACTTTGAAAATAAAAAAGGAACTGAAGAGATTCCCCTACTTTTGCCCTATGAAAAAACTCCTTTTTGCTTTCTGTTTATTTGGCTTGTTAAAAACGTATGCGCAAGAAATTACCGTGCAAGGCAATGTAGTTGATGCCCTTGGAAGCAAAGCCATCAAAGCAAAAATCAAATTCAAAAGCTATCCTACGGGTGGCATTACCGGTAATTTCAACGACAGCACTTTTTCATTTGCTATCTTTGGTTCATCCAAATATCAAATAACAGCCGAAGCAGAAGGGTACATTCCACGCACCGTAATTATTGCTCCGAAAGAAGCGGTCAATGGCATCATCAAACGCGATATTCAATTGACCTCCACAGGTCGTGCTATTCGCTTGGAGCATCTGATTTTTGAAATGGGTCGAGCAGTTATCAACCCAAAATCGTACGATGGGTTAGATGAACTGGTGGCCATGATGAAAGAAAATACCAAAGTGGTCATTCAATTGGAAGGCCACACCGATAACATTGGCAATGCGCAAAAGAACTTTGAATTATCTGAAGACCGTGTGGAAGCAGTAAAAAAATATTTAGTCTCAAAAGGAATCTCAAAAGATAGAATCAAAACAAAGGCTTTTGGTGGTGCACAACCAGTCAGCAATGAAAAAACCGAAGATGCCAGAGCATTGAATCGGAGAGTGGAGATGCGGGTGTTGAAGGATTAGCTAATCGCACCTTCTGCTACAGGATCGCTAATTTCTTCATCAACGGTTTCTAACATTCTTAGGTGTGCCAGCTTAGCATAAATTTTGGCGCTTGCTTTGGGCTTCCGTTCTTTTGTTTCCCAATCACAAGTATACAATCCGAATTTCATCGCTGGCCCTAAATGCCACTCAAAGTTATCCCATGTGCTCCACCAAAAATAACCTTGCACATCAATGCCATCTTGCAGGGCTTGGTGAATAATTTTCGCGTAATCTGCAATGGCGTGTTGGCGCAATGAATCACTTTCATCGGCTACTCCATTTTCGGTAATGATGATGGGCTTTTTGTATTTCTTCCAATAGCGATCCATACAAATACGCAAACCTTCTGGATAATACTCCCACATATCGTCATGCCGCCTACCCATTGCTTTCAATTTTTCTTGGTGATCAATGCCAGTAATGGGCAACGGATCGTGCGGCAGACGAGCGTAGTAGCTCATCCCAAAAAAATCTGCTTTTTCAAAGTGTTGCGGCACCCATTCCATAAACCACCAATCGCCCAAACGGGCCGGAAACCAACCCAACATATTTTCAGGGTGAAATACCACCGTATTTAGCGAAATGCCAATCGGTTGGTGCGGAAATTTTTGTTTGATGTAATCGTACACCTCATCGTGTGCTTTGCCCATGTTTTTCACCACTTTGGCAGCCAAAACCGGGTTGTTTTTAAAAGGAGGAAAATCGCCCGTGATCCAGCCAAAGCTTGCATACACGTTGGGTTCATTGAAGGTGTTCCAATGGCTTACGTACTTTCCAAAAGTGTCCACCACTTTTATGGCAAAGTCAACCCAATAATGTGCGTTTTCTTCTTTCTCCCATCCGCCAAGGGCAGCAAACCATTTGGGATTGGTAAAATGGTGCAGCACCATCATGATTTTTACATTCCGCTTGAGCAAGTCATCTAAAAATGCAGTGTACTCGCGCACCGATTCACCGTCAAAATTCCCCATCGGCTCGCGTTGCAATTTGCTCCATTGCAAGCCCATCCGATAGTAAGGAGCCAGTGAGGCAATGATTTTGGCATCTTCTTTCAACCGAAGTTCGTGGTCGGTGGTTCGATCAAATACAGAGCCGTCCTTTGCCTTTACGCCCTGCCAATCGTGCTCAAACGGAGTTTCAATTTGCGCGGCAGCCGTGCTGGTTCCAAACATAAAATCTTTGGGGAAGAGGTATTGCATAGGAAAATCGAACAAAAATAAGAATTAGAGTTATTCTTGCTGGTTATTTATTTTTGGAGATGGATGAAAAGCGGCAATTGATTATCGATCACCTAGCACACTACCTCACCGATCGCAGACGCGAAACGTTGGAGCGGGTGCTATCCTTGCGAACGCGTCACATTACGTTGGTTCTCGAAAATATTTTTCAACCGCATAATATCAGTGCGGTGGTGCGTACCAGCGAGTGCATGGGCATGCAAGATTTACATGTAGTAGATAATGATAACATCTATGAAGTCAACAAGCATGTGCTGAAAGGTTCCAACAAATGGATTGACATTGTTCGTTACAAAGAAAAAAAGGCCAATAATATAGAGCGATGTTTCACCCACTTAAGAACGGCTGGTTACAAGATATATGTTACCGACCCTGCCGTAGATGGTTTGCCAATCCATCAAATACCCATCGAAGAAAAATTTGCATTGGTGATGGGCAATGAAAAGGAAGGTGTCTCTGAGTATGCACTTCAGCACGCAGACAGAAAAGTACACATACCCATGGCTGGCTTTACCGAAAGCATGAATATCTCCGTAAGTGCTGCCATTTGCTTAAGCACGTTGCTTCCTAAACTCCGCTTGTCAAACACGATGTGGCAGTTACGTGAAGAGGAGAAACAAATCATCCGCTTGCAATGGCTCAAAAAATCCATTCGCAGGTCAGATCTTATTGAGCAAGAATTTCTCCGCTCGATTGCCTAATTTTGCAATGGCTTTAATCAGTAGAATGATGAGGGGAAAAATCGTGAATAGGATTGCAAAGATATTAGGTATTTGTTTGGTGGCAGCAGTCGTTATGTTGTTGGTTTCAAACATATGGGTTGTCTCTAGCACGCAACGCCTAATCCTAACCGATTACAAAAAGCTTCCTGATAGCAGCCTGGCACTAGTGCTTGGCACCAGCAGCCGATTGACCAATGGCTCGCCCAATCCTTTTTTTGAAGATCGCATTCGTGAAGCTGCCAAGTTATATCGCCTTGGGAAGGCAAGGCATTTCGTGTTGAGTGGTGATAACCGAACCAAGTATTATAACGAACCACAAGAGATGCGTAAGGCGTTGATGAAAGCTGGTGTTCCTGCCAACTGCATTACCTTAGATTACGCAGGGCTGCGTACCCTGGATTCTATTGTGAGGTGCAAAGAAATTTTTGGTCAGAGCAAAATTGTTATCGTTACGCAACCCTTTCATTGTTATCGAGCAATTTTTATCAGCAGGTATTTTGGCATCGATGCGGTGGCGCTCGAAACGCACACCGAATTTCCCAAGAGTTCTGTTTATATGCGTGAATATTTTGCTCGGGCTAAGGCGGTGCTAGATTTATATGTTTTCAAAACTGAGCCGCGGCATTTGGGGAACAAAGAGCCCTTAACAATCTGATAACACGGAATTTTTTTGATTGATTTCACAACCAAAATCAAGATGTCTCGTTTCCATTAATTTTTTACATTTGCGGTTTATTGATTTTCTAAACGGTGCTTTGTGCGTAGAAAGGTTCTCTTAACTATATCTTCTTTTCTCTTCTTTGTAAATTTTGTAATAGGGCAAGAGACAATTATTACAGGAAAAGTCACGGACGCTGGTTCAGGTGACCCGATTCCATTTGCCAACGTAATTTTCAAGGGTACTTCAATCGGTGCCACCACCGATTTCGATGGCAATTTCAAAATCAAGACAAATAACCCTACCGATTCAGTAATGGCCTCCTATATCGGGTATAAATCCCGAACCAAGGTTGTGAAAAAGGGTGTTGCCCAGGTGATCAACTTTCAATTAGATGAAGAGACCACCAAGTTACAAGAAGTGGTGGTAAAGGCGGGCGAAAATCCAGCTTTCGAAATCTTGCGAAAAGTGGTTGACAACAAAAGCAAAAACGACAAACGCAACCTGACTGCTTTTGAGTATGATACCTACGCCAAAATGGAGATTGATGCAGACAAGATTTCGGATAAAATGCGCGAGCGCAAAGTAATGAAAAAAATCTCTCAAGTATTGGATAGCCTCGATCGCATTGCCGGTGAAGATGGTAAGGCCATTTTGCCTTTGTTTATTTCCGAAACAGTTTCTAAAAACTACTACCGCAGTGATCCACAGCTAAAGACGGAAGTCATTGTTAAATCGAAAGTGAATGGTTTGGGTGTAGAAGACGGTGCGATGATTACCCAGTTGGTAGGGACTTCCCTTCAAGACTATAACTTCTACATGAACTGGCTCAACTTTAGCCGCAAGCAATTGGTATCGCCTATTGCTGATGGCTGGCGGTTGTATTACGATTATGATTTGTCAGACAGCTTAATGGTAGATGGTTATTATTGTTATCGCCTAGACTTTTTCCCACGAGATGCACAAGCCTTGGCCTTTAGCGGCACCATGTTCATCACCAAAGATGGTTACGCACTCAAACAAATTGATGCTAGCATTGGTAGCACCGCCAACATCAACTTTATAGATAAGATCAGAATTCAGCATACCTACGAAAAAATTCAAGATCAAGCATGGCTTCCGGTAAAAAGCAGGGTGCTAATCAGCGTTGGGCAACTGACGGCCAACACCACTGGCATGTTGGCAAAGTTTTATATGAGCCATAAAAACTTTGTGCTCAATCAACCCAAGCAAGTAAAGTTTTACGATCAAAACATTGTCCTGAACGAAGATGCGAAACTAGAAGAAGATGACAAGGTATGGGATTCGCTTCGCCACGAACCATTGACAAACACTGAAAAAAGTGTGTACCACATGATTGATACCATTCAATCCATCCCAATTGTAAAGTCTTATATTGATATTGTGAAGGTAGTGTTGAATGGCTATTATAAAACAGGGAAAGTGTTTGTAGGGCCGTATTTAGGTTTATTTGCTATCAATACCCTTGAAGGATTTCGCTTGCAGGCTGGATTTAAAACCAATATTAAATTTAGTAAGAAGTGGGTGTTGGGCGCGCAGTTGGCTTATGGGTTTGGTGGAATTGATCCGCAGCGATTTGACCAGCGCTTGAAGTACACGGCCTTTGCCAAGTATATTTTTGAGAAAAGGCGTTGGACATCACTTACTTTTCGAGCGCGGCATGAAGTTGGCCGATTAGGTTTAGATGAGGACTATGTTTCTGAATTCCCATTGTTTCTATTCGCCAGTCGATGGGGAAATTACCGCGCTGGATTTTATTACGATGAGTACAGGATGACACTTGAACGAGAGTTGTTTAAAGGGTTTACGCAACGTGTGGCGATGCGCTATTATAATTTTGATCCGGCTTTCACTTTTGGCTACGTGGTCGATCCAAATCTCGACATTGTCAACAACAACTTTCAAACATCGGAGATCTTTTTAGAAACACGCTATGCGCGCGATCAAATCTATTTGCAAAATGACAACGACAGGATTGGGTTAGAGCAAAAGAAGTGGCCTGTTTTTACTTTCCGTTACACGCATGGATTTAAAGGCATTGCTGGCAGCGATTTTGAGTACGATAAGGTTCGATTGAATATGACCAAACGAATGAAAATGGGCCCTCTGGGTAATGGTTATATCAGTATCACTGGCGAAAAAGTATTTGGCACATTGCCTTTTCCTTTGCTTTCAGTTCATCTTGGTAACGAATCGTACATCTATGCCCCTGTCAATTTTAATTTGGTTGGCTTTGGCGAATTTGCCAGCGATCGATATGGCTCGATTCAATATCGACAGAACTTAGAAGGATTTCTGTCCAACAAAATCCCCTTACTTCAGCGATTGAAATGGCGCTTTTTGGCCACAGCCAATATGTTGGTAGGATCTATGAGTGATGCCAACTTTACCAACTTTGCAGAAGTAGTGCAACCTTCTGGGAAATTGCCTAACGTGCAAGCGAAGAGGTTAGACCCCAACAAACCATATATGGAACTTGGTTATGGCATTGAAAACATCTTTAAATTTTTGCGTGTAGATTTTATTCATCGCCTTTCTTATTTAAGTGATGATCAAACCCGTAATTTTGGTGTATTCTTCTCTGTACAGTTTCAGTTGTGATTTGCACGATGAAATTCACCCTTTGCGCAAAACAACTATTACCACCATATTTGCGGTTCTAAAAAAAGGTTCATGAGTTTGATTAAGATCACATTGCCCGATGGCAGTGTAAAAGAATTTCCGCAAGACATAAAAGGTATTGAAATCGCGCAAAGCATCAGCGAAGGCCTGGCGCGCAATGCACTTTCTATTGAAGTGAATGGCGAGATATGGGATTTGAGCCGCCCAATCAATGCCGATGCTTCGATTAAAATATTTACGTGGAACGACAAAGGTGGCAAGTATGCTTTCTGGCATTCGAGTGCTCACCTGTTTGCCGAAGCATTAGAGGCATTGTACCCCGGAGTGAAATTCGGTATTGGTCCGCCCATCGAAAATGGTTTTTACTACGATGTGGATTTGGGAGACATTCCTTTTGGAGATGAAGAGTTGTTGGCGGTAGAAAAAAAGATGATCGAACTGGCGAAACAAAACAACGCCTTTGTTCGGAGTGATGTATCGAAAGCGGAGGCGTTAGATTACTTTACTAAAAAAGCAGATCCTTATAAATTAGAATTGATTGATGGCTTAGCCGATGGCTCCATTACCTTTTACAAACAAGGCAACTTTGTGGATTTATGCCGAGGGCCACACATCCCAACTACTGGCCCCATCAAGGCAATCAAGTTATTGAATGTGGCCGGGGCCTATTGGCGGGGCAACGAAAAAAATAAAATGCTTAAGCGCATTTATGGCATCACCTTCCCCAAGCAAAAAGAGCTCGAAGAATATCTGCACATGCTGGAGGAGGCCAAGAAACGTGACCACCGCAAGTTGGGCAAAGAGTTGGAGCTGTTTGCCTTTTCAGAAAAAGTGGGCATGGGCTTACCACTATGGTTGCCGAAAGGCACCGTGCTGCGCGAACGGCTAGAGCAATTTATGCGCAGGGCACAGGTGCGCGCAGGGTATGATCCTGTAGTAACGCCACATATCGGCAGCAAGCAATTATATATTACCTCTGGCCATTATGAAAAGTATGGCAAAGATTCGTTTCAACCCATCCACACGCCAGACGAGAACGAAGAGTTTTTGTTGAAGCCGATGAATTGCCCGCACCACTGCGAAATTTATAAAACTAAACCTCGGTCATATAAAGATCTTCCCATTCGCTATGCTGAGTTTGGTACGGTGTATCGGTATGAGCAAAGTGGCGAATTGCACGGCCTCACCCGTGTGCGTGGCTTTACGCAAGACGATGCGCACATCTTTTGCCGACCCGATCAAGTGAAGCAAGAGTTTGTTAAAGTAATTGACTTGGTATTATTTGTTTTCAAATCGTTGGGTTTTGAAAATTATACTGCCCAGGTTTCGTTGCGCGATACCGAGAACAAAGCCAAGTATATTGGTGAAGATGCGCTGTGGGAAAAAGCCGAGCGTGAAATTCAAGAAGCTGCTGACGAACGCGGATTGACGACTGTTGCCGTCAAAGGAGAAGCCGCTTTCTATGGCCCTAAGCTTGACTTTATGGTGAAAGATGCACTGGGCAGAAGCTGGCAGTTGGGCACTATACAAGTAGATTATCAGTTGCCGCAGCGATTTGAGTTAGAATATGTGGGAGCCGACAATCAGAAGCACACCCCCGTGATGATCCACCGTGCACCGTTTGGATCGCTGGAGCGATTTGTGGCGGTTTTGATTGAACATTGTGCGGGCAATTTCCCGCTTTGGTTGGCGCCCGTTCAGTTTTCTGTGTTGCCGATTTCAGAAAAGTTTAACGACTACGCACAAGAGGTGGTGAACACCCTGAAGCAAAGCGATGTACGCGGCATTTTGGATGATAGGGATGAAAAAATAGGTCGCAAGATTCGCGATTCAGAAGTAAGCAAGATACCTTTTATGCTGATTGTGGGCGAAAAAGAGGCTTCAGAGGGAAAAGTTTCGGTGCGTAAGCATGGTGAAGGAGATAAAGGAGCGATGGCCTTATCCGAGTTTGTAGGCACTTTTTCAAAGGAATTTGGACTTCCCGGCTAATTGTTAGAGCCTATTAAGTTAGGACTTAGGAGTTAGGGTTCAGCCAAATATTAATGTCCAACAACCCAATACCCAAACGCAAAAAATTCAGTTTTGAAAAGAGTAAAATATACCGATATTTGCAGCCCTGTCTGCCGTTAGGAAGACTGTTTTACATTAATATTTTAAGAACTTAAACCCAAGGAGTGGCAATATATCAAGGTGGCGGTAATCGCCCAAGTAACACTGGAGGAAGGCCTTATGTAAGAGGTCCACGCAGAGTTGTAGAAGAACCCTATCGCGTAAACGAAAGAATTCTTGCCCCCAAGGTAAGGGTGGTAGGTGAAAACATTAAAGTGGATGTTTATCCCACACCTGTAGCCATTAAAATGGCACAAGAGCAAAGTTTGGACTTGGTTGAGATTTCTCCCAATGCAGATCCTCCCGTTTGCAAGATTGTTGACTACAGCAAGTTTAAGTACGAGCAAAAGAAGAAGCAGAAAGAGATTAAGGCGCATGCCCAAAAGACCATTTTAAAAGAGATTCGTTTCGGCCCAAATACCGATGACCACGATTTCAATTTTAAAGTAAAGCATGCCGAAAACTTTTTGAAAGAAGGAGCGAAGGTAAAGTCATACGTGCATTTTGCCGGCCGCTCAATTGTGTATAAAGAACGGGGCGAGATTTTGTTGTTGAAGTTTGCAACCGCCTTGGAAGAATGGGGAAAGGTAGAATCGATGCCCAAGTTGGAAGGTAAGCGGATGTATTTGATGATGGCTCCCAAGGGCAAAGCTGGTAAATAGAAATTTTTAACGAGTAACGAGTAAATAAAATGCCGAAAGTAAAAACCAAATCAGGTGCCAAGAAAAGATTTAAAGTAACGGGCACGGGTAAAATCAAGCGCAAGCATGCGTTTAAGAACCACATCCTTACCAAAAAGACCACGAAACAAAAAAGAAGATTGACCAAGAAGGCCATCGTGAACAAGCGCGATGAGTCCAACATCAAGCCAATGCTTCCGTATTCGTTTTAACGATATTCAAGGCAATGGCCTTGAAGTGTAGGTTTTATGTTCAACCCGATTTTTGGCAACTAAGATTCTCTGAAACATAGAGAGCGCCAACAGTCAAAAAATTAAAAGTTATGCCACGTTCAGTAAACAGTGTTGCATCTCGCGCCAAGCGCAAAAGATTCATGGAATTGGCCAAAGGCTACTTTGGTCGTAAGAAAAATGTATGGACGGTAGCGAAGAACGCTATCGAAAAAGGTTTGGTGTACGCTTACCGCGACCGCAAAGCCAAGAAAAGAGATTTCCGTTCGTTGTGGATCTCACGTATCAATGCCGGTGCTCGTTTGCACGGATTGTCATACTCTGAGTTCATAGGCAAAGTAAAGAAGGCCAATATCGACCTTAACCGCAAGGTGCTTGCCGACTTAGCAATGAATCACCCAACTGCTTTTGAAGCGGTGGTGAAGCAGTTGAAGTAGAAACATTTCAGCCATAAAAGAGGGGCTTCTCAAAAATGAGATAGCCTCTCTTTTTTTTGAGTCTGAGTTTGCAAGATGCTTTTAGAATTTTATTTTGGAGTTACCGATAAACAGATTTAGGTCAATATTTTAGCTAGTAACTCTTCGGAAAATCTTTCAAAAGGGTATAATTCATGCAGCACACTATTCGAAAAATGGCGGGAATTCAATAATTCTCATTGTTTAGTATTCATTTGCGGATTACTTTTGATTCAATAAAAAATCTGCATACCGATTATAAAACTATGAAATGGTTTATTGATTTATTTTCAAGCACCCTTGGCCGCAAAGTGGTAATGGCCTTAACGGGATTGTTCATCATTCTTTTCTTGGCCGTTCACCTCGCAGGTAATCTTCAGTTGTTGAAAGATGACGGGGGCGAAGCCTTCAACGTGTACGCTTATTTCATGACGACCAATCCGCTCATCAAAACCATTGCTTACGTCAACTATGCCTTCTTTATAGGGCACATTATTTGGGCGATTTTGCTTACGCGAAAAAACAGAGAAGCTCGCGGGAGCGAAGGATATGCGGTCACTTCTTCAAAATCTTCGATCTGGTCGTCTCGTAACATGGGAATTTTGGGTACCATTATATTGGTGTTCTTGGTGGTTCACATGGTACAATTCTGGGGTCAAATGCACTTTGGCTCGATGACTTATAAAACGTATGGTGAGAAGGAAGTAAAAGATTTATATACCGTGGTTAGTGCAGCCTTTCAGCAATGGTGGTATGTGGCATTGTATTGCTTCAGCATGGCTGCCATCGCCTTTCACTTATGGCATGGATTTATTAGCGCTTTTCAAACACTTGGCTTAAACCATATGAAGTATAATCCTGTTATTAATTTTGTTGGCAAAGCTTTTTCAATTATTGTTCCTGCTTTGTTTGCACTCATTCCGATTTGGATGTTTTTTGTTTAATAAAGGAAAGAAAAAAATTAAAATCATTTAACTGTTGACCATGAAGCTCGATTCAAAAATTCCAGAAGGCCCGATAGCAGAAAAATGGACGAAACATAAATTCAATTTGAAGTTGGTCAATCCCGCCAACAAGCGGAAGTATGACATAATAGTCGTTGGCACGGGTTTGGCCGGGGCATCGGCTGCTGCTTCGCTGGGCGAATTGGGTTATAATGTAAAAGCATTTTGTTTTCAAGATAGCCCACGCAGAGCCCACAGCATTGCTGCACAAGGTGGAATTAACGCAGCCAAAAATTATCAAAACGATGGCGATAGCATTTATCGTTTGTTCTACGATACGATAAAAGGTGGTGACTATCGCGCACGCGAAGGAAATGTATATCGTTTGGCAGAAACCAGCGTAAGCATCATTGACCAGTGCGTGGCACAAGGTGTACCATTTGCACGCGAGTACGGGGGCTTGCTGGCCAACCGTTCTTTTGGTGGAGCGCAAGTGTCAAGGACGTTCTATGCGCGTGGCCAAACCGGGCAACAATTGTTATTGGGTGCCTATGGAGCGTTGAATCGTCAGATTGCCAACGGCAAAGTAAAAATGTACAATCGCAGCGAAATGTTGGATGTGGTGGTGATTGATGGCAAGGCGAGAGGCATCATCACGCGCGATTTAATAACCGGAAAAATTGAATCGCACAGTGCGCATGCTGTGTTGCTTTGCACGGGTGGATATGGAAACGTTTTTTATTTATCAACCAATGCCAAAGGCTCAAACGTAACGGCTGCTTGGCGTGCCCACAAAAAAGGAGCTCTTTTCGGCAACCCCTGCTTTACACAGATACACCCAACTTGTATTCCGGTTTCAGGCGATCATCAGTCGAAGTTGACATTAATGTCAGAATCACTTCGCAATGATGGTAGGGTGTGGGTGCCAAAGAAAGCAATGCCAGGTTTGAAAGGCTTGGAGGCGATGAAAGTCCCAGAATCAGAGAGAGATTATTTCTTGGAAAGAAAATATCCATCGTTTGGAAACTTGGTGCCTCGTGATGTGGCTTCACGCAATGCGAAAATTGTTTGTGATGAAGGCCGTGGGGTAGGTTCTGGTTTAGCGGTGTTTCTAGATTTTACCGATGCTATTAAACGCGATGGGGAAGATACCATAAGAGCCAAGTATGGCAACTTATTCGATATGTATGCTCAGATTACAGGAGAGAATCCTTACAAATCGCCTATGATGATTTACCCGGCTGTTCACTATACCATGGGCGGCTTATGGGTAGATTATAATTTAAGTACAAATGTTCCTGGACTTTATGCTTTGGGCGAAGCCAACTTCTCTGACCATGGTGCAAACCGATTGGGCGCAAGTGCGTTGATGCAAGGCTTGGCCGATGGTTATTTTGTGATTCCTTACACGGTAGGGGATTACTTGGCAACCATTGGGTGGGCAGATAAAATTAGCACCGAACATGCTGCCTTCAAAGACGCCATTCAGCAATCAGAAGAGCGCATGAAAAAATTGGTGAGTATTCGGGGAAAGAAAACCGTGGATGAGTTCCACCGCCAATTGGGTTTAACGATGTGGGAGTACTGTGGCATGAGTCGCAGCGAGCAAGGGTTGAAAAAAGCAAAGAAAATCATACAAGATTTGAAAGCTGAATTTTGGACAAACGTGAATGTATTGGGTGCCACGAGCGAGCTTAACCAAGAATTAGAAAAAGCCAACCGTGTGGCGGACTTTATTGAATTGGGAGAATTGATGGTAGACGATGCGTTGAACCGTGCCGAATCGTGTGGAGGCCACTTCCGCGAAGAATCTCAAACCCCCGAAGGGGAAGCCATGCGCAAAGATGATGAGTACGCTTACGTAGCCGCTTGGGAGTTCAAAGGGGAAAATCAACCTGAAGTGTTGCACAAGGAAGAATTGAAATTTGAAAATGTTAAGCTGACGCAACGCAGCTACAAATAATTTATTGACTATTGACAATTGACCAAGATATGAATGTTAACGTAAAAGTTTGGAGACAAAAGGACAGCAAAACCAAAGGAGGCTTTAAATCCTATGCTGTTCATACCTCACCCGACATGTCTTTTTTGGAGATGATGGATGTCTTAAATACTGACCTTATTAAAAAAGGGGAGGAGTCCATTGCTTTTGATCACGATTGCCGCGAAGGTATTTGTGGTATGTGCAGTATGTACATCAATGGTCATCCGCACGGACCGTTGCAAACTACCACTTGCCAATTGCACATGCGCACTTTTAAAGACGGTGAAACAATTACGGTAGAACCGTGGAGGGCAAAGGCATTTCCTGTAGTAAAAGATTTAGTGGTAGACCGTACTGCTTTTGATAGAATTCAACAAGCGGGTGGTTATGTAAATGTAAATACAGGCGGAGTGCCTGATGCCAACGAAATACCGATTCCTAAAAAAATAGCAGATGAGGCATTTGATGCTGCCACCTGTATTGGTTGCGGTGCATGTGTGGCGGCTTGCAAAAACGCGTCCGCGATGTTATTTGTAAGTGCAAAGGTTTCTCAGTTTGCTTTGTTGCCGCAAGGCCAAGTAGAGCGTAAAGAGCGAGTAGAGAAAATGGTTGCTCAAATGGATGCCGAGGGCTTTGGCGCTTGCACCAATACCAAAGCGTGTGAGGCTGAATGCCCCAAAGGAATTAGCGTAACCAACATTGCTCGCATGAACCGCGAGTATTTTGGTTCGATGCTTAGCTCGTATGAAGTTGAGTCAGGTGGGGGAGTAGGATAGTTAGTTTTTTACTAAACCAATAAGTATTGAAATGCCAGCCCCGAAAGGAGTTGGTTTTTTTGTTATCAACTTATGACATTAGAAATAAGCACCAGCTTTGCTATCTTGTATATTTTATTTACGATGGAAAATAATATAGAACTGCGCAGCGAAGAAGTACAAGAGATCATCACTCAAATGCCGGGCGGGCTGATCCGCTGGGGCATTGGGCTGATCTTCTTTCTTTTTGTTGTGCTGCTCTCCATCAGTTGGTTTGTGAAATACCCCGATGTGATAAAGGCCAAAGTGGTGGTAACCACCGACCCCGCCCCGATTAACCTGGTGAGCCGGGCTGTTGGCAAAATAACTCTTTTGAAAAAGGCCAATGAGACTGCCCGGAAAAATGATCTGATTGCCCACTTACAAACCAATGCCTCTCTTACCGATATGGCTTATTTAGAGGCAGCACTCACTAGCTACGAAGCAAATACCAACACCACCGATTTATTTATTGCACTTGATAAAAATAATAAAGCAGGCGATTTACAGAGCTATGTGAATGCAACCGTTAAATCTTTGCAAGACTTGATTGCCTTTACGGAGACCAAACTCCACGAAAAACAGATCGCACATTTAAACAAGCAAGTATTATCTTACAAAAACCTTAACCGAAATCTGCAAAAGCAACTGAGCTTGATGAAACAGGAAGGAGCACTAAGCTACCAACAGTTTAAGGCCGACTCCATCTTGCTTGCGCAGAAGGTGATTGCTCCGCTTGATTTCAACAAAAGCAAAAGTGCCCACCTGCTACAGCAACGCGGCCTCAAGGGCATGGAAGCTTCCATTATCTCTAACCAACTACAAGCCGATGTCCTAGAGAAACAAGTAACTGAACTAGAAATAAGCAGCGTCAAAGAACAAAGCCAATTGCAGACATCTGCGGACAATGCCATTAAAGAATTAGCTGCGCGATTAAAAGCATGGAAAGAGAACTTCCTTTTTACCGCTCCCGCGGATGGCACGGTTGCCTACCTGGGCTTTATAGAAAATGACCAATACATTGAAAGTGGCAAGCCTTTGTTTGCGTTGTTGCCTACTTCAAATAAACTAATAGCAAAAGCAGAACTGCCTGTGCTAGGCTCAGGCAAAGTAAAAGTTGGGCAAGCGGTAAATATCCGGTTATCCAATTATCCTTTTGAGCAATTTGGTATGTTGCAGGGGGAAATAGAGTCTATCTCTGAAGTGCCCGATAAAGAAAACTACACTGTGGCGATCAGCTTACGCCAAGGAATGAACAGCACACATAACAAACTCCTTTCCTTTAGGCCGCAGTTACAAGGGGAGACAGAAATCATAACGGAGGACTTGAGGTTGTTGGAGCGAGTGTTTTATCAGTTTAGGAAATTGATTGCAACAAAATAAGTAGCTTTGAGAAGTGAAAACAAAAGAGGAACACATTACACATTGGGTTAATCAATCAAACGATGATTGGGAATCAACAGAGCTTTTGTTCACTGGCAAAAAATACCTTCATGCTTTGTTCTTTGCACACTTGTCGTTAGAGAAGGTGAGCAAAGCGCATTGGATCAATTCAAACGAAAGTAATATTCCACCTAAAACCCACAACCTCATTTTTCTATTATCACAAACAACTATTGAGCTTACCGATGACCAAAAAGAATTCCTGCTGGAACTAAACCGCTTTCAAATCGAAGGCCGCTACCCAGAGCAAATTTCAAAACTACATAAAGCTTCTACTGCCTCGTTCGCGCGACACAAACTAGACCAAGCCAAACAATTACAACAATGGTTACTCAACAAACTGCTATAAATACTGCTCATGCGTTTGTGCAAGAATGCAAAATGATCGGGGTGACTTTCGATAAGGTCATGCTCTTTGGCTCGTATGCGCGTGGGACAGCCCACGATGGCTCAGACATTGACCTGCTGTTGGTGTCCAAGAAATTTACAGATGATATTTTTGCCAACCTTAAACAATACACCAAAGTGAACATACGCTATCCATTGATAGAGACACACCCTTATTCATTTCAACAATTTACGGATGGTGATGAATTTATTGCCCACATAGCAAAAGAGGGGATTGAGATTTAGGCGAAACTGAAATTATTACCGAGGATTTGAGGGTATTGGAGCGGGTGTTTTATCAGTTTAGAAAGTTACTTCATGCCAGATAAGGCTTCATCGGATTGCCTTGCCAAAACAGAACAATAGTGCTGGCGAAGCAAATCATAAATGACCATTTTTTGTTGGCGTTGCTTCGAGCCTAGAAATCTATTCAAAGACATGTGGAGATAACTGGCTAGCAAATCTGATTCTTGCATCCGTAGATGATTTGAGACACACCATGGACTTTTTGAGAAGTCGTGATTTTTTGTAAAAAGTTGGTTTCCAGTACAATTGGACAACAGAGCTTTTGCGACACACCCTATGTAATAAATAGTTTCAAAAGCAATACCAGAATTGTTATTGGTTCGGTATTATCGGAATGTGGTGGTTTACTTTTGAACTGTAAGCAGGCTGAGTCCTACTTATCGGTAAAGCCACACCGAGAAAGCGGGTTAAACAAAAACAATTCTATTTATGGAAAAGAAAAAGTTATCATTAAACAAGCTTAGTGTCACTGAGTTGGGTAACAAGGAGATGGTTCATGTAAAGGGTGGGTATTCATTTACTTGCAGTTTGTCAATCTACAGCTCATGTCAGAAGAATAATTCTAAAGCTGGCGGACACGGTGGTCTTTGCCATTATTGCTAAACACTCTTAAGCAAAAGGGTGAAGAATGTATCTTCTCCTTTTTGCTTATTCCAAATAATTTTATTTTCTTTTGAAAAGATTAGTTATTAATGACATACAAAGGATTAAGCAAGCAATACTTGCCTCCCCCCATGATCTTGGACCAGGGCTTTTAAACGGAGAATTAGGTAAGTCTATTTTTTGCCTAGTTGATTATAAATCGTCCTCTGACAATTTTATTCTTGAATACGGTGTTGATTCACTAAATGAGGCAATTAACTCTTTTAATTTTTTTGAAAATAAAGCATTATTGCTGAGCCTAGCAGAGGGACTTCCAGGCTTGCGTCATACACTAAATGTCTTTAAAAATTTTGATGTCATTGATTCTACTGAGATAGAAAACGATATCGATTCTGCTATACTTAAAGAAGTATCAAAAACATCTGAAGTATATGACCTCGTAGGATATGATTTGCTTTATGGTCTTACAGGCATTGCAAATATTTATCTTGACATACCTCCTTCCCCTACGCGTAATGAAATAATAGATACTATTTGTCGAAGATTATTGGACAATATGGTTCTAAACCGCAGAGAATATGTTTGGGAAGAAAAATTTGGCTTTGGTGTTTATCCATATAACCTTGGGATGGCCCATGGGCTACTTGCAGTAATCTGCTTGTTAAGCAAAGTGATTCGCGTGTATGATTCTTCCAATAAATACAAAGAAGTTGTTAAAGGAATTATAAGGTGGTACTTGGATCACGAGAATTCGAGCAACTTAGATTCCAGATTTCCATGTACCGTTGATAAAAATGGATTTTCAGAAAATAGGATGAATCGCCTTGCGTGGTGCTATGGAGATTTGAGCTCAGCAGTAGCATTCCTACAAGCTGGTTTAGCACTAAACGAACCTGCCTTAGTTAACAAGGCATTAACAATATGTAATTCGACCTTTGAAAGAAGAACACTTGAATATGAAGCCCAATCTTATGAAAACCTTATTTTTGACTGTGGTATTTGCCACGGTCTAGCAGGAATCACATACAGCTACTTTTATCTATACAATTTCTTTAAGAGTCCTCTATTAGCAGAGGCTTACAAATTTTGGCATCAACATTTGTTGGATAGGGTTACGAATCCGCATGAGCATCCTTGTGCTGGCTGTTATACAATGGAAAAAATTCATGATAATCCAGTTCAACCACGACCTACGTTAACTCTTTTAGAGGGCGCTAGCGGAGTCGGCCTTGTTCATCATGCCATATTGGATACTTCAACTACAGACATGTGGAGTTCGCTCTTCATGTGGTTTTAAAACGAAATCCATGGAATTATTAGATTTTTTCATTCTTCGGACCCCCTTTTTTCCCCTTTCCTATCAATTTGAAGACCCAGTTCAAATGTTTCGTTCTAGTTCTCATTTTCGGGAATCGATATCAATATCTTCACCTTCCTTATTTCATGACGCTCAATTATTGATTACCAATAAAATTGATTCAGAAAAGGAGCGAGTTAAAATTCATCTTTCTTTGCTTCGGTATTTGAAACGCATGTCCTTTCGTTGCACTCCATTTGGAATTAGTGCAGGCATCTCAATAGGGGCTATTACGAACAAAACCGGAATAATTAATTGTAATCCAGAAGATTCTCAAAGATTAATTCGACCTGACATGTGCTTCCTTGGGAAAATATATCAACACGTGATGGGTGAACCGACCTTGAGGAGGAGGTTATTGTATCGAGCAAACAACACATGTTTTCATTTTAACAATGAATTAAGATATCTTGAATACAGCTATGAACCCTATCGTTCTTATAGAATGTCTAGTGTTGAAAGTGATCCGCTTTTGTTATCTCTAATTGGAATTTGTCAAGATTCTATGCAGTATGAAACTATCTTGACTAAGGTAGTTTCAGAAGGTTATGATTCCGCCGAGGCCAGTAGCTACATTTGCCAACTAATTGAAAGCAAATTATTAATTTCAGAATTGGAGCCTTCCGTTTCAGGAATCCATTATGGCAAGAAGCTTTTTACTTTCCTAGAGGCTAATCGAATCCATTTGTCGGATAGCCTCGAACAGAGTAGAGTCATTCTAAACAAAATTATTGGTACTCATCATTCTTCTACTGGCATTGATTCTTGGAATGAGGAAATTGTTTCTGAAGCAGAGCGAATTGGCATCAAAGATATTGATATCATTCAAGTCGATATGCTTAAGCAAGGCTCTCAAATTGAATTAGATCGAGAGATATTTGCGGACTTACGAATGGCTCTCCGCATCACCCAATACCTAGTTAAGCATACGGTATCAGAAAACCTAGTTAATTTGTCCAAGTTTATTGACGAGTTTGAGTATCGGTATGAAGGCATGGAGGTTCCCCTCCTCGAAGTCATGGATCCACATATAGGAATTGGCTATCCATATTCGCCAGATTCATTGGTTGATAGTCTTTTAACAGAGAACATTCAGGTGAGTTCTGCTATTTCTGAAAAAATGGAAGTCTCTACTACTTTCAATCCTATACTTCGAAAATACTACGATTGTTTAAGTCAAAATAAAACTGAAGTTATCCTTAGTCAAGAAGATATCAAAACTAAGGAGGTAACCAGCTTTGATGAATTTAATAAATATACAGGGATCATGAGCAGTCTGGTAAGTATTATCAAGAAACAAGATTCAATTAAGATACAACATACTAGTACAGAGGGTACTAACTTTAAAACATTAGGAAGATTTTGTTATTCTCACTCAGATATTGAAAGTTATTTGAGTAAGTTAGCTCATCTTGAACAAGAGGCAGACCCTCAAGGAATATTTGCTGAACTGGTATTCCTTCCAGAGGATAGAATAGGCAACCTGATTGCCAAACCACCTCTTTGCATTTATGAAATTCCTATTGTTTCTAGTAGTTGCTTACCAAAAGAGAATCAAATACAGTTAAACGATATACTTGTGTGTGTCCAGAACGGGAAAATTCAGTTGAGGTCTAGGCAATTTAATAAGGTTATTTATCCCATATTTTCTTCTGCTTATACTCATACTAAAAGTAATGTTCCTTTGTTTCGATTTTTAGGTGATCTTCAATATCAATATTGTTACCCTTCAATATACTGGGATTGGGGAATTCTAGGGCGAATGCCATTTTTACCACGGGTTTCTTATAAAAATATAATCTTATCAAAAGCTACATGGAAGATTACACTAGAATCCATATCCTCTTTACTCAATGCAAAAGAACCCTTTCAAAAAATTAAAAAGTATTTCCTGCTAAATAAAATACCCAATTCCTTTGTGATCGTTCAGGGGGATCATGTGCTTCCGATTAACCTAGACAATGATAGCTCATATCGCCTTTTCATTGACGAACTAGTAAAAAACAAACTATTAGTGGTTCAGGAAAATTTGATTGCCGATGAAACCGATTCGATTGTATATGATGCAAATAGAAGATGCTACTCAAATGAGGTGATTTTGTTATGGGACAATCTTAGCTCAAATAGAAAGTCGGAGATTCCTGTAACTGGATTTTCGATTGATAAGTTAGTTCCCGCTGGAGGTGGTGATTGCATCTATTTTAAAATCTATTGCAATCATTCAATAGCAGATAACATTATAAAGGATCATATTAAACCCTGGTTTGACCAATTACATCTGGCAGGGGTTTCCTTTACTTGGTTCTTCATTCGATACGCTGATCCACAATTTCATTTACGAATTAGAATTTTTTCGACTGAACAAAATATTTTAAAAATTAGAACTAACTTTTTTGTAATAGTCTCAGTGGTGAATAGACACAAGAAAAGCTGGAAGATACAAGAGGACACTTACAATCGAGAATGGCAACGCTATGGAGCGGAAAACATGAAGAATGTTGAAGAATACTTTTATGTAGATAGCAAATTCGTAATGGATTTGATTTGTAAATTATCCGGTTCAGAGCTTCAATCTTTGCGCTGGAAAATTGCTTTGATTATAGTGAATAATGTATTGGATGATTTTGCCCTATCAATTCTTCAAAAGGCAAAGTTAATGACTAGTATGGAACAAAGCTTTCTAGAAGAGTTTGGCTCTATACGAAATAACAAACTCGAACTGTCAAAAAAATTTCGGAGAAGTAAAACTGAAATTGAATCTGCTTTATTGGGACAAGAGACCAATTTATCAAGTGTTTATGAATTACTTGAGCATCGCAAAGAACGAATAAAGATTGTGGTCGATAAGATTGATAAATTAAATCGCGGTGGCGAGTTAGGCGTTAGTCTTTTTAATCTTGTCTCTAGCATAATTCACATGTCTCTAAATAGGATTTTCGAAAGTAAACATCGAATGCAAGAGATGGTTATCTACAGTTTTCTTTCATGTCATTACAAATCCGAGATAGCGCGGGCTAAATACAAAATTACACCAACGAGATAGCATTATAATAGAACATAAAAATAGTTAGTGTATTTACTATATTCTTATGTATTTCTTTAAGTTCATTATCTTTGAATGGATATTCCTCAAATTGACAAATTAATTCTTCGATCGAAAGTGGCTCGCTAAACCGAGCAATAATTTCAGTCCAACCTTCTAGTAATAAATACTTTCTTTTGTTTTCGAAAACGCACAAGTATGATAAGGTTAGAATACCTTCTTTATTGTAAGATACCCTGCATGTGGGTGATAAATGAAATCGTACTGATAAATATTGCTCTTCTCCAAGCCCCATCCATTTTAATCTATTGTCAAAAATTTGTTGTCTCTGCAATTGTACTGATTTTGGTAAACTAGAATTGGTAACAGAACTACCTTTTAATTGTAAAAAATAGTCTATTATTTTTGTGTGAAATTGGGGAAATTCAATCTTTAGTAGGTGTTCAATTTGCAAACATATCGATGGATCCCTTTTTGCACTCCCAATTGTATGAACATATTTAGCAAATCTTGGTACGGCATTCAGCTGAAGACACTCATGAAAATCGTCTGACATGTGATTAAAAAGATAAGATATGTTTATTTTCTCATCGCTACATATTTCATGAAACAATAACTGTTCGACAATGATATTCAACAATCCTACATTGCAAGTATGAAAAAGACCTTTGTTCACTCTAATGAAATCACTTGCTTTTTGATACAATTTATCAAATAGAAAAATCCTTTTACCACCAATAATACCCGCATTTATTGAAATAATTGGGGAATTATTTAAAGAAGGTGGTAAGAGGTGAAAATCTTTTATTTGATCTTTGATCAAGTAATAATAAGGATAACCTACTTCTCTGTTCTGTGCTACCGCATCTGAATTACAAATTTCTTTTGGGAACTCTTTCCAGATGATAAAATCACCATCTACATGTATAAAATGTTCTTTTTGTATTGAGTAAGCAAACAGCTTGCCCATACTCCACAAATTCGGATGGACATCTTGGAGCCTGTCTAACTCGGTGGAGACATTCGTGTAAGGCAAGTTAACATCTCGGATTAGTTCAGCCCACCCGTCTGAATCTGTCACCAATTCTACTTTATCATAGAATTGTCTGAGCTTCAGAACACTTAAAGCCCAACAAAAGAGACTGCTTTCTCGCTGTATCCACCCACCATTATGGCGCCCATTTGGATCGTTGACTTCATTAATTCGATTTGGATGCGACCAATAACTTTGAATGATTTTCATGCCTGTTTATATTATCTAGGATAGTTATTATCCCAAAAATCTTTTTGAAAAGCCACATTTTCTATGTACCAATTTTTAGGCTCGTTTTTGATTACTTCCACATTTTCCAGTTTAATCTTTTTGAGATATATTTTATGATCAATCTTGTAAAGCTTATCTTTTTCCTTAACCTCAAGCAAACTCTGGATGGAGTAAGGGTAATAATGATTCTTATATTCCTTGTAAATAATAGTTATAGGATTATGGCGGTTCCCAACAGAAAGCGTGTGTTTAATGATAGCGAGATTTTTAGTTGCAATATATATGGTGCCAGAATATTTTTCTTTTTCAATTTTCCCATCTTTCAGTTCTCCAGGTTTTAGGCCATAGTGAATGATACAAACCGTATCCTTATCAAATTGTGTAAATGTCACCGTCTTAAAATTTAATTTCTTAAATATTTTCGGATTGAAAACTGTATACATGCTGCTGCCGACTCCAATTTGGTCGATCAGAAAAACATGAAACGTAGGATGATACGCAAAATGTTCTTGTTTACTTTTTTTGTCCAACTCAGGACGTAGTGGGCTTGTACCCGTCTCTCGCTTCTCAACGATTTTAGAGATATTAAAAGCTCCTTGGGTGTACCCAGCTCTATAGGTACTAAGTATACTCTCCACCTTATAGACAGTTTCGATCGTGTCCTTGACGGAAAGGTTTGAATAAAACTCCATGTTAAATGGCTGTTGGTTATAGTTCTTGCTTACATTCTCAATTGCTTCCCTTACCATTTCTTCTGCGCCAATTGGCTTGGACTTAACAAGAACCTCTTCCAATTTTATAACTTTAGGGGTCAGAGAAATTATGATTTCTGACTGATTTAACCCCAGAAGACTGTCAATGGAGATTCTTCTCGTCAAATAACCTATGCTACTTACTTTTAAAGTTTTTTCGATCTTAGTTGTTTCAATCGATAGAATAAATTTCCCAGCTTCATCTGAAGCGGTTCCGGAGGCGCTGTCATTGATTTCTAGGCTTGCGTATGGAACAACAATATTTGTTCTTTTTTCTACTATTTTCCCTGTTAACACTTTTTGAGCGTAGCCAATGATATGTAAATGAAGGATGACAATAATAATCAGAATTTTATTCATTTCTCAAGATGTTTAGTGGTGAAAGTTTGCTTATCCGAATATGATGATATAGAATTGTAATACTACCAACAAGAATCACTACAAGTATTGTTTCTAAGAAGGGTAGGATGCCTATAG
Source organism: Chryseotalea sp. WA131a (assembly GCA_025370075.1). NCBI lineage: Bacteria > Pseudomonadati > Bacteroidota > Cytophagia > Cytophagales > Chryseotaleaceae > Chryseotalea > Chryseotalea sp. WA131a. Next base: position 1,653,580 of record CP073016.1, on the reverse strand, counting down.
TAATTCGGTTCGGAAAAGTAGATAACCATCGACTGGTGATTATCCAAGTCAACGGAAAAGCTATTGCAAACGAAAGGAAGAACAATACACCAAAGTGCTTCCAACTTTCATACACCAGCAATAGGTTCGAAGCCCCAAAAATTTTTTTGATGCCTTGGGATTTGCTGTTTTTTTCTTGAACAATATTAATCAATCCAAAGAGACCCAGACAAGCTATTAGACCCGCTATAACTGAAAAGAAAACTATTAGAAATTGAAGTAGGTTTTCTCTTTCATTTTCCAAAGCTATACGTTGATCGAGTAAATAATATTCAAATGGCTGATCATTCAAAACTGATTTCCATTTCTCTTTAATCTGGTTTAACTGATTTTGATCTAGGGATTTGTATTTGAGAAGTACTTGAACAGGGTTCTCATCATTTAATTTGATAACAAGAGGCTCTATTGGTCGATGTAGACCATTGAAGCTAAAGTCATTGACCACACCAATTACTTGGTTACCTGACAAGGATTGCCCTATTGGGGTTTTCCAGCCCATTTGGTTCACCACCATTTGGTTCACGAGAATAAATTGACGGTCTAAGTCCTCTTCCCTAAAGGTCCGTCCTTCTTTGATTGTTAGTTGTAACACGTCTGTATAAGGGGGATCCACTTTAATATATTTAAAGACTCTCGTAAGCATGCCTTCTTCCTCAGAATCGGACCGAAACCCATCAAAAAAAAGTTCGCTAGAAGGGCTTGAGTTATGCCCGATAACCGAAATCTCAGAAACAAAAGGGAAGGTCAATAAGGATTCTCTTATTATTTTGCCTGAAGCATTACTGTTTGCTGGTATATCTATTACCAAAATCTTCTCTTTGTTAAAGCCCCTATTCCCATTGATCAAAAAACTCATTTGGTCTCTCAGTACAAAACTCGTAAAGCTCAAACCTGTAAAAACAACAATTTGAATAATGATTAAGCTTTTCATTAAAAACCCTTTACTCTTTTCGATCTCCGAAAATCGTAATTGGTGTGTTGTGCTGTTCCTTGTAATCTGGCGTAGTACATAAGTGGAACTAATCAGACTGCCTATCAAGACAATCAAAAGGGTCACAAACGGAATAATGACCCAAAGAAAAATGGGTGATAGATACCCAATGACTTTGTATTCTCTTAAATAATAAAGAGCAACAAAACATCCAACTCCTGACAGGGCGAGAGCGAACACAAAGAATAGAATTGTTTCCACATAATACTGAATCAGAATATGCTGTATCCACGCTCCCAAAGATTTGCGTATTCCAATTTCACGCGTTCTAGCTATCGTTTGTGAGATTGACAGATTGATGTGATTTGAAAGCGATATTAAGAATATAACGAGTGCAATAACAAAAAGTATTGATAAGATTTTCACACTACCCTTTGGTGAGTCAAATAATTTATTGGGACCAAGGTGGATCGATTGCAATGGCTCAATATTATACTGTCCTGAAAATCCAGTTTCCGCTAGGATGGGTCCAATAGTATCTTCAAAGTGCTGATTCAATTTTTCTTGAAATCCATGAATACTTTGACTATCCGAAAACAAAGCATAAACAAAACACCAATCATTCTTAATAACATTACTGGAGAGCAGAGCCCTATAAGCAAAACTAGTATTAATAGGTGATGCCTCGATTACACCCGTTATAGTAAAAGATTCACCATCCACTTCAACTATTTGAGAAGTTGCATTTGCGGAACCAAATAATTTTATTGCCAATTCAGCTGTAAGAACCACTTGATTTGGTTTTGACAAAGCTTGCAGCGGGCTTCCGCTTATCCACTTATGGTTGAATATTAACGGGTAACTAGAGTCCACCCAGGCAAACCCACCTTCATAAAATGATTTCCCATGATAAGACACCTTCACTTTCTCTTGTATTGGATCGACCCCTGTAACTCTTTCAATCTCTGGGTACGAGTTTCTTAGTTCATCCACTAACTGATTATTTGCCAAGGCCATATCAGTAGTTTCCCCACTTTGGCTTTGGACTACACTCAATGATACTCTTGCTATATTAGGTGCTTTCTCGAAGCAAGAATTGTAGGATAATTCCGTACCAATGAATAACCCGATAACAAGAAAGCAGGTTAGCCCAATAGCAATTGATGCCATGTTAATAAGTGTACTGGCAAAATACTTTTTAAAAAACCTCAAAGCCACTAGAAGGTAATTTCTTATTAGCATCATGATTAAAGTAAATTATATAAATAAAAATATTGAGCAGTTTAAATGAGTATCCATACCAAATTGCATCAATCATTTTTTGTTAGATTGGTTTAAATCCCACATTTGAGATTTGCTTACCTAGATAGATTGAAAGTAAAGAATTTTCAGTTCGCCAATACCGAACTTTGGCGATTTCAATAAAGCAACTTGACCTCCTTTTATCATCTTTTGATCATTCCTATCTATTCCTATCTTTAAAACAAAGGAATTCAAATAATAGTAAGACTCTCGTGCCTTGCAATATGCAATTTCAGCTCCTAGGGCTCTTAACTCTTGCAACTCTTCCATAAGCATAGTTTTTTTTATTCCAAGCCGTTCTGCAAATTTTTCTGGCGCACCTGTTGCTTTTCTTCGAATCAAATCATCCATTCTTTTTACCCGTTCAATGTATTTTAATAAACTCATATGACAATATTTGTAATTTGTATAAAAAATCTAGTTTCCCAGTTCCAATTGATTCTTCACCAGCTCATAATATTTTCCTTTTATTGCTGTCAGTTCCCCGTGACGTCCTTCCTCCACCACTCTTCCGCTTTCCAGCACTACAATTTTGTGGGCATTTTTAACGGTACTCAATCGATGAGCTATCACCACGACCGTTCTTCCTTTAAAAAATTCGTCTAAGTTTTCCATGATCACCTTTTCATTGTTGGCATCCAGTGCACTTGTAGCTTCATCAAAAAACAAATAGTGCGGGTTACGGTAAACGGCACGGGCAATCAGCATTCGCTGGCGCTGCCCCGCGCTAATGCCCGTGCCATCACTTCCAATTTTCGTATTGTAGCCCAGTGGCAGTTCCTCAATGAACTCCTGGATATTAGCCACGCGCACGGCATGCAACAATTTTGTTGTATCCATTTCTTCATCACTAACGCTGATGTTGTTGGCAATAGTATCTGAAAAAATATAACCGTCTTGCATAACGGTGCCGCATTGGCTGCGCCACTCCCTGGCACTTTTGTTTATCAGATCGGTGTGGCCTAACAAAATTTTACCCTCTGTGGGCGAATAGTATTTTAGTAATAGCTTGAGCAAGGTTGTTTTTCCGCTTCCGCTTGCGCCCACTATGGCCGTTACCTTACCCTCTTCAATGGTGAGGTGAATGCTATCGAGGGCTTTGGGAGAGTGAGGGCCTTCGTATTGGAAGGAGACTTTTTCAAAGCGCAGGTTCACCTCATCCGGCCTTCGGCCACCTTCTCCAAAAGGAGAAGGGAAGCGGCCTAAAGTATTGCTTGGTGGCTTTTCTTCGTTCTCCAACAATCTGATCTCGCCAATCCTGTCTAAGCTAATGCGGGCATCCTGCAATTCGCGGATAAAGTTGACGAACTCGTTGATAGGCACATTAAGTTGCCCAATAATATATTGAACAGCCAGCATCATACCTAGTGTCATACTGCCGCTGATCACGGCTGTGGCCGCCATGAAGGTGATGAAGATGTTTTTCAGTTCGTTGATGAGTGTGCTACCGCCCTCTTGCCATTGCTGCACACGGGTGCTGCTCACGCTCAACTTAAAAAGTTTTGCCTGTATCCTTTCCCATTCCCACCGCTTGGTGCGCTCGCAATTGTTGAGCTTGATCTCTTGCATGCCGTTTACCAATTGGATGAGGCTGCTGCGGTTGCGCGAGAGTTCGTTGAACCGCTTGTAGTCCAGCTCTTTTCTTACTTTCAAAAAGAAAAGTACGAAAACAATATAGATGGCACTGCCACCAAAAAAAATCAAAAAGATAGGGATGCTGTACAATGCCAGTACCACACCAAAAATGATTAGGTTGAAAAAGGAAAATAGGATGCTCAGGGAAGATGAGCTTAAAAACCGCTCGATGCGGCTGTGGTCTTCTATGCGCTGCAAGATGTCACCTATTTTCTTGGAATCGAAAAAGCTCATGGGCAATTGCATGAGTTTGATGAGAAAATCGGAGATAATGCTGAGATTGATACGGGTGCTGAGGTGCAGCAGTATCCATCGCCTGATGAACTCTGCTACCGTGCGGCTAAAAATGAGCATGAGTTGGGCAGCCAGCACAATATATATGAAAGGTGTGTTGCGGGTGTTGATGCCAACGTCCACAATAGATTGGGTAAGAAAAGGGAGGATCAGTTGGATCAAACTACCCAACAAAAGACCTATCAAAAGTTGAACAATAAACCTTCTGTATGTTTTTAGGTAGCCGAATAGATAATTAAACCCTAGTTTGGTATTCTTATCAGTTGCTACCTCGGTTTCATAAAATGCCGGTGTGGGTTCTAGCAGTAAGGCTACGCCTACCCCGCTTCCATTAGACGATGTAGAGAGCCATGACTTTAGAAATTCTTCGTTTGTGTAGGTAATCAAGCCCGCGGCAGGGTCGGCCACAGAAATCTTGTTTTTCTTGACCTTATACAATACGGCAAAATGACTTTGGTTCCAATGGACGATGCAGGGCAAAGGAGCGTCCACAACCATTTTTTCAAAAGGCAGTTTTACGCCCATAGTGCGGAAACCAATCGCCTCGGCCGCCTCGCTGATGCCAAGCAAAGAAACGCCTTCTCGCGTGATAAATGATTTTGTACGCAACTCATTGAGCGAAAATAGCTTGCCATGATATTTTGCAATCATCTTAAGGCAAGTAGGACCGCAGTCCATTTGGTCGAGTTGTGAATAAAACGGAAACTTCACCCATCAAAATTTCAAAGTTCAATAAACATAGTTGTTATCAACTAAAAAAAACTTATTCACGTATAACCATACATGCCATGTATGTCTTATTTTTGAGAAGTTGCCCGCATGGGGTTACTCACGTTAGTCAGTTACTTTAATAGCCATGGCAAGTAAAAAGTGCAGGGTACTAATAGTCGATCAATTACCTATAATTCGTATAGGACTCAGCTGCTTACTAGAAGATTCTAATTTCTCTTTATTGATCGCTAACAGTTCTTTGGAGGGCAGTATAATTTTACGAGAGGAAAAAGTAGATCTTTTGATAATCGACTTCTACAGGGAAGATCGTGCTGGATATGCCGTAATAGTTGATTCCCTTAAATCTTACCCGGCTTTGAATGTAATACTCTTTACTTCTATCAAAGAGAGCAATTTATTATATAGGCTTTATGAAAAAGGGTGCAGTATTATATCTAAAAGTGAATCCCCAGAAGCAATATTAAAAGGAATTAAAGCAACCCTGATCGGTAAAAAATTTCTGAGCCAAGAATTAAACTATATCAAAAACATCAAAGAAAACACATACCAATCGCGACCATTGCAATTCACAAAACAAGAAGAAAAAATAGTAGCATTAATATCTGTTGGTCTTTCCAGTGATGAAATTGCCCATACAATACAACTATCAAAAAATACTGTTGACACTTATCGAAGAAGGCTGCTTAAAAAATTCCAGTTTAATAACATAATGGAACTTATCAACTATGCTAAATCCATTCATAGCCTTTAACTTCTTATTTGGAAGGACTACATCGTTAACCTGGTTTTAACCTGTTCAACTTCATCTTTAGTCAGCCTAGGTCCCATCGCTAATGCTCAACATAGAAACACCTTCGCGGGTAATGTAAGCTTTGGCTTGCAGGTTGCGTAAGGCTGTAGTTTTTGCCTTGGTATTTGGCCACCATGCGCAGGCAAGTTGGGCCGCAGTCCATGGCATCTGCTTGCTTATAAAATGGGAACGGAAAGCAAGAGCTAGCAGACAATTGCAATATTGAGCGGGCTCATGTTTCGCGTTTAGAGCGAGGCTTATTTCAGCCTACCATAACTATGGTATTTATTATAAAATTGCTGATTACTTTAAAATGAGCCTGGGTGATTTGATTCATCGAATAGACTTACTTCAGAAAAAAGGACGAAAAAAAATGAATTAAGAGAGTTGGAAAGTTTATTGGATTTTATCTAATCAAATAGTTTTTATATCGGTTGTTTGTAGACTTTGTCAATCTTTACTCGCAACTGATTTGAAGCCTTAACCATCGGCAAGCGAACTTCTCCAGTGCCAATGCCTTTTAGCTTAAGTAGATATTTTACACCCACCGGATTTCCTTCTTCGTACATAAGGCCATTCAATTCCAATAACGTAAAGGCTACTTGTTGAGCTTTGTTGTATCTCCCCGCAAGGGCAAAATCTTTTATTTTCTTAAATACTTCTGGGAGTGCATTGGCCAAAACGGAAATAACTCCAACACCACCAACCGCATATAATGGAAGGGTAAGCAAGTCATCGCCCGAAATAAGCATAAAGTCTTTCGGTTTACCTTTCGCAATGTTCATGCATTGCTCCAGATTTCCCGAAGCCTCTTTGATACCAATAACATTTTTATGCTTGGCTAAGCGTAAGGTAGTTTCTGCCGTAAGATTTGAGGCGGTGCGGCCCGGTACATTGTAAAGAATAATCGGCACGGGGGATGTATTTGCAACGTGAACGAAATGCTGATAAATGCCCTCTTGCGATGGTTTGTTGTAATACGGACTTACTGATAGCAAAGCACTTATTCCGAGCAAATTAGTCGATTCAATTTCTTCCACCACTTGCTGCGTATTGTTGCCGCCAATGCCATACACAATGGGTAGTTTTTTTGGATTGTTCTTTCGCACAAATTCAAGTACTTCTTTCTTTTCTTCCTTGCTCAAGGTTACTGACTCACCCGTAGTGCCCATCACCACATAATAATCTCCACCCTTGGCGGTGTACTCCAGTAATTTTTTAAGAGAGCCGAAATCAATCGTTTTGTCAGAATTAAAAGGCGTTACCAACGCCACACCCGTGCCGTATAATTTCCTCATCGCAGTTGTTTCGTGTATTTGTACATGGTTTCAATCAACCCTTTAATGGTCCCATTTTGTTCAATCATCAACTCAAAAAAAGAGCTTTCACTTTCATGGAAACGCCCTACCCGGCACCTTGCCTTGCTTCTTGCCAATAAATGGAGCACCAGCGGATTAGATTCTTGATCGATACAAAACAGATAATCAAAAGGGGTTTGGTAAAATTTGATGGCCGTATCGGAATTCAGATTGCCCCAATAATTGAAATCTTTGATGGTAAAAAAATCGAATAAGAACTCATGGTTTTCTTTTTTCTCAGGCAGGTACTCCAATACTTGTACCTTTTTACCGTCTTGCTCTATTTGATGGATGAATTCTTTTATTTCTAAATGTTTCTGCTTGTCTTCCACAGTAAAAATGATTCCTAAATTTTGAGCCTGCTGGTAGGGAAGGCTCGCCCTCAACGCTTTGTTTTTCTTCAAGGCTGAGTTAGTGCGCATTTTTAGAAAATTCATTTTAAACATGTGTGTGATATTAAATTTCTAAATGAGAACAGCCAATCGAACTTGTGCTTTTCTGAAACTCCAAACAGCAAAGATTGAAAGGTTTATTGACTTCTTCAAGACTTTAACATCGCTTCAAACTCAGCAATGCCAATTATTTTTACACCTAGCTTTGATGCTTTTTCCAATTTTGCTGGCCCCATGTTTTCTCCAGCTAGTAGGTAATCCAGCTTTGCAGAGACACCAGATAAAACCCTTCCGCCATTCGCGATGATAATGTCTTTTAATTGATCACGCTCATAATTTTCAAAGGTACCGGAGATTACAAAGGAATGGTCACCTAGAGAATTGCTGATTTTTTCGGGTTCAGTTTGGTTAGATTCCATTTGTAAGCCGGCTTCCTTCAGTCGCTGAACTTCTCGTTGGTTTTCTTTTTCGGCAAAATAATTGACCACACTTTGGGCGATTTTTTCACCCACTTCTGGAGCTTGCAGCAATTGCTCATACGTAGCCATAGAAAGCCCATCTATCGATTTAAAGTACCCTGCTAATTTTTCTGCGACTGTTTTACCAACAAAGCGAATCCCAATACCGAAAAGTACTGCTTCAAATGGTGCCGACTTAGAAGCGATAATTCCGTCTAACATATTTTGCGCAGATTTGTCTTTTACCTTATCGAGCTTCAGCAAATCTTCTTTCTTAAGGTCGTATAAATCAGCTGGTGTTTTTACCAATCCCAATGAAAATAATTGCTTGATGGTTTGCTCACCAAGCGAATCGATGTCCATTGCCTTTCGCTGAATGAAGTGTTCAATCTTGCCGGTGATTTGTGGAGGGCAACCCTTTTCATTTGGACAATAATGATTTGCTTCCCCTTCTTGCCGAATCAATGTGGTTCCACACTCGGGGCATTTATCGATGTAATGAATGGGCTGAGACGATTTTTTTCGCTTGGTTAAATCAACACTCGTTATCTTGGGAATAATCTCTCCTCCTTTTTCCACAAATACTTCATCGCCAATGCGCAAGTCCAATCGCTCGATTTCATTGGCATTGTGCAACGAAGCACGTTTCACGGTTGTGCCAGCAAGTAATACGGGTTCCAATTCAGCAACGGGAGTAACGGCCCCGGTTCTCCCAACTTGATAAGTGATGCCATTCAGTTTTGTGCTGATGCTTTCTGCTTTGTATTTGTAAGCTATTGCCCAACGTGGGCTTTTGGCTGTATAGCCTAATATCTGTTGCTGCTCTAAGTTGTTGACTTTGATAACCACGCCATCGGTTTCAAGTGGTAGATCATTTCTTTTTTTGTCCCACGTGTGAATGTAAGCTAAAACCTCTTCTATGTTTTTACATTTTTGATAGGTTTTAGAAACTTGAAATCCCCACTTTTCAATTTGATGAATGGCCTCTTCGTGCGACTTGATTGAAAGGTTTTCGCCCAGCAGATAATAGAGGTAGCAATTGAGTTTCCGCTTTGCTACTTCGCTGCTGTCTTGCATCTTTAATGTGCCAGAGGCAGTGTTGCGCGCGTTGGCATATTGCTCTTCGCCAATGTCATCACGCTCTTTGTTCAATTGCTTGAATACATCTTTGGATAAGAAAACTTCACCCCGTACTTCAAAATGGGTTGGAATATCTTTGCCATTTACTTTTAGCGGTAGCGAACGAATGGTTTTTACATTGGCAATCACATTATCGCCACGCACTCCATCCCCACGGGTGATTCCTTTTACCAATGAGCCACTCTCGTAAATCAAACTGATGGACACACCATCGAATTTAAGTTCGCAAAAATATTCATAGGCTGCGCCATCCAATCCTTTTGATACCCGCTCGTCAAAATCCTTTAGTTCTTCTTCCGAATAGGTATTCCCCAACGACATCATTGGATATTGATGGGTAACATTTTCAAATTCTTTGGTGATGGTGCCGCCCACACGTTGGGTGGGGGAGTCAGCTAGTTTGAGTTCAGGGAATTTTTTTTCTAGATCTATAAGTTGTTGAAGCAATTTATCAAACTCAAAATCAGAGATTTCAGATTTGTTTTGTTGGTAGTACAAATCATTGTGATAATTGATTTGTTCTGTCAATAATTGTATTTGCTTTTGGGCTTCGGTAGAAGACATTTGGTTAGAAAATAATGGCTAAATTATAAATTCTTAACAGACCAGAGAACAAAAAGAATCACTCGTGCTTCATGCTTCGCTAGCCTTTGTTCAGTCATTGAGTAAGTTTAGTATTTGGCAAGCAACAAGACCAGCCGTTTCGGTGCGTAATCGGTTTGCCCCAAAACTTACTTTAATGAATTGATGTTCGTTGGCCAAGATCACTTCATCATCCGTAAAATCGCCTTCGGGGCCGATTAGTATCAAGTAGCTTTGGCTGGGCTTGACTACATTTTTTAAATGGATCTTGTTTTGAAAATCCACATGCGCAATAAATTTCTGTGATGCTTGTTCCTTTACTATTTCCTTAAAAGGAATCATTCCGCTGATGGTAGGTAACCAGGCTTGCTGCGACTGTTTCATTGCACTAATCGCTATTTTTTGAATTCGTTCTAGGTTAATGGTTTTGCGCTCTGACGTTTTGCTTTGAAAAAAAGTGATTTTATCAATTCCAATTTCTACGGCTTTTTCTACAAACCACTCAGTACGATCAATGTTTTTGGTGGGGGCGATGGCAATGTGAATGCAATAATTTCTTTTTGGAAATTCCTCCTTACTAACTATTTCAAATGCGCATTTTTTTGCGTCTGCGATTGTTATTCTTGCTTGATAAAAAAAACCATTCCCATCGGTTATCGTCAATTCATCACCCGCTACTTTTCGCAATACTTTTACCACATGACGCGATTCTTCAGCATCCAAATGGGTGTGGCCATTCGCAATTTTGGGTAAGTAAAATAGGTTCACATGAATGAAAATCGTAATGGATGATTATGAATACGAATTCTGTAGCTTGTTCATCAGTGCTACATACTCAATCATGGCTTGTTCTTTGGTTAAACCTTTTTTAGCAGCCCACGCATCGAATTTGGCAATGGCCTTAAAGTCAAAACCGACTGGGCGATCGCCACTCACATCGCCATCGGTAGCTTGCTTAAATAGTGCGTATAAATCCAATAATTCTTCGTTGGACGGTCGCTTGGTAAGGTCTTTTGATTTTGCAACGGCTGCATTAAAATCGTCTAGTAATGCCATAATATTTTTGGTATAAAAAAGTCCGTAGTGAGTGGCCACGGACTTGGTGTAAAGATTATCGCTTCTCGATTGGAACGTACTCGCGTAGATTTTGGCCAGTATAAATCTGACGCGGGCGCCCAATGGGTTCTTTGTTCTCACGAAGTTCCTTCCATTGTGCAATCCATCCTGGCAAGCGGCCCATGGCAAACATGACGGTGAACATATCCACCGGAATACCCAATGCCCTATAAATAATTCCTGAGTAGAAATCTACGTTAGGATACAACTTACGTTCGATAAAGTACGGATCTCGCAATGCAACTTCCTCTAGCTTCAAGGCGATGTCCAACACGGGGTCATTCACGCCCAATTTGCTCAATACCTCATCGGCCGTCTTCTTGATGATTTTGGCGCGCGGGTCAAAGTTTTTATACACACGGTGACCAAAGCCCATTAGGCGGAAGCCACTGTTTTTATCTTTTGCCTTGTTGATCCATTTTTCGGTATCTCCACCATCTTTGCGAATGGCTTCCAACATTAAAATCACCTCTTGGTTGGCACCTCCGTGAAGCGGCCCCCATAGGGCATTGATACCAGCAGAAATGGAAGAGTAAATACTTGCTTTGGAAGAGCCCACAATCCGCACGGTAGAAGTTGAGCAATTCTGTTCGTGATCGGCATGCAAAATCAATAGTTTATCCAATGCGTCTGCTACTACCGGATCGACTTCATATTGCTCGGCAGGCAAAGCATAAAGCATTTTTAAGAACCGAGCGGTATAGTTGAGCGTATTGTCGGGATAGTTGACGGGATGACCCATTGCATTTTTATACGCCCAAGCTGCGAAGGTTGGCATTTTGGCCAACGAGCGAACAATGCTCAAATAAACACCTTCTGCTGAACGGTTGGGATCTAATGATTCAGGATAGAATGCGGTTTGTGCGCAAAACATAGAGGCCAACACGCCCATGGGGTGCGAAGAGGACGGAAAGCCATCCAAAATCTTCTTGATATCTTCGTGCACCATGGTATGGCGCTTGATATCATCTGAGAATTTGTCCAACTGATCTTTCATGGGCAGTTCACCAAAAATGAGCAGGTAGGCTACTTCCAAAAAGCTCGACTTTCCGGCCAAGTCTTCAATAGAATAACCGCGATGCCTAAGAATGCCCTTGTCACCATCTAAGAAGGTAATGGCACTTTTGGTAGCCCCCGTGTTTTTATAACCAAGGTCTAGCGTAATGGTGCCGGTTTCCTCCAGCAGATTACTGATGTCCAAGGCCACTTCATTTTCAGTTCCTTCCACAATGGGAAGTTTATACGATTTTCCGTCAATGATTAATTCTGCTGTTTTGGCCATAAAAGATTAGTTATGCTTTGGGCTTAAAGATATATCGCGATGTTCAGTTAAACAATCAAATCGGCATTTTGATAGTCAATTATTGGACATTTTTTTCCGCGATTTGGAGATTAATTGTTCCCCAAAATCAAGGGCATGCCGTCTTTACCAGAACCCACCACAATGATTTTGGCATTTGGCGATTTTGATAGCTCTAAGGTTGCCTCAATGCCCCTCATTTTCAAGAGTTTGTCGGTCAAGCTGTTGTTGATGATGTTATTGGCACGCGATTCCCCCTCGGCAGCTATCCGTTTGCGCTCGGCCTCACTTTTCTCTTTATCTAATCGAAACTGATAGGCCAAGGCTTCTTGTTCTTGCTGCAGTTTGTTTTCGATGGCACCTTTAATCTGTTCGGGCAGAGCAATTGATCTTATCAATACTGCGGTAGCGCTCACATTATTCACATTTAGAATTTTCTCTGTTTCATTTTTGATGGCTGTTTCTACTTCTGCCCTTTTGGTAGAGTAAATTTCCTCAGCTGTGTATCTTCCCATTACCTGACGCACTGTACTCCTCACTTCAGGTATCACCAACACATTTACATAGTCTTTGGTAAACTGTTCATGGATAAACCCAATTTTGTTAGGCATTGGGAAATATCTAACGGTGATATCTACGTGAATCGACAGACCGCTTTTGTCCAATACGTCCATGTTCTCATCTGATGAAGTCTCGTTTACTTTATAAATATAGACATCATTCCAAGGCATTTTGGTATGCGTCCCTGGTCCGATGACATCTTCTTTATCCAAGCCTTTGCCAAAAGGATAAAAGACAATGGCTCTTTCTGTAGCTTCAATGGTGAAAAACAAACTGGATGATAGTGCCAGCACTACAAAAAAGGCAATAACTGCTAAAATGATAAATGGTAATCTGCGGTTGTTCATATGGTGTTTTTATTTGGTTTCGGAATCTTCCTGTCTAGGTAAGCCCAGCAATTTACCAATAATGAGCATACCGCAAAGCCCTCCCCACACGGCTTCTAAAATACTGATGTTACGAATGAGGCGGCTTGGTTGTAATCTGGAGTTGATGCCACCTAAAGTTCAGGTTCGAAAAGGATAAGGCCAGCCGAAACAATGACGATTTGTATCAAAACGATGTTTCGGTAGTCTTTCGTCTTTTCGTTATGAAGCTGTGTGCGGTTAAATATGAAGTATGTTTTTGAAGGAGAAGTTGAACATAGTTGGCGCGGTGCTTAACAAGAAATGGCAACTTTACTTAATCTTTCCAAAACAAAAAGGCGATGGAAAAACCATCGCCTTTTTGTTTTCTTACCAAACAGATTACACTCCAGAAGCACTGCCCATTCCTTCATTGCTTGGGCTTTCGGGGAACGGGGTTGGCTCGGGTGCGGGTGTAAACAATGAGGGTGCAGGTGTAGGAGCCACCGGCTTTTTAGCAGCTGGTTTCTTCTTGGGGGCGGCTTTCTTCACCACTTTTTTCACGGCTTTCTTAGCAGTTTTCTTTACCGCCTTTTTTGCTTTTTTAGCAGCCTTCTTCACCACTTTTTTAGCGGCTTTCTTAGCTGATTTTTTAGCGGGTTGAGATTTTTTCTTAGCCGCCTTTTTTGCTTTCTTTGCCATAGTACGGAGTTATTTTATTTTATTTTGGGTTATGCTTTTTTGATTAGCATCTAAAGTTAAAAAAACTTTGTTGCCATTCGCAAATAGTTTCTCAATAAATTACACCACTTTTAGATGGAGCAATCCATAAGACGGTAAAAGGCAAGTGGTAGCTATCTATGGCTACAAAAAAAGGCATCGCTTAATCTGAGGTTGACACCTGCCATTCAGGATTTGCTCGAAAACGAGATTAAATGCACGATTGTGTCCGATATCGATAGGTTCCCTCATTCTAATCTCGATTTAGACCATGAAGAGGCACCCGTACCAATCTCTGACTTTCAGAAAAAATTAGCCAAAGCTGAGGGTATTTTGGTCTTGGGTAAGTTCTTTTTTGGATTGATAGATTCGAGATAATTAATCGGTTTCTCCCCTAATAGTTAGCTGCATCAAAAAAAAAGCAGGCCTGGGAAGAAACCTACTTTTTTAAAAAATGAAAACAAAATTATGGGGAGAAATTCACAAAATTTTGCACACAGGGGCATCTGTCGCTATCAAAAAATTCGTAACAAGAGTCCTTAAGTTAAAGACTATAGTGAAGAACACCAAAAGGCGAGCGAAAGCAGAAACATCAATGGAAGCTACGGTATAATTTACACCTTAGATCAAGTAATTGTAACTCTACTTTTGAAGTGACTGACAATGCAGGTGCCACAACAGTAGTAAAAAAGTAATTTATCCGAATAGACTTGGGTTAATAAAAAAATCCCGCCACAAAGAGGCGGGATTTTTTTTATTGGTAAAAAAGTATGGTCTATTTCTTAGCCGTTTTTGCAAAATCGCCTGCCTTCACATACGAAATCATTTCGGGCTTGATGTATTTTTTCATCACCGCATTGATTTGTTCTACCGTAATAGCATTTACTGCTTTTTCATAACTCTCCACCCACTTCATATCACGGTTTATAAACTGATAATTGTTAAGTGTGTTCGCCAACGAATTGTCTTGCGCACGTGTTACCGATTGGCCTTGTGTCCAACCTGATTTAGCCGCAGCCACTTCTTCGGCAGTAAAGCCATCGGTGATCACCTTTTGGATTTCTTCTTTGAAAGCGGCTTCCAACTTAGTCGCATTTTCCGGAGCATAGATGGCATATGCGTTGAAGGTACCTACATTATCCAAGGATCCGGCAAAAAATTGTGATCCTACCCCATAGCTCAATCCTTCTTTTTGTCGAATGCGTGTCGCTAATCGTGAATTTAAGAATCCACCACCAAGCATGTAGTTCCCTAAAATCAAAGCTGGGTAATCGGGATTGTCATCGCGCATTTCCATTCCTAGGCCAGCTAAGAAAAATGCATTCGCTTTATCGGGAGTTTCAATGTTTTCGTTGATAGCCGCCACCGGAGTGTACTTACTAACCAATCGCTGGAAAGGCTGAGCACTTTTCCAATTTCCAAACAATTCGCCAATCAAGGATTTAATGGCGGGTTCATCAAAATCACCAACAAAAGACATGGTGGCGTTATTGGCACCATAGAAATCAGTATGAAATTTTTTTACTTCTTCCAATTTTAAAGCTTTTATACTGGCCAAGCTTTCATCAAACGACTCCACGTAGCGAGGATCGCTCTTTGGATAAGGATTCATATGCTGTTGCATCCGAATGCTTGCCTTTGCTGTAGGTTCGCTTCGTTGTGATTCAATGCCCGCAATTTCTTCTTCTTTCAATTTATCAAACTCATCAGCAGGAAAATTAGCTTCTTTCATTACTTCGGCAACGAGCTTCAATACTTCTGCAAAGTTTGGTCGGGTGGTTTCAATGTTCACCGATGCCTGTGTAGCACCTCCAAAAATTTGCACGTTGGCTTTTAGCCTATCAAACTCATCTTTGATTTGTTGACGAGTATGTTTGCTCGTGCCTTTGTTCAGCATACTGGCTGCAAACTCTCCAATCGTTCCCTTATTGGCCAGCGATTGCTCTGTTCCTAGCCGCAAGGTGATTCGTCCTTGCACCGATTCGCCACGTGTTTTCTTCGATAGCATCGCCACTTTCGCTCCGTTGGCCAAGGTCATTTTAGAAGTACGGGTTTCAATATTGGCAGGAGAGGGGTCAAATGCTTCACCTTCGGCAATGGTTTGTGTACCCTTATAATCTTTCACTAATTCTTGCACATTGGGTGCATCAGGAATTTCAGCGCGATCGGGTTTTTCGGTAGGTACGAAAGTGCCAACGGTGCGATTATCAGCCTTCAGATATTTTGAAGCTACCCGTTTGATGTCCAGTAATGACACTGCCTTTATTTTATCGCGGGTGATGTAAAGCATTCTCCAATCGCCCATGCCTATGTATTCACTCAATTCTAAGCCAATACGCTCAGATGAATTGAATGACAAGTCGATGTTTTTTAGAATTTCATTTTTAGCGCGCTCGATTTCTTCTTTCGGAGGCAGGTTTTGGCTAAATTCATCAAACACTTTTAGCATTGAGTTTTTAGCATCGTCCAACGACTTTTCTTTCAATACTTCCGCGAAAGCGAGGAGAATACCTGGGTCTTGCAGTTGAAAATTGATAGAGCCAATGCTGCTTGCTTTTTTAGAATCAACCAACGCTTTATACAGTCTGCCACCTGGTTCTGTAGAAAGTATTTGATTGAGTACTTCAATCGCTGGGTAATCAGCATGCGTACCGGGTGGAATGTGATAGCCCACCATCACCATTTGCACATCGCCTACTCGCTTAACAGAAACGGTACGTTCACCATCTTGTGTGGGGTCTTTGGTGTAGGTGGTTTGTAATAAACGCTCCGGCTTAGCCATTGGGCCAAACTTTTGGTTAATCATCTCTAGCGTTTTGGCTTCATCAATTTTTCCTGCAACAATCAATACGGCATTATCTGGTTGATAGTGCTTGCGGTAAAATGCCTGCAACCGATCGATTGGCACATTTTCGATATCAGAGCGCGCTCCGATCGTTGACTTTCCATAATTGTGCCATTCAAAAGCAGTGGACATCACTCGTTGCCATAGTACTCGCCATGGATTGTTTTCACCCATTTCAAATTCGTTCCGCACGACCGTCATTTCGCTGTCCAAGTCTTTCTTGGCGATGAAAGAGTTTACCATGCGATCTGATTCCAAATCCAACGCCCACTTTAGGTTTTCTTCTGTGGCAGCAAATGTTTCATAATAGTTGGTTCGGTCCAAAAAAGTTGTACCATTAGGACGACATCCATGTTCGGTGAGTTCCTGAGGAATATTAGGGTGCTTGGGCGTGCCTTTAAAAACTAAGTGTTCCAGCAAGTGGGCCATGCCCGTTTCTCCATAGTTTTCGTGTTTAGAGCCAACCAAGTAAGTGATATTCACCGTAATGGTCTGTTTTGATTGATCAGGGAACAACAAAACACGCAATCCATTAGACAATTTGTACTCCGTAATACCCTCTACCGTAGTAACTTTTACCGGAGGAGATAAAGCAGGCTTGTCCTGCATCTTGGGTTTTTCCGGTGTACCTGATTGCTTTGCCTTTCCTTTGTTTTGAGCCAACGCTGGCGTTAGCATCGCCACCATCAACAAGAGAGCAAGTGATAATCGCATATAATTTGAGTTAAATTTTTAGCAATGTAAACGATTTCAAAAGTTCTTGCAACCTGTATTTTCCTTGTATTTTTTAGATTCATTAACCAACTAATTGTACCATCCACCACCAAGCGCTTCCGGTAGTTAGTTCACTGAAACACAGATGGTATGGCTTCATACACTCATCTGGATCGGAATCTTTCACAGATTTGAGTGCGCGCCATTCTCAATCATTTGTGCAATGGTGTTTCATCATTGGTTGATGATGTGTTGCATTTAGTTCAGTACTTTTTGTAAAAATGTTTTTACTGGAATAGAAATCTGGGAGCGAAATCCACCTTCAGTTTGATCAAGTTGAAAGGTAACGCCATTTGTGGTCACACGCATTTCAATATTACTCAGACCAACAGCCGAAAGGAAATTGGGAGAGAAGCGATAAAATATAGTATTTTCTTGTATTACTTTCCGATACAAAACTTAGAAAAAATGTTTGCTAATAAATCATCGGAGGTGATGCTGCCGGTTATTTCACCTAAGTAGTGCAGCGCTTGGCGGATGTCCATTGCTAGTAAATCGCCTGTGGTTTCGGTGTCCATGCCTTGCAAAACACGCTCGAGCGATTCGTTTGTCTGCAGAAGATTTTGGTAATGTCTAAGGTTGGTGACTACCACATCGCCTTGCTTCACCTCATTCACCTTGAAGAGCAAGAGGATTTTATCTTTCAACAAACCGATATTGGTTTTGGTGGTTGCCGAAATCAAAAGAAAATCACTTTCTAGTTCGCGTACTAAAGCTTCTGGTGCTTGGTCAATCTTGTTACCAATTTTCAAGTAGGGGATACCCAATTTTTTAATTGCTTCTTCCTCGTTTTTGATTTCTTCCGGATTCGTTTTTGTTAAATCGAACATATACAGAATCAAAGAAGCTTTCTTCATCGATTGGTGGGTACGCTGCACACCAATGGCTTCAATGGTATCGGTGGTTTCGCGCAAGCCAGCCGTGTCCATAAAGCGAAAGGTGATTCCGCCCAACACCATTTCATCTTCAATCACATCGCGGGTGGTGCCAGCAATTTCTGAGACAATTGCCTTTTCTTCGTTCAACAATGCATTCAACAAAGTAGATTTGCCTGCATTGGGTTTACCTGCAATCACCACGGGCACTCCGTTCTTTATCACATTGCCTTGGTCAAACGAAAGAATCAATGGCCGTAAGTACGATTGAATCTGATAAATTAATTTTTTTAAGTCATCGCGCTTGGCAAACTCCACATCCTCTTCGCCAAAATCCAATTCCAATTCAATCAAGGAAGCAAAATGAATCAGTTCCTCACGCAAATGTTGAATTTCATTTGAGAACCCTCCTCTCATTTGGTTGAGTGCCGCTTGCCTTGCATTGTCGGTTTCGGCATGGATTAAATCGGCCACGGCTTCGGCTTGGGCCAAATCAAACCGACCATTCAAAAAAGCGCGCTTGGTATATTCACCTGGTTCAGCCAATCGCGCCCCATGCTTTAACAGTAATTTAATAATCTCTTTTACAATGGTGGGCGACCCATGGCATGAAATTTCGATGGAGTTTTCTTGCGTGAAAGAAGTTGGTTCCCTAAAAACAGAAACCAATACTTCATCAATTGGACGTTCGCCATCCATGATTACGCCAAAGTGAAGGGTGTGTGTAGGTTGTTTCGTTAAATCTTTTCCTTTAAAAATTTTGTTTGTGAGCTCAATCGACTGATTGCCCGACAGGCGGACAACGGCAATGGCACTGATGCCTTGTGGTGTTGCTAAGGCAACAATGGTATCTTCAAACTGATTCAAGATTTTTGATTTAAGATTTGTTGATTTCAATCAGTGATTTCAAGATTCCTAATCCTCACATTTAATGCCTAATCTCCCAATGTCTCCCTCACAATCAATACGGGAATATTCACTCGATGCCGCACGGTATCTACGGTGGCACCAAACACCAAATCTTTTGCCCACTTGTGTCCGTGCGCACCCATCACCAGTAAATCTGATTTGAATTTATCAACGATTTCAGGAATCACTTTTCGTGGATTGCCAAATCCAATCTCCATTTCCACGCGGTATCCTTGTGCCACCAACTGGTCAACATACTTTTGCAAGGCAAGTTTATCTTCTCCGGATTCTCGGTCGGCAATTTCGCTACCATACCAAAGCGCCCCGGCCGTTTCCACCACGTGTACCAATTGATAAGTGGCATACTTTCCGCCTTGCGACAAGGCACTTCTAATGGCCAAGTTATCGATACTGCTAAAATCGATGGAGATAGTAATTTTTTGATAAATTGGTTTATCCAAATCCAGCAGCTCGCTTCCTGTGCCGTGCGGCAACTTTGCATTTCGCTCTTGCCTTCGTCTGTCCAACAAAGGTTTGAACGTGATGTATAAAAGCAACCCACCCGTTGCCAAACAAAGTGGAATGACCAACAGATAAATCAACCACGCGTATTCCCCAGCGTTTTGTAACCAATTTTGTACCTCCTGATAGACCAGTTTTACATTTAGCGACACAATGATGAACGCAATTACCCATGCCGCAATTCTTACCCAGGGCTTGATAACAAATACACCCATCTTAACTTTATCACTGGTGAAATGGATAAGCGGTATCACAGCAAAACCCAGTTGCAAACTCAAAACCACCTGACTGAACACCAACAGTTCACCTGTTTTGTTTTCTCCGTAAAGTAGTATCACAATGTAGGCTGGTATAATCGCAATCAATCGTGTAATGAGTCTGCGGAGCCAAGGAGCAATGCGCAAATTCAAATACCCTTCCATTACAATTTGCCCGGCCAGTGTGCCTGTTATAGTAGAACTTTGTCCTGCGGCCACCAATGCTACACCAAATAATATGGATGCCCATTTGGTGCCGGCAAGCGGAGCCAAAAATTTGTATGAGTCTTGAATGTCAGATACTTCGAACATTCCTGCTCTAAAAAAAGTGGAGGCGGCCAAAATCAAGATGGCAGAGTTAACGAAGAATGCAGCGTTTAGCGCAATAGCAGAATCAATAAAGTTGTATTTGATGGCAGACCATATTCCTTTTTCGGAAGTGTCGATTCTTCTTGTTTGCACCAGTGAAGAATGCAAGTAAAGATTGTGCGGCATGACGGTTGCACCAATGATACCGATGGCGATATACAAGGCCTCGTCTGACGGTAGCGATGGAATGAAACCCTTCATTAATTCACCCACAGCTGGTTTTGCCCAGATCATTTCCATCAAAAATGAAACACCAATAATGGCCACCAGCGCTATAATGAAGGCTTCAATCTTGCGCATGCCGTAACTTTGCAAAACCAAGAGCAGGAGGGTATCCAGCACCGTAAGCGTAACGCCCCAAATCAAGGGCAATCCAAAGAGCAATTGTAAACCAATTGCCATCCCTAGCACCTCTGCCAAGTCGCAGGCTGCTATCGCTATCTCTGCTAAAATCCACAAACAAAAATTGACTACGGGGTGATACGAACTTCGCGATGCCTGGGCTAAATCCAGTTGCCGAACTACACCTAAGCGCGCACTCAAACTTTGCAGCAACAAAGCCATCATGTTGCTCATTAACAAAACCCAAAGCAATGCGTAGCCAAACTTACTACCACCAGCAATGTCAGTTGCCCAATTGCCCGGATCCATGTAGCCAACGCTCACTAAATACGCGGGTCCCAAAAATGCCAATAGCTTGCGCCAGCCCTTTCGGTTGGTAGCATCCACCGAGGCATTCACTTCGCTTAATGACTTTCGTTGTAAGGTCGCTTCATTCATACTTATTTGAATCTTAAGTTTCGGGCTGCGTGCCACCAGCTTCAAGCTAGACTGCTAACCTAACTTAACAAACCTGTTTTCTATATTTTTGCTTTTATAATCCAACGTCTAAGTCTCAAGTTCTAATCCCCAAACTCCCCAATCAAGCATTCACCAAAATATTTTCCGATACCTCCTTTGAAAGAAAATATCGCTGATGTCCAATGCTCACTTCCATTGAGCCATCGTACTCTTGCCGCTCCACCACTTTTACTTTTTTGCCTGGGTGTGCCCCGATTTTGTCTAAGTACTTTAACAACTGCGAATCCGAATCCTTCACAGCCACGATGATGGATTCACTACCCACTTTGGCAACGCTCAACGCCATTTGCTGAGTGGCCTTAATTTTTCCGTTGTTGTCAGGAATAGGGTCACCGTGGGGGTCTACTTTAGGGAAGCCCAGGAATTCATCCAACTTTTCAATCAAACGCTTCGATTGGATATGTTCCAACTGCTCGGCCACTTCGTGTACTTCATCCCATGAGAAATCCAGCTTTTGAACCAAAAACGTTTCCCATAGTCGATGCTTGCGGATGACCGATAATGCTACCGTTTTGCCCTTGGCGGTGATGTTGACACCATAATACTTTTCGTATGAGATAAAATCTTTGTTCGAAAGCTTCTTAATCATGTCCGTAACCGAGGCGGCTTTGGTATTCATAACTTCCGCCAATTCGTTGGTGGTCACCGATTGTCCGCCAGCCTTTGAAAGGTGGTAAATGGATTTGAGGTAGTTTTCTTCCGTTAGGCTAATCATCTGACAAAAGTACATTTTTTAGGTAAGCCTAAAAAATATTTTCAACAACATATGGAGATTCATATTTGGATCGGTTGATCAATGGCTTCCAAAAATTTTGTCTCTTCCGATTGCCAAGTGAGTTGAAATGATGCGCTTGAGTCAACTGAGTTAAAGCGTTGGCTCTTTAATTGGGTGACGATTTCGGCAGGCTCATAGGCTGCAAAGTCAAAGGACAAAGCACCGCCAAAGGGCTGGCAAAAGTCCATCCAAGGCTTGTGGTTCTGCAATAGAATTGGCAATCCACACCCCAGGTATTCATAAAGTTTGGTTGGGATTTTATCGGCAATGTGTGGCGATAGTGGGTAGGAAACTATCCCAAAGTTTGCTGCCGAAATTGCATCCAAAATTTCTGGATGTGGAACCAATTCATTGCCGCCCCTCAGGGTAATAAAAGGATGATTTTGAACAGCAGATTTAATTTCCTCCAAGGTATTTTTGACGGCACAAAATCCAATAAGGAGTAGCTCTATTTTGGGGTCAATCGCGTGTAGTTTTTTGGCAAATTCGATGGCCCTAAAAACACCCGTGCTTTCGGCCAAAGTGCCACTAAAAAGAAGTACTTTTTTTTCTGGGTCGGGTAATCGGGTAAAGCGTGGTGGAAGAAGAACCTTGTTCTCAATCACTGTATATTTTGAGTAGACGAAACCGATTTCTTTTTCGTAACTTTTTTCTGCGAAAATAAAATGGTGAAAGAGGGGAGAAGTTAGCTTCTCTTTTAGCCTCACCCATCCTGCCAAAAGTGGTCGTAAGAGATGCGGAAAAGAATTTGTTAATAGAATATTTCGCCAGTAATTTTCTTGAATGTCGTAGATAATAGGAGTGCCAAAGAATATTCTGTTTAGCACCGCAACTATCAATAATTCATGGGTATTAACTATCAATAGCTCAGGTTTTACTTGATATATTTTTAGACCGATTTTTAAGGGGGCAACCAATCGAGAGAAGCTTAACCGATTAAACTTTTTTAACGGTAAAAAGTGAATTCGCAGGTTGCCCGAATAGCTATTTTTGGTGGGTTGGCCGATCAAAAAAACCTCCCCACCATGGGCCGCCAATGTGCTAGCCATTTTCTCAAAAGCGCGGGTATCGTTCACTGGCTTTAATACGGAGGCAATGACTATTCTTCTTTTTTTCATTTCTTGCAGCCCCGTTTAATAACCGGCTTGTCTCAACCCTAAAAGTAACTTAAAAAATAGACCTTAAAATATACCCGTTCATGCAACTACAACAACAGATAGAAAACGCTTGGAATAACCGCGAACTTTTAAAGGAATCGGACACCCAAAATGCCATTCGCGAAGTGGTGGAAAAGCTGGACAAAGGGAGCTTGCGTGTGGCTGAATTAAGTAGCGATAAATGGGTTGTAAATGAATGGGTAAAGAAGGCCGTTATTTTGTATTTCCCCATTCAACAAATGCAGACCATTGAGGTAGGGCCATTTGAGTTTCATGATAAAATCGCTTTGAAAAAAGAGTATCAAAAATTGGGAGTGCGCGTGGTGCCTCACGCCATTGCCCGGTACGGTTCTTTTTTGAGTAAAGGTGTAATTATGATGCCAAGCTATGTAAACATAGGTGCGTATGTTGATGAAGGAACAATGGTCGATACGTGGGCTACGGTGGGCAGTTGTGCGCAGATTGGAAAGAATGTTCACTTAAGTGGAGGTGTCGGGATTGGTGGGGTTTTAGAGCCCGTTCAAGCTGCACCTGTAATTATTGAGGACAATGCCTTTATCGGTTCGCGCTGCATTATTGTGGAGGGCGTTCGGGTTGGCAAAGAAGCTGTGCTGGGTGCCAATGTGGTGCTTACGGCCAGTTCCAAAATCATTGACGTAACTGGCAACTCAGCCATCGAATATAAAAGTTATGTACCCCCGCGATCAGTTGTTATACCTGGCTCTATACCCAAAAAGTTTGCTGCTGGCGAATACCAAGTGCCTTGCGCGCTCATCATCGGCACACGAAAAGAAAGCACTGATAAAAAGACATCCTTAAATGATGCTTTGCGCGAGAATGGGGTTTCGGTCTAAGTTGGAGGTCGGTTACTAGTCATTGTTTTACCACATAACCCAACCCTTCATGCTTAATGCTCCACTGCCTCGTGCTTAATGTATTGGCATAGCCTTTGATTCTCTGGATGGATACCATTAAATTTGCAGTATGCGTTGGTTACTAGGTCTTATAGCAGTCGTTATCAGTCTGGCTTTTATCCAAGAAGTAGAGACTTCTAAAATTGCGAATAAAAAATCCACCATCTCTACCGGAGAACGCCTTGATTACAGAATGTACTTGGGCATCTTTACAGTAGGCAAGGGCACCACTTCGGTTGATAAAAATTTCCATTCACGCAACACGCGGTCATGTTTTAAGGTAGATGCTTACATGGAAACATTGGGCATGGCCACCTGGATTTCAAAAGTAAATGACAATTGGGGTGCCTACATTGACACGGCAGAGTTGGTAACACATGAATCGTATCGAAACCTAAAAGAAGGTTCCTACCGATTGAATGAATTGATCAAATACAACCATGAAAAAGATCAGGCAGCCGTTCAAGTAGCCGATAAAAAAACAGGTGTATACGGTGAGCCTAAAGTTTATTCTACCCCTGACCAAGTGCGGGATGTAGTGGCGGGATTTATGTATTTAAGGATCATCGATTTTGCCAAGTATAAAGTGAAAGATACCCTCACAGTCTCTGGCTTTTTTGAGGACAAGGCTTATAGTTTTAAGATTATCTACTATGGCAAGGAGACGGTGAAAACAGATATGGGAAAGATCCCTTGTTACAAGTTGGTACCCATTATGCCCGACAACCAGTTGTTTAGGGGAGAGAATTCAGTTACTGCTTGGATTTCTGCTGATGGTAATCAAATCCCGGTAAAGGTGGATGCAAAAATGTTTGTGGGCCATGCGGGCACAGAGTTGGTGAGCTTTCGCGGATTGAAAAATCAATTAAAGGTTATGCGCTAGTGTGCAAAATAGCTTAGGATACTATTTGTAATAAGCGCGAGAACGTTTCGATGCTGACGGGCTTTACCACAAACTCTTTTACCTCAGGGTATTCTTTTGATTTGTTCATGTCACGCTGATCGATGGAAGAACTTACCATGTAAATTTTTATTTCTTTGGTAAGCGTATTTTTCAGTTGAACAAAGTCTTCTAAAAACATCCAGCCATCTATAAAGGGCATGTTAATATCCAGAAACAAATGGTCGGGCAACTTATCGGCAGATGCCGCATTTTCTTTCAAATACTGAATTGCATCCCCACCATTTTCAAAGCTAATAATCTCACCGGCCAACTTTGCAGACTGAATCAGCCGAGATGCTGTGAACTTGAAGATGTTATCGTCATCAACTAATGCAACAATTGCCATAGGTTATTGGGTTTTGTTTAATAAAACAGTAAAAGTAGTTCCAATGTTCAACTCGCTTTCTATGCTTATCTCGCCACCCATGGCAACTATTTGGTTTTTTATCATAAAAAGGCCTATTCCGCGACTTTCCGGATGTTTGTGAAAGGTTTTTCTAAGCTTAAAAATATGATTCCCATACTTTTTCAGGTCCAAACCCAAACCATTATCTCTTACCTTCATCACAATGGCGCCATCCAGATTTTGGGTGGATACATGAATTTGAGGGGTTCTTTCGGGGTGTTGGTATTTCAATGCATTGGTGATCAAATTCATTAAAATGCTTTCCAGGTAAATGTTTGGATAAACAATTTCAGGGGCGTTTTTGAAATCGGAGGTAATAACAGCCTTTGTTTCGGCTATGCGTGCACTCAATTGATTTTTAATGCCTCGCAGTGTTTCGGCAAAAGACAAAACTTGTTTCTCGATATCCTGGTTTTGCCTGATTTTCAATACTTCATTTAGCTCTGTAAGATTGCCAAGGATTTTATTTCCTGATTCGCGCAGCATTTTGAACAGATATGTCTTTTCCTCGGGGTCGCTGCTTTTTTCGTATAAGTCTAATAAAGCCAAAATATTGCTTGCGGGCGATCGAAGGTTGTGCGATACAATTTGAGTGAACTCCTCTAACTGATCATTCTTTTTTTTCAGGTCTTCAGCAATGATTGAAAGGCGCGTATTTTGTTCAATGATTTTCGATTCAGATTCCTTCCGTTCGGTAATGTCGCGAAACTCAGTTACCCGCAAGGTTTCTCCTTTGTAGGGCACATTCTTGCCGTGTATCTCTATGTTGTAGCGACTGCCATCTTTTTTCACCCCAATCACATCGTAGGGCAGCGAATATCCGTTTTTAATGTGCTCTATCACTTGCGCACGAAACTCTTCGGCTATCAAATTCAACCCGTTCATGCCAATGAGTTCATTCACTTCATAGCCCGTCATGTTTGCAAGGCCTTTGTTGACATCGATAATCTTACCCATCTTGTGCAAGGCAATTCCTCCAAAGGAAGCTTCTTGTAGGGTTCTATATCGTTGCTCACTATCCTTCAATTCCTGTTCTGCCAATTTTTCGTTGGTCACGTTCTGCATTACTCCTAGCATACGATAAGCCTTATTTTGATTGTTGAACATAAAAAAACCACGGTCCCACATGTAAACATAACCTTTCTCTTTTGTTAGAAACCGATAGGTAATGTCGTATTCGGTTTTTTCAGCATTTGCCTTTTCCAATAAACTAAATGCCTCTTTTCTATCCTCTGGATGGATCAATTCACCCCAACTTTCAATCGTCTCGACTTCTGCTTGGGAATATCCTACCTCATTTAAAATATTCTCACTCCAAATAATTTGACCGGATGGGATATAATAATCGTACACAATTTGGCCGGATGCTTTGCTGACCAATTCGTAACGAGTCTGCCAATCTTTGTTCTCAATCTCAATTTGCTTTCGCTCTATGGAGGCGCCAACGGTCAGGGCAAAAGAATTCAATATGGAGAATTCTGCTTGCGTGATTTCGCGTTCTTCTTTGCATTCATCAATTCCTATAAACCCCCAAAACTTATTTTGTACTTGGATGGGCGTAATAATGAGCGATTTTACTTTGTATTCGAGTAAGGCACTTCTAAATTCTTCGTCTTCAACATGGCGAACATGCTTTATAAACGATTTTTTTTCGCTTAGCTTTTTATAGAGGGAAGGAGCAGCGGCATAGGGGAAATCTTGTAAGTTCGGATTTAGGATTTGGGGTTCTGCTACACCTGAATTCCATTCCGCTTTTAGGCTGCAATAGACACCGTCTGTCTTTGTGCTATTTTGAAAAATATAAACGCGGTCGGCTTCGGTCTTTTGCCCTAATATTTCGATGGCTTTTTTTAATCCAATCCACGTGTCGGTTTCAATGGCTAAATGACCCGTTGCCTCTGCAAGGGCTGACAGCATCTGGTCTCGGTGGTGCAATGCTTGCTCATTTTCCTTGCGGTGTGTAATGTCTCTGCTAGAGATAATCATTTTTTCAATGTCTCCATGTTCATTTATAATGATGTTTCCGTTGGCCGATAGCCAAACATATTCTCCACTGGCTTTTCGATATCTGAATTCTGCTCTTTCTGTAATCTTATTAGCAGATGATTGCTTGAACTTCTCCCGGATGACCGGTAAATCATCTGGATGAACAAGATGGAACATCGATATGCCAATGAGGCTTTCTGGTTTGTGCCCCAATACAGTAAAATGAGAGGGGCTCAAAAAAACAAAATTTCCTTCACTATCCACTTGACTCACCATGTCAATCATGTTGTCGGTGATGGTTCGGTACAACTCCTCACTTTTTGAAAGATTTAATTCTGCTTTCTTTTGTTCAGTTACATTGCGAAAACTCCAAACTCTCCCCACCACCTGATCGCCCAAAATTTGAGGTGTTGAAAACCGATGTAGAATAGTGCCGTCTTTCAAATGGATGGTTACGTTGCTCTCTAAAATAGAATTGGCATACAACTCCTTTACTTTGGCTTGAAACTTTTCGGGTTCTAAAATTTTGCTTAAAGCCTTTTGCACCAATACCTCATCGGGTTGATTTTTTGCTTCCTCTTCGGTCATCCCAAAAATGGACAAGAACTTTTTGTTGAAAGCACTTATCTTCCCATCGTTACTTACTACCAAAATTCCATCGGCTGTAGATTCAATAGCGGCTTGCAGCAAAGAGACTGACTCACTTTTTTCCATTTCTAGTTTTTTTCGATCAGTAATGTCAATTACTGTTCCGATCATTTTAACTGGCTGATGGTTATCCAGTAAAATCTTTCCGGTTCCGTAGATCCAGCGCGGTATTCCATCTGGAGGGATGACTCGATGATGAGTAATGTATTGAGTTTTGGAAACGATTGCTCTTTCGATATCGTTTTTTAGTATTTCAACATCCTCTGAGTGAACAAACTTCAAAGACTTTTCAAAAGTTAAGTTTTTGAAAGAGTCGTCTAAATTGTAAATGGCCAAAATTTCATCTGACCAAACAATCTCGTTGGTAATCATGTTCCATTCCCATATCCCGATGTTGGCGGCTTTAACTGATAAAGCCAATCTATCATTGCTTTCTTGTAGGGCTTTAGCAAATTCTTGGCGATCTGAAACATCCAAAACCAAAACTAGTACACCCACTATTTTTCCATTTTCATCTGAAATAGGGCTGTAGTGATCCTCCCAAAAGGAGCGACTAAGAAGTGAGTCTCCATATTCTTCAACCTTTGAAAATGACTCCCCCTTCAAGGCTTTGTTAAAATTGACTTTCGCTTTTGTACGGTCGGGCTCACTCAAAAATTCCAGCATGCTTTCGCCTATCTTGATGTCTGCATCCCAGATTTTTTTCATGATGCGCTGATGCTGAGGGCTGAAAGAAGTATATCGAAAGTCTTGGTCCAGCGAAAAAATAACGACCCCTGTTGCTTGGCTTACGATGCTATTGGTGGAATGATTCGTAGTTAGTGGCATGGGCAAGAATACTTGGCGAAAGTAGCTTGGCGAAGCCCTATTAATTATCTTAATTCAAGAAATTTATTACCTAAACCTTACCTCTACTTTGTCAGATAAACGCTCAATTTTCATTTTAACTGCTGCTAAAATAAAGCCCATCAAGTTGAGAGAAAAGTAGAAAGTGCGGAAATGAGAGAGGAGTATACAATTAAACCTTCATCCCATCGCGTGTTGCATGGATGTTCTCTTTTCCTGTTTTGGCAATACCATCTACCACACTATTAAATTGCTTTTTTAGTGACTCCACTGATTCATCCACAGTATCTTTTATGCCATCAGCAAATTTGTTAGATCCTTTCATCAACTTAGCCTTTGTTTCTTTACCACTGGCTGGCGCCAACAGCATGCCGATAGCCACCCCAACAGCCGCTCCGGCCAATAGTCCGCCAATTAAATTTTTAGAATTCATAATCGTATTTTTTAGGTTATGACCTAGAGCACTCCAAGAGCATGCCATCCGCTAAGTATTGTGTTTACAACCTACAACCCATTTTTTGGTTGGGCACATGTGGAGAAAATACACAGCGTTGGATAGAAAAGTCATCATAAAAGAAAACCGCTTCGAGTGAAATGCTATTCTGCCAATTTAAAGCGTATGTAAAAAGAAGTTCCTTTGGTAAGCTCGCTTTTCACATCTATCTGCGCACTGTGACTGACCAGAATATTTTTAGTGGTGGTTAGGCCTAACCCCATGCCCCCGTGTTTTTCAGTAAAAAAAGGGTCAAATAATTTGGAAATATTGGCGGCAGGAATGCCCTTGCCATTATCCTTTATTTCGATTGTAATGATTTTATCCACTAGTGACGTTCGAATGTTTAATATTCCATTTTCTAAAGGCATGGATTCAATGGCATTTGTTATGATATTCAATAAGGCTATTTGGATTTTGTTTGGGTCAATCAAAATTCTGGGCAACTCTGGCTGATGATTTACGTGTAATTTTACTTGGTTCAATTTTATACGATCGGCAGCAAGCGCAATCACCCCTTCTACTATTTCACGCGGATTCACTAATTCAAGGTGAAGTTTTTCCGGTTTTGAAGATGTAAGCATTTCGTCTACCAATTTCTCGATTCGTAAAGAATTTCGCTCAATGATGTCTCCATATAACTTGATGGCAGGGTTGGTAGTTGGCAATTCATCGCGTAGTTGATCGAGTGCTAGATTCAAATTGGTAAGTGGGTTACGGACTTCGTGCGCGATGGTTCTGGCTATTTTTCCTGTAACCGAAAGTCGTTCAGCGATCAGCATATCGTATTCTGCTTGCTTGCGGATGGTAAGATCATGGATGATGCCCTGGTAGCAACAGAGCTCTGCAGGTTGATCAGGAATAAAGATGCAATTCAATAAGCAGGTTTTGGGGTCCCCTGACTTGGTAAGAAGCACAACTTCAAAATCCTTTACTTGTTGGGTATTCTCTAACGATTCCTTAAAAGAAAGAAAATCCTCAGGCTGTAAAAAAATGGATTTGATGGTTAAGTTTTTGCCTTCCTCTTTTGTGTAGCCAAAGAAATTTAGAAAGGAGTCATTCAAATCCTTTAGTTCTAATTTGTGATTGGCAAGAAAAATCGCATCTACAGATCGCTCAAAAAGTGAACGGTATTTCTTTTCTTTTTCATCCAGTGTTTTAATGGTTCTGGCATTGCTTAACGCATAGCGAATGCTTCTTTCTAAAGTGGATGCATTGATTTCACTTTTCACCAAATAGTCTGCTGCTCCGTAGCTGCTTGCATCAATATCTACTTTTAAATCGCCTTGCCCTGTTAATAAAATACAGGGGGTAAGAATCCCTTTGCTTTGAATGAATCGAATAAGGTCTAAACCGTTTTCGCTACCCAAGCGATAATCGATAAGATTTACATCATGCGTAGCTGTAAGCATGATATGCCTAGCGCGTGCAAGATCAGATTCGGAGGACACCTCAAAATCGAAATTCCGAACTTCAGACAAATACGTTTTTGCTAAAAAAACATCGTCTTCATCGTCTTCAACCAATAGCACTTTAATTATCGTGTTTTTCATTTTAATTTCTGGTTCTACTGTCAGTTCTGAAAAATAGTGGTTTGACTCAGCCAACAATTCTTATGCGCAAGTATTTGTGGCCTTCAATTTAGTATCAAGATAAAAGTAGTTTACAGGCTAGGTGGATGTGCGGTGAAATGGTTATCCCAAAAATGTGATAACTTTTTGTGGGTCAGCATTAAAAGTTGGGGAGTAAGTCTTATCAAACCATATCTAAACATTTAAAAATCCAATTGTAATAATAGTGATGTTGGAATGTAGGTAACTTCCACACAGTCAAACCTTTGAAAGAGCCAAAAACCAATCTGTGGAGTTATCCACATTTCAATATCAACCCATTTTTATAAAAGCTTGTTAGTGCCTTTACTCCCCAACTTTTGAATGTGATCCCTTTTTGTGGTTGTTTTATTAATCAGAGATATTATAAAGCTTTAGTTTATTGTACAAGGTTTTGCGGTCGATATTTAAAAGCTCGGATGCTTTGGATTTATTGTAGTTTACTTTCTCTAACATGTTTAATATCGCTTGCCGCTCGGCCGTCCATGCTATGGATTTCAATAGTCCCACATTATCTTGTGACAACTCAGCATGTCCATTGGCAGCATTTTCGAGCACGATTTCAGGTGGTAGGCTTTCCCGCTCTATCATTTCCCCACTCGTTAACAATACGGCTCGCCTAATTACATTATTCAATTCGCGCAAATTTCCGTGCCAATAGTAGTGTGAGAGAAAATCCTTTACTGGTTCGGAAAAACCAACAATTTTTTTGGCAAGTGAGTGATTGGCTTTCTGTAAAAAGAAATCAGCATAAAACAAAATATCATCTTGGCGCTCACGCAAAGGGCTCAATTGAATCTTGAACTCGTTTAAACGGTGATACAGATCTTCTCGAAAACTTCCCTCTTTTACAGATTGGGTAAGATTTTCGTTTGTGGCAGCAATGATGCGCACGTCAATTGCAGTATCTTTGTTTGCTCCAATGCGTTTTATTTTTCGTTCTTGTATAACGCGAAGTAACTTTACTTGATTCTCGTATGATAAATTGCCGATCTCATCTAAAAAGATAGTTCCTCCATTGGCCATTTCCAAACTGCCTGGTTTGTCAGCTATTGCTCCGGTAAACGAACCCTTCAAGTGGCCGAATAATTCGCTTCCGGCAAGCTCTTTTGGAAGGGCCCCGCAATCAATTGCCAAAAAAGTAAAACTTGATCGCTTACTAAGGCGATGAATAGATTGCGCCACAAATTCTTTTCCGGTACCTGTTTCACCAGTTATAATCACTGACATATCAGATGGTGCTATCAATTCAACATGCTTTTGTACTGCTTTGGATTGCACGCTTTTGCCCACTATGAATTGATTGGTGACAGTAGCGTCACTAGAAGACTTTTTACTTTCTGAAACTTGATTAAGCGAAGTTTGTTGTAGTTGATGTTTTAGTTCATTTTTAGAAATGGTTTCTTGTATGCTGGCCAGTAGTTCATCGGGATACAACGGTTTGGTGATGTAGTCATTGGCACCATAGCGAAACGTTTCTACCGCAGTTTTCACATCTGCATAACCCGTAATAATGATAACGGCTACGTTTGAATCCAGCACCTTGATTTTTTGCAATAATTCAATGCCCGTAAGATCGGGCAGCTTAAAGTCACAGAGTATAAGATCAAACGCATTCATGCGCATCAGATGAATGCCTTCTGCTCCGGTATAGGCGCACGAAACAGTGTAATTGCTTTTCACCAAAAAATTTGACAACACCAGACAAATGTCTTTGTCGTCATCCACCACTAAAATATGCTGCATGCTGATAGGAGAAAATTAAATAAATGGCAACAACAAGAAATCCAAAATATCAGAAACCACTATTAACCGGAACACACCGTATGGTCAAGTTATTTTTTAAGGCTAGAGAAATAATTTCAGTGCCCTAACTCTTCTTTTGTAAAGAACTCTTCTTTGGTAAAGAAAGGGAAGAATAGTTTGAAAAGCCCTACTATTACACCAATGAAACAAATATAGCCTATTATAAGTACAGAAGCGAAAAGAAAGATGTCTTTCATAGTTTTTCTTTTTTGATTCTCGAGTAGCAAAATCATGCCATTTGCAAATAAACCCTTGCGCCTCCTCAGTGGAGAAGAGTGTGGATATTTATACACGTTTGCGGGGCAAATTGCCTACAGTAGTGAAATTGAAATTGGTCGAGGCGGCCAATATAACCCTACGCTTGTCTGGCATAAATTTTACATCAGTGAAGTTCTAAGACAACAATTATGGGAAATCTATTATTACATCATTGCGGTGGTGCTTATCATTTTTTGGCTTCTGGGTTTCTTTGTCTACAGCGTAGGCTATCTCATTCATATTCTTCTAGTTTTTGCAATCATAGCGATTTTGGTTCGCGTGATAAGGGGTGAAAAAGCTGTCTGAGAGAAATCCATCTAATGGTTAGATATGATTTCTAAAACTAGTAGAGCTACGAAAATACGGTGGGCATTGATTCTGCTCAGCAGCGTACTTCTTTTGCTTTTGAGTGGCTCTTTGCTATCGAGTTATATCGAACAAAAAATACAGCATGAAATCAATGCTAGGGGAGGAGCTTCGACCTTGATTGACGTGAGCTTGCTAAAACGCTCCATCCATATCACTGATTTAAAACTAATCGCAGTACCTGATAGTACTGGCATGAGTCGATATTCTATCGGATTTCACACGGCTTCCGTTGAGGGGGTTCATCTTTTTGAACTTGTGATTCAGCGTAGACTGGAAGTGGATATTGTAGCTATTGAAGGTGGTACGGTTCGTTATGATAAAACGATGTCAAGTAAGCATTTGAAAAAAGATAGTACGGTTAGTTACCCATCTATTCAAATCAAGCAACTTTCGCTGATTGCGATTGAAGTGGAGGTAAAAACAGACGCCACCACCTTTGTGACCGCCAATGTTAATGCACAAATAACTGATTTCTTTCTTCCCATTGATTCCTTTCAGTTGTTGCTTCCCAAAGCGGCCGAAGTGAAGATGACACTTCTACATGTTGCTATTCAAGATCGTCAAGGGATGTACAGCGGGAAAGTTGCTCGTTTTTTTTGCGACACCCAAGAACAATATGTAAGAATTGATTCGATTGAATTAGTTCCGAATTACGGCAAATACGAGTTTGCACACCGATTGGGAAAACAGACCGATCGGGTTACACTGTTGGTTTCTACAATAGCAGTGGAGGGATTGCAATTCTCAGAGCTGCTCGATAGCTCTTTTAAGGCTTCAAGAGTTCGTATCGATTCGTTTGAGGTGGTTGCCTTTCGCGATAAGCGTGTAGCAGACCTTGACGAGCAAGTTGTGCGATTGCCCATGGAAACATTTTTAAAATTCCCTTGGAAGGTGAACATTGATTCGGTATTGATTAACCACTCGCGTGTGGTGGTGGAAGAAGTTCCAGAGAAGGGGAATACTAGTAGCCTGATTACATTTGAGGATATCAATGCTTCGCTGACTGGGTGGAACAATGTAGTTCATGAAGAAAACCAAAAACATGCATTGCTTCATGCAACGGGTAAGTTGATGGGAGAAGGCACCATCAACGCTTGGTTTACTCTACCACTCGATGGCAAGGAAATGTACAATGCATACGGTTCAGTAAGAAAAATGTCGTTTGCAAAGCTGAACCCGGCATTGGCGCCTCAAGCTAATATTCGCATCGAGACCGGCTACTTAAACGAGCTTACCTTTAATTTTTATTATAACGATTTAATATCCAAGGGTTCGTTGGAATTGGATTATCGTGATTTGCATTTAGTCAGCTTAGGAAAAGACCATCATTCTAAAAATGGCCTACGGACATTGCTACTAAATGCAATCGTAAAAGATAATCGAAACAAATCCATGTCATCTGCCAAAAGGATAGGAGAGATTAACATCTTGTGCGACCGGAGGCGATTTATTTTCAACATTTGGTGGAATTCCATTCGCGGGGGATTGCGATCAATTGTATTGCGGACGGGTAAAAAAGATCATGCCCCTGTTATTTCTGTCCCATCAAAAATGGAAGCAACAAAGTAAGATACGATCGGTGGTAGAAGATTTTACCCTAGTGGGAATTTACCTCTACACCCGTTTGCTCCAACTGCCTGAAAATGATTTAGATTTCTTGTTCTGATTCATGGTATGGTTCTTACTTGTAAGATTCGTACGCAGTTAACATTTGCCTTATGGAATCAAATAAAAAAAATCCAACCCCTACCAAAATACAATTCACCAGAGGCAATCCCAATTTCCAAGCGTTTCAAAATATACAAGGGGAGGAGAGTGAAGAAGAAATCGAACCGTTGAGTGATGAGGAACAACTGGCAGAAACCAAACAACTTGAAGAAGAGGAGCGAGAGCGTGAAATTGAAAAAACATATGAGGAAGAAGACGAAAGTGATAAAAAGGATCGAACACGCTTTTAATTCATGACCAGAAACAATCCAACCAATTAAACTATCCAGGTATGCAAAATGAAAAATCCATTGCGGTGTTGAATACACTGATTGAAATTAATAACGATAGAATTGAGGGATACAGAACAGCTTTTAGACAAACAAACGAAGAAGACTTACGATCTCTTTTTTCTAGATTAGGCCGAACCAGCCAAAAGTGCAAAGCCGAACTGGTCCAAGAAGTAAACAGGTTAGGCGGAACACCCATTCAAGGCACTAGAAATACAGGAAAAGTTTTTAGGTTGTGGATGGATTTAAAATTGACGCTAACAGGCAAAGACAGAAATGCCATTCTCGATTCGTGTGAGTATGGAGAAGATGTGGCCACCAATATTTATAATACGGCAATTATTGAACGTACCAATGTTTTAACCATCATTCAGAAGAAAATGATCGGTGATCAATGTCGCATGATAACTTCCGATCACGATAAGATCAAGCAAGAGCGAGATACCGTATTGCTCGATAAATGAAATTTAAGAAATAAGCAGAAAGAAGTTTGGGGTAAAGATTGATCTCTGATTATAGGAGACTTCTCGGTTTCGGGAAGCCTCTTTTTCACTTTTACTTTCAATTTGCATCTTGACGTGGCTCACAATCCTCAGTGATACGCTTCCGAAGCTGTGTCCTGTTTGCCCAGACGAAGTTTCTTGCAGGTGGGACCTCGACACCAAACCTGCCGGCAGGCGTTGAACGAGGATATAAACTTCTGACTACACCTCACTGCACCGTTAAAGGAATGTTTTGTAATACACGTGTGCCGCATTCACTTATCTATTTTTCAATTCCTTTACTATCGAGATAATGTCAAGGTCGCCTAGTCCACTGTCAAATCCTTTCTTTAAAAGTTTTCTATGATTGGTAAAAAGAGGTAATGAAATTCCATATTCGTTTGCCAAGTCACAGATCAAACGAGTGTCCTTGTACACAAGTCGGAGTGGGGCTTGTGCGCTGTAGTCGTTGTCCAGTATTTTTTGGTATTTAGATTTGAATACAGCGTTAGACATGGGGCCTGAGTCAATCATCTCTAGGTATTCCTTTTCCTTAAGTCCGATTTGTCTGGCAAAATTTACTGTTTCCATCAGTCCGTTAAACATTGTTATTAACAGTAAATTGTTGGCCAGCTTCATTTTTGATGCATTGGGAATTTTCCCACAATGAACTGTCTTTCTGCTAAACGAATTAAAAAGATCACTGAATGAGTCTAGCTTTTTAGTTGAACCTGCTGTAAGTAATAGTAGCGTTCCGTCTATCGCTGGTTTCCTTGAACCAGAAATAAGACATTCAACATATTCACCTCTAAACTTCTTTATAATCTTGTTCAGTTCAACCGAACTCTTTGGCGAAATGGTACTTAGATTAAGTAGCGTCTTATTTTTAAGTCGTTTGTTTGCCGCTGAAACAATCTCTTCTATTTCTTTATTTGTTGGCAGGACAAAAAGTATAATGTCGGCCTGCTCTATTACGTCTATCGGTGAGTCTGCAATGATTGCTTTGTTTTTAAAGTAGTCAAGTGTTTTCTTAGTTCTACTTGAAACAACTACTTGAAAACCAGCTTTAATTATGTTGTCCGCTATTGGTTGGCCCATTGAGCCAAGCCCAATAACTCCAATCTTCGTGTCTTTGCTCAAATTCATCTTTTGGCGTCTTCAGTTTCTAGTAGTTTGTGGTTAAACCGTCTAGTGGCATTGTGCATAGCGATTTGTGCTTGTGACAGTAGCGGGATTTTGAAACTGCATCCTGCCCCACGAGCAGAACGAAATTAGGAAAACAAAAGGTAATGTCAACACGTCACCCCGCTATTGCATAAGCACAGTGTGTGCGCCCATCAGATTTCTAAATCATTCTGCCTACTTTATAAATCAGGATGCTTACTTCTTACTCAGCGGTCGATCTTGTGAACTTTAGTACGCTCACTTGCTTGTATTGGGGGCTAGATGCGCCAAAAAGCGATTTTACATATTGCTTTAAGTCCTGCGCTACGTCTAAAAGGCCTGTCGTTTCACCGTAAAGGGGTTTTGTCTCTCGAGATACGGGCGTTACTTAACGCTGTGGTCGCAGAAATTACGGCTGTGTGCTTTGTTCTCAGGTCTGTCAGTACTGTATTAAGCGTTGCAACTTTCAATTCATGATCGTTGGGGAGATATTTTGGCTCGGCAGTCAGTGTTGCTATTCAAAGCTGGCAGTTTTAATGCCGCTTTGCTCGGATTGTACGTTGCTCCATAGCAGGTACAAAAGCTAATGAGGTCTTCAAATGTTGCTACATTTTTTTTGGTTTTATGACTTAGTTCAGGGGAGTCTTGTTGAGCAGCCTAGTGAGGATTTATAAATTTTGGAGAGCCGCCATTATTCTTTCATTGATGTTTGGAATCGTTCATGTCTTGAATGGCTTCATTACCGGATTATTTTTAGAATCGTTTGTGCAAGCCATTCTGGCAACTTTCTCTGGATTTATTTTTCTAGCCATTCGGGTGAGGACTAAAAGTATTGTTTTAGCAATTGCTATTCATTGGCTCTGGGATTTCTCAGTCTTTATGTCCGCGACAAATCCTCATGAGGGAAGCAAAATTATTGCGAGTCTGGTAAGTATTATCCTAGCAATAAGTCCCTTGGTTTTCGGTATTTTAGGGATTGCCCAACTAAGAGACAAAAAGGTGGTCGAGGGTTTTTTGGCCGAACAGCCTGAGTCAATTTCCTAGTAGCTATCTCTTTTTTTTGTGAACTCAGTTGCTAATTTGCAGCATTAGCATCTTTACCACCCCCAGAATAATTGTTACTTTTAAAAAGCCCGGCACCTACGGTCCCAGTTAGTCTTCACTTTTGTTTGGTTCTTCAAAAAGAATCGCATATCCTTTCCAATCGGGATGGCTATTTACAAGCGCTTGCAAAATGCCAACCATTGGAATAAACAACACCATCCCCGAGAACCCCCATACCATA
Source organism: Chryseotalea sp. WA131a (assembly GCA_025370075.1). Classification (NCBI taxonomy): domain Bacteria; kingdom Pseudomonadati; phylum Bacteroidota; class Cytophagia; order Cytophagales; family Chryseotaleaceae; genus Chryseotalea; species Chryseotalea sp. WA131a. The sequence continues at coordinate 1,615,335 of CP073016.1, read as the reverse complement.
CCTCCCACTATTACTGCGGTGAATACCATCATCGCATTCATCTCCATTTTGTCGCCAACCAATTTTGGGCGCAAAAAATTCTCCTGCACCAGATTGGATGCATAGAGCGAAATGCCTGCAAAAAGCACTACCCAGCCGGAGTCTTTGGTGATCCACATGAACAACAAGATCACGATAAATGCGATCAGGTTGCCGATGTAGGGGATCAGGTTAAGTACGGCAATGAAAACACCAAAAAAGAAAGCATACCGTACGCCAAAAAGAAGTAGGATAATAAAACTCATCAGTGCGCAAATACCCGTGAGCAATAACGTACCGGACAAATAATTTTTGATGGAGCGTTGGGCCTTCAATAAAAAGCTCTGCGCCTGCTCCAATCGCTCGCCAGAGAATTTCTGCAACGTAAAACGCGTTATTAATGCCCGATAGTTGAGTATAAAAAATAAATACATGGGTATTAGTGTAAGCGTAACCAGATTCTTGCTCAATTTGTCGATCTGTTTCGCTATCCATCCAATAATGCCACCCATATTTGATGTGCCAGAAGGGGCAATGCCCAAAGCCTGAATGGAAAGTCCGAAGGTTCGTTCCACTGAGCTGGTCAGTTGATCGATCCCGATCTTCACTTTCTCGTAGAGTGTAGCCTCTTCTTTAATGATATTCACCGCCTCATACACGAGAAAAAAAAAGATGGCACCGCCCACCACACAAAAAACCAGCGTTGAAAACACCGCGGCACTAGCACGTGAAAACTTTTTACGCTCTAAAAAATCGCACAAGGGATGCATCACAAATGCAAACAAAAAAGACCACGCAAAAGGAACCATTAGTTGCTCACCCACGATCAGGCCTGTGATCAGTAAAGTCACAAACAAAAGAAAGGTAGTGTATTTTTGTAGGCTATTTTCCATGTGAAATTATACCCTTTTAGATAACACTTTGCCTACTGGCGTATCGGCTTCCACTGTTATCAGCTTTCCATTTTGATAAGTGTAATAGGAATTTTTCTTGTCGGGTGTAATCAACTGGTATTTGCCAGCCCCCATTGCTTTCAGTTCTAGTTTTTCGGCATACATATTAGAAAATACGGAGGTGATGCCCTTGGGCTCATTGAAATATAAATCGACCATGCAAATCGTAATGTCTAGGTTTTCGATCTTGCTCTTTTTCCCATTGCGCTCACGTTGGTAACTCTTGCTGCCTATTTTTTTTACATGCGCATGCACGTCTTCCGACCCGCGGTTAGCGTGGCGATAGGCAGTGCCTTCAATGAGAACATTGTTTTCTTTGATCACCTTCACCTCTGATTCCACATGCACCGACACTACCAATATCTTGGTATCCGTCTCCGTTTTTAGATTTTTGATCGACTTGGTTCCGGTTTTTTCTTCAATAGCCTTGACGATACCAATTTTCTTTCCTTTGAAACTGACTTCAAAAGCGATTTCTGTTTTTTGAGCAACGAGGGAGCTAACGATTAAGATACTAAGAAATGTGCTCGCCAATGTTTTCATAACTTCTTTTGGTTTTTATTGCCTTGAAATTAGAAATTAATTAACTAGTTTGAAAGCTGAACATTTGTACTGGGTTGTTTGTAAAAGAGCTAAAGATGAAAAAGGTAACTGTACTAATGCTGGTTCTGTTCTTCTTGATCAGTGTTTCTAATGACGCGTTGGCTTGGGTGTATCCGGAGCACCGAGAAATTGCTTTAAGGGCAATTCAAAAGCTAAATGCTGAGCAACGAGCGCTTTTTGATCTATTATGGGCGGAAGCAAGAAGAGGATACGAAGGTCGCCTCACGCTTTCGGTGATTGATACAACTCAATCGCTTGCACCTACTCAACTTGATTTTGCTTCGTGGCCGGCAATTGCGGGTGACCACAGTTGCTCACCAAAAGATATGCTCCAATCGGTTATTCATGCAAAGTGGATTTTGAAAGTGGCTGATATCGCAGCTCGCCTCGATGTTAATTTAAAAAAATCAAAAAATGAAAGCTGGTATTCGAATGCAATACGCGATTCTGACATCAGATTACAACGTGCAGATATAGACTACGCCACAAGAGCGGGGTCAAACAATGTGCACTTTTTGTTGGCACGGCACCAAGTTGAGCTTGAACTTGAAAAGTACTTGAGTGAATGTTTGATGAAAGGTGCGCCCTTGAATGCGGTGGCAGCGTACGCGTGGTTTCATCAGTCGGCTTTGGGGAAAGCCCAGCGGTATGCAACGGAAAACTTATCGACTGATCAAAAGTCTGCACTTGCTTTAGCCAGCCTTGCAGACGAAGCCTTTGCACTTCATTTTTTGGAAGATGCTTTTGCTGCTGGTCATATTGTGGGTACTTGGGGTAATGCTTCGCAGCGTAAAGGAACCCATGATCACTATAACGAGCATGGCGTTGAAATTCAGACTTGGGAAGGAAAAAAAATGGTAGCGAAAGGAGACGCCTACCTCCGTTCGGAAGATGCAGAGATTGCTGCTGCTGCAGTGCAATTGAGTTTAATACAACTGATTAATGCGGCAAGCGGAATATTGCTGATTGACCTTGAACCAATGGTTGTCGGCCCAACTAGCGAGCCAGACACATTAGAAGTTTGCAAAAACAATTTTTTGCCTTCCAGAGATTTTTCGCGAGAGCTAATCAAACAAGTAGTATTGAAAACACCCATTCCAGGTTTGGCTACCGGAGAAGGCGCACTGCCCCGGTTTCGCGCAGAACTTGGTTTATTTATGGGTGCCTCTACTTCGCTTAATATATCTTCTGTTTTAAGTGGCTTTGGGAAGTCACAAGACCAAGGCGGAGGAATTGGAGGATTAGAGGCCAACGTAATGGTTGGTTACGGATTAGATGGGGTGTTAAATCAATCAGGTGATGGATTGATTTTTCTTCAATTGGGTTGGCGACAAGATGCCCCTTCAACACATCAATTCCTTAACCTAGATCAGAATTATCCGGCTACATCAATTACATCAGTCATTCCCGGTCGCTCTGCCCATAACGTTCGGTTGCGTCTTCCCTTTTGGTTGTTGCCTGGTGATTTGTTGGTGGCAGGCCCAATTCTCGCTATCACGTCACCAAAAACATTGCAACGAATGGTAGTTGCGGCAGCGAATGGAGGTGGCATTCCATGGCAATCCGGCATTCGCACCCCAATTGGCAGGTTTCAGTTTGTATTAGGCAGAGAAGTTGGAGTGTCATTGTATGGATTAAACTCCACCGCAGACGCACTTTTTGTGCCAGATGCTGCTGGCAATCTTACTATCTTAACTTATCGTTCAACCAAACTTGATTTTCCTGTGTTGGAGTATCGTCCCCTTCGCTCCTTCTCGCAAGATCAAAGCTCTATCTTAAAACTACAGTTTTCATTCGGGGTTGATTTGCCCTATAAGGTTAACGTGATCGCGCCACTCGGCCAACCGCCAATGGAACTTAGACCAGTGTGGCATATTACTACCCGAATAATTTTTAATTGGAGGCACTATTTCTAAAGTGCAACGTCATTCTCTTTTATTCTTCGGAAAATCAAAAAACAAAAGTTTGCCACAGCCCCAATCCGTTTTGCTCCATTTATCTATTTTCAATTGGGCGGCAACTATTCCGGCCGTAGGAATGTTTACAATGTGTTCGTTCAGTAAGCGATTTGCAAAATCAGTAAGGCCTGGGTTGTGGCCAAATAACAACACATTTTCTTCGTTATCGCCCCTTCTATCTTTTAAACTACGAACTGCCTTTAGAATTTCTTCTTCGCTGGCGTGATAGAGCGATTGGTGTTCGATGATTTTCTTCTTATCAAAACCCAGAACGTCACAAATTATTTTGCAAGTTTCAAGTGCCCTCATAGCAGGGCTCGACACGACAATATCTGGCGTAATCTTTTTTTCTTTTAATCGTCTCCCCATTCGGGGTGCGTCTTTTTCACCTCGCTCATTCAAGGGTCTATCAAAATCATCCAGGTTGGGGTCATCCCAACTGCTTTTGGCGTGCCGAATTAGATAGAGGTTTTTCATACTGATAAACAAATTTAGTAAAACCTGATTCTTAAAAGCGTGAACTCTTAATCATTGAAATACTATCTTTGCCCTGCATGGAGAAACGGCCCCTTAGAAAGGAAATAAAATATACCTCGCTGTATTACTTTATTCGCTTTTTGATTTTTTCCTCTAACATCGTTCCCCGCAAGTGGTGGATTCGATTTTGTGGATTTCTCGGACGCATCGCCTATACCTTTTCTCCGCAACCACGAGAGCGAGCCATCCTCCACATGGGCATGGCGTTTGCCAGAGAGAAGTCAATGTACGAAGTGGTAGCCTTGAGCAAAGAAATGTTTGTCATGCTCGGAAGAAATGCAGGCGACATACTGCGTTCATTAAAAGTGAAATCTCTAGCTGATTTAGAAAAATTTCTCACCACCCACGGTATTGAAAATTACGAGAAAGCTTATGCCAAAGGCAAGGGCGTTATGTTTCTTACTTCTCATTTGGGCGCATTCGATTTGCAAATCACTAACATGGCCTTGAGGGGGTTAAAGCCTAACATCGTTGGCACCGCATTAAAAGATGAACGGTTAAACGATTTGTTGTGGGATTACCGGAATGCATTTGGGGCAATCGCTATTGAGCGCGGTAAGGAAAGTATTCGGTTATTTAAGGTGCTGAAGTCGGGCGGGTCCATTGCCATCTTGATTGACCAAGACACAAAAGTGAAAAGTCGGTTTGTCAACTTTTTTGGAATGCCGGCATCCACGCCCATTGGCGCAACCATTTTAGCAATGCGAACAGGGGCAGCTGTTGTTCCAACTTATATTTATCTTGATGAAAATTTCCAGCAGCAAATGCACATCTTGCCTGAGATACCTTTAGTAACCACAGGAGACGAAGAAACCGATTTAATCACCAATACACAGTTATTCACTGATTTTACAGAGAAGATTGTTCGCGCGCACCCATCGCAATGGGTGTGGATGCATGAGCGCTGGAAAACAAAGGCAGGCGAGGAGATGAGGTAAAACTTTACCTTCAAATCTTTCATCTTAAGCACAATAAATACATTTAACATATGGTTAAGGTTTTAATTGTAACCTTTTGCCTGTTTTTCAAGTATCAACGTCATACCCATCAAACCCATGAAGCTAAACCGAACACTATTCATTGCCGTTGGAGTTGCCCTAGCGCTAGTGATCGCATTTTTCATCTTTAGAGGGGCAAAAGCTGGAGAAACGGCTGATATTCTTGCCACTGTGAAGAAAGGTGAATTTCGGGTGGAAGTAGAAACCACCGGTGAATTGGAGGCAAAAAACTCAGTAAAGATCATCGGGCCAACCGGGGTTATTCAATTTCAAATTTGGGAAGTTACGCTACAAAAAATTGTGGATGAGGGGACAATTGTAAAAAAGGGAGATTGGGTGGCAACACTAGACCGCTCTGAATTTCAGACAAAGTACAACCAAAAGAAAATTGACCACGAGAAAGCCCAATCCAAATTTGTTCAAACCCAACTCGATACAACTTTGCTCATGCGGCAATCACGTGATGAGTTGATTAATCTAAAATACGGTGCAGAAGAGAAGGAGATAATTTTACAGCAGTCGAAATTTGAGCCACCCGCCACTATTAAGCAGGCAGAGATTAATCTGGAGAAAGCCAATCGGGCCTATCAACAGGCTTTAGAAAATTATAAAATCAAGAAAAACCAGAACGTGGAGAAAATGCGCGAGGTGGGTGCTGAGTTGCGCAAAGTGCAAGCAGACTTTGATGGGATGAATAAAATCTTGGAGTCATTTAATGTACTCGCACCCGAAGATGGAATGGTCATTTATTCGAAGGGTTGGGATGGTAAGCCGATTAAGGAAGGGTCGCGCATAGGCATGTGGGAGCCAACCGTGGCTACGCTCCCCGATCTTACAAAAATGCAATCGAAAACTTTTGTGAATGAAGTGGATGTGAGAAAAGTCAAGCCAAGCCAGAAGGTAACGATTGGATTAGACTCTGACCCTGATAAAAGATTGAAAGGAGTGGTGACCAAAGTAGCCAACGTAGGCGAGCAGAAACCTAACTCTGACGCAAAGGTTTTTGAAGTGTTGATAGAGATTGATGGAACTGACCCAGCGCTGCGCCCATCCATGACTACTAGTAATAAAATCATTGCACAAGTATTGAACGATGTAATGTTTATTCCATTGGAATCTTTGCATGTGCAATACGATTCGATTACGTATGTTTTTAGAAAAGATGGAGCGAATATTAGTAAGCAAGAGGTAATTGTTGGAGAGACCAATTCAAATGAAGCAGTGATAACAGCAGGCCTTCAAGCCGATGAAAAAGTGTATTTGTCGGTGCCTACTGGAATGGAAAATGATAAAATTAGTTTATTGCCAGAATTAAACGGGAAGCGAAGAAAAAAAGAGGAAAAGGATGTTCCCACAACAGAGCCTGTAAAGGTTGTTAGCAAAGTCAATTAGAATCATCCTCAATTTGAAGCAGTATCGAAATTGACCCAAACTTTCATTAAAACTGATTTGTGAAACTTAAAAGCATTGTAACCCCTCGCTTGCTGGCAAATTTATTAATTGCCATTGATGCAGTAATTGCCAATCGAATTAGGTCACTATTAACAGCACTCGGAATTATTTTTGGAGTGGCAGCCGTGATTGCGATGCTTGCGATTGGTAACGGAGCACAACAAGAAATTCTTAATCAAATTAAGCTAGTAGGTGTAAATAATATTGTGATCAAGCCGATCATTGAGCAAAAAGATGAAAAGGTGAATGAAAAAGTAGGCAAGAAGGAAAAGAAGAAATTTTCACCCGGGTTGACCGTGCGTGATGTGCAAAGTATTCACGAGACAATACCTACACTCACTCAGGTAAGTCCTGAAATTATATTAGACACCTATGTTATTCGCAATGGTTTTAGGCGATCTGCCAAGTTAGTAGGGGTAGATCCTGCCTACTTTACTATTTATGATTTTCAGTTATCGGATGGTGCTCTATTTAGTGAGGAACACCGAAGGACAGGTTCGCCCGTTTGCATTATCGGTTCGGCATTGAAGAGTCGATTTTTTCCAAAAGAAAATCCAGTCGGTAAAACAATGAAAGTTGGTACGCATTGGTTAACGATAATAGGAGTTTTAAAAGAGCGTACTGTTTCGCAAGCGAGCATCAATAAGTTAGGCATTCGAGATTTTAACATGGATGTCTATGCTCCGCTTCAAACCGTTTTGGTTCGCTACCGCAATCGCGATTTGGTTACCACAGAAGGCATCCGATTAGCCGCGATGAGAAGCCAAGGGAATTCGAACGGAAATGCACAAAACGCAAGCACAGAAAATGAACAAGAAAAGAAAAATTACCATCAATTGGATCGATTGGTTTTGCAGGTAGACCAAACGCAGAAACTGCAAGCAACGGCAGAAGTTATTTCTCGAATGTTAAAGAGACGTCATTACGATGTGGTTGATTATGAAATTGAAATCCCCGAACTACTTCTGAAGCAACAACAGCGAACCAACGATATTTTTAATTATGTGCTTGGCGCCATTGCGGGTATATCCTTGTTGGTGGGAGGTATTGGTATCATGAATATTATGCTCGCATCGGTGCTGGAGCGTATCAAAGAAATTGGTTTGCGCCTCGCCATTGGCGCACGTAAGAGCGATGTGGTGCAGCAATTTTTATTTGAAGCCGTGATGATCAGTGTGAGCGGAGGGATTATTGGTGTTGTGTTGGGTGTTGTATTTGCCTACTTGGTTTCATCCTTCGCCAATATTCCTACGATTATCAGTTTTACTTCTATTGTTTTATCCTTTGGTGTAGCTGCCACCGTGGGCCTGATTTTCGGAATCGCGCCTGCACGCAAAGCCGCCCAGCAAGACCCAATTGCATCGTTACGTTATGAATAAAATTATTTTTCTTTTTTTGTTGGTAGGCTCCCTGACGGTTCACGCCCAAAACAAACTTACAATCGAAGATGTGATAGCGCGCGCGCGCGCTCAGTCTCCTTCTTCTAAACGAACAGAAACAGCAAAGGAGACGAGGTATTGGGAGTACCGTACTTTTAGGGCACGCTATAACCCCCAGTTAGCAATTAGTGGGAATGCACCTTCTTATAGCTTGAGTTATGTGCAGGTTGTTCAACAAGATGGTTCAAGATTGTTTCAACCTATTAACCAAACGAATTCGTTAGTGAACGTGGGTTTACAGCAGCCGCTTCGGTGGACCGGTGGTACTATTTCCGCAAATACAAATTTCAATTACTTTACCGACATCGCGAGGGACTCTAAACTGTGGAGTGGAAATGTTTTTAATATTAGATTGGACCAGCCCATTTATGCTTACAATAGTTTTAAATGGGATCGGCTGACTTTGCCGTTGAAGTATGAGGAGTCAAAGAGAGAATTTGTCGAGCAGTTAGAGTTTATTTCTCAAAACGCCTCGGATCTTTTTTTTCGGGTGATTGCCGCCCAGATTGATGAACAAATTGCACGATTTAATTTAGCCAACAACGACACCATTTTTAAAATTGAGCAAGGTCGCTATAACATCGGCACTACCTCACAAGATAAATTGTTGCAGGTGGAATTGCAGCTGCTCAAGTCCAAGCAAGACGTAGCCGCAGCTCGAATCAACAAGCAAAATGCTAGCCTGCTCCTGCGCATTTATTTGGGTCTCAAGAATGACGAGGAATTTGAACTCGTACTTCCAGAGACAGTTCCCTTACTCGAACCTAATTTGGACGAGGCTCTTAGATATGCAAAGCTCAATCGAGCGGCTTATGTTTCATTTGAGCGAAGACGACTGGAAGCAGAGAGCGAAGTGGCAAGAGCCAAAGGCAGTCGTCTCGCAACAACGTTGGTTGCTTCTTATGGCCTTAATAATGTTGGGCTAGTTGTAGGCGATTTGTACAACAACCCGCAGCAACAACAACAATTCAATGTGGGCTTCAATATTCCTGTACTCAACTGGGGAAGAAATAAAGCAACCATGCAAACAGCTTATGCAAACAAAAAACTGAATGACTATACAATTGCACAAGATGAGGTGAATGCCGAACAGGAGATCATTACTCAGGTGCGTCAATTTGAGCTACTTCGCCTTCAGATTGAAATAACGAAGAAGTCAGACCAAGTAGCGCGCGAGAGATACAATGTGGCACAGAATCGTTATTTGATTGGCAAGATCGATATCACAAATTTAAATATTGCACTAACCGAAAAAGACAATGCTAAGCGAAGTTATTTGGAAGCTTTACGCACCTACTGGTCTTCTTATTTTAATCTTAGAAGGCTAACGCTTTTTGATTTTGCCACCGGAACGCTGCTGTACACGCCTGACAAGTGAATGCACTAAGGAGCGAATTTTGAATTAAAGTAGTATCTTTTCAGCAAGATCAAAAGGTATGAATGGTTCGCGCACAATTAAATTATTGATTTTACTGATCGGTTGGTCTTGTGCCAGCAAGACAATCAAGGAAGAGGATCCTCAGACACTGCGAGTAGAAATCCCAGCAACTGAAGTGACCACTGTGTTGGCCAAGAGTTCCCGTTTTGAATATTTAGTTCGCGCATCTGGCAAAGTGCAGTCTTTGGTGGATGTTCAAATCCAAAGTAAGGCAGCAGGGCTGATTGCTGCCATCAATACCAATAATGGAAATTTTGTGACAAAGGGTGCAATACTTGCTGAACTTAATAACGAAAAGCAGAAGTTGGCATTTGATAGGGCAAACATTCAACTACGAGAAAAGCAAGTTGCTTACAACGATCTGATCATTGGATACCCAAACAATGCTGATACTGTTAAATTTAAGAAGGCAATTGAAAACATCAGGGTTACCAGCGGACTGGCAACGGCTGAGATTGGTTACAGGGAAGCAAAAATGGAATTTGAGAATACATTTATCAAAGCAACGGTTTCTGGTATTGTTTCTGACTTGGATGTAAAGCAAGGCGGCACTGTTACAGTGGGTCAAGTGTTATGCCGCTTACATGACTCCAATAGTTTAGTGGTAGTTTCGCACGTTTTAGAGGCAGACGCTTTAAAACTAACTGCTAGTAGTGGGGCAGAAATTATAACGCTTTCAGAGACGGGCGACATACTAAAGGGCATAGTCAGCGAGGTCAACCCACGCGTGGATGAGAAATCAAACTTAGTTAAAGTAGTGACGAAGCTACAGAAGAATAAGGATCTATTGCCGGGCATGAGCGTGCAAATAACTTTTATAATACCCTACAATAAAAACATTATTGTGCCCAAGGAAGCAGTGGTGATCCGTTCTGGCAAGCATGTTGTTTTTACGGCAGAGAGAGGATTGGCTAAATGGAATTATGTAACCGTGGGCAGAGAGAATGGAAAAGAGATTGAAATAATAGAAGGATTAAAAGAAAATCAAGCAGTAATCATCACTAACAATTTGCAGTTGGCTCATGATGCCCCCGTGAAAGTGCTATGAATTCTTTCCGACAAAATACCAATATACCAACGGCACAAAATACAAAGCCGTAAAGGTACCCACGACTAAGCCACCGATGGTAGTAATCGCTACCGGCCGCTGAAGGTCTGCACCCAAGCCAGAAGAAAAAACAATGGGCGTGATGGCCAACACATTGGTGCAGGTATTCATCACAATAGGCTTGAGGCGGTCAAGCCCGGCTTGTCGAATAGCTTGTTCTAAGGGCAGCCTTTCTCTCAGCCGATTTATTCGATCTATCTTTAAAATCGCATCGTTGTCCAGCACACCCAATACTACAATCAAGCCAATGCCCGACATGATATTCAGCGTGCCTCCGGTAACCCACAACAATAGTAAACTTCCGGCTAAACCGAGTGGGAGAGTGATCATCACTAGAAAAGGTTGCTTTAAAGATTCAAACTCGGCCGTTAATATAACATACATTAGTAATACTGAAATAAGCAGTATGGTGGCAAGCTGTTTGAAGTTCTTTTCATTTTCAAACCACCGTCCTGTGAATTCTACGATCACATCCTGTGCTTTTGAAACAGCCTGTAACCCGTCATTAATTTGAGATAAATTTTGCACCTCCTCTATCCCCACAGATTGAAAAATGCCAGAGGCATCGGCCGTGATGTATTGGTAGCTCTCTCTAAACTCCACCTCCATTAATTCCTGAATGGGATATTGGATCCCCTGCGAGGATGGCACTCGAAGGTTTTGAAGAGCTTCATTAAAATCACCATCAAAAGGCTGAAAGACTACTGGTAGTACTTCGCCAAAATCCTTAAAGTCTGTGATCAGGTATTCACCAAATGATAGTTTTAACTTTTCGATGACTGTTTCGTAGGCAATGCCATACTGTTGCAGTTTTGTGAAATCAATATGCAGAAAAGCCATGGTCTCTTTTTCAAAACCCTTTCTCGCTTTTCCATTCACGCTTTTCAAAGTGCTGTTCAATAAACTATCTGCCCGCAAGATCGAAAGAGCCCGTTTCGATTTTAAATCGCGGAAGCGAGCTTCCAGCAAAGGCTGATCAGAGGTAAAGAGTTGCTCGAAGGCATTGGGTGCATTGCGCAATTGAGCTGAGGCCAAGGGATACCTGAATTGAAAATATTTTTTCAAGGCCTCATCGCCTTTTGCTTTTTCCTGCCGGTTAGTGTAGGCGAGATAAATTTCAGCATGCTGTGCCGAATAACTTTCGCGGCTCAACAAAAACTGTTGGTAGCCCACTTCGGCTTCGGCTATTTTAAAGAGTGCTTTATTTTTGGAAATAAGTTCATCCACACGGTCGCGGCACTCCTCAGCCCCAATGGGTTCATTCCAGTCAACGGAGATCACCGTTTCTTTCCGTTCAATTTGTGGCAAGCCTTCTTTGGGCAACGTGATGGTCAAAACAATGGCAGTAGGAATTAAGAGAGACATCAAAGCCAAGCTCACTTTTTTGTGCGACCATACCCATTCAAAAGATTTTTTATAAGCGGATTTCATAGCCAAAAAAAACGAACTGTCCTCGCGCGAATCAAAAGGTTTGTTCTTAAAAAACAACAGATAGAGCAGTGGCACTACCAAGAAAGTGCAAAGCAGTGAAACCGAAAGGATGGCCGCAACCGAAACGGCCTGGTCGTAGAACAAAGCGCCCGTGATGCCACTCAAAAAAATAAGCGGAGTGAGCACCACCAAGTTGGTGAGGGCAGAGCTGATCAACGGAGCAATCACTTCTTGCGTGCCCGCCACGCAGCTATCGAGTAAAAGGTTGCCCTCTCTTCGCTTCAGCATGATGGAGTCGATCACTACAATAGAGTTGTCCACCAACATGCCAAGCCCCAGCGCCAGGCCGCTGAGCGAAATCACATTGAGCGAGATATGGAATAGTGCAAAAATGGAGAACGCAAGCAAAAGAGAAAGCGGCAGCACAATGCCCATGATCAACGGCTCGCGCCAGCCACGCATAAAAAGAAATAACACGCCAAAAGCAATCAGCCCGCCCCATATTAATGACTGCGACAAATTTTGGATGCTGAGTGTAAGCAGCAGCGATTGGTCTTGTGTGACATCAAAAGCAACCTGGGGGTACTCTATCCGGAACTGCTCCACGGCTGCGTATAATTTGGGCATCAGCTCTGGCAGGCGCGCCTGTGCTTGCTTGTGTACGGTAATAACGATCCCTTCTTGCGATTGAAAAATATGAAAGCCCATTTGCCTGGCCGGCTCTAAGTACACGCGCGCTACTTGTTTTAGCTGCACCGCTCCTGAGTTGCCAGGAAGTTTTACGGGAAGCTCTTCGATTTCTTTTGGACTGCGCATAGGTGAGGCCAGTTTGAGAAAGTAGCGGTAGTTGCCATCTTTCACCGAAAGCGAACCGAGCGCCAGGTTTGAGTTTTGTATGATTTGAATAACATCTCTGTCTGTAAGGCCGAGGCTTTGCATCACTTCTTCATTGGGTGCAATGCGGATCACGCGCTCTTGTGTACCGTTTACATCCACTACACCCACCCCTTCCAATTGCTCCAGCCTTCGCTTCAGCACCTTGGTCACCAGTTCTGATGCGGCCAACAAATCAATCTTTAACTTGGGCACCACCTGTATGCGTGCCATGGGTATGTCTGCTGTGCTAGACTTGATCACCGTGGGGCGTTCTACATTGCGCGGCAACAGAGGAATGAGGCGGTCTATCTTTTCGTTGGCTTCTATGTAGGCCAAGTTCATCACGGTGCCATACTCAAACCGCAGCGAAACTTTGCCAGTTTCATTTTGCGCCAAGCTTTCAGTTGCTTTCAATCCACCTAGCGTAAGCATACCTTCGCGGATAGGCTTCAATAGATTTTGTTCAATCTCCTCGGGACTGCCGTTGGGATATCGCACCGCCACCGTTATCTCAGGCACATCTAAAGCTGGTAGTAGTGATACGGGCAGGTTTAGATAAAGTAGCACACTGAGTGCAAGGGACACCAGTAGCGTCATACTTACGGCAATGGGGCGTTGTAGCAGGTAGCGGAGCATGGCGCGAAGGTATTGATAAAATGGAGATCATATTAATCTTCAATTTGGCTGTGAAAAGTGCCTTTCACCGAAACCCGAAAATATTTATCGGTAAAAATTTTGCAAAAAAAAAAAAAATAGGTTTAGTTTTATCTCAATGCCCGTGTGGGCAGTAACTAAAACCAAAAATTTTATGAAAAAAATTCGCTTTATTATTGTTGCTTCGTCAATTGCTGTTTTCGCTACGTTTGCAGCAGTTACTGAGGCTTCCGCCTTGAGAGTTCTAGACTACACTTGGAATTGCGTAGGGTGCGGTGGTGATTGTCTAGATGATGTTATTGTTAAATCAAGATTTCAGTAACGAAGTGTAAATTAAAACCTTTTGATGATTATCATCAGAAGGTTTTTTTTAACCGTTCAATATGCTAAAAATAAGGAGGTCTCTTTTTTTGTTATTGCTCACGTGTTTTTTATTTGCTTGCAATAAGGCTAAAAAGGAATTGGGCATTTATGATAAATACGAGTTAATTGAGCATCACAAGATGAAATTTCCTCTAGATGCCCAAACTTCATATCGCACTTTTTTTGCCAATGTATACCAAGATTCCTCCCACAGAGACCTTCTAGTTTTTCTATCGCAAAATAAGCCCTCGATTCAATTTTTCGACATGGCAAGTCAAAAACTATTCAAAGAAATTAATTTGGCAATAGATGGGCCAGATGGAGTTGGGGAACCGACAGGACTGTTGACGATTTCAATCGATTCAGTATATGTAGTTTCGTCATCTCAATATAGTGTGTCATTAGTTAACAGTAGTGGCAAATTATTAAATTCTTACCGCTTACTTACTGGCACGACTTACAATGAAAATACTGGTATGCTAAGACCGTACACTATTTCCGTTCCTGTTAAGTTCAATGATTTGATCTATTTTAATGTCGCACCCGATAGAGATGTTTACAAGCCGTCCTACTTTCAAGGCTCAACGAATGTATCACTCGATTTGTCAAGCGGAAAATACTTTTACTTCAATACCTATCCTGATGAATTCAGGAAGGGGGTATGGGGGGTTGCTTCAGTAAGCTATTCAACCACATTTAACAAGGATTACCAAAGATTCATCTATTCTTTTGCCATTTCAGATAGCTTGGACATTTTTGAGCCAAAATCTGGTAAAAGATGGAGACGGTTCGCGGGTAGTAGGTTTATCAATTCACGAATCTTGCCCATGAGTAAACCTGACAATAGTCATGATCTAGAGTATGCCCTGGAAACCCCATACTATGGTGGAGTGATATATGATAAATTTCAAAATCTATACTATCGTTTTGTAAGGCACGCCATCCCGTTTAAAAATGAAAGAGGGGAAATCAATGGATTTCATGAAAAGCCTATTTCTGTAATTTTATTAGATAAAGATTTGAAAGTTATTGGCGAGACGATGCTACGGAACAATGTTTTTCTTGATTACATTTATTTTGTTACAAAAGACGGCTTGTTTATTTCTGAAGGGAATCCTGAAAATTCAGAATTAAAAGAAGACATTGCTGCATTCACTTGTTTTAAGGCAAAACAGATAGAAAAAAAATGAGGTACAACATCATACTTTTATTAGGCGTATTAACTTTTTCATTTGTCTTCTGCCAACATCAAAGTAAGGATCAAGATAAGGACATCTACTTTTTGATGAAAGAATTAAAAATTTCAGAGAAGGGTACGAATGCAATTATCGTTTTACCATTGGATGGTTGCAATGGATGCGTTGATAAAACATTGAATTTTTTGGATGAGAATATAGGAAATAAGAGAATAGCTTTCATTATCACAGACAATGGAACAAAGAAAGCAAGATTGCTGCATTTATACGATCGAGAAGACGAGAAAATAGTACTTGATAGTACGGCTAGAGCCAGGAAATTTGGCATAGTTAGATTTTATCCAGTATTATATCATTTGAATGATGGAAAAAGTACAAGCCTTGAATTGGGGGGATCTATTATTGATAAGGCACTTAGTGAATTATAAAAAGCTAACAAAATAGTAGCTAGTATGATTTTGTCGAATGAAACAAAAAAATATGTGAAGTTTTTCCTTTTCTATACTGGTATCCTTCTTTTTTCTGGATGTGCAAAAGGCGACAAGAGACCTGATAAAGCTTTGCTAGCTTGCAAAAATTGTGAAGAGGTAATTTTTGGAGCGAGTGGGTTGACTTTGCTGCCAGATCATTTTGCAAGGTATCCAAATGGCTCAAAAGGGATTCAGGAATTTATTTCGACAAATATAAATTACCCGGAACTTGCTAAGAAAAAGGGTATACAGGGAAGGGTGATAATAAGCTTTAAGGTAGATACTGCAGGTAGTATAGTTGACACTAAATTAATTAAAGGTGTAAATCAAGAACTCGATAAAGAGGCTCTTCGAGTAGTGAAATTGATGAGCGGCTGGTATCCTGCAATAAAGGATGGTAAGTATGTTGCTATTGAATATAAATTGCCGATAGTGTATTCGTTTTAGTTACTTTTTTTACATTTATTAAAAGTCCACGAAATCTAGGTTTCAATAGATTTTGCTCAATCTCTTCGGGGCTGCCGTTGGGATAGCGCACGGCCACGGTTATCTCAGGCACATCTAAGGCGGGTAGTAGTGATACGGGCAGGTTTAGATAAAGTAGCACACTGAGTGCAAGGGACACCAGTAGCGTCATACTTACGGCAATGGGGCGTTGTAGCAGGTAGCGGAGCATGGCGCGAAGGTATTGATAAAATGGAGATCATATTAATCTTCAATTTGGCTGTGAAAAGTGCCTTTCACCGAAACCCGAAAATATTTATCGGTAAAAATTTTGCAAAAAAAAAAAAATAGGTTTAGTTTTATCTCAATGCCCGTGTGGGCAGTAACTAAAACCAGAAATTTTATGAAAAAAGTTAAAATGCTGCTAGTTGTAAGTGTATTCATTCTAGGTCTTGTTTCCTTTGTCTCACCTATCAACGCCAAGGCAGACTGCCCAAATGGCTGTCTGGATAATGGCGGTGGTTGCTGGTGTCATGCATGGTACCCATGCCTAAGAGAAGCTGGTGGCGGTATTGCCCTCCAATGATTGATGGTGGCATAATAGTTAACTCAAATAAGCGAGTTAACTATTATTTTTTCAAACTAATTGGTCGTGTCACCTAAAAGCAGATTTCCACAAATAAGCTCGAATTATGAAAAAGAGATTTGTATCCAACATGCTCATCGTCCCTAGTATGCTGTTGTTTCCGTTATTGTGCATTAGTTGTAAAGACCAAGAAAAAACAGAAAAATTTCAATCCCATCGCACGAACATACTAGATGTTGAAAAAGAACTTACGAATATCAATACAGATATAATTTTAGGGAGTCCTTTACTTTACATCATAAGTGATTATTTAATTGTTTTGGATATGAAACCGAGCACCAACAAAGGTATTCACCTCTTTAACAAAAACAGTTTTAAGTATGTTGCTAGTACTGGAATAATGGGCGATGGCCCTGGTGAAATAATTCGATATGGGAGGATTGGCGTAGACAATGATAAGCAGATTTTCTGGGTACCTGATCATGGTAAACAAATGTTGATGAAGTTTCCCTTGGATTCAGTTTTACAGAATCCAAATTTTAAACCAACCACAGGGCTTTCACTTTTAAATGATTTGTTTATCGAGCGCTTTGAATTTTTAGATGATAGCATTGTGTTGGGCAAAGCGGTAAATGTATTGAGCAGCAGTTCATATCAAATGGTAATGGCAAAGCTCAATACCATTTCTAACAGGATAGACAAGTATGGTTACGAACAACCGGAATCAGGTGGTAAAAAGTCGAATTCATACTTTGCATTGTCAAAGCCTCATAATTTTTATGTTAACTGTTATCTTTATTGTGACTTGGTTACAATTTGCGATTTGAAGGGTAACCTTCGATACAATATTTATGGACCAGACCGTATGGATAACAAAGAAAATATGAATACATACTTTACTGGCGTTGACCTATTTAAGAACATTATTTTTGCTGCCTACATAGGAGATGCAGGCATAGTTTTTAATGAGTTCAAAAGGCAAGAGGGAAGCTTGCCTACCAAGTTTTTAATTTTTAATCAAGCGGGAGACTATCTAAATACTTTTGAGACAAAGCATAAATTTAGTTCGTTTTGCATTGATGAAGCCAATAGCAGAGTAATTGCTCATTATATGGACAGGACTAATCCGCTTGCATATTTTACATTCGATTCAAGTTTGGCGGTTGCTGATAAATGAAAATAGAATCATTTTTAAATTTAGTTTTATTTTATTGTATTGTCGGTGGGCTTATTTCGTGCTCTGACAAAAAGAAATCGGTTAGCTATGAAGCGACTAGGTTAACTGACACGCTATTGTCTAAGTCGATTTCTTTTCCTAAAAAATTTCCCATTCTTGGAGTTACGCTACCTTACATCCATGATTCCATTATGCACGAGATTTTACAGAGTAAAAAAATAATATCTGTGATTGATGGTACATGTATGGCTTGTATAACCGAACAATTAAACGCATTGGATAGCTTATTCAATACTATCATGGAGGATAAGAATTGTAAAGTGATTTTTGTTATGAATTTGAAAAAAGTCGACTCTGTATATTTTATGCTAAATTTAAAGCCAGCTATTCGAGCGAAGGGTGTGATTTTTTTAGATGATGAATATCTCTTCGAGAGAAGCAACAAAATTCTCACATCGCATTCGCATTTGCGAACTTTTATGACCGACATCGAAGGTAAAATTGAACTGTATGGAAATCCATTAATGGATACTCAACTTATTCTGCTATATAAGAATAAGTTAAAGTAATTAACCAGTTGAAGCCCCACTTGATCCGTGTCCCACAAAGTCATGGGTGATTCATTTTTCCAGAAAAAGCACATTTCACTCTATATCAGTAGTTTGAGGTTACCTCTAAGCTTAATCAGGCGAAGGCAAAGTGATTTCATCGCTGGGGTAAAAATATTTATCACGAAAAATTTTGCAAAAAAAATAGGTTTAGTTTTATTTCAATGTTCAAAAGTTGAGCAGGATAAAACAAAAAATTTATGAAAAAAGTAAGAAGAGTACTTGGAATTGCTGCGGCCATTTTATTCTTAAACTTTGGATCAATCTTAGCTTGTTCCGGAACCTACTATGTTCCAGAAGGTCAGTTAGCGGACTACATCAGAGATGCAAACAGAAACTGCCCTGCGGGATCGCAAATGACCTTTATACTTATTTGATTGCTTTATTAAGTGTAGAATATTGAAGCCAATATTCTACACTTTTGTTTGTTTAATACTTACACAACATGTTTCGATTTCTATCTTTATGTTTAATAATTTTATTTGGGTGCAATCAAAACAAGAAATACGATTTCAACCTACTGGGTAGTGAGATAAAAATACCGATTACTCACCAACAACTTGCTTTTTATCCAGTGGCAACAGTTTTACAAACTGATTCTGCTGAATTGTTTTTGGGGTATAACTATGCTTATAATACCATTGATTTTTTTGATTTAGGAAAATCCATTTTTTTGCGATCAATAAAAATTGCCAACGAAGGTCCGCAAAGTGCCACCAATTTATCACAATTGTACGCAGGGAGGAATTTTATAGTGGCGTCTTCGCCACCCCTCGTTTATAAGATAGACTATAGTGGTGCAATACTAAAAAGATACAACTACGATAAGTTTGATGGAGGACTAAACGGCTACACCCTCGATCCAGATATTCAGATATCCAATTTTAAACAACTCTATTACAATGAACAAAATGATTATATTCTGAAAAACCTTTTTAGTGTTGCCAAAAAGTTGGATGATAAATTCTATTCAGAATCGCTGTTATTCTGTAGAGTTTACTTAGGCGAAAGTAAAATTGAACCCGTTTTTGGAAACTACCCCGCAGCATTTGAATCTGATGTTTTTTTTGGAGACTTGGATACCCCATACGGTTTTTATACAGATGACTCTTTGATCTACAATTTTCCGGCTCTTTCAAAAATATTTATACATACGAACAATAAAACAGTAGAGAAGGAAATAAATCCTACGACAACGCCTGCCCAGTCGCCATCAATAGCGAAAAGCAAGTACTCAGATATTCAAGAAAGATTGCGTCACTACCTTACGTCTCCACAATTCTTTGGAGTTGTCAAACACAGTGAGCTCGGGTTTTATTTGCGAATGCATAAAGGCTACACCGAAAAAATTGGACTTGATAACTCCAAAAATTATCTCATGTTCATTAGTAGAAGTTTAAGAAAAAGCTATGAAGTTCCAATTAGTGAAAAATTTAACCCAATACCATTTATAGTTAAAGGAGGCATTTTGTTTCAACAGAAGCCCACGGAATCAGAAAATATTTTGAGGTTTCAGAGATTTGGCTTGGGCAACGATTTATTAAATTACTTAATGGCAAAGAATTAGTTTGCTGCTGTCCTTATTGATCCATATATAATGTCAGGTTCATTATGGTGCCATACTCAAATCGCAGCGAAACTTTGCCCGTTTCATTTTGAGCTAGGCTCTCGGTTGTTTTCAATCCGCTCAGCGTGAGCATAGCCTCACGTATGGGCTTCAATAAATTTTGCTCAATCTCTTCGGGGCTGCCGTTGGGATAGCGCACGGCCACGGTTATCTCAGGCACATCTAAGGCGGGTAGTAGTGATACGGGCAGGTTTAGATAAAGTAGCACACTGAGTGCAAGGGACACCAGTAGCGTCATACTTACAGCAATGGGGCGTTGTAGCAGGTAGTGTAGCATTGTGCGAAGGTATTGATAAAATAACGGTCATGTTAATCTTCAAATAGACTCGGGAAACATCATTTCATCGAAAACGGAAAATATTTATCACGAAAAATTTTGCAAAAAAAAAAAATAGGTTTAGTTTTATCTCAATGTTCAAAAGTTGAGCAGGATGAAACAAAAAATTTATGAAAAAGGTTAAAAATTATTTCATGGTTTTGATCGCAGCTATCGCGACTCTGGGTGTTGTTACGTCAACAACTCAAAAAGCGCAGGCGCAGGGTGGTGTAGAAGATACTTGGTCCGCTTCAGCTGGGGACTGTGTTGGATGTCCCACCGATTGTTTAGATACCATAGTTATAAGTTTTCAATGATTTTGATTGGCACTTGGTATCCAAGAGCCAATTTACTTTCCGTTTGGCATGAAAATCGTCAACCTCTCCGTCTTCTACCTGAGTATTTTAGCATTTGCGTGTTCTTCAAAAAATAATGAGAAACAAATCACAGTAAGTGAAATTGATTCCGTACACTTAGTTAAGGCATCTACGAAAATCTTTGCTCTTGACTCAGCCACTAGTTATCAAACCCTGTTCATGTCCGTTTATAAGGACGGCATCAATGGTAAGCAATATTTGCTTTATGAAAACAGGATAAAATCAACCATTCAGTTTTATGATTACAATACCGGTGTTTTGTTCAAAGAAATAGCCTTGAAAAAAGAAGGGCCGGACGGGGTAGGCAACATAAGGGGCTTCTATGTGAAAACGATGGATTCTATCTATGTCATGAGCTCAAAGTCATATCAATATATTTTGATCAGTGGTAGAGGAACCGTCTTGAAGCGATATAAGCTTATAAACGGAAGAAATGTAAATGATTGGTCAATGCCTGCAATCTATACTTCAACACCGCCAATCTTGCGCGATAACAAGTTTTATTTTGTGGCGTACCCTGAATCGAAGCCATATGAGAAAAATAAGCCTGTCTTAACGCTCGATCTTAAGGATACAACAACTAGCCTTTTAGGAAACTATCCAGATGTTTACCAAAACGGTGGCTATTGGGGTCTATTCGTAATCGTTGCTGTTTCGCAAACTTACACACCTCAGCACACGATACTTTATTCATTCGGAGCTGATCCATATTTATATGAGACTGATTATGGTAGCCTTAAAAAAAAGCATTTTGCAGGGAGTAGGTATTTTAATAAAACGCAACCTTGGGATAAAAAATTTTCTGATGGCTCCGAAGCTGGCGATGTGGTTACCGATGGTTTTAAAAATATTCTTTACGATCCCTATAGAAAGGTTTACTATCGAAGTACTTGGTTGAAGTTGCCTGAGTTGAACAGTAAAAATGAGCGTAACACTCTTTGGAACAAACCAATCAGCGTTATCATCCTTGACAAGAATTTTAAGAAAGTGGGCGAAACACTGTTGGAAGAAAATCTCTATGACTTTAGGAACTGGATTGTGACCGAAGAGGGTCTTCTGATCTGCAACTCCAACCCTAACAACCCCGATATTGAGGAGAACAAACTAAAGTTTTCGGTTTTCAAATTAGTTCCCCAAGAAGAATGAAACGAGTATGCTACTGCTGCCTCCTTGTCCTGCTACTCGTATCTTGCAGCCATTTGCAACAGCGAAATTTTGAGGAACAAGACGAGGCACTTTCAAAAGCATTAAAGACGTTAGGAAAGGAAGGATTAACGGCCACGACCACCCATGTGTTGGTAGTTACCTTGCAAGGATGTGGTGGGTGCACGTCACAGATACTTTCGCACTACAAACAAATAGTAACTTCAACATGGCTGGTGGTTTTTTGTGCCAATGACCCGGTTATTGCGCGGGGCTTGCTTAGCAGTCACAGTATTCCGGTATCTGGTGCTGTTATTGATACTCGGGACGTAATGATCAAGAACAGATTGGTAGACCACGCACCGGTAGTTTTTAGGGTAAAAGATAAAAGGATTGTTTGCCGCTATGATTTAGACCTTGAAAATTTTGCCGAAAGCATGGAACATATCAAACATGATAGTTGGTAATAGGTACGAACTAAGGCCGGAGCAGGGGTTAAAAAAAGGGAGATACTCCAAACTTTACAAAGCAAAGGATAAAAAAACTGGCCTGTGGGTGACAGTCAAGTTTATTGATGAAAACCTAAGCGGGCTTCATTCAGAAACTTTTAAGGGAAAGTGGAATCTTATTAAACACCCCAATTTGTTACGTTGCCTCAGCTGCTTGAATGAAGTGATTGATCTAGGTGATGGGAACCGGGAGTATCTTGTTATAGTAAATGAATATCTGGCAGGTGCACCAATTAGCCATCATTATGCTAAGTTTGAAAACGAAGCTTTTTTTAAGGAAATCGTATCAGAGATTCTCGCGGGCTTTGACTTTCTCCACGGCCTAAATCTGGTTCATCGAGATATTAAATGCAGTAATATTTTTTTGTGCAATGAGGGGCGTGGATTATGTGCAAAACTTACCGATATGGACATGGTAGGCGAACAAGGGCAAAAGCCGACACACTTTATTGGCACGCCCGAGTACAGTGCCCCAGAAGTTTTTTTGATGAAGCCTCTAAATGAAGGCAGCGATTTTTGGTCCTTAGGTTGCGTGCTGTATGAATTATTCACCAAGGGCCTTTTGCCATTCGGCTCACGTTTGGATGTTGGTGGCCTGGATATGCTCAAAGAAAGAATTTTGGGCGGTACCTACAACAAAGGTACCTTATCGTCTCGTCAAATTGCGTTGACCGATTTGCTCTTAGGCAAAGATGTGGCTATAAGAATAACGGATTCAAAGAAGATCATCGCGCAGTTTGAATATCTCTTTATTACCCGTTAAGACCACAAAAATTTTGAAAATTCGTTGAGTGTAAAAGACGTGAGTGGTGTCATGCTTACGGCAATGGGGCGTTATAACAGATAGTGCAGCATGGTGCGAACGCACTCATAAAATGGAGATCATATTAATCTTCAATTTGGCTGTGAAAAGTGCCTTTCACCAAAAACCAAAAATATTTACCCTAAAAAATTTTGCAAAAAAAAAAAAAATAGGTTTAGTTTTATTTCAATGTCTAAAATGGCAGTAACTAAAACCAAAAATTTTATGAAATTGAGACCTTATTTAGCTGTTGTGCTCCTTTTTGCGATGATTGGATTATCAACTTTTGCCTATGGTTATTGTGTTGATAGAAAAACTCCTGATAGGCCAAATTATGGACACTGCACATACGAAGGCAGGTATATGTGTTTACCAGGGGGATATACTTGTGATGGGGATGGAAAGCTTTAGCCACCAAAACAACTTAAGTGAGTGCAAAATCGAAAATTCGAATTTGCACTCATTTTTTTATATTGATACTGGTTGTTGAATCTGCATATAAAATATTTAGTATGCATTTTGAATAACAAGAGTTTTCCAATGTTACTTTAAGTTTAACCTATTCCTTGTTGTTTTATGTCACTGTTAAATTTTAGATTTTTTTCTTGGATTGCCGCAGTAATGTTTGTTTCTTTTCTAGGTTGTTCAGAGCGCGTAAATGAAACCAAAAGTATCCCTATTCTAGATTCCTTAGATTTAGCAATAGTTAAAGAAGTGAAATTTCATATCGACACCTCTACTAATTCTTCCATCTCTTCTATTACTACTTACCCAAGAGTAAATCCAAAATACTTCATTATTTATCATACTTTTCAAAGTAGTGCTTCCATCTTTGATTTACAAACGCGTAAATTGCTAAAAAAAATTTCATTTCCAATTGAAGGCCCAAATGGTGTTGGAGAAGGTATTAGAGGAATGTATTTCCATAACTTTGATTCGATTTTTTTAATAGCGATCTTAGAGCAAAGAATATTTATGGTCGATAGTGCAGCTCGCCTAAAGAAGAAATTCAACTTGGCTAATGATAAAGTTTATGCCATGATGGGGACAACCTATTCTACTCATATTAAAAATGGATTGATGTATTTAACTGGGTATCCAGTTTCTCAACAGGCCGTCAATTCATCTGATTTTTCTGACTTGATTTTGAATCTGAGTAATGGGCACTTAATATCTCGTTTTAATTTATCAAAAGAGTATGACCGTGGTTTTTGGGGCTATCACAATTACATGAGAATAAAATCGAGCTTTGACGCGGAGGGAGATAATCTCATATTCTCTTTTCCCAATGATGACTACGTATATGTAAGACAAGCTGATGATAGCATTAGAAAATATTTTGCTGGGTCTTCCAAATTCAGAAAGTTAAAACCTTTAGCAAGCAGGTACTTTGAAGACAATGAGAAAATTTATAAACATGCCGCAAATCAGGGGTCTTATTCTGGTATTTTTTATGATCGGTGGAGTAAACTATTTTATCGAGTTGGGTTCAATCCAATAAATAAAGAGTATGAATCCCCAGCCGACACCCAACATAATCCTTCTTTAATAATACTGAATAAAAATTTTTTGAAAGTAGGAGAATGGTCGTTGCAAAGTGGAGAATATGATATGTCCTCAATATTTTTAACGCACGAAGGACTACATATCTTCAATCAGAAAAAGTATTCCTTAGATGAAGATAACTTAACTTTTGATGTATTCCGTCCAAGAAAAAAGTAATGCCACGAGCTAGAGAAATATTTTTTTTATTTTTGTTTCTTTCATTGATTGCGGGTTGTAAGTTCAAAGACAAAAAGGAGCTAGGTGCGCTGGAATTTTGTCGTCAATTGAATATTGATTATTGCGGCAAAAATGTTGTTATGATTCCATCAACGGGGTGTGGAAGTTGCATTTCGGCAGCTATTGATTTTTTGAAGTTACATGGTAACAGCAACAATCACGTTTTTGTTTTTGTTGAAATTGGTGATAAAAAGCGGGTGAGATTTTTGCTAAATGGATATATGAATGAATCAAAGATACATCTTGACACTCTCAAGCTATCAAGAAAGTATGGACTTTCTAGCGAGTATCCTGTAGTTTTAAAGACAAATCATTGTGAGATTGAAGAAGTCATCATTGCTGATTTGAATAATAAAGGCATTTGGGAAGCACTGTAATCAGCTAAATTTACAAATATGCACACTGGATTGATGAGATTATTGTTTTTAATTAGCATAGAAGGGCTATTGACAACAGATCTTTTAGGTCAAGAGGATTCGGCATATACCCACCTTCATAAAAGTTCAAAAACTATCGTTAGGTATAAATTCGTACATAGAAACGATAGTACTTTTATTCATGGTCTTCTAACAGAACGAAAGTCCAGTGTGCCTATTTTTAACATGAACATCGGAATTCCGTTAGATCGTATTGGCACAGTGCCTAATGAGTTTGGCCACTTTATCATGTTCTTACCAAAACAAAAAGGTATATTGAGTTTTGATAAAAATTCTTTTGATCGCTTTGAATTCCAATACGACACGAGGTCAATCCGATGATTTTTTTGATAGTAAAATAGGCAAAATAAAGCCGATAAAAATCAGTGATAAGAGCAGTCCCCCAATCGTCCCCACTGCCAGTGAAAACCAAAACACTTCATTTTGCCCCCCAATCAAAAAAGGAACAAGCCCTAAGCAGGTTGATAAAAGCGTAAGGGTAATCGGTTTTATCTTAGCGGTCACTACTTTAACAAACCCACGGTTAGTTTTTCTTTTCAACTGATTGAAATCATTTAAGATGAATACAACGGAGTTCACTACCAGCCCACCCAACAAGATAAAAGCGGCATATCCACCTTGGTCAAAATAAAAATCAAAAACAGCAAAGCTGAGGAACAACCCTATAAATGAAATAGGGATAGCGAGAACGATATAGAGCGGCTGTTTAAAGCTCTCAAACAAAATAGTGCCGATGATGTAGATGCCAAGGATGAGCAAAAGCAGTAGCCCATATTGTCGCTTTGCTTTCGCCCATGAAAAAGGCCAACTTATTTTTTCGGCCTTGTAGCCTGCAGGCAGTAATGGTTTTTGGCGCGCGAGCACCTCATCTAAGTATTTGTTTCCAAATAGGGAACTACCGTAGTAGTCAAACCCTACCATGCGTATGTATTGCCTGTCTTCTTTGTGTATGGCGTTGGTAGTCCGCTCTTTGTTCAAGGTAGCCGTGCTGGCAAGGCGGTAGTAGGTGCTATCGGCACGGAGGTAATCTTCCATGATGGCAAACGTAGAGAACGAATCCCCATCGCTTGCGCGCAGGTATACGGGCATTTCTTTTTGTTGCAAAGCCAATTGAAATGAGGGTGCACGCGAGTTCGCTTTTTCCTTGAGCGAAGCGGCCACCGAGGCGGTGGAGATAGGTAACCCATTCTGTTGCACTGAACTGATGTGAAGTACCAATTGCTCCGCAGATTTTTCATTCCAATTCAAACGCTCATTGGTATTTACTTTTTGGATGCGCTTGTGTTTTAAAAGTTCATCGGCCAATTGTTGCGCTTGCCGCTCCAGCTCGGCATAGTTGTATCCTTTCAGTTGCACTTTAAAATTAGGGAGCGATTCGCCCATGCTGTTGCTAAAGCCTTGGCCTACTCCGTAAATATTCCATTCCACTCCGCCCCAATCGAGCGAACGGGCAATGAGTCTACTCTTCAGTTGATATGGCAGTGCTCCTTTTTCTTGTTCTTCTTCAAATAGAATTATTATCGATCCGTGCTGCCCTGTGTAGACTGCCGAAACAAATTTATCAATGCCGCTCACCGTTTGCAGATAGCTTTCCATGCCAAGGATCACGCGGTTCATATCCTCCAATGTATTTCCATACGGAAGTGTCGCGTTCACATAGAGCTTTGTCTTTTCCGAATCGCGGTAGCCCGATCGCTCATACACATTTCGCACAAACAACCGCAGTGCGCCCCCAAGCCATTTGTCTGAGTGAGGCCGAATGGTTTCTTGGTAATAATCGCTGCCAATGGTTCGGTTGTACCATTCCTGCCCTTCCCATTTTGCTGGCAGCATAAATAAGGGAATGCCAAAGGATAAAACGAGCAACAGAGCCATTGTTTTTTTATACCGTGCAGCAAAAGAGATTGACTTAAAGTAGTGACTAAAAATCAGTACTTGTTTTCGAAGTGATCCGATGGAGTGTTTTTTTTTCACCGTTGCGGCCTTCCCAAACAACAAACGATAAGCGGCAGGCACAAAAAATGTGGCCACAAAAATGGAACATCCAAGCGCAAGTGCCACGATAAGACTAAACTCTGTGAGGTTTTGCCGATCTTCTTCGGGCAGTAATAAAACCAATAGCAGGGCCATCACCGTGGTAAGTGTGGCACCCAGTATGGCTTTGAATACAGCTCGGTTATTCTTACGGTCTAACTGATCGAGCATCACAATGGCGTTGTCCACCATCATACCAAAAGAAATGGTAATGCCAGCAATCGTGTACAGGTGAATAGAGATGCCGAGGAGATATGCGGATAGTGCGGTGAGGCAAAGGGTAGTTAAAATACCTGTTGATAAAATAACAAGGTGCTGCCATTTTCGATAAGCAACTAAAATAAAACCGAGAAGTATAGTGAGAGCCAGCCCCGAGCGAAGATAGTTTTTGTTCATTTCCTTTTGCAGGAATTCGGTATCGTCATAGTCCAACAGTAGTTGAAACCCATTGGGTAGGTGTTGTTTTAGTTCCTCAATTTTATCTTTTGTTTGTGAGGCAGTAGCTATCCTGTTTATTTCATTGTCAGCATAAATACCAAGTGTGACTGAATTGAGGCCATTGATGCGGAAATATTGATTGGGAGCTGTTTCTTCCACGTAAATCTTGGCTAGGTAGCTTAACTTCACATACTCATTGCCAGCTGGTATTTGCACTTCACCCAGTTGCTTTAAGTCGTAGAATTTATTCTCAACCTTCAGTGCTAGTCTTTGACCCGTGGCCAATTTAATTTGCCCCGGAAAAGAAGAAGCGAAGGTTTGTAAAATTTGTCGCGAGATAATATCGGGGCTTACTCCAAACTGCCTAAGCTTATTCAGGTCGTAATCAATGGAAATTTGAAGATCTTCAGCACCGGTTACTTGCACCTCTTTGATGCCCTTCAACTGAGCCAGTTCACTGACAAACAGATCATTGGTAGTTTTCTTTATCTGATATGGAGCTACCTTAGCATTGATTCTATAGAGCAAAAGAACCTTTTTGCCTTCTGCTTGCCGAGCTCTCTGCTCTAGCTGCGGGTAACTGATTTTGGGGTTTAATTTTGGATAAATCTGCCTTACCAAGGAAGTAATTTCAAATTTTTTAAAATCTATATCCGCTTGTTTATCAAAAGTGATTTCTATGGTGCCTTGGTTGTATCCTGAAACTGAATATATCTTTTTGATATTTGTAATTTGAGACAGTACATTTTCCAATGGAGCGGTTGCTTCCTGCTCAACCGTTTCGGGTGAGGCATCGGGCAGCGTGAATGAAATGGTCAGCGTGGGAAGGCTATAGTTGGGTTGCAGATCGATGGAAAACTGCGAAACTACCGCCAATCCCATGAGCGATAGAAAAACAAATAGAACAACTGTTTTATAGGGAGTCAAAAGGCTAAACTTTATATCCCAATATAATTAAAAGGTGTAATTTTCTTCAACTCTTTCTTCAACTCATCCTTAATAACTAAGTTGTCGATAAAATTGCCTAATGTTTGTTGAGTTATTCTCTCATTTTTTCTAGTCAATTCTTTCAATGCTTCATAAGGATTAGGATATCCTTCTTTTCGCAATATCGTTTGAATGGCTTCTGCCACCACCGCCCAGTTGTCATCCAGGTCTCTATCAATAGCTGATTGGTTCAATTCTAATTTATTGATTCCTTTTTCTAGAGATTTCAATGCAATGAATGTATGTGCAAGTGGAACGCCAATATTTCGCAGCACAGTTGAGTCAGTCAGGTCGCGTTGCAATCTCGAGATGGGTAGTTTAGCCGAAAGGTGCTCAAATAGCGCGTTGGCCAATCCTAAATTTCCCTCTGCATTTTCAAAATCGATGGGGTTTACTTTATGGGGCATGGCACTAGAGCCCACTTCTCCTTCTTTTATTTTTTGTTTGAAATAATTCATGGCAATGTATTGCCACACATCTCGGCTATAATCAATCAAAATGGTATTGATGCGCTTAAGGTTATCAAACAAAGCAGCCAAATGATCGTAATGTTCAATTTGGGTAGTGGGGTGGCTGCGCGAAAGGCCTAGTTTGTGATTCACAAAAGCATCTGCAAAGTTTTTCCAATCAACACCTGGGTAGGCGATATGGTGTGCATTGAAATTGCCCGTAGCCCCACCCAGTTTAGCAGCGTTGGGAATGGTTTTCAATAGCTCCAATTGATTTTTCAATCGTACACAAAAAACTTCAAACTCTTTACCCAACCGCGTGGGCGATGCAGGTTGGCCATGGGTGCGTGCCAACATCGAAACATCTTTCCATTGAATGGCTTGTTGACTGATCAATTGCAACAGTCGTTGCAACGAAGGCAGAAACTCTTTTTCTAAAAACTCTTTCAGCAAAAGAGGGGTCGCAGTGTTGTTAATATCTTGCGAGGTAAGGCCAAAGTGAATAAATTCTTTGTACTCAGAAATCGCTAACTTATCAAACTCATGCTTTAAAAAATATTCAACAGCCTTTACATCATGATTGGTTTTCTTTTCGATTTCTTTTATTTCTTCGGCATCCGTAATATCAAAATTTTTGTAAAGACTGCGCAGCGGTTCTATTTGTTCGGCTGGGAAGCTCTTGAGTTCAATAAGCGGAATCTCTGTTAAAGCAATAAAGTATTCGATTTCAATCAGCACGCGGTAGCGGATCAATCCAAACTCTGAAAAGTAAGGGCGCAGGGCTTCCGTTTGGTTGTGGTACCGGCCATCGATGGGAGAAAGGGAGGTGAGAGCAGACGTTATCACGTGGTCATTAATAAGTTGCGAAGATACAGAAAGACAAGGGTTTTGAATAGTTGGGATGGTATTCAATTATTCGCTTTTCAGGTGGGTTAGGGTAAAAATCTTCTAGAATAATACTACCTTGGGAATACTATTAGCTAACATACTAACTCCTATCTTTGGACTTTCACTGTTTAATTCAGAATTATCTTGGTTGCACTCGCTATTGCAGGTTTTGTTGTGCTGGGTATTCAGCTCCTGTATTTTTCCCTTTTTTTAATGGCTTTCTATAAAAAAGAAAAAGTAAGCCCACAAGACCCACGGCCAGTTTCCATTATTGTCTGTGCCCATGACGAAGAACTAAATCTACGTGAGTTGGTGCCCTTGCTTTTAGCGCAAGACCACCCACAGTTTGAAGTGATTGTGGTGGAAGACCGTGGCAACGATGGCACCTACGATTACCTCCTTCAAGCAACCAAAGAGTTTGATAAACTGAAGATGGTGCGGGTAGTGAATAAACCAGAGCATGTGAATGGAAAAAAATTTGCACTTACGCTGGGAATCAAAGCTGCCAAATATGATCGGGTATTGTTGACAGATGCGGATTGCCGCCCTTCCAATAACGGTTGGGCCAGGCAAATGACCTCGGTCTATACGACTCAAACGGAATTTGTCTTAGGGTTTTCGCCTTATCAAAAATCAGATTCATGGCTCAACGCGTTTATCCGTTTTGAATCTACCCTTACGGGGATACAATTTGCCGCTATTGCCTTGTTGGGTAAACCGTACATGGGCGTAGGGCGTAATCTGCTGTATGAAAAGAAAGTATTTTTGGACAATAAAGGATTTAACCCCCACTTGGGAGTGATGGGCGGAGATGATGATTTGTTTGTGAATAAACATGCCACGAAGCGAAATACGCTTGTAAAGATTGGATCAGAATCGGTTACCTACTCTACACCAAAGAACACGTGGGGAGAATTTTACTATCAGAAGCTCAGGCATTTATCAGTGGGCAAGCACTATCATTTTTCTGATAAAGCCATCTTGGGAGTTTTATCAATAACATGGATGATGACGTGGTTTGGCGTATTGCCGATGTTGTTGACTAATCCCTTGTTTTACTTTCTTTTAGGCGCATTTTTGCTGCGATGCGTGATGCTGATGGTGCTATTTTATAAGGCTTCTCGTAAACTCGGGCAGGCATTTGAGGTTTGGAAGATACCAATTTTAGATTTTATTTATGCCTTTTATTATCTTGTTGCCGGTGTGGCCGCTTTAAAGGCAAAACGAATTAGATGGAAGAACTAGAAGAAGGTAGGTTTTCATCAAAGGCATTAGAAGATTTTCGCCTGATTGACATGGCCGTAGGTGGCGATGAAAAGGCCTATGCAAAACTATTGCAGCGCTACAAGCGCCCGGTCTATCATGTCATTTTGAAAATGGTGCGCAATGTAGACGATGCCGAAGATTTAACCATGGAGTCGTTCTCCAAAGCATTTCGCAGTCTGCACCGATTCAAAAAAGATTTTACATTTAGCACCTGGTTGTTTCGTATTGCCACCAACAACACCATCGATTTTATCCGCAAGAAAAAGATCAATACCCTCAGCATCGAAAATACCTATACCGATGATGACGGTGGCTCGGTTTCGATTGACATTGAAGATGTTGGGAACTTGAATCCGCAAGACGAGGCCATTCGCGCACAGAAAGAAGAAATCATGCAAGTGTTTGTAAATATGCTGCCTACCAAGTATCAAAAATTGGTGAGGCTCCGCTATTTTCATGAATTAAGCTACGAAGAAATAGCAGTTGAATTAGAGGCACCGCTTGGTACCGTGAAGGCACAATTGCACCGTGCCCGTGAACTACTTTATGACCTGGTAAAGAATAAGAAGGAGCACATCTAAAAAAGAATAGAAGGAGTTAGTAGCCAGTATATTCAATAGATTTTCTACTGTAGAACTTCGTTTAATTTATTGATTCACTTCCACGACCTCGAAGGAATGAGGCTTCATCGTGAGTTTTCCAGCACCATTTTCAACCTTCAATTTTCCATTAAATTGAGTTCTGGCCTTCGATGGCAACTTGCCCAATTCAATTTCTTTGGGTTGTGCAGATTTGTTGAATGCTACGATTACTTGGTTGCTGAAGTAACTTCGCTTATAAACCATCAGTTGGTCTTCTACTCTCAACCATTGAAAATCGCCATACAAAAGAGCCATCGAATTTTTTCGCAGCGCCACTAATTTTTGAGCTATCTCTTTTGTTTTGTTTTCAAGCGGACTCAACTTTTCGAAGCGCATCATTCTTCGGTTGTCGGGGTCGTTGCCTCCGGGGTCGCCAATTTCATCGCCATAATAGATGACCGGCACACCGGGTATCGTCATCATAAACGCAGTGAGCGATTGCAGTTTATTATAACCGATAGTGTCTTTGATTTCTATTTTTCGTTTCCAGCCTGCACGCTTAGCATCTTCGTCAAATCGTACCGAGCCATCGGCATAACTGATAAAGCGTGCACGGTCTTGGTTGCCTGTGATATTTCCCATTAAGTGATGGTCGCCAAACCGCGACATGCTTTCGGTAACCGAAGAACTCAACCGCGAAAAAGGAACTTCATCGCGGGCAAACGTATTCACTGCATCGTCATATACATTAAAATCAAATTGCCCATCCAACATGCCTGTGTTCACATAACTGTTCACCAATTCGCGGCTTCCATAGGTTTCACCTATTTGGTAGATCGGTCGGTTGATTTCTGACTTTATTCTTTTACTGAGCGTTCGCCAAAACAAAAGGTCAATATGTTTAGAGGCATCGTGACGGAAGCCATCCAACTCATAATTTTTTAACCAATACAAGGCCGTGTCGGTCATGGGGTTTACCACTTCGGGTTTTCGCAAATCCAGGGTGGGCATAAATACATCAAACCACGTGGTCAATCGTTGGTCGTCCCAACGCTCCGTGTTAATGGTTCCATCGGGCAAATAAAGTGGCGTGAACCATTCGGGTTTTAATTTTACGAGTGGATGTTCTTGATGAACGTGGTGCGCCACATAATCTAAAATTACATTGATGTTTTGCTTGTGCGCCTCGCTGATGAGTTCTTGCATGTCAGATTTCGTTCCAAACCGACTGTCAATTTGTTGCAGCGAAACTGGCCAATAACCGTGATACCCTGAAAATGAAGTGACTGGGTCAGGATACTTTCCATATGCACCTTTTGGATTGCGTGTAATGGGTGACAGCCAGAGAGTATTGATGCCAAGCGAAGAAAAATAGCCATCTTTTATTTTTTGTGTAACACCAGCAATATCGCCACCATAATAATTGACCTTTGGTAAAATGTTTTTATCCTTTACCGGTTCGTCATTTTCTTTTTTCGCATCGTTAAACCGATCAATCATCATAAAGTAAAGTATCTGCGCTTCTTTGTCATGGCGAGACAGTTGCGTGGCATCGCTAAGTACTTGATTATTTTGAAGTGGAATCAACATATCGTTTGATATGCCTTCGTCATTGGCGGCCCAAACACGAATGAAACTTCGGGTGTTGGTAGCTGCTTCGTTTGGGATGGTGATATCGATTTGTTTCTCGGTTAGTTTTACGGAGCGATAGTCGAGCAAAAAGTTTTTCCAAAATACCATTACTTCTTTGGCAGGATGGCTCAACACAAGTTGAATGATGTTGCGTTCGTAATTTTTGGTTGAGAGCATGGGCAATTTGTCGAGGCTAGGCCGAGGAATTTTGATAACTGAATTCCAGCCGCCCATCCCATTGTCAACCGAATCTTTGTTGGAGGGGTCGCGTTTTTCTTTTCCATCAACAACAAAAAGATATTGGTAGTTGCCGGGTGGCAGCGACATCGAGTACGAAAATCCATTTTCTGTTTTGTTAAAAAGTGACGATTGTGCATTCCATGCATTGAATTCACCTTTGGTGCGTACTTCTTTTGCTTCGCCTTTGTACGTTAATGTGATGGGTGTTTTAGCAGCACGTTGCAATGGAATCGCGTAGGCCTGACCTTGGTGCCAAAGCTTGATACTGGAAATTTTCGTGGCAAGTTGGCCTTCTACTTTCAGAATATTTTTTTCTTGTTTTTTCGTTAACTCGGGGGGAACGGTAACGGAATCTATTTTGGAAACGTCAACCACGTAATCTTCTAAGTTGATTTCGTTCGGACCATTCTCAACAAGGATGGGCGAAGCATTGCCTTTAATCAATTCTTGGTCGTTGAACGAGACGGGTTTTGATGTTTTGCATGAGATTAACATCAGTGTTATGACAGCAAAACTTAGTGTCTTTGTGCCTTTGTGGAGAAATTTTGCAATGCCACTAAGACCCCAAGGCACAAAGGAGCGATTACCAATTGATTGTAATTTTTTCTTTTCCATACGAAGTTGAAATAAACAGTAGCGAATTGATTTTTGGTCCCTCGGGTGCGGTGTTCACCGGATCGTAGTTGCTGATGGGATTTACAAAGCGATATTCTTTTTGTTGAGTGCCTTGTGAGTTTCCATTGACATGTGCCTGCTGCAAATTAAACCCGTGAAAAAATACGATTAACTTTTTGTAAGGCGAGGGATAGTTGCCATCACTGGCTTCCAAAACTAATTCATTTTTAGTTGGTGTGTAGGTGATTTTACGTTTAGCAAATTCACCTTTTTCGTAATTGAATGTTTGCCCATCATCTTCATACAGTGTAAAATCATTGTACTCGGTACCTTGATACAGATGTAGTTCCAGCGTATCTCCAGTGTCTGCCACATTTTTTCCAGCTTGTTCGCGCATGGGTAGGATGGACGAACCTTTTACATACACCGGCAATCTATCGAGCGGGCAGTCTGTAATCAATTCTTGATTGCCTGAAAGTTGCTTGTCGGTATACAAATCAAACCAATTGCTGGAAGGTAAAAATACTTTTACCAATTCTTTATTGCTTTCCTCTGGCACTACCATCATGGCAGGCCCAAAGAAATACTGATTTTGATATAGCCCATTGTACACGCGGTCGTCATGCGGATAATCGAATGCGAGACTTCGGTTGATGGGCATGCCTGTTTTGGCTGCATCGTAAAATAATGAATACAGGTAAGGCATCAGTCGGTAACGCAGCTTCATGTAGTTGCGCGAAATTTCTTCTACTTTTTCTCCGTAGCTCCACGGTTCAGAATCGCGAGTATTGATCATGGTATGCGAACGGAAGAAAGGAGAAAAGGCGCCAAGGCTCATCCACCGTGCAAATAACTTTTCATCGGCATTGCCCACAAATCCGCCAATGTCATATCCCGTAAAGGCCAAACCTGATAGGCCCATGCTGTTCACTAAGCGAACACCTGCCATCATGTGCGCATCATAACTCACGTTATCGCCTGTCCACACAGCAGCATAGCGCTGAATGCCGGCAAAGCCCGAACGCGTGAGATTAAATGGCCTTTTGTTCATCAACGCTTTGGTGCCTTCGTAGGTGCTACGGCTCATGAGCATGCCATAAAGATTTCGTGCCTCACGGGTGGTGGTTTTTCTTCCGTCAAAATCAAACTCCAACAAGTCTGGAAGCATGTTTCCCCACGTGGCGATTTCGTTCATGTCGTTCCAAAAACCTTCTACACCTAAATCGGTATACGCTTTGAATTTTTTTGCCCACCATGCGCGTGTTTCAGGATTGGTGAAATCTGGAAAGTGACACCAGCCTGGCCATACTTGGCCAGCGTACTCAGTACCATCTGGATATTTTACGAATACATTTTCTTTTTTGCCCGAGTCGTATGTTTCATATCCTGCTTCGGTTTTAATGCCGGGGTCACACATCACCACGATATTGAAACCCAACTCTTTCAATCGGTCGATTAACTTTTTTGGATTGGGAAATGTCTTGCCATCCCACGTAAAAATTTTGTAGGCATCCATGTAATGAATGTCCAACACGATGGCATCGCTGGGTAGGTCGCGCTCGCGCAATGTTTCGGCAATGCGCTCTACTTTTTTATCTGGATAGTAACTGTATCGGCATTGCTGATAACCAATGCTCCATTGCGGAGGGAGTGGCATGCGGCCTGTTAGAAAGGTATATGACTTAATGATATCTCGTAAACTATCTCCCGCCATGAAGTAGTATTTCATTTCGCCACCATCGGCAGCGAAACTAGCAAAGCGGTCGTTGGAGGCACCGAAGTTGAAGGTACTCCGATAACTGTTATCGAAGAAGATTCCGTATTTCTGTTGGTGATGGATACCGATGTAAAAAGGGATGGTGCAATAAAGTGGGTCGCTATCGGGGCCGTAGGCATACGCATCGGTATTCCAATTGATGTAGCCACGGCCACGTTTATCTAGCGGCCCGGTTTTTTCACCTAGCCCTAAAAAGCGTTCGCCCTCTTGCAGTGTTTTATAGCAACTGATGTGCTCGCCCATCCACCGAATGCCGTGCGCATCGTCTTCGTTGATCACAGAATCGGATAAGTCTAAAAATTGAATTCGCATCGATGATTTTTCGATGACCATTTTCAGGTAATCGGTGGTAAGGGTTATTGATTGGTTGTTTTCGGCAACCGAAAAGGCGGTTGTTTGAGGTGTGCCCACCACGGCATACGAGAAGTCTTCAGGCTGTTGATTTTGAAATGCCCAAATCCGCACAATTTTATCGGAGTAAAAAGTAATGTCCAGTTGGCCATTTTTACTTTTTAGGGCTAGTCCTTCGGCTGTTTTGGAGTAGGATGTAAACGATCCAAGGCTTTTGCTAAGGGAATGTGACATGAGGGAATGATTAAGTTTTTCTGAAAGAAAATTAAAGCAAGGCTTTAATCCTAACAGAAATGAAAGCAAAAATCAGAAATCGATTGCAGAATCAACAACCTAGGCAAAGTGCGTTACCTAGGTGAAGTAGGAAAGCGCATTAACTCTTTTTTCTTAACTACTTTTTCTTGGCAGATTTTTTTAATGATGAATTGCGGATGATGAGCTTTGTTTTCAACACTTTGATTTCTGAAGGAGCATCATCCAAATCCTTGTCTTTGCGCTCAATTTGGCGAATGAGCAAACGTGCGGCTTCTTGGCCCATCTCGTAACCGGGCTGGTCGATGGTGGTGAGTGAGGGTTCCATCAGTTCACCAAAAAACCAATTACTAAACCCAACCACGGCAATGTCTTGCGGAATTTTAAGGCCCTTTTCCTTTATTGCTACCATTGCGCCCATGGCCATGGGGTCGTTATTGGTGAAAATTGCATCTATTGATACTTTTGAGTTAAGCAGTTGTTTGGTTACCTCTTTGCCCTCTTCAAACGTTCCTGAATCGCAAGGAAAAATAAGATCCTCATTGACTTTAAGACCGTTTTCAGTAAGGGCATCTTTATAGCCGCGCAGGCGATCTTTACTGATTATTAATGAAGGAGCCCCCACCATGTGCGCAATGTTTTTGCACCCTTGTTCTATCAAATGGTTTACGGCCTCTTTAGCACCAGCATAGTCATCCACAATCACTTTGCTTGACGTGGGGCTGGTATACATGCGATCGTAAAAGACGATGGGAACACCTTTTGAGATAATCGATTCGATGTGGTCGTAATTGGTCGTTTCCCTTGCCAAAGAGATCAACATGCCATCTACCCGGCTATTGAAAAGTGCCTTTACGTGAGCAACTTCACGCACATAGGTTTCGTTGGATTGAGCTAAAATGACACTATAGCCCGCCTGATGGGCAACATCTTCAATGCCGGAGATCACCGTGGAAAAAAAGAAATGGACAAGTTCGGGAATGATTACCCCAATGGTATTGGTCTTTTTTTGGCGAAGGCTCAATGCCACGATGTTGGGTTGATAATTCAGCTTTTCGGCCAAAGCGTTTACCGATTTTTTGGTCTCTACGCTAATATCCGGATGATCCTTTAAAGCGCGCGAAACGGTGGAAGGAGAGATACCCAGTTCGCGGGCAATGTCTTTAATGGTTACTTGGGCGAATTTCATCTCGTTGGTTTGGTTTTAAAGCACGTTTTATTAGCCATGAAAAGGCAAGATAATCATTGCATTTGTTATTTATAAATTGTTTAAACTTTTGGAATGACTTAAGCACCTAGATTTAACGGGGTATTCGATTCCTATAATACCTTACATTGATGGAGCAATTCATCAGATAAACTATAATATTGTAAATTAGATTATTTGTGGGGTTTACTGTTAGGCATGGGAATATGAAGATATGGGTGTTTTTTATGGGTTTAGCATTTTTATGCTTCCACATAAGCGTTGGTCAAATTCGAATGGAGGTTATTAAGCATCCGCCTTTTAGCTTACGAGACTCAACTTTATTTATCACAGGTACTTTTAATGGTTGGAGTCCAGGAGAGGAAAACTATAAGATGACGCGGGGTGAGAACGGTGTTTATTTCTACTTGTTACCAGATTCGTTAGCGTATTTTGAATATAAATTTACCCAAGGAGGCTGGATTTTTGTAGAGGGCAATAAAGAGGGAAATGTTCGGGCCAATCGGATTTACAACCGTGCACAAGAACCTAATCCCAAACTTGTCCAAGTTGAAATAGAAGGGTGGGAGGCTCAGCCAGCTTATACCATTGTAGTGAAAAAGATACCTAAAAATACCCCTTACGATGCTTCTATTTTTATTATGGGGAATTTCAATAACTGGAATCCAGCCGATAGAAAATACAAGCTTAATCGACAAGTGGATGGAACCTATCGGGTAATCATTTATAGCCCTGACGAAGAAGTACAGTTTAAGTTTACGAGAGGCTCAAACAATTCAATAGAGAGCCGAGCGAGTGGCCGGATTTTGCATAACCGATTGTTGGAGCGGAATAAAGTAAAGGTGAGCTCTAATATCGAAATGGAAATTGCTGGTTGGAACGACCTTCCAGGAGAAAACAAATTGTATTCTATTTACGACTTGCTATTGCTATTCTCCTTTTTTCAAGGCCTGTTATTGGTAATTACCATTCCTAGCATGCAAGGGTATAACCGGTCGGCCAACCGATGGCTGCTTTTGCTAATAGGATTCTCGAGCGCGATTTTGGCCATTCGAGTGATTGCAAATTACCCCGGCATTTTGGAGTCTTATCCTAAACTACAGCTCCTGTCGGATTTGATATACTTTGTCTATTCGCCCTTATTCTTTTTTTACATTCAACGCTTGTTGTTTCAAACCCAAAATATTCAAGGGTCTAAAATGCAACTTCATTTTATTCCGGCCTTGGCTCAATTTTTCATTTACATGGCCTACTTTTTTTTAGATGACTCTACGTTTGAATCAAAACTATACAATCAAGAATCTGATTTATACATCACCCGGTTTTTGGTGGGCTGCAGCGCGTTGGTGTTTAATTTCTTTTATTGGTTCTACTCACTTCGGGCAATTAATCGATATAAGGAGGATTATAAAAACAGTAACTCGTATGAGCAGAATTTACAATTTTTGAATACCGTATTGTTTATTCAAGGTATATGTTTAATGGCATGGATACTATCTGTAGGTTTAGTTTTACTCGGAAAGTGGCAGCAGTTTGAAGTTTTCAGTGTTTTTGAGTTTATGTCCGAAACCATTTGGATCGTTTTCTCATTTATCACCTTCTTTTTGGGATATTTTGCCATCCACGAACCAGATGTGTTTCGGGTACCAGCTAATGTTTACGTTCCGACAAATACCAACACCTTGGCTGCTATTCCCTTGCCGATTTTATCAGATACAAGCCAACCAACGCAGCTACCTCCTATTCAAGAGGAGTTTGTGGATGCCCCCATCGAAAATTTAGAGATAGAGGTAAACAAGATTTCTACTTACATGGATAAGGCAAAGCCGTATACTAATCCTAAACTAACCCTTGTAGAGCTTAGCAATGGCTTACAACTGCCCCCATACCAGCTTTCGAAAATTATCAATAATGGCTTTGGCAAAAACTTTTTCGATTTTATCAACTCTTACCGGATTGAAGAATTCAAAAAAAGGGTAGAAGATCCCCAATTTAGAAACCATACTTTGTTGAGCATTGCATTTGACGTTGGCTTTAATTCTAAAACAGCCTTTAACCGATCATTCAAAAAGATAACCAATCAAACCCCAAGTTCTTTCTTCAATAATATGAGAGAATATTAGGTATAATTTCTTACTTGCTTAGGCCATTTTTTTTAGTTGATGCACTGTGTAATGATTTTAATAGGTGCCACATTTCAATTTTATTCATTAAGGCCTGATTATCAATTTTTTACATTTGATAGTTTGTGTGACCACAATCTGAAAGTGGTGCGACACTACCGCTTTATTACCGAACTTTGCAAACGTTTTACGGTGTGTTTTTCAGAAATCGATTGAGGAAAAGTGTATACTTTCTGTTGAATGCATTGTAAAATAAGTTAAACGAAATCTTAACAACTTAACTAAATCTCTATGATCAAACTTTTTACAAAAGTGACGAGGTGCTTGCCGTTGCTCTTGCTGATAGCACACGCGAGTTTTGCCCAGCAAGTGGTAATGGGTAAAGTTACCTCTTCGGACGATGGCTCTCCCATTCCAGGTGTGAATGTGCTGGAGAAGGGTACAACTAATGGCTCTGTAACCGATGGAGACGGTGGATTTAAAATTAATGTAGGGTCAAATGCTACATTGGTTTTTTCATTTGTTGGGTATGCTTCCCAAGAAATTGCGGTTGGTAATCAAACAAATATTGCGGTTGTACTTCAAACGGATGTTACAGCACTGTCAGAAGTGGTGGTGATCGGTTATGGAGAAGTACAAAAGAAGGATGCAACAGGCGCAGTACTCGCTATTTCAAATAAGGATTTTAATAAAGGCGTACTTACTTCACCTCAAGATCTGTTGGTGGGTAAATTCGCAGGCGTTCAGATTACGTCTGCGGGAGGTGCCCCAGGAGCAGGCTCTACCATTCGCGTCCGTGGCGGATCATCTTTGCAGGCAAGTAACGACCCTCTAATTGTAATTGATGGATTTCCGGTCGATAACATGCCTCCTACAGGTGCGGGTTCACTTGCAGGAGTTTCAAATCCACTTGCTGCACTTAATCCAAACGACATTGAAACCTTTACAGTATTAAAGGACGCATCGGCAACAGCCATTTACGGTTCACGTGCAACAGGTGGGGTTATTATTGTCACTACCAAAAAAGGTGTTTCAGGAAAGCCACAATTTTCATATAACGCCAATGTTTCAGTGGCATCACCGATTAAATTCGTAGACGTGATGAACGCCTCTCAGTATCGCTCACTTGTAAATACACTAGCACAGACCGGCACATCAGGGATCGATGCCGCTGCGGTGGCGAAACTTGGCACCGCAAGCACCGATTGGCAAAAAGAGATTTTTAGAGATGCCATTTCACACGATCAAAACTTGAGTGCTTCAGGGTCTTTGAAGAATATGCCTTACCGTGTTTCCTATGGCTATACTGATCAACAAGGTATTTTGAAAACCACAGGTCTGCAACGCCACTCGTTGAACATTAATGCCAGCCCATCGTTTTTAAATGGGGACTTGAAACTGGATATGAGTGTGAAAGGCAGTGTGACTTTCAATAATTTTGGCGAGCAAGGAGCAGTGGGCAATG
This sequence comes from Chryseotalea sp. WA131a, assembly GCA_025370075.1. Classification (NCBI taxonomy): domain Bacteria; kingdom Pseudomonadati; phylum Bacteroidota; class Cytophagia; order Cytophagales; family Chryseotaleaceae; genus Chryseotalea; species Chryseotalea sp. WA131a. The sequence goes on along the minus strand of CP073016.1, from coordinate 1,573,728 downwards.
CTGTTGCCTTTGATCCAACACAGTCCATCAGAGATGCCTCAGCACAACAGTATGGGGGATATTTTTCCTGGCTGAGCAAAGGCGCCATCAATAGCACCGCTAATCCGGTTGCACAGTTAGAGCAAACCAATAACCAATCAACTTCGAATCGATTGATCGCAAGCATTAAAGCAGATTATAAACTTCCATTTTTTCCTGATGTTAAGTTAACTGTCAATGCAGGTATAGACAGGTCGGTAAGTGATGGTTTCAATAGAGCTCCTTTGACCGCTGCATTTGCAAACAATAATGGAGTATTGGTGGGGAGAGACGACACATACGGTGGAAGAAACCAGTCGGAGTTGTTGGATGTTTATGCTAATTACCTAAAGCAATTTGGAAAGCACAAGATTGATTTCACTGCGGGGTACGGTTGGCAACACTTTTACAGAGAGGCCTACAGTGTTAACAAAAACACAGCACGTACACTCTCCCTTCCTTCAAAGAGCGAGAATTATCTAGTTTCCTTTTTTGGCCGTTTGAACTACACGTTTAATGGAAAGTACTTGTTAACGGCAACATTAAGAAATGACGGATCGTCCCGGTTTGCACCTGCCAATCGATGGGGCTTATTCCCGTCCGTTGCCTTGGCTTGGAGAATGAAAGACGAATCGTTTCTTTCTAAAATCGATGCGATTTCTGATTTAAAATTAAGGGCTGGTTACGGAGAAACAGGACAACAAGATATTGGAGAGTATTATCCCTATCTGGCCACTTATCAGATCTCGGATGCACAAACTCAGTATCAGTTGGGATACAATACAGACGGCTCAAGACGGTTTTTCAATACGCAAAGACCCAATCCTTATGACCCAAGGATCAGATGGGAGACAACCACAACGATCAACGTAGGTTTGGACTTCGGCCTGTTTGATGACAAGGTAACAGGTTCGGTGGAAGTGTTTCAACGTGACACAAAAGACCTTCTAAACAATGTCCGTATTCCTAATGGTTCGAATTTTTCCAATTTTCTTACTACTAACGTAGGATCAATGGAGAATCAAGGCGTAGAAGTTACGTTAAGTACTCGGGCGGTTACAAAGAAGGACTTTACGTTGCATATTGGCGCCAACTTCACTGCGATTAACAACAAGATTACTAAGCTTAATTTGACCAACGACCCGAACTTCATCGGTAATTTCACGGGCGGTGTTGGTGTTGCATCCAACATTCAGAATAACCAGGTCGGCTTTCCTGTTCGATCTTTCTTTCCTTACCAGCAGGTGTACAATACAGCAGGCCAGCCGATCGAAGGATTGTATGCAGATCGTTCAGGTGAACCAGGTGCTGTTTTTGGAAACAATAGAAATCGATACAGATACAGAAGACCTGAGCCTGATTTCTTAATCGGCATCAACTCAAGAGGTAATTACAAAAAGTTTGACTTCTCGCTTTCTGGTCGTTTAAGCATTGGAAACTATGTTTACAACAATGTAGAATCTGGTCGCGCTTTTTATAATGGTGTTTTTGATTTGGGGCATTTCCGCAACGTGCCTAATTCCATTAATGATGCTCGATTTACTACGCAGCAACTTTTGTCAGATTATTATATCCAAAACGGATCATTTTTCCGCATGGATAATATGAGCGTGGGCTACAGTATCGACAAAGTATTTGTTGATAGATTGAAAGCACGGGTGAGTTTGACAGTGCAGAATGCATTCTTGATCACCAACTACAAAGGGATTGACCCGGAAATTGAAAATGGCATAGACAACAATATCTATCCTCGTCCTCGCACGTTTTTGTTAGGTGTTAATTTTACATTTTAATTGATGATGTATACTGCTATGAAAAAGAAAAATTTTAAAACGTATTCGATCGTGGTCTTCGTAATGACGGCTATGATGATGGTATCGTGCCTTAGCGATCTGGATGTAAAACCGATCGACCCATTTGTGACAAGTGCCGATAAAGTATATACCACCAAGGAGTCCTACAAACAAGGACTGGCTAAGTTGTATGCAACCTTTGGGCTTACTGGCCAGAGAGGTCCTGCTGGCAACCAAGATGTAGGCGGTGTAGATGAGGGCTTTAGTTCCTTTGTGCGCTCGCTTTGGTACATGCAAGAGTTAACAACTGATGAGGCCGTTTGGACCTACGGAAACGATGCTGACGGAACCATCTTTAATCTACATTTCAATACATGGTTGCCATCAGACGGAATTCCTGAGGCATTGTATGCGCGTATTGCTAACGTAGCCGCATTGTCCAACGAATTCATTCGCGTTACAACCGGAAAAACGGACGACCCTGATTTTAAGAATTTTCAAGCTGAAGCGCGCTTTTTAAGAGCTCTCGCCTATTTCTATGGAATGGACTTATACGGCCGCTTGCCTTTTGTAACTGAAAAAGATTTGCCTGGAGCATTTTTTCCTCCTATGATTCAACGGGCTGCTCTTTTTGAGTATATTGAAAAGGAGTTAATAGCCATTAAGCTTGATATGGGAGCTCCTCGCTTTGAGTATGCTCGGGCAGATAGAGCTGCATGTGCTATGCTTTTGGCAAAGCTGTATTTGAATGCTGAGGTTTACATCGGCCAACCAAAATACACTGAAGCACTTACGGAATTGAATGAAGTTATTGCTGCCGGTTACACACTGTCTCCCCGTTATGCCAATTTGTTCAGAGCGGATAACGATACAAACAATAGCGAGATCATTTTTGCGCAGGCGTTTGATGGAGCAAGATCTCAGGCGTTCTCGATGACCCAAGTAATGATAAACGGCAATGCGGGCAATGGCGGTTGGGCAGGCTTACGCACTACTTCGGCATTTGTAGGTAAGTTCCCCACGTTGACCGAGGCTCGTGCTATTTTCGCAAAAGAGGACAAAGGTCAGAGTTTAAATATTGATGCCGTTAGTGTAAGTACGCAAGGATATGGAGTATTCAAATTCAGAAATATTACTGCAGCTGGTGTTGAGTCACCAAATAACTCCACCGGTTTTCCAGATACCGATTATCCCATGTTCCGTTTGGCAGATGCATATTTAATGTATGCTGAAGCCGTTCTGCGAGGAGGTTCTGGTGGTACTCGTGCAAATGCTTTGGCCTATGTGAATGCTATTCGTACTCGTTCAGGAGATGTTACTGCTGGAAACGCGCCAGGTGCAATTACTGATCAACAATTAACACTTGACTTCATCCTTGATGAGCGAGCTAGGGAGTTGTATTGGGAAGGTCACCGCAGAATAGACTTGATCCGCTTTGGCAAGTTTACAGGCGGCTCTTATCTCTGGCCATGGAAAGGTGGTATTAAAGATGGAACTGCTATTGAAGAAAAGCGAAAAATTTTCCCTGTACCTGCCAGTGATTTAGGTACAAATCCGAATTTGAAACAAAATGATGGGTATTAATAATCAAATAATTAATTATACTATGAAAAACCTAAAGTATATCTTTCTTTTAGTAAGTGCCTTTTTGGTTTTCTCCTGCGATAAAGAGGAGACAAGAGTCACTTTTTTAAAGAGCACGCCTCCTGAGTTGGTGGCTTCAAGCACCGCTAATTTGGTGTTGAATAAGGCACAAGAGAATTTTAGTTCTTTGCAATTTCAATGGACCAATCCAAGATTTGAATTCTCTAATGGTGTGAATACACAGAGCGTGAACTACGTTTTACAGATAGATGAAGCTGGAAAGAATTTTGGTAGCGCCAAACAAGTAAATTTGGGATTTACCAATTCCGTGTCTAAGTCGTTCACGGTGAAAGAGCTAAACACTACACTATCCGGTTTGGAGCTCGCAGATTTTGTAGCCCAAAATTTTGAGTTTAGGATTAAGGCTACACTGGCCAATAATAGTGTACCGGTATATTCAAATGTGGTAGCAATAAAAATCACCACTTATTTGGATGTGGTATTTCCTGTACCCGCAAACTTGTTTATTACTGGGCCAGCGGCACCAGCCCCCACATCAAATGGGGATGGATGGATGGATGATGGTGAAACCGCAGTCTTAACCCAAAAATTCACTCAAGTAAATTCATTTACTTTTCAAATTAATAGCCTACAAATAAATGGTGGAAAGGAGTTTTTGTTGGTTCCAGTTTACGGAAACTGGGCTAACAAATTTGGTTTTACAGGCGAAGGGGCAAAAAATAATCCGTCTGGTGATTCATTTAAGCCTGAAGGCAATAACTTTATCGGACCTGCGGCTTCGAGAGCTTATAAGATCACAGTTAATTTTAAAACAGGAAGGTATTCATTTGAATAATCTAAAACATTTGATGTATGAAGATCGGATTTAAGTTAATAGCGGTTGTTGCCTTGATGGCGGTAGCCGTGGGATGCGTCAAGTTAATTGAACCAACGCCCAGTTTTGCGCCTAGTACAGTAGCATTTAGTGCATCCGCTTCGGCCACTACGGTGGCAGTGGCCGCAGCCGACTCAACCAAAGCGGCACTCACTGTTACCTGGAATGACCCTAAGTTTTCGGTTGGGTTGAAGAATAGTAAGTTTACCGTGATGGTGGGGAAGGCGGGAGCCAATTTTGCGACTTTCTCAACCAAAGAATTCACCAATGCTTTGTCGGGTGATTTGACGGGTAAAGACCTAAACGGAATGGCGCTGAAGTTTGGTGGTGTGATTGGTCAGCCCGTTGCACTCGAAATGATGGTAGTAGCGTCTCAGGTAAACAACAATGAGCCTAAGAAATCAGCTGTTATACCAGTAAGCGTAACAGCGTTTTCAGGTTTTGGTCTAGCCGCCTCGCCTGTTACTATCACAACCAATCCTGCAACTCCTTCCGCTACAGGCATTACCTTTTCTTGGAACAAAGCGTTTAGTGGTTTTACGGGCGTAATTACATATGAATTGCAGCATGCCAAGAATGGAACTTCGTTCGCCACACCAACGGTGGTTGCTGTTACTGGCTTCACCAGAGCGTTTACTCATCTTGAGTTGAATTCTATTGCACTTGGCTATGATGTGGCGCCATCTGTGGCTGGCAATGTTCAATTCAGAATGAAAGCGACTAACGAACTGGGAGCAATTTCCTACTCATCGACTTCAACTGTTGCCATTACTCCTTACATAGCCATTAACTCAGTTGGAATCGTTGGTGATGCAACACCCGGAAGTTGGGGAACAGATACTGACTTGTATCGCCCGGATCCAAGCAAGCCTTCTGAATGGGAGGTAATCGTTTATTTGATTGGAGGAAAAGAGGTATTGTTTAGAGAAAATGATCTTTGGGATACTAAGTGGGGAGTAGGAGGAAAAGGCGGTAACAATATCCCGATCGCGAATAGCGGCTATTACAAAGCTAAATTGAATGTTGCCACAGGTGTTTATAGCTTTACTCCTATAACTGTTCCTTCTATTCCTAACGGTCTAAGCCTAACAGGAGATGGAATTGGTGGTTGGGGTGTGGATACAAATCTTACCCAGAGTGGAACAGACCCAAATGTTTATACGGGTACAGTAAGTTTGACGGTTGGGTCTGTGAAGTTCAGACACACTGGAGACTGGAATATCAACTGGGGAGGACCTGCCGGTGATAATGATCCGGCCAACTACCCATCTGCTTGGGGTAAAGGCGGAGGTGGAAACATCAAAATTAACACTGCTGGTTCTTACTTTGCATGGATTAACATTGCCACAGGCGAATATTTCTTTGGAAATACCAGCAATTCAACCTCATACACCAAGCTTGGAATTATAGGAGATGCAACACCTGGTGGATGGAGCACTGATACCTTTCTAATTCAAAATCCTTCAAACCCGTTTAAATGGTCAGGAAAGGTTGTATTAACAGCTAAGGAAGCTAAGTTTAGAGCAAATACAGATTGGGGTCTCAGTTGGGGGAATGCAACTGTGTTTCCAATTGGAATAGCTAACACAGAAAATAACAACAACATAAAAATAGCTTCGGCAGGTACGTATCAAATTACCTACAATTCCGCTACCAGGGAGTTTAGTTTCGCAAAATAGATACTTGTTTAAGTTTTCATTAGGGGCCACAAGGCCTCTGATTTTTTATTTTATCTACCTAAAGTTTTATGTTATGCTAAGAGGGGTTGTATTGTTTGCTTTTGTTGGCTTGCTTTTATTGCAAAAGAGCAATGCACAGGTTGTCACTACCTCACCTGCATTTCCGGTGGCGAATCAACCAGTAACAATTACAGTGGATGTTACGGGTACATCGCTCGCAAATTTTACAGCCTACGATGCAACTACAAATCCAGTGTACATTTGGACGTGGATCAGAAAGCCAGGCACAAATGATGTAGATGCCCCTACCAATGTAAATCCGGCCACAGCCGCGCAAGACGCAGCAAAGTGTACGCGCGTGTCCACAAATGTTTATTCAATCACATTCACGCCAACAATGTTCTTTAACAGACCAGCAGCCGATATTCCTCGGATCGGTTTAAAATTGAAAACGCGAAACTGGAGCGACAATAAGCAAACCGATGTAGATAAGTTTATCGAATTCAGCTCAGGCTTCAATGCTTCATTCGCTTCTCCTACTGAATCTTCTTTTTTCAAGAACACAGGGGAACAAATTCCAATCACGGTTAATGCCTCTGAAAGTGCTACACTTACCATCAAGGTAAATGGAACTACTGTGTCGTCACAGACTGGTGTCACCACGCTAAGTTATACGCACACTGTAACAGAGACGAGCGGCACCATGCAGGTTACGTGCGAAGCCGTTGCTGGCACCCAGACAAAAAACCTTGCATTTAGTTACACGATCCGATCAACCACCGTCAATCAGCCACGCCCGGCAGGTATCAAAGATGGAATCAATTATTCGACCGATGCCACAAAAGCAACTCTATGTCTTTGGGCACCAGGAAAAACATCGGTGTACGTAATTGGTGATTTTACCAATTGGGATATCAACGCAAACTACTTAATGAAAAAAGATGGCGAGCGGTTTTGGCTAGAGATTACAGGGTTAACTTCTGGCGTTGAATATGCCTTTCAATACTTGGTAGATGAAAACCTTCGACTTGCTGATCCCTATACTGATAAGGTGTTAGATCCGGATGACTCGTTTATCCCGGCAGCTGCTTATCCATCGCTAAAGACTTTCCCTTCGAAGGCGGTTTCTGATAAATGGTATTTTAACCGATTAGCAGTGCTACAAACGGGTCAAACCCCTTACGTCTGGCAAGTGGCCAATTTTCAAAAACCGGCAAAAGAAAAGTTAGTTATCTACGAGTTATTGGTGCGCGATTTTTTTGGATATAATGGGCGGAATTATCAAAACCTGATCGATACGCTTTCCTATTTTAAAAGATTGGGTGTAAATGCCATTGAGTTGATGCCATTTACCGAGTTTAACGGTAATGAAAGTTGGGGATACAATCCCACGTTCATGTTTGCGCCCGATAAATACTACGGTACTAAAAACAAACTGAAAGAATTTATTGACAAGTGTCATCAAAATGGCATCGCAGTCATTTTAGATATGGTAATGAACCACCATGACGTACCTAACCCCTATGTGATGATGGATTTTGATTTCAACGCATTCAAACCGACTGCCAACAACAAATGGTTTAATACCGATGCGCGGCATCCTTTCAATGTCTTTTTTGATATGAACCACGAGAGTAGTTATACCAAAAAGTACCTCGATACGGTGAATCACTATTGGTTGAATGAATATAAAGTGGATGGGTATCGGTATGATTTGTCGAAAGGATTTACGCAAACGAATAACCCAAGTAATGTAGGAGCATGGGGTGCTTACGATGCATCACGTATTGCTATTTTGAAACGCATGTCCGATAAGATCTGGGCCCATACACCAGCTGCCTATGTTATGCTCGAACATTTTGCAGACAATGCGGAAGAAAAGGAGCTTGCAGAATACAAAGCGAGCGAAGGCAAAGGCATGATGCTTTGGTCGGGCTTTCATGGTGCGTTCGGTCAAAGTACGAAAGGTGAGTCCTCAAATAGTGATATCAGTGGAATATATTTTGCCAATCGAGGTTGGACAGTGCCACACAATATCGGCTACATGGAAAGCCATGACGAAGAACGGTTGATGTATGGTAACCTTCAATCGGGGCGTTCAAGTGGAAGCTACAATATCAAAACGCTGAGCACAGCATTGGATCGCATCAAAGCAGCAAGTTTGATTTTTTATTCTATTCCAGGACCTAAGATGCTATGGCAGTTTGGGGAGTTGGGCTATGAGTTTAGCATAAATACATGTCAAGATTTGTCGGTCAATTCGAATTGTAGAGTTGCTCCCAAGCCTGTAAAGTGGGAGTATCTTTCAGATCCTGCCCGAAAAAGCCTCTTCGATGTAACGGCTGAGTTGATAAAGCTGCGAAAAACACATAGTGTTTTTACCAATGGTGATGCAACCGTTGGGTCAGGTAGTGGCTTTGTAAAACAAGTTTCGATTAAGAACAAGCCATTCAATCCGGCACCAACCACAACTGCAACCATGAATGTTGTAGCTGTGGCCAATTTTGATGTTACCGTGCAAACCCCTAGCGTTAGCTTTCCGCACGCTGGCACATGGTATGAATACTATGCTGCAGGTGCCCCTATAACCATTGCGAATGTTTCTACAGGAATAGAGCTTCAGCCCGGTCAATACAAATTATTTACGGATGTTAAACTTGATAACACGAATCCAATCACTGGCCTTGAGGATGGTGTCAGCGATTTAGTGACAGTGTTCCCTAACCCTGCGCATACAAGAATAAAGGTAGATGCTGGTCCGCTAATAATAACTCAATCACAATTGATAACGTTGCAAGGATCATCTACCAATAGCATTCAGTTAGATGCTGAAACGTGGGATATTTCTAGTTTGGCTTCTGGTCTGTATGTTCTTGAATTAAAAACAGAAAACCAGATCATCCGAAAAAAAATCGTCAAACAATAAGCAAATAACCTTCCTTCTTATGCGGAAATTTTTACTGTTAGGTTGCCTACTTTTTATTTTGTTGCAAAAATCACAAGCACAGTTTACCCGGGTAGAGCCAGCCTTTTGGTGGATCGGATTTGAAAACCCAGAAGTTGAAGTGCTTTTTTATCACAAAGAGTTGAACCTTTCTAACTTTCAACCAAAAGTTCAGTCAGAATCAGTGGTTGTAAAACGAATTACCCGTACTGAAAATCCCCGTTATGTGTTTTTAAATTTGGAAATTTTGCCGACTGCGAAGCCAGGAGTGGTTCCAATTTCATTCTCGGATGGAAAAAGAACACTTTCCTACCAATACGAATTAAAATCAAGATCAACTGCTAAGAATAGAACACAAGGTTTCAATTCATCGGATGTGATTTATTTGATCATGCCAGATCGTTTTGCCAATGGCGATACTAAAAACGATTCCTTGTCAGGATTTTTTCAAGGCGTGCATCGCGATCAGCCATTTGGCCGCCATGGTGGAGACTTAAAGGGAATTTCAGATCATTTAGATTACATTAAAGGACTAGGGGTAACTGCCATTTGGTTAAACCCCGTTTTAGAAAACAACCAGAAGAGAGAAAGCTACCACGGTTATGCCATTACTGATTTATATAAAGTAGATCAACGTTTTGGAAGTAACGATGATTATTTAAACTTCATCAATAAATCACACACCTTGGGACTGAAGGTAATTCAAGATATGGTGATGAACCATATCGGGAATATGGGTTGGTTGGTCAAAGATTTGCCTTCCAAAAATTGGATCCATCAGTTCCCCACCCACACGGCTTCAAATTATCGAAGTACCGTTATCATGGATCCCTACCGTTCTTCAAATGATGAAAAAATAATGAGTGATGGTTGGTTTGATACTACCATGGCAGATGTCAATCAGCAAGATCCTTTGTTCGCAAAATATTTGATACAAAATTCAATTTGGTGGATTGAGTACGCGGGTATTGATGGTATTCGGATGGATACTTATCCTTATCCCGATAAGAACTTTATGTCGAGGTGGTGCAAAGAATTATTGACCGAATACCCGAGCTTTAATATTGTAGGTGAAGTTTGGATAAATGATGTAGCAGGAACTGCGTATTGGCAAAGTGGTGTAAAGAATGCTGACGGCTATCAGAGTTTACTGCCATCGGTTACTGATTTTCCCCTCTATTTTGCTATGGAGAAAGCTTTTACGGAACCGGCAGGGTGGAATAACGGGCTCACAAGGCTATACGAACTTTTGGGCAGAGATTTTTCTTATACCAATCCGCAGACTAATGTAATTTTTATCGATAATCATGACACACCGCGTTTCTTTCACACTGTTGGAAAGGATTTGAACAAACTAAAAATGGCATGGGTGTTTTTATTAACCACCCGGGGCATTCCGCAACTTTATTATGGAACTGAAATTTTAGAAGATGGCGATTACAGCATTCACCCAACAGTTAGAAGAGATTTTCCAGGTGGATGGGATGGAGATGTGGTAAACGCTTTTTCCGGTAGCGGCATTACACTGGAACAACAAGAGGCAATGGCTTATTTAAAAAAGTTGCTTAGTTGGAGAAAGCAAAAAGAAGTTATTCACACCGGTAAACTTCGTCACTACATACCCAAAGACAATGTATACGTTTATTTCAGGTACAATGAGCAAGGGGAGGTGATAATGGTAGTGTTAAATGGAAACGATAAGCCAATGCCAGTAGCTACCGATCGGTTTAGTGAAGCAATGGGTGGCAAGAAGCACGCAAAAAACCCATTGACAGGGGAGGTTTTGAACAATATAGATAAGATTGTTGTTGCGCCATTTACTGCTCTCATCTTAGAGCTTGAATAATGATTTTAGGTGATGGGTAAATTATTATCAGCTTGGCTGATTACTATACTGCTACTGGTAGCGTGCAAGAATTCTACCCAAACTACCTCTTCTCTCTTTACAAAAGTTTCTTCTTCGCATTCAGGAGTTGTTTTTGAAAATACAATAGTTGAGGATGAAAAAATCAATATCCTCAGCTATGAATACACCTACAATGGTGGGGGAGTGGCTGCTGCAGATTTTAATAATGATGGTTGGTGCGATTTGTATTTCGTTGGCAACGCGGTTAGTAATCGGTTGTACCTGAATAGAAAAAATCTGCAATTCCAAGATGCCACCGAAGCTTCTCAAACTTCTGGCCGACCCCTTTGGAAAACCGGAGTTGCAGTAGCCGATGTTAACCAAGATGGCTGGTTAGATATTTATTTATCATACTCTGGTCCAGTAGCTGACTCTCTTCGTTCGAATCAATTGTTCATCAATCAAGGTTGTAATTCAGGCGGCATACCAACGTTTAAAGATCAAGCCAAGGAGTATGGACTAGATGCCCCCGGCACTTTCACAACACAAGTTTCATTTTTTGATTATGATCAGGATGGTGACCTTGATCTTTTCATGATCAATCATGGCAATCATTTTTATTCCCCCTTTTTAAATACCCGACAACTGCGCAACACGCGGCATCCGCAGTTTGGAAATCGGCTCTACCGAAATAATTCAGCTGAAAATTCATTGCAGGTTATTCCCTTTACCGATGTTAGTGATGCTGCAGGCATACATGGTGGAGGATTGAATTTTTCGTTGGGGGTTTCAACCTGCGATGTCAATGACGATGGTTGGCCGGATGTTTATGTCACCAACGATTATGAAGAGCAAGATTTTCTTTATCTCAATCAACGCGATGGCACCTTCTTGGATGCCACCAAGTCATCACTCTTTCACATTTCTAGAAATGGAATGGGCACTGATATAGCAGATTACAACAATGACGGCAAAGTTGATATCATGACACTCGACATGTGGCCAGAAGATAACTATCGGCAAAAATTATTAAAGGGCCCGGATGATCGACACCGTTACAAACTAATGGTTGATAGCGGTTACCATCACCAGCAAATGCGCAATACGTTACAATTGCAAAGGGGCTTGGATGAAAAGGGTATTCCGATTTTTTCGGAGATTGGTCAATTGGCGGGTGTCTCCGCCACCGATTGGAGCTGGTCGCCATTGTTTGTTGATTTAGACAACGATGGTTGGAAAGATTTGTTTGTTACCAATGGATATTTGCGCGACTTCACCAGCATGGACTTTTTAAAGTTTACAGTGGAAGAAGAAAAAAAGAAAGCGCAAGCTGCTGGTAAAGAACTCAAATTGGATGAGGTTGTAAAAAAAATGACGTCTACGAAAACAAGTGATTATGCATTTCGCAACAATGGTAATTTAACTTTTTCGAACACCACCAAAGAGTGGGGACTTCAGTCACTTAATCTTTCATTTGGTTCAACCTATGCTGATCTGGACAACGATGGCGATTTGGAATTGATTACGAACAATACCAATGAAGAGTCTACTATTTGGGAAAATCATTCTTCGACTATTACCTCCAACCACTTTATTCGAATTCGGCTGCTGGGAAATAACAAAAATCGATTGGGAATTGGAGCGAAAATAAAGGTCTATACCAATGGAGGATGGCAGATTCAGGAGCAATCCATTTCGCGGGGGTATCAATCAAGTGTAGAGCCCATTTTACATTTTGGTATTGGTTCTAGCTTAAAGGCAGATTCTATTAATGTCATTTGGCCGGATGGTAAATTAAGTCAGTTCAAAGAAATTTTACCCAACCAAACAATTGATGTGGATTATACTAATGCACAACCAGTAAACAACTCCAATAATAGAACTCAAAATTATCCGTATTTTGAAGATGTTACAAAATCAAGCAATGTCAATTGGAAACATAACGAAAATGAATTCGAAGATTACGATTACGAGCCACTTCTTCCATACAGATTATCTAGATTGGGTCCCCCACTTGCAGTTGGGGATGTAAACAAGGATGGCGAAGATGATTTTTATATTGGGGGTGCTGCAGGCCAAAGCGGAAGATTATTTATTGCAGATGGTAAGGGTGCTTTTCTATTCTATCAAAATCAACCATGGGAAAAAGATTCCGCAAGTGAAGATGCTGGTGCTGTTTTTTTTGATGCAGATGGGGATGCCGATCTTGACTTATTTGTAGTGAGTGGAGGAAATGAATACCCCAAAGGTTCACCCGAGTTACAAGATAGGTTATACATAAATCTAGGCAACGGAAAATTTTTCAAAGCAGAAGCAGAAGCAATTATTAAAGAGCAGTTGAGCGGGAGTTGTGTAGTGGCCGCTGATTATGATAAAGATGGAGACATTGACTTGTATGTAGGTGGAAGAATCACACCCAGAAATTTTCCTATCACGGCTCCAGGGGCTGTACTTGAAAATGTAACAATGAAAACAACAAGAAAAATTAAGTTTAGGGTAGCTACCCAAGATGTCAATCCATTGCTCCGAGAACCAGGTATGGTAACTGATGCGATATGGAGTGACTATAATAATGACACTTGGCCTGATTTAATTCTAGTTGGTGATTGGATGCCAATACGAATATTTAGAAATGAAAAAGGAAAGTTGAATGAAGTGAAGGATTCTACTCTTCACAATTCAACCGGTTTGTGGAAGCGAATAGAAGAAACTGACCTAGATAATGACGGTGATAAAGATTACATTATAGGTAATGCAGGCACCAACTTTCCATTTAAAGCCACCACAGAAGAGCCTTTGTTTTTGTACTATGACGACTTCAATAAAGACGGCAAAATAGATCCCATTATTGCAAGTTATACTCAAGGAAAACTTTTTCCGATTGCTAGCCGTGATGAGTTGTTAGGACAATTAGCTACTTTACGCAAACGATTTCTGAATTATGATTCTTACTCTAAATCAGAATTGAAGGACATATTTAATGAGAATCAACTTTCTCAGGCAAAGAAAATTAATGTAAAAACCTTGAGTTCTTCCATTTTAATTAATGTAGGAAATGGAAAGTTTGACCTGATACCATTACCTACCGAAGCTCAATTTTCTTCTGTTGACGGCATTGTTATTAGTGATTTTGATTCCGATGGAGTAAAGGATTTATTTATGACTGGAAATTCATTTTCAATAAGATCAGCCATTGGTCCAAGCGATTCCAATATTGGATTACTATTAAAAGGACACCAAGGATTCTTTATTCAGCCTAGCGGTATTTCTAAAAACCTTTTTGTTTCTGGAGATGTCAAAAACATGAAAATTCTTGGAAGTAAGAAATCCAAGGCCAAATTGGTAATTGGAATTAATAACATGCCAATTCAAATAATATCAACTCAGACACACTAGACACAATCGTTTGCGGAATCGATTTCAAAAAAATATTCATTAATTTTCAAATATCGCATGGTTGCTCCATAATAATTGGGTAATATTGAATTGGGAATGCCTTATAAAGGATTTCTCTAAGAATTAAATTTAACCTTAAACCAATCTATTTTATGACCAAATTTTATCTGTTAATGCGCAGGTATTTAACGGTTGCAATGATTTTGGGAGTCTCCGTGGCTTTCGCTCAGCAAACTGTTAAAGGTAAGGTAACGTCAGCCGATGACGGATCCGGGATTCCCGGTGTAAATATCCTTGAGAAGGGGACGTCTAATGGTACTGTTTCTGATGGAGATGGAAATTATACCATATCTGTAGGTGCAAATGCTACGCTTTCGTTTTCTTTTGTTGGATACACCACTCAAGATGTGGTAGTAGGTTCTCAGTCAACTGTGGATGTAAAAATGGCCTCAGACGTGACTGCTCTTTCAGAGGTGGTTGTTATCGGTTATGGTGAATCAAAAAAATCCGATTTAACTGGAGCTGTTGCTTCAGTTACCTCAAAGAATTTTAACGTTGGCGTAATTTCTTCTCCTGAGCAACTTATCCAGGGTAGAACCGCAGGTGTGCAAGTAACATCTACCAGCGGTGAGCCAGGTGCAGGGGTTAATATTCGCGTTCGCGGCACATCTTCTGTGCGTGGTGGTAATAATCCTCTATTTGTCGTTGATGGTGTTCCATTGGCGGGTGATGATGTGTCTGCTGGCGGTGCTGACTTGGGTCGTGGTGCAGGGCCTGCACGGAATCCTCTAAACTTTATAAACCCAAATGATATTGAATCAATAGATGTGTTGAAAGATGCATCTGCTACTGCGATATACGGAGCTAGGGGAGCAAATGGGGTCGTTATGATTACTACTAAAAGTGGCAAAGGAAAAAAGCGTCAGTTTGAATACTCAAGCACTTTTAATATCTCTGTCCAAGCCAAAAAATTTGATTTGCTTAATAGAGATCAATTCTTAGAAAATCTAACACGCATAGGATCTGTAGCTAGCGAACAGGACTATGGCGCTAATACTAATTGGCAAGACCAAATAAGTAGAACTGCTTTTTCTCATAGGCAAGATATCTCATATGCCGACAATGTTAAGAACGGCAACTACCGTGCTTCTTTTGCTTATGAAGATCAAAAAGGTGTGATTAAGAACTCTGGCCTTGAAAGGATAACTGGCAGGTTGAATGCCAATAAGTCATTTTTGGACGATAAATTGAAATTTTCCCTTCAATCAACATTTTCAAGAGTAAACGATCAGGCCGCCCCGATTACGAATAGTGCTGGATTTGAGGGCGACCTTTTAGGAGCAACTTATATGGCCAATCCTACTTGGCCAGGGTTTGCTGACTCTCAGATAAGCAATACCGTTGCAAATCCTTTAGCAATGCTTAAGTACACAATGGACAGAACAAAAACCGAGAGATTTTTGGCCAATCTTTCAGCGAGCTATGAAATAATCCCTGGTTTAACAGTGAGAGTTAGCGGTGGTATGGACAGATCATACTCGATTAGAGACAATGCCTATTCACCTAGGCTCCTTATGAGCAATGGCGTTACTGACAATGGCAGAGCATCTATAAATAGCATTAAGGTTGCTAACAACCTCTTTAACGCTACCCTAAACTATTCAAAGTCTTTTGGTAATTCTGAATTAACTGCGTTGGGCGGATACGAGTATCAGAGTTTCAACAGGACTGGATGGGATGCTAGGGGATGGGGTTTTGCCTCACCTGATATGAATAGAATGATAACTGACTTAAGTAATTCTTATAGCTCGATTACAGACTTTTTAGCAAACAAATCATATCAACAGTTCGGCTTCTCCAGATCAGGCGGCTTATTTACTCAGGTTCTTTTCCCACAACCTAATCCAAATAATGCTGAAACTGGATATAACAATGGAATTCCATCTGTTAACTCAGTTACTGGTGGAACTTTTGAAACACTTGATGAAATCCAATCATTTTTTGGTCGTGTTAACTATACATTAAATAAGAAATATTTGTTTACCGGTACCGTTAGGATGGATGGTTCAACTAGATTTGGCCCTGACAACAAATATGGAGTTTTTCCTTCAGGTGCATTTGCGTGGAAACTTTCTGAGGAGTCATTCATTCCTGAGGCTTTTGATGATTTAAAGCTAAGAGTTGGTTATGGTATAACTGGTAATCAAGAAATCCCCAACAATAGATTCCAAAGGAGGCAACGTTTTGATGGTCTTAATATTCAAAATGATGGAGCTGTAAACCCAGCAGGTTTAGGTTTTGTCGCTTTTGAAAATAACGGCCTAAAGTGGGAGCAGACCAGTCAGTTGAATTTGGGAATTGATTTTGCCTTTTTCAAAAGTAAATTGAGGGGATCGATTGACTACTATAAGAAAGTTACAACTGATTTATTGATCCAAATTCCATCAGCTCAACCAGCTGCAACGCCTTTCAGGTGGTCAAATTTGCCGGCTGAGGTGGTGAACGAGGGGGTAGAGTTAAACTTGGCCTATGATGCAATTGAAAATGAAGATTTTGGACTCGGTTTTGCCTTCAATACGTCTTACAACAGAAACATTGTACAAAATTTAACCAGTGGAGATATTGATACGGGTCAAATTAACGGACAAGGGTTATCAAGGGCTTTTGCTCAAAGAATTTCGAATGGACAGCCACTTGGAGCTTTTTATTTGCGGGAATTTTTGGGTTTTGCAGAACGTGGCAATGTTTCAATATATGAAAAGACGCCAACTGAGCAGGTATTTGTAGGAAAAGGCGCCATTCCATTATACAATCTAGGATTCACGATTAATTTAAGATACAAGCAATTTGATTTGAGCGCATTTATGAATGGTCAGTTTGGCCATTATGTTTATAACAATACTAGAAATGCGTTCTTCACAATGGGATCTTTGGCAAACGGACGAAACATTACGCGTGATGGATTGTTTATAGGAGAAGGGCCAGTCAATGCGCCAGATGTTTCAACTAGATTTTTAGAATCAGCTGATTTCTTGCGTATGCAAAACCTAAACGTAGGTTATAATTTGAATTTGGATGGCAGTAGCTTTATTAAGAGTTTGAGAATTTTTGGAAGTGCTCAAAATCTGTTTGTTTTAACCAACTATTCAGGTCTTGACCCAGAGGTTAATATTAATAGACCATTAGGAGACGTTCCATCAATTGGTATTGACTATGTTGCTTACCCTAGGGCAAGAACATTTACATTGGGCATAAATGCGAGGTTTTAACTAATAAATTAAATATGAAAAAGATACGTTTCACTTGGCTTTCTATTTGTGCAATGATTCTGTTGAATTCCTGCACAGACTTGACTGTACAAAACAAAGATTCATTGGCTGTTCAAACACAGGGTGGGCAGTTTACTGGCGTTGATGCAACCGCCACATTAGCAAGTTCTTATAATGACTTGCGTCAGTGGGGTAACCAAGAAAATCTATACGCTCTTTCAGAGGTTGCTTCAGACGAACTTCTTGTGCCAACGCGAGGAACTGACTGGGGTGATAACGGTATTTGGAGGTCACTTCACCAGCAGACTTGGGATCCAGCTCACGCTTACGTATTGAACACATGGAATGATCTTAATGCCAACGTTTTCAAGGTAAGCCAGATTTTAACTCCACCGACTTCTGCAACTGACCTTCAAAAGGCAGAAGCAAAATTCTTGCGTGCGATGAATATGTTTTATGTCTTTGATCTTTTTCGTCAAATCCCACAACGAGATCCGGCCGCAAGTAATGATGTTAATCCAACTATATTGACTGGTCAAGCGGCTTTCGATTTTATTTCAAAAGATCTGACAGAGGCACTTCCTGTTTTGCCGACTGTTGGGGTTGGGGGAACAAATGCAACAATAAAAGCTTCAAAAGCTGCATGTAATTTCCTGATTGCTAAGTTATTTTTGAATAAGCATGTTTATTTGGGCACATCTCCAATAGCTGCTGATATGAACCGAGTTATTCAAGCAGTAGATGCTATTAAAGCTGATGGATTTGATTTGGTAAACGCGTCAGGAAATAGAGATGACTATTTCAAAATTTTTACTACTGGTTCAGATTCAGAGACTTTGCTGTGGACTGATACGGGTGTTGGCAACAGAATGTGGTGTGGTCTCCATTACAAACAGGTATCGCCTGACAATGGAGGAGGTGGATGGAATGGATTCTCTACTACTGCTGAATTTTATGCTAACTTCGAAGGCAGTGCAAACAGTAACGAACCCGGAAATGGTCAAGAGTTTAGAAGAGGTTATGTCCCTACAGATGGATCGAACTTAGGATTCGGTTATGGATTTTTGGTAGGTCAACAGTATGACAAAAATGGCTCACCTTTAACAGATCGTCCAGGAAACCCTCTTGTGTTTACAAAGGATTTTGTTGGAATAGCTGGAAATAACGAGCGGAATGGAATTAGAGTATTAAAGTACAGTCCAGTGAACGGAGGTTTTACAAATCACTATATTTTATTTAGATATGCAGATGCTCATCTGATGAAAGCTGAGGCGATTTTGCGTGGAGGAAGTTCTTCAATTACTGCTTTGGCACTTGTCAATGAACTAAGGTCTAAAAGAGGAGCAACATCAAAATCGTCAGTTGACTTGACCGAGTTGCTAAACGAAAGAGGAAGAGAACTCTATATCGAAGGGTGGAGAAGAAACGACCAAATTAGATTTGGAACTTATACTTTACCTAGACCCCTAAAGCCTGGAAATGATCCAAAGAGAGTATTGTATCCTATACCTGGGCCTGCCTTATCTTCAAATCCTAATTTGAAGCAGAATCCTGGATACTAGAACAACAAAAATTTCTGTTAAAAAAAGGCGAGCATAGTTAGGCTCGCCTTTTCTATTAGATCTTAAAATAGAGATGATTAAAGGCTAATGGATATATTTGTTGTTATCTTTTGAAAAGTTAGATGTCTTTTAGATTATTGCTCGTAATTTTTGC
This sequence comes from Chryseotalea sp. WA131a, assembly GCA_025370075.1. Classification (NCBI taxonomy): domain Bacteria; kingdom Pseudomonadati; phylum Bacteroidota; class Cytophagia; order Cytophagales; family Chryseotaleaceae; genus Chryseotalea; species Chryseotalea sp. WA131a. The sequence goes on along the minus strand of CP073016.1, from coordinate 1,554,588 downwards.
TTCGCTCCTTTCGAGTTGTTCTTCAAATACTGACGAGAGTTCTCCCACTTTGTTCAATAAACTTAGTGCTAACCAAACTGGGATTGACTTTGAGAACGCACTATTGCCCGAAAACAATTTTGATGTTTTTCGTTACCGCAACTATTACAATGGCGGAGGAGTAGCTATTGGTGATATTAATAATGATGGCTTGCCAGATGTTTACTTAACATCAAACATGAATGGCAACCGACTCTATCTTAACAAAGGAGGGCTAAAGTTTGAGGATATTACAGATCAAGCGGGTGTGGGGGGTACTCATGCGTGGTCTACGGGTGTTAGTATGGCTGATGTAAATGGAGATGGCCTGCTTGATATTTATGTTTGCAATTCGGGGGATATTAAGGGAAGTAACAGAGAAAATGAACTATTCATCAACCAAGGTAATCTTACCTTTAAAGAGAAGGCCGAAGATTTTGGCCTAAATGACAATGGATTTTCAACCCACGCAGTTTTTTTTGATTACGACCGTGATGGTGACTTAGATTGTTATGTTCTGAATAACTCATTTAGGCCAATTTCGACATTAGGATATAGAAACTTACGCCAAGAGCGAGATCAAAACGGTGGAGATAAGCTTTTCAAAAATATTGAAGGTAGATTTTTTGATGTGAGTGAATCGGCTGGAATTTTCGGAAGCGTGATTGGGTTTGGGTTAGGCGTTACAGTGGGAGATGTTAACAACGATAACTGGCTTGACCTGTATATATCCAATGATTTTTATGAGCGCGATTATCTTTACATCAATAACCACGATGGTACCTTTTCAGAAAAATTAGAATCCTACATGGGACATTTGAGCATGTTCTCGATGGGCGCTGATATGGCCGATTTGAACAATGATGGATTGCCTGAAATTTTCTCTACCGATATGTTGCCGCGAGATGACTACAGACTTAAAACGCTCTCTAGTTTTGAAGGTTACGATGTCTATCAAATAAGATTGCAAAATGGGTATTATCATCAATTCATGCGCAATATGTTGCAAGTGAATACAGGACAAAACGATTTTATTGAGCTTGGTTTTATGGCAGGTGTTGCTGGCACAGACTGGAGTTGGGGGGCTTTGATGGCAGATTTTGACAATGATGGATATAGAGAGATCTTTGTTTGTAATGGAATTTACAAAGATGTAACCGAGCAGGACTTTGTTGATTTTATGGGGAGCAACGAGCAAATAAAAGCGGCCATGGAAGGAAAGAAAATTGACTTCAAGGAATTTGTTGATAAAATGAACTCCACCAAGTTAAGCAACTGTATGTTTAAACGAACGGGCGATTGGCAATACAAAGAAGTAGCCAAAGAATGGGGCCTTTCAGAGCCAACTTTCTCAAATGGTGCGGCATATGGCGACTTAGATAACGATGGCGATTTGGATTTGATTGTAAATAATGTCAATCAACCTTTATTTGTTTATGAGAACACTTTGGATCGCGCAAAAAACAATTTTATTAAAATAAAATTTAAAGGCCCGCAAAAAAATCAATTTGGGCTAGGCTCTACTGTGTTTGCCTATACGAACGGTCAAACCCACACCACTTCTCAAATGCCCATACGAGGGTTTCAATCGAGTATGGATTATACCATCACGATGGGATTGGGTTCAACTATTAAAGTGGATAGCCTTCTTATTCGATGGCCAGATGATAAAGAAGAAAAATTTATCGGCATCAATACAACCGTTACCATCACAGCCGATTATGCAAATGCCAAAATGCCTATAGTCAATGCCAAAATAATACCCATTACTTGGTTCAAGGAATCAACGATCAAAGAAATTTTTCATCAAGAGAATCAATACAATGATTTTGATCATGAACGTTTAATCTACCACATGCGCTCTACCTCAGGCCCTGGTTTTGCCAAGGCAGATTTAAATAATGATGGATTGGATGATTTTTTTCTTGGTGGATCCGCAGGGAAAACCAGTAAAGTTTACATGCAAAAACCGAATGGCGATTTTACGGAATTGAATACAACGGTATTTGAATCAGACTCTTTGGCGGAAGACGTTGGTGCTGCTTTTTTTGATGCTGATGGAGATAAGGATTTAGATTTATATGTGGTCACCGGTGGCGTTGAGAATTCTCTTCAATCCATCGAATCCCTGGACCGGCTCTACATGAATGTGGGTATAACGGATAATCAACCGCAGTTTGTTAAGTCATCTAATCTTGCCGCACTTTATCAAAGTGGCAGTTGCGCCAGACCTATTGACATTGATAATGATGGTGACTTGGATTTATTTATCGGCAATAGATCAATACCAGCTTATTATGGTTCGCCATGCGATCAATCAATTTTAATAAATGACGGCAAAGGAAGATTTGAAAATGCAACCAATCAATGGGCACCTCAGTTGAAAAGACTAGGCATGGTAACGGATGCAGCTTGGTTTGACTATGATGGAAATGGATTTCAAGATTTGCTGATAGTAGGGGAGTGGATGCCGATCACATTGTTTTTAAACAATGGCAAGAAACTAACAATGGCAGAAAAAATAAATGGTTTGCAAAATTCACACGGGTGGTGGAATACCATGAAACCTGTTGATGTGGATGCTGATGGTGATGAAGATTTCATTTTAGGTAATTTAGGTCTAAACTCTCGATTTAAACCAACACCAACAGAACCTGTAAATCTTTATGTCAGTGATTTTGACCAAAACGGTTCCATTGATCCAATATTTGCCTATTTCAACAATGGGAATGAATACCCAGCCGCTTTGCGCCAAGATATCATTAAGCAAATGCCGTCTTTAAAGAAGAATTTTGTTTATTATAAAGATTATGCTGGTAAAAAGTTGGGTGAAGTTTTTGATGAAAAGCAGTTAGCAAATGCCACTAAACTCTCCTTCAATCACCCACAAACATCAGTGTTGATCAATAATGGAAAGAATGGGTTTTCTCTAAATAGTTTACCTGTGGAGGTGCAAGTTTCTCCTGTGTATGCAGTTGAAACGATTGATTTGAACAATGATCAAGTAGAGGAAATTGTCTTAGCTGGTAATTTGTTTTCGGTAAAGCCTGAGATTGGTCGCTACGATGCCTTACATGGTTTAGCTTTAATCTCTGATGGAAAAGGCAATTTTAAATCAGTGAGTCCCTCCATATCAGGCATTAACATAAAGGGTGAGGTGCGACACCTTGCTAAACTAAGAACGGCAAAAGGAAGTAAATTGATTTTTATTAGAAACAACGATAGCGTTAAGCTATTTGAAAAGAGATAAGTATGCGCATTGTTATTATTTGTTTATTTGGTATAGTACTTTGGGGTTGTGGAGATGACAATAAAGGAAAATTTAGACTTATACCTTCCTCGCAATCGGGAATTGATTTTAAAAATGAATTGAAGGAAACAGTCGACTTTAACATTTTTAATTACATGTATTTTTATAATGGTGGCGGAGTAGCCGTTGGCGATGTAAATGGTGATGGTTTACTCGATGTCTACTTTACCGCCAATCAGAAGTTGAATAAATTATATCTTAACCAAGGTAACTTTAAATTTAAGGATATTACAGAGGCAGCTGGTGTAGGTGGATTTAAGGGCTGGACAACGGGTGTTACGATGGCTGATGTAAACGATGATGGGCTACTCGACATTTATGTGAGTTATCTGGGAGATTACCTTCAATTTAAAGGACACAATCAGTTATTCATAAATGAAGGTAACTCAGCCGATGGTACACCTAAGTTTACTGACCGAGCATTTGAATTCGGTTTGGATTTGGTTGGGTTTTCAACTCAAGCAGCATTCTTTGATTATGACAAAGATGGTGATTTGGACATGTTTATGTTGAATCACTCACTACATCAAAACGGAACATTTGGAAAATCGACCATGCGCAGCGAACCGCACACCTTGGCGGGAGATAAACTTTTAAGAAATGACAACGGACGTTTTGTGAATGTTACCAAAGGTTCAGGTATTTATAGCAGTGTGCTGGGGTACGGATTGGGTGTAGTGGTAAGTGACGTAAACATGGATGGATGGCCCGACATTTATGTAGGTAATGATTTTCATGAAAATGATTTCTTATATATCAACCAAAAAAACGGAACATTCAAAGACGTATTGGAATCCTCCATGGAACAAACAAGCCGTTATACCATGGGTGTCGATTTTGGAGATTTCAATAATGATGGATTTCCAGATTTAATCGCTGCGGACATGCTGCCGAAAGATCCTAAAATATTGAAAGCTTCCCAAGCTGAAGAAGCTTACGATGTTTTTGATTTTAAATTGGGCTTTGGCTATAATTACCAATACTCAAGAAATACACTTCAGCTAAATCAACAGAACGGGCAATTTAGCGAGATTGGAAGAATGGCCGGAGTGTACGCAACCGATTGGAGTTGGTCTGCTTTGTGGGCCGATCTGGATTTAGATGGATTTAAGGATATCTTTATTTCAAATGGAATTTCCAGACGCTCAAACGACTTGGATTATATCAACTTTATTACAGTCGATTCAATTCAAATGAGAATTAATTCTACCTTGACTGATAAAGAATTAGAGTTGATTAACGAAATGCCAAGAATCAAAATCCCAAACTATTTATTCATCAATAATCATGACTCCACTTTTACAAATAAATCTTTGGATTGGGGCTTGGATATAAACAGTTATTCAAATGGAACAGCTTATGCTGATTTTGACAACGATGGAGATTTAGATTTGGTTATTAATAATATAGATGATGAGGCGTTCTTGTACGAAAATACAACCATTGCTGCCCAAGAAAAGAAAGATATAAAACGCAATTTTATAAAGGTGGTGTTAGAAGGAAATCAAGGAAATAAATTTGGTATTGGTACAAAAGTGATGTTGTATCAAAATGGGATGATGCAATTGCAAGAGTGTATGCCCACTAGAGGCTACCAAAGCTCCGTTGATTATCGGCTTAGCTTTGGTGTTACTGAAAAGCTTATTGATTCAATTAAAGTGATTTGGCCAAACGATTATGTTGAATTGGTTACCGCAGTAAAACCGAATCAAATACTGATTGCAAAGCAAAGCAATGCTAAGGATAAGTTTAATTACAATTCCCTCCATCTTGCGCAACCTATTTTAAAAGAGGTAACAGATGAAATTAAATTACCTTATCACCATCGTGAAAATAGACATGTAGAGTTTAATCGCGAGGCTTTAATGCCTCACATGGTTTCAACAGAGGGTCCAGCTATTGCAGTAGCCGATGTTAATGGTGATGGTAAAGACGATTTGTTTTTAGGTGGGGGAAAGTGGCAAGAGAGTAGTTTATGTATTCAAACGCCAACGGGAAAGTTTACTAAATCTGATCAACCAGTTCTCGCAGCAGATAGCGTAATGGAAGATGTTGATGCCATTTTCTTTGATGCGGACGGTGATTTAGATGCGGATCTTTTTGTGGTAAGCGGTGGCAATGAATTTGCCAGTGGTTCAAGCGAGACCCAACCTAGGTTGTATCTAAACAATGGCAAAGGTGATTTTGAAAAGACAACTGACTATTTGCCAACGTTGCAATTTACACACGCTTGTGTTGCACCAGCTGATGTAGACAAAGATGGGGATACGGATTTGTTTATTGGATCTCGCGCTATTCCTTGGAAGTATGGTGAGTTGCCCGATAGTTATTTACTTATAAATGATGGTAAGGGTCATTTCACGATTTCCAAGCAAAAAGAATTGAGTGAATTGGGATTGATAAAATATGCTCAATGGACTGATCTCGATAATGATAGCGATTTAGATTTAATTATTGCTGGTGAATGGATGCCCATTACGATTTTAAAAAATAATAAGGGTGATTTATCAAAACTCGATATTGAAGGCTGTGGATTAGAAAATACTTTTGGATGGTGGAATACGATAAATGCAACCGATTTTGACGGAGATGGTGATATAGATTTCATGTTGGGCAATCTAGGTCTCAATAGTAAGTTGAAAGCTACCACGCAATACCCTATTCAAATGTATGTATCTGATTTTGATGACAATGGTAGTACAGAACAAATTTTAACCCAGTTTATTGAAGGGGTAGAGTACCCAATTGCTACACGTGATGAACTTACTAAGCAACTGCCAGGATTAAAAAAGAAGTTTCTTTCATATAAAAAGTTTTCCGAATCTACATTCAAAGAAGTAGTATCAACTGACCAGATTGCTAATGCCAAAAAATACAAGGCTACCGAATTTAGAAGTGTATTCGTGGAAAATTTAGGGAAAATGAAATTTGAAGTAAAGCCACTTCCTAAAGCTGCACAAGTTGCGCCCATTATGGCAACCATTAGGGAAGATTTCAATGGCGATCAATTGATGGATTTTTATATAGCAGGAAACTTTTACCCGAGCAATATTCAGCTTGGAAGATATGACGCCTTGCTGGGTGAGATCATGATTAACAAATCAAATGGTAACTTTAAAGCTTTATCGCCTATTCAAACCGGAGTTTCTATTATTGGAGAAATAAGAAATATTAAACGAATTGTTATCAACAACCAAGTCCATTTCTTGGCTGTTCGCAACAACGATACTGTTAAGTTTTTCAAATTAACAAAGTAGTGTATGAAAAATTTATGGATGATTGCATTATTATTCGTTCAATTAATTTGCAAAGCACAACAAACCGACCACTGGCTTATTACTGCCACCGCCATCGACCCTACTAATTATTACGGAGTAACCGTGGCAAATGGCATGGTCGGTTTAGTCTCCTCGCCTGAACCTATGAGGGTGAATGATGTAGTGCTGAATGGCGTATATGACTACTATCAACGTGGACGTGTTTCTAATATCCTCAAAACGTTTAACCATGCCAACATGAATTTGGATGTAGATGGTAGACGAATAGGAATAAAAGATATCACAAACTACCGCCAAACACTGGATATGAAGAAGGCGATTTTGGTTACAACCTTTGATGTTGGCGATAAACTATCTGTAAAACACTCGATGATGGCACTTCGACACTTGCCCTATACAGCGATGTCGATTGTGGAATTAAAAGCAAAAAAGGTTGTCAACGTGACACCGATGAGTGTCATTGAAGCACCTAATCACTTGGCTGATGTCCGCAATACATATAGCGAGATCGATCGGCCTCATGTGAAGTTGCCACTTCTTTCTTCGGTTGGTAAAAGTCCTTCGGGTAAGCATACTGTTGCGGCCAGTAACAGTATCATTTTTTCTGAGCCACATGGGCAAGAGCCCGATCTGATACATGAGGACTGGGATTACAGTATGCATCTCGCGAAATTCAACAAGAGTTTAAAAGCGGGAGAGACCTATTCGTTTAGTGTTGTTTCTTCAGCTACATCTACAGCGAACTTTCAGGATCCATTAAATGAAGCTGAACGACTTACGATCTTTGCGCGATTGGAAGGAACGGAACGATTACTCCAACGCCATTTAGCAGAATGGGAAAAATTGTGGAAGAGCGATATTGTAATTGAGGGTGATTTGCAAACTCAAAAAGATGTTCGATTTGCATTATATCATCTTTACTCCTTTGCGAGAGAAGGTACAGGCTTGAGCCTTTCTCCAATGGGGCTTTCCGGGTTGGGCTACAATGGACACGTATTTTGGGATACCGAATTGTGGATGTATCCACCCATCCTAATGCTGCAACCAGAGATTGCCAAATCAATTTTAGAGTATCGCTACAATCGCCTGGCAGCTGCGAAGCAGAATGCATTTTCGCATGGCTACAAAGGAGCTATGTTCCCTTGGGAGTCATCGTCCGAAGGCACCGAAGATACTCCCGTTTGGGCATTAACAGGTCCGTTTCAGCACCACATTACAGGCTGCGTAGGCTGGGCATTTTGGAAATATTACCAAGTAACAAAAGATAAAGCGTGGTTGCGTGAGCGCGGCTACCCTGTGCTAAAAGAAGTTGCTGATTTTTGGGCGAGCCGTGTGGAGCGCAAAGGCCCTGGCAAATTTGAAATCAATAATGTAATTGGCGCTAACGAATGGCAAGAGAACATTGACAACAATGCGTTCACCAATGGCATGGCTATTACTGCACTTCGGTATGCGACCCAAGCTGCCAAGGAGATGGGCATTGCTCCGAATCCCGATTGGGAAGTAGTAGCCCAAAACATTCCCATCTTGAAATTTCCCGATGGGACAACAAAAGAAAATGCAACTTACGATGGCGTAATCATTAAACAAGGAGACGTAAACTTGTTGGCATTTCCCTTAGACTTCATTACAGACAAAGCCCAGATTGAAAAGGACCTGAAGTACTATGAACCCCGCTACTCACCCGAAGGACCTGCAATGGGGCATTCAGCTTTATCTACTATCTATTCACGCATCGGGAATCTGGAGAAAGCAACGGAGCTGTTTGCGAAATCGTACAAACCAAACGAGGTGCCTCCATTTGGGGTTTTATCAGAAACAGCCGGTGGAACTAATCCTTACTTTGCAACCGGAGCTGGCGGATTTTTACAGGCCGTCATGAATGGATTTGGTGGGTTAACCATTTCTGATGCTGGCATCACACAGATAAAAACCAAGCTACCTAAGACCTGGAAATCATTGGAGATAAAAGGGGTTGGAGTGACAAAAGTCAGTTTTTCAGTGAAGTAAATTGCTTTTATTTGAACCGTTAAAAATTACAGCGTATCGAATGAAGACTGTTGCTATTTATTCTTTGGGAATTCTTGTCCTTGTCATCGGATCGTGTACGTCAGCAAATAATGGTGAGTATAAGGAAAAAACCAAGAACCCAGAGTTCCTTCACCGATCAATGAAAGCAATTACAGACCGAATCGTTCATGACATCTTTTCTCCGCCTGTGGCGAGCAGAATCTATACCTATGTTAGCGTTGCTGCGTATGAAGCCGCTATCCAGCAAGACTCTAGTTACAGAACTTTGGCTGGCCAAGTGAACGGATTGGAAGACGGACCAAAACCGGATCGTTCGCTTGAATATAGTTTTGAACTAGCATCTACTCAAGCCATGTTAAAAGTCGGTAGAACGTTGATATTTTCGGAGGCAGACTTGGATGTTTTCATCGAACAAATCATGAAGGAATACAAAGCAACGGGTATTCCTGACGATGTCTTTGATAGATCAGTGGCCTATGGTGATCAGGTGGCTGCACACATCCTGGAGTGGTCATCAAAGGACAATTACAAGCAATCGCGCAGTTTTCCAAAGTATTCAATAGAAAACAACCCCGCCACCTGGAAGCCAACGCCCCCAGCTTACATGGATGCGGTAGAGCCCCATTGGAATAAAATAAGGCCTTTTGTGATTGACTCGGCAGCGCAATTTAAGCCGGTTGCTCCGACAACGTTTTCTATCCAGAAATCAAGTCAGTTTTATAAAGAAGCATTTGAGGTTTTTGAGGTGGTAAAGAATATTACCGAAGAGCAGCGTGCCATTGCAAGCTTCTGGGATTGCAATCCATTTGCGATGAATGTAAGAGGTCATGTCATGTTTGCCACCAAGAAGATTTCTCCCGGTGGGCATTGGATCAACATTACAAGAGCTGTTTGTGAGCAAACAAAGACAACCATGGTTCAATCCGCTGAAGCATACGCAAGAGTTTCGCTATCATTAGTAGATGGATTTATTAGTTGCTGGGATGAGAAGTATAGGAGTCGGGTGATACGTCCCGAAACTTATATTAATCAGTACATTAGTGAAGACTGGGTGCCTGTTTTGCAAACTCCTCCATTTCCTGAATATACTAGCGGACATAGTGTTATTTCCTCATCAGCAGCAGTAGCGTTGACGAAATTGTTTGGCGACAACTATACGTTTACCGATTCAACGGAAGTTGAGTTTGGTATGGGTGCCAGAAAGTTTACATCTTTTTACCAAGCAGCAGCAGAAGCCGGTATTAGCCGAATGTATGGAGGTATTCATTACCGACCAGCCTTTGAGGTGGGAGGAAGGCAGGGGAGGGCTTTGGGCGAATGGATTGCTTCCAAAATATCGACCCATTAGTCGATGGTGGCAGTCCGCTTTCGGGCAATGCTTCATTTCAATGGAAAAATTGTCACAAAAAGTGTAAGCTCCTTCGAATCGGGTATTAGCTAACTCAACGCTACGCTAAATTTTTTGATTCCGTTAATTTACTCAAACTAGCGACCAATTAAGACACGATCGCAATCAAAAGCCATATCCCAAGTTAAGGTTAACTGATAAAGCACGGTAAGTGATTTTGTCTGAATAAATTTCGTAAACAGATTGTCCCCGATACCTTTGGTCAATTGTATAGTCAAATTCGGCTGAAAGGAATGTGCCTTGCAGACCAACAAATACCTTTTACCCAATGCACAGTTCACTCTCATGCTTGCTTTCTGCCATTTCCATTATGTCACCACATCGGAAGCATAATAATCTTTTTTGAATTGATAAAACCCAAACGCAAGCAATGCCGCGGCCTCTAGCCAATAGAGCTTGAACAATACCAACATAAATGAAATTAAGAAAAGCCCGAAGGTGTGCGTGGTGTGTTTATCCATATTCAAGGCATGCTGGTATAAACGGGTATGCTGGTACACTAAATAGCCAACAGCAAAAACAAAAATGATGACTAAATCGCTAGGAGTTATTTTGTTGACCGCCAACAAGGCGAGCTCTGGCAAAACAAGGATGGCGTATGCTGCGCATAAATAGAAGAACCGTTGGGCAATCGAAATGGGCAATCCTTTTGCAAATTGTAAATACTGTTCTTCCAATTTTCGCCATTCAAAAATAATGACAGAGTGTGCCATCAGTCCGAAGAGCAAACCCATCAGTGCAGTTCGGTTTTCGTATTGGTCGGTGGTGATTTGCATAAAACCAATGATGGCAAACAAGGAGAATGCTTTAGTGAGCAAAAGCCCCAACGGCAATTGATGGGTAAGGTGATTGAGGTAAAAAACAGGAAATGGCTTTTTCCACGGCCACTTCAACTTGGGAAAAACCGCCCCTTGTTTTCGCTCATGAAGTGCATTGATTCTTCTTACTATTATCAATGTACTTGCGATTAGAATACCAGCATGAAAGACAATTACTTCAAGGGTTGGTAAAAATTGTTTGGTGGCCATTCCAACACCCACAATAAAGGCAGAGTAAATCAATACAGGTAGGTAAATTAATGTTACCGAAAACAGCATCGGCCAAAACTGTTCCGTTTTCGTTAGTCGGGAGTAATTGATGAGAAATTGATTTTGTTGCTCCGAAAGTTCGGAGAGAACAAGTTGCAGATATTTTAGTGTGTATAAAATCCACACGCCCATCACCCCTAACAAAAAAATAGGCGACCCCAACACACCATATATCAATGAGCGATGGTAGCTAATCAATTGATTGGATTCCACCACACCAAACATCAGGTAAAATACAAAGAACAATAGCCCTACATTTCGCTCGTAGAATTTATTCACCAATACTTTTATCAGCACGGAAGTTACTGCACCCATACTACTTCGTTTATTATTTCAATGGCCTTCTTTCTACCTTAACTTTTGCGTATTTATCATCTTTTCATGTCGATAAACTACGTAGTACACAGTACACGTTGGTCTTTTACTTCCATTTCTTTAACCACAAGCCCGGTAATATCAAACGCCTGATGTGATGTGAAAATAAAACTGAAGCCGTTTGCGGAGTACTCTTGAATCAAACCATAGAGAATAGGCACACTCTCTTTGTCGATTGTCACCAATGGCTCGTCTAGTAGAATGTATTTTGGCTGCCCAACAAAGGCCAACACCAACGAAAGTTTCTTGGCCATCCCACTAGAGTACGTACCTATCGGAGTTTTAACGAACGATTGGATATTAAATTTCTGAATCAGTTTATCTACTTCTCCTTTGTTAGCTTTTCGGGTATATGAAAAAAAAGAAATTAAATCTAGGCCAGTAAGATAGGGCGGATAGAGTGGTTCGGCCTCTACATAGTTCACCAACCTGCGATACTCCGTAGGTTGTTTTTGAAGATTCACCCCATCGATTTCTACTTCCCCTTCGAAGGGAATCATACCCGACATAATTTTTAGCAAGGTAGATTTGCCTGATCCGTTCGCACCCTTCACCCAAAACAGACCATTACCAAATTTTAGGTCCGCAACATTTAAAATAAGATGTGAGCCGTATTCTTTTTTTAAGTTTTGGATGATAATCATGCAATCGTGTTAGTCGTTAAGATGTTGAAAACTATTTGTAATTTAATTATCCTTTAATTCAATTTCGTTAATGGAGTCATGATGGGAATTTTTTGTGGCCTTCCTATAAAGTTCTATAAATACACCTATTTGAATAAAGTCACGACCAGTTTCATCGTTTATCTTGTAGTCGAATTGGTGCAGATACCCTACTTGAAGCGTCACCGTCATGGAAGGCTTATAATTGAATGCAACCAAGGCTCTGTTTCTTTCAAAGTAAGGCTCATTGTCCGTAAAAAAGAGTTCGTTGCTCGCACTAATTTGAAAGGGCTTGTAGCCATCTAAATCTTTACCAAACGGGTACGATACACCCAGCCTGTAACGAAAGCGATTTCTGTAGCCACTGCTTGTAAATCTGAGCTCTGCCCGATAGCGTTGTTCTATTTTTAGTTTGCTGATCGATTGAGAAAGAACGATCTGCGGCCAAACCCTGAATTCATTATTGTTTTTTGGCAGCACAAAATCTCCGCCTTCTTTGTACGTTTGGTAACTGCCTGCACCCAGTGTAATTTTTATGTTTTTTTCAATTTTATAGTTAACCCCTCCTTTGTATTCGTAATAATGAAAATCATTGTAAAATTTTAATGACCGCAATTGAGCTTCAGCGAAGATGCTCCATTTTTCGCTATAGGTATATTTAATATTCAGAATATTCCAACTACCTAAATCAAAGTTCTGAGCAGTTGCAGTTATGGATAGTAAAAGAGTAATAACTGAAAGAGGCACCTTCATTTCATAGCTTGGATTAGTTTGTCTTTGTGTGGACACGGTGTAAGGTTTACGGTAATAATCTTTCAAGGTTTTAAAGTAAAGAGAAAATTCCATGAACGGAAGACCGTTGTGTAGGAGAACGAACAATATTTACCTACATTGCCATCATGCGTAAGCGTATAATCGCTTTGAGCGGTCATACGTTTTTTCTTTTTTAAGGCTCTAATCGATTATTACTTTTTTTGCATGGCTTTTATCGACAATGTACTTCAAGTGCCCTCATACGGTTGGGCAGATAAGAATGGTGAACTAGTAAAACCATCCGTTGCGCGGCTATATGCCGAAGCATTTTCGCGTATCAATATTTTCAAGACCAAGAAAAATTGGATACCTTTTATTAACTGGTTCATGGCAATTTGCATGTTGCCATTTCTGTATTTCTTTTTGTTTCGTTATTTTTCATGGCCACTGTTGCTTGCTTTTATTTTGTACAGCATGATTATCATGAGTACCATGGCCACTGTGTGGTTTCATCGGTATAGCACGCACCGCGCCTTCACGTTCAGTAACCCGGTTTGGAAATTCATCACGCAAAATCTAACGCTTCGCACTTTTCCCGAAGAAGTGTATGTGGTCTCTCATCATGTGCATCACTTGAAAGTGGAAAAGCCGGGCGACCCCTACAATGCGTATGCTGGTTTAATGTATTGTATGTTGTCGGATGTCAATCACCAAGCCATTGCCAAAAACTTGAGTGAAGAAGAGTATAAAAAAGTATCTCATTTCATAAGCCACACAGGTGTACAAATCAACAGCTATGCGCAATATCAAAAGTGGGGATCTATTGCCACACCCTTTTATACTATTGCCATCTGGATTTTGAATTGGTCGTTTTGGTACGGTATGTTTTATTTAATGGGCGGTCATGCGTTGGCTTGCACGTTGTTCAGTGCAGCTTTGTTCTGGTTTGTATTGGTGCGTGCCTTTAACTATACGGGTCACGGTGGTGGCAAAGCAAAACATGTTGACGGAATTGACTTCGACCGAAGCAATTTATCGATCAATCAATCGCGCCCGGGTTGGTTTTCGGGCGAATGGCACAACAATCATCATTTATATCCCGACAGCGCACGCGCAGGATTTTTACCTTATCAAATTGACCTCGCTTGGGTTTACATTTATTGCCTTCACAAAATAGGTGGCATTGCCACCTACCGCGATTTGAAGAAACAGTTTTTGGAAAGGTATGAGATAGGGAAGGAGAAGGAAGTAGTTAATAGTATACGGGCAGATGTGACAAGTGCAGCAACTCCGGATGGTTTGTAATCATTGCTTTAATTCTCTTTAATCGTTATTAGTTTTTCTGAATTAAACATTGCAGATGGCGAAATCACTTTTTCTGTAAAGGGAATAGTGCTTCCACAACGTTCTATTGTTTTACTTTTTACAATCCGGCTTGTCAAGTCAAATTCTTGTAATTCTTGCAGAGTACCCTCCAAGGTGATTCAGAAAATCTAATTTATTGCAATACAGAGAATAGGGGTGCCACCAAGTTTTTTGTAGGCTATTAAAGAATGGCTATCTCCTTGTGTTTCAAAATCAACTTAAACCATTCGGTGTACAAATGAGGATTATCTTGCGCATCACGCTGTAATTCTTTTAGGCTGACATACTTCCAATCTTCCACCTCGTTTTCATTTACTTTGGGTTCTCCATCAAATTGAGCGGTCAGCACGTGATCTACTTCATACTCGATAAGGTTTTTATCGAGCTCTGTCTTGTAAATAAATTTATAGGTGAAAGTGGGTTCGGCCTCGATGCCCATTTCTTCTTTCAATCTCCTTTTGGCGGCTTGTTCAATACTTTCTTGCGGTGTGGGATGGCTACAACACGTGTTTGTCCACAAGCCCCCGCTATGGTATTTGGTAGAAGCTCTTTTTTGTATCAACAATTCTCCATTAGAGTTAAAAATTAAAACCGAAAAAGCACGGTGCAATAGTCCTTTTTCATGAGCTTCCATTTTTTCCATGGTGCCAATGGCATTGTCATTTGCATCAACTAAAATAACTTCGGTCATCAAATAAGATTGAGTTGATGCTTTACGTACGAGTAAGCAAGAATGGAAAGTTTTCTTCGGTTACGTACCCGAATGCGCTGCGTTAGCACGGTACTGCTTGGTGTATTTTTAATCTTTTCGAACAGTGCAATGTAGTAAAGGTAAGCTACGTATACACCGAACCGTGCAGAACGAGGAAGTTGCTTAATACCAAGATAGCCATCGTGAAAATCCTTGGCTATGTCGTCTTCAATCCGTTGCTTGGTGGTATCGTCAAAGTTGGTTAAATCAACATTAGGGAAATAAGTTCTACCCATTTGATTGAAATCCGCATTTAAGTCGCGCAAGAAATTTATTTTTTGAAAGGCAGCGCCCAATCTCATGGCCGAAGGCTTCAGGCGTTCGTACATTTCGCCATCTCCTTTGCAGAATACGCGCAAGGTCATCAGCCCCACTACTTCGGCAGAACCCAAAATGTATTCTTTGATAGCCGCGCTATCGTAGTGCCTTTTATCTAAATCCATCTCCATACTTTTCAAAAACTGGTCGTACAATTCTTTTTCAATGCCAAATTGATTGACAGTTTTTTGAAAACTATTAAGAATGGGGTTTAAACTTATTTTTTCTTGGATGGCGAGGTATGTATCTTCTTTGAAACGCTTCAGTAAAGTCGCTTTGTCATAAGCATGAAAAGTGTCGACAATTTCATCGGCAAAACGAACGAACCCATAAATGGAATAAATGGGGTCGCGCATTTCTTTCTCTAAGCACCGAATGCCCAACGAAAAGGAAGTACTGTAACTGCGCGTGGTGAGGCGGCTACAACGAATGCTTACTTTATCGAAGAGTTCTTTGCTCATGAAACTTTTTGAAAATTGAAATTTATTGAAAATTTCTTTTCTCGAATATTAATTTTCTATCCCCTATCTCTTTTTATCAGTTCCTTTGCTACCACCTGTCCTGAAATGAGCGAAGGAGGTACACCTGGCCCAGGAACAGTAAGTTGACCTGTATAAAACAGGTTTTTAACCTTTTTGTTTAAGATAGATGGTTTTAAATTGGCTGTTTGTTGAATGGTATTCGCCAAACCATAGGCATTGCCTTTAAATGAATTGTAATCGGCAATAAAATTGGCGTGTGCATAGCTTTTTTTGTAAACAATATGTTCCTTAATCGAATCGCCCGTGAGGTATTCTAGCTTGCGGATCATCAAGTCAAAATATCTTTCGCGGATTTCTTCTTGATCATCCAATCCCGGGGCAACCGGCATCAATAAGAAAATATTCTCTTGCCCATCGGGTGCAACTGTCGGATCGGTCTTGGAAGGAACACTCACATAAAACAAAGGATTCGTTGGCCATTGCGGACTTTCATAAATTTCTTTCGCATGCAAGCCAAAGTCGCTATCAAAAACTAGATTATGGTGGAGCAGGTTTTTTACTTTTTTGTTGATGCCCAAATAGTAAATTAGGCTAGAGGGTGCCATTACCCGGTTTTGCCAATACCCTTCATCGTATCTACGATTTTCTTTAGGAAGAAGGTGTTGTTCCACATGATGATAGTCGGCCCCCGCCACGATATAATCAAGAGGTGTCTGCGTGCCATTGATCACGACACTCGATGCCACATTGTTTTTCACGTTAATCTTCTCTACCGAACTGTTCAACTCAAATTTTACGCCCAATTCAATGGCTAATTTTTCCATTCCTTCCACAATCTTATTCATGCCACCTTCAGGGTACCACGTGCCTAAGCTCATGTCGGCATAATTCATTAAAGTGTAAAGCGCGGGTGTTTTGTCGGCTGGTGCACCCAAGAATAAAACGGGGAACTCGAGCAACTGAATAAGCCGAGGGTCTTTGAAATATTTTTTTACGTAGGCCGATACCGACTCGAATACGTGAAGTTTAAAAATCCCTTTCATCAAGTCAGCATCCAACAGCTCTGAAAGAGAAAGACCCGGTTTATAGACTAGTTTGTTGATGCCCACTCGGTATTTGTACGCACCTTCTTCCAAAAATTTACGCAAATAGGCTGCGCTCCCTTTCTCTATGTTTTCAAATAGTTGGCAAAGTGCTTCTTCACCGGCTGGGATATCCAGCACATCATTCTTGGAATAAAAAATTCGGTAGGAGGGATCCAGTCTTTTCAACGAATAGTAATCGCTTACTTTTTTCCCAAAGAGGTTAAAATATTTTTCAAAAACATCGGGCATCCAATACCAGCTGGGGCCCATATCATACACAAATCCCTTTGCTTCAAACTTACGTGCCCGGCCTCCTACTGAAGAATTTTTTTCGAAGACGGTAACGTCATAGCCCTCCATCGCCAAGTAACTGGCAGACGATAAACCTGCAAACCCCGCACCGATAACAGCAATTTTTTTCATGTAACTGCAGCCTTTTAGTTTTTGATGGCTATTACCTGTAAAACTACGAAAGCCACAGAAGGCTTACATAAAAAAGGCTCCAGCAATTTTTCGCAAGAGCCATATGAAACCAAACCTAAAATGCAGGTTTATTGATATCCTGCTAAGTTTTTTTGAATTTCTTTTCGTGCGTGAAAAATTCTGTTTTTCACTGTGCCAATCGGTAGTTGCAAGTGTTCAGCAATTTCATGATACTTATAACCCGTTGTGTGCATTTTAAAAGGTATCAATAAGTCATCCTTCAAAGCATTCACATTGCGCCATACTTCCTTAAATTCAATACTACCTTCTGGCTGATTAAAGGTATGCGTATCTTCCACATTTAAGTGATACAATTCTTTTGTACTATCGGTAGATGTTTTCTCGCGCTTAAATTTTCGGTAGTTGTTGATATAGGTATTGCGCATGATGGTAAACAACCATCCTTTTAAATTAGTGTCTTCTCGGTATTTGCTTCGATAGGTAAGCGCCTTTAAAATAGTATCCTGAACAAGGTCTAGAGACTCCTCGCGATCGCGCGTGAATCGGTGCGTAAAACCCCTCAACATTGGACGAAGGGTGGTGAGTTGTTTTTCAAATTCTCTTACCGTCATAATGTTCAACTGTTTTAATTAAATGTTGAACAAATTTAACTGATGTAATGAAACAACCAACAGAATGTTTAATTATTTTTACTAATTATTAAACATTACAATCTCGTTACCAACTAACAACCTGAATTCCATTACGTTAGAAAATATTTTAACAGAGGAATGTTGGGTGATATTTGCTTTTCGCAGAGCATAACCAGAAGCTAGAATTCGAGAATTCGGAAGATCTTCAACTAATCTATCCAAATACTTTGGCATATCCGCTGGTTTGGGACCTGATGTGAGGCAGGTAATCACCATGTCGGGTTTGTGATCTTGGTAAACAGAAAGCAATGATTTGTAGGGTACGGTTTGGCCTAAGTAGTAGGTTCTTAGGCCCATAAATTTCGCTACATAGTGATAAAACAAAAGGCCAATTTCATGCAACTCGCTTTCGGGTAAATAAAGAACCGCGCGCTTGGCTGTTTTTGGAGCAAGCGGCAATGCATCAATTGCCACAATTAATTTCTGCCGAATCAAATGAGAAATAAAATGTTCTTGTGCAGGGGTAATATTATCGCTTAGCCACAACACGCCAATCTTTTCCAAAAATGGGTAGATAATTTCGATATATGTTTTTTCAAACCCGAACTTAGAAATCAATGAACTGAGGATTTCTTCAAATTGCTCCTCCTCCATGTCAATCATCGCCACAATCAACTGTTCAATGTAGATATCAATGCTGTTTTTTTGATTGCTCATCTCCACCACTTGTTGATGGATTTGGTCGGGCGTTAATTTGATTATCTTGGAAATCTTGATTCCATTTGAATTAAGCACGGAAACGTTGATGATTTTCTTCAAATCATCATCTGAATAAAAGCGAATATTGGTTTGTGTACGAGATGGCTCGATCAGCCGATGACGCTTTTCCCAAATGCGAATGGTGTGAGCTTTGATGCCCGAAAGTTTTTCTAGCTCTTTTATTGAATATTTTCCCATCTTTTGTTCGATTTTTAATACAAGTCTAACAAGAATGTTTAACAATTGTTAGCAGTGCTTCCACAAATAAAATGAAAAGCTTTAAAGTAATGTCTGGCGAGGAGTGGTTTTTTGAACTTGGCTGGCAAGTTTTTGATTTTCAAAAAGAAGCTTGGCATGCTTATTTACTAGGTTTTAATGGAATCGTCAACGCCCCAACAGGTAGCGGAAAGACCTATTCGTTGCTCGTCCCTATTTTACAAGAAGCTGAAAATAGTTTTAATGAAAATACCCATCACGGTATTCAAGCCATTTGGATTACACCCATTCGGGCCTTGGGAAAGGAAATTGAACTATCGGCCAAACGGGCTATTGACGGCATGGGCCTAGATTGGAAGGTAGGTGTGCGCACAGGCGATACCACCTCGCGCGAACGAGAAAAACAAAAGACAACCCCACCCCAATTTTTGATTACCACACCCGAGAGCCTTCATTTGTTGCTCTCACAAAAAGGCTATCCTACCTATTTCAAGAATCTAAAATCTATTATTGTAGACGAGTGGCACGAGCTGATCGGTGCCAAACGAGGTGTGCTGATGGAGTTGGCACTATCTCGGTTAAAAGCAATTTGCCCGACTTTAAAAGTTTGGGGCATATCGGCCACGATTGGCAACATGGAGCAATCGCTTCAAGTGTTATTGGGTGATTATGAATCCAGCAAAAAAGTAAAAACCATTCGCGCCAATATTGAAAAAAAAGTAGAGATACTTTCTATTCTGCCAAACGAAGTGGAGCGGATGCCGTGGGCCGGTCATTTGGGCATTCATTTGCTCGAGAAAGTTTTGCCCATCATCCGAGAAAGCAAAAGTACCTTGCTGTTTACCAACACACGTTCCTTCGCTGAAATCTGGTATCAAAAATTATTGGATTTTGCTCCCGAGCTGTCAGGCGTTTTGGCCATGCACCACGGATCCATCAGCATGGAATTGCGCAATTGGGTGGAAGAGCAACTGCACGATGGAAAATTAAAAGCAGTAGTTTGTACATCTAGTTTGGATTTGGGTGTTGACTTTCGACCCGTGGAAACCATCATTCAAGTTGGGAGCCCAAAAGGTGTTGCACGATTTATGCAACGGGCTGGGCGAAGTGGCCACCAACCAGGTGCGGTTAGCCGAATTTATTTTTTGCCTACCAATTCATTGGAGTTGACCGAGGCGGCTGCTTTGCGCGAAGCCATGAACCGAAAAATTGTGGAAGACCGCATCCCGTATCTCCGCTCGTTTGATGTGCTGGTGCAGTATCTTATTACACTTGCAGTGTCCGATGGGTTTAAACCAGATGAGATTTTGAGGGAGATAAAAACCACGGCCAGTTTTTCTTCCATTACGGAGGAAGAATGGAACTGGGCATTGAGCTTTGTGGCAACGGGCGGTCAGTCGCTTACGGCCTACAATGAATATAGAAAGGTGGTAGTGGAAGATGGCATCTATAAAGTGACCAGTCGGGCGGTGGCACACAAGCACCGGCTGTCCATCGGCACTATTGTTGGCGATACGTTGATTCACATCAAATTTGTGTCGGGCAAATACCTAGGCACGATTGAAGAATATTTTATTTCGCGTTTGAATGTGGGCGATGTGTTTTGGTTTGCTGGGCAAAGCCTAGAGTTGGTGCGCATCAAAGAAATGGAAGCGCACGTACGAAAGTCAAAACGGAAGTCAGGCAAAGTGCCATCGTGGCAGGGCGGGCGCATGCCGCTGTCTTCGCAATTAAGTGAAATGATCCGAGTAAAAATTGATGAAGCGGCTCGTGCACAAGAAAAGGATGCCGAGATGAAATTTCTTCGACCATTGATGGATTTGCAAAAGGAACGGTCTCACTTGCCTTTTCTACACGAGTTTTTAATTGAATATTTTCAAAGCGATGAAGGCTACCATGTGGTGATGTATCCCTTCGAAGGGCGAAATGTTCACGAAGGATTAGGAGCGCTGGTTGCGTATCGAATCGCCCAGATCAGGCCATTGACTTTTTCCATTGCCATGAATGATTATGGATTTGAGTTATTGTGCGATCAGGAGATTCCTATTTACGAAGCGATTGAGACCAACGTGTTGGGTAGTGAAAATTTATCGACTGATATTTTGGCCAGCATCAACAATACGGAAATGGCACGTAGAAAATTTAGGGACATAGCCGCCATCTCTGGATTGGTGTTTAAAGGAATGCCGGGCAAGAAAATAAAAGAGAAGCACTTGCAATCATCGGCACAATTATTCTTTAATGTATTTCACGAATACGAACCCGACAATCTCTTGCTGCTTCAGGCGTTTGAAGAGGTCATGGATTTTCAGTTGGAAGAAGCACGTATGCTGCAGGTATTGCAACGGATCAGTCAACAAAAAATAATAATCACCGAACCAGAAAAACCAACGCCTTTTGCCTTTCCGATTATCGTTGACCGCATGAGCCGCGAAAAACTAACGTCTGAAAAATTGGAAGACAGGGTGAAACGGATGGCAGTGGAGTATAAGGAGTAGAAATCGGAATATTTTTTTGGCACGCAGAGAAGTGCTATCCCCGATAGAAAGTGCAAAAGCTTTATTAAGAATGTGGCCACTTTTCTTTTCCTGTTATTTTTGGTCGATTTGTAAAAGTACATTATCTAAACAGATTTCGTCATTATCTATTGGGTTATGTTTTGTTCTAATTTCGTTGCCTTATAGTAACTTATTGAGCGATTACTTCTTTTTACAATTCTTGCCCCTGGCTGTAACCCCCATCTTTTTCTATCGCCTAATAATGGAAGTCAAAATCATTCGTAAGAAGCGATTGTCTCAAATCAGCAAATGGGTTTATTTAACATATCTCACTAATTTTGCTGCTGCGCTATCCACCATTTTTTTGTATAAATTTAACTTTACTTGTATAGTGGGATGGGGGCTTCAAATCCCTAGTAACATCTACCTCACTCTAGCTGTAAAAGACTCAATTGATGGGATGGATCTTTGAATCTTTTCATTGCTAAGCATCCACACCAGTTCATTGGCATTGGCTCACGCACTCACCACGTGAGCCATACCCTCCTTCCCTTTCTTTTGGAATTGCGCGTTGCCTTCCCATCAATATTGAGCACTTCACCTTTTGTGACATGAGCCAACGATTGCGTCCATTGAAGAAAATAGTGTTCGAACTTCTCAGCGTTAAGGGCTGTAAAGAACCAGTTAAAGGTATCGTGGGAAGGGACCTGACGTTTTGAAAACGCAAATACAAGCTTATCCTACGTCAAATCAAAAATAGTTAAATAAACATTTTATCTCTAGAAGATTGCACTTTTCCAGAATCATCTCATTTTAGCAAACTAAAAATTTTAAATCGTGGCAACACAATAAAATGGCCAAACTATGTCTAAACTGCAATAGAAAACTTGAGGGGAATTTTTGTATTCACTGCGGTCAGTCAGCTGAAATCCATCGCTTTACGGTGAAGCATGTCTTCAGTCACTATTTCGCGCATGCCATTTTCCATTTTGACAAAGGCCTGTTCTTTTCAGTAAAAGAATTGTTTTTCCGACCGGGGCACTCAGTACGAGAATACATAGAAGGCAAAAGAGTTGCTCATATCAACTACTTCTCGATGTTGGTATTGTTAACTATGGTTTTCTCATTGATTGAGCACCTCACTCCCTTTCATTACACCGATTTAGGAGATGGGCGAAATGACATCCTAAAAAGAATTGACAACCTACTAAAAGAGCATCCAAAATTCATATTTCTTACGATGATACCTCTACAGGCGTTAGTCAGCTACTTGCTCTTTCGAAAAGCTGACCAAAATTACTCTGAACATTTTGTCCTGAATTCATTGCAAACGAAGATACATTTTATAGAAAGTTCTGATGTCAATCTTTTTAAATAGTTTGTGACGATAGCAAAGGCTACTAATTTTTTAGGAATATCTTAAAGACTGTTCCTTCATTCACCTCGCTTTGCACCTCCAGCGTTCCACCCATAGCATCAACATGGGTTTTCACCAGAAACAATCCTTTGCCCTTGCCTTCCACATGAAAATGAAATCGGCTGTAGAGCTTAAAAAGTTTTTCACCGTATTGTGGCAAGTCGATACCCAACCCATTATCGCGGAAATCAATTTCTACTTTATTGTCTACAATAGCTGAAGAAATTTGTATGTGAGGAGGCCGATCCGGATGACGATACTTGATGGCATTGCTTAATAGATTTAACAGGATGCTTTGTAAATACGGCCGAATGGTATGCACCGTATCAACCTTTTCAAAGTCGATATCGATCACTGCCTTGGATTGCAGAATATCGTTTTCGAGGCCATTTAAAGTGATACTTAACTCTTTTTCTAGATTAACTTCCGTTATTGTTTGGCTGAGGTTTTCGCGTATCTCCAAGATTTGTCCGAGGTCTTTCACAATCGTGTCCAACTCTGCACAACTGAAAATCATTTTCTGTATGATCAATTCTTTTTCCGTAAGGTTTACCTGTTGCAGGGTAAGCAAATGCGACAAGCCAAGGATCCTTGCTACAGGCGCACGAAGGTTATGCGAAGCAATGAAAGCAAATTGCTCCAATTGAAGATTATAGTCGGTAAGTTCCTTTGTTCTCTTTTTTACTTCCTCCTCCAAATTCACATTTCTTAAAAGAATATCCTGATTCTGTTCTTCAATAATAGTCTGGGCCTCTTTCAGTTGCACATTTTGATAGGCCATTTGGTCACGCTGGGCGGCTATCTCTTCTTGCCCTTGTATTAGTTCCTCGTTTTGCGCAGCAATTTCTTCGCGTTGACTGATTAACTCCTCGTTCTGTGTAACTATCTCTTCTTTCTGCTCTTGAATCTGACGTGTCCGTTGCAATACCTGCTCCTCCAGTTCCTGGTTAAATTTAACCTGCTGATCTATTCTTGCCCGTGATTCTAGCTGCAACTTGTACCCGATACCCAAAGCGAAAATTAGGATTTCGACAATTGTCCCATAAGCGATGATCAGAAAAATATCGGTATAGAATGCTTTGTAAAGAATGTATATACCGAACAGTATGCTGCTCCATAGCACTAGAGATCCAATGAGTAGAAAATAATCAGATCTAACGTTTTTTCTAAACGCAACAAAGAGAAAGGCAGTTATTGTAGTAAACGAGAGAAGACAAAACCCAACAGTAATGTCGCGTGAAATGAAAAAAGCATTGTATCGAACCTGAATGTAAATAATTAGTAAGGTGGACAAGATGGTTAAAATAAGAAATCCTGAATGCCATTTCCGCAATTGGGGGAACCGGGTCTTTGCATCTAAGAAAACGTAAACAAATTCCCCGTAAGCGCCAAGCACAAGTACCGAAGAAATGAGATTGATATCAAATAGCAATTTGATGCTAAAAAGGCTGCTCACCCAATAATACAGCCACGGGTTTGTAGTGACCATAAATACAACAAAAAGAATTGAGTAGAGCGCATGAATGATGTACATTCTCACTTTGCTGAGCAGATAGATGGCAAAATGATAAAGGGCTATCATGGTCAGGGCAATGGCAAGAAAAATTGAAATGTGGTTCTTGCCGCCATCATACTGTAAATGGAAAGGAATAACAGCTAGGTAGGTAATCTTTTCATATGGGTTTCTGGCGAACCTCAGCAGAAATTGTCGAGTAGTTCCCTTAGGCACTATAACCGCCTTTCCGAATACATTAACAGGAAAACGAACGTGGCCATTGTTTGAAACAGGAAGCCACAAGTCACTATCAACACTTTTCTGATAAAGACTAAAGATGGGATTATTATTAGCGCGATCCTGAATAACAAAAATGGAATCCTTCACATCTTGATTGAAAACATTAAACCTTAACCAGCCATTAAAATCTTTAAACGTTTCATCATTAAGCTTAGAAAAATTCAGGCTTGCTGCTTTGGCCGGATCAGGTTCTTGTGATTGAGCTATTTCGGCTACTTTTAGGATATCAGTAATTCCGTTCCGTTGAGAAACCACAACATCAGCTGCTCCTTGTGCCAAAAGGAGTGTGGGAAACAAGAAGAGTAAACCCACGAAGATCGATTTTGAAATACTTAACATCGTTCGAAATATACAAAATAGTACAAACTTGTTGAAAGTATTATAGCTGTGTCATCAGGTCTTCCGACCTGACGTTTTGAAAACGCAAATCCAGGCCAACAAATTTCTCAAGACAACATCAATAACTGAATTCTTTTTGCCATTAAAGGAAACTCATTTAAGGGGTCAGGTCGAAAGGTCTGACGGTACAGACAAAAGGAAACTTATCTAATTCTTCAATTCCTGTTTTTCTTTCGTGTATCATCGCTATACAAAATATGTCTCAATGCCTTAAGTAAGCTCGGTATTTCATCATAGTTTGTGTGAATGATGATGACTTTATCGCTGGTGATATGCCGCTCGATAAATGTTGCATAACCAGGCCACCCCTCAGTATTGCTTGCGTAATAACCAAAGGTATTATCGTTAATAAAAAACAAACCTAGTCCATATTGAGTCTTTGTACCATCCATTAACGTAGCGGGAACATACAAGTCTTTTTTGCTCTCTTTAGTAATTAACGTGTTTTGATATAAAGCCCTGTCCCACTTCACCAAATCACTAACGGTGGAGTTTATTGTTCCATCTCCAACAATCCCATCTAACCATATTACTATTTTATTGGAGTTGTAGTTGTAGTTGTTAGCCAATACAAATCGATTTGAACTAAAGTCGTAGACATATCCAGAAGCATTATTAATAACTTTTTTTGGCGCATATCTACGATAGAATATAAATGTGTTTGACATTCTTAGTGGTTTAAAATATTTTTTATCTAGATAAGTGGCATAAGATAATCCCGACAATTTTTCTATAATAGACGCCAATAAAACATAGCCTGTATTGCTGTATTTAAATTTTGTATTCGGTTCAAATAACAATGGGGGGCGATGAGCTTCAAATAA
This sequence comes from Chryseotalea sp. WA131a, assembly GCA_025370075.1. Lineage (NCBI taxonomy): Bacteria > Pseudomonadati > Bacteroidota > Cytophagia > Cytophagales > Chryseotaleaceae > Chryseotalea > Chryseotalea sp. WA131a. The sequence continues at coordinate 1,528,680 of CP073016.1, read as the reverse complement.
ATAGATGATATCCTGATTGGTAGCAATCTTCGCCTTGTCCCACAAGCTATCCATTAGCTGCATATAGTCGGGCATTCCGCTGGTGTGATTTAACAAATGCCTTACCGTTACTTTGTGATATTCTCTAAGTTCAGGAAGGTGTTTGTCAATAGCATCATCGTAATTCAACTTGCCCTGTTCTTTAAGTTGAACAATGGCCAGTGCAGTGAATTGTTTTGCACAAGAAGTCAATTCAGAAACCGAATTTTCCTTTAATTCTTCTTTGCTCTCTTTATTCGCCAAACCAAAACTCTTTTGATAAATTGGCTTGCCTTTCTCAATTATCAAAACATTTCCATTGAACTGCCCATGCTCGCGAAAAGTATTAAAGAGGCTGTCAATTCTCTGAAATCTATTTTGACCAAAAAGAAAATGACTGGAGAGTATCGAGATTAAAAGTAACTTGAATCTCATTTTTTTTTGATTTTTATGGAGCTGTGTTCAAGTAATAAGTGCAACTTTTAGTTTCTATAAAAATACGGTATTTGTCTGATAACTAATTTTTCGCCCACGGCTAGGGCAAGTGTCCGCTTGGTGAAATCAATCAAAGCTATCTTAAGAATCGAATTTGTAGCTTGCTATTGAAAATTAGTTCAAACAAACTTCATTTCAAATTTAATACAACGCCATTTCATAGCTCACTTCTTGGCAAAGCATTGATCCCTCGCCTGGATTGGTGTCCTCAGTCAGCGCTGGATTACCTAAAATAGCGGAAATCTATTTTTTAGAAGCTATAGAATTTGATTCGTCTAACGATTTAATGAACAGCTTTAAGAATTCGGAATACCCTACTAGATTGTTGGCGCTGACCCTTTTTATTTGATCATTCAAGCTATGCACCGTGCCAAAAGAAATTGGTGAAAAAATACTAACCATATCACTCACGCCAAAATGCGTATCATCTGAAAAATTAATCACAGGAATCGCATCTTTTCTTTTTGTAAAATAACTTCTTTGCGGAATAAATGCCCCCGCGAGGTTGGCCATAAATGAAATGCCGAAGTCTTTAGTAAAACTTTGACCTGTAAACGAATGAAAATCGCTCAGTGCGCCATCGGGCAAGAAAGCGGTGGTCAAGCTATTTCCGTTGCTTTCGCTAATCTGTTTCGCGGTGTTAACTAGCCGATGGTCACTTACATCGGCCGTTACAGTCACTCCCTTAAACTTTTTTTCCGCAATCATGTCAATATTGATTGCATACACACATTTGCTCCATTCTTTCAATGTCAAGCTTGATACATGTCTTCTTGACCCTCGAAGTCCGTATTCTTCCATGCCCACAAACAAGAAACGATACGTGTAGCGAGTTGTTTGCCCATTGATCCATTCCAATAAACTCAAAAGCGTGACCACGCCCGTACCATTGTCATAGGCTCCCTTGGTGAGAAATGTATTCGAAAAGAGAACATCTAAACTTCCGTTGATCAACAAGTTTACAAATGAGAAAATGTTACCGTCAATTTTATCATAATGACATACAACATAGACAATAGAATCAGTTTGCCCCTTTTTTTCAACGATTACATTTCGGTAAAGGCCCAACCAATCGATTCCCTGTGTTTTAACTTGCAAACTTGTCAAGTTGTTTCGTTTGGGATATTTCTTTACATAGTTGAATCGTCTTAGGTTGTTTCCTTTCGCAAAGCTTGCCAAACGATTTTGAAAGAAAGCTGAATCTGCAAAAACCTGGCTGTTTGCATTCGGCAATGTTACCATGCTCAATAAAACCAAAAAACATGAACTAAGCGTTTTTGACATTTAATGTCTCTGTTAGTACGAGCAAGTTAACACGCCATCCTACTTAATCCAAACGGTTAGGTGCTCACCTACCGTTGAAGATTGGTTTTTAATTGTCTACTTCCATTGTTATCTCGTATCGCCTCGAAGTATTTTTGAAAGTAAGTATTGTTGCAAAACCAGATTTTGAAAGGCAAAATCAAAAAACTGACTTCCTTGGCCAACTAGAGAAACTCTTCTTAAGGGGCAGATTGTAAAGAGCCTACCTTACAGAGCCAATGCGGTTCGTGTTGACACGAATCAAGGCGAAGACAGCCTTCGAATGGCTTAGGCTGATAGGGGAAGCTGTGCTAACAGCCACCAAGAAGCTACCACCCGTTAGCTAAATAAACACGTAATCCGTACTTTTGAAGCCTAAAACCGCATTCCGATGGCTGCTGCTACTTCCGAGAAAAAAGAGAAATCCGTTTCCATGGCCGGACATACTGCGCCCGAGCCGTACAAACCCAAAAACAAAGTACGCATTGTTACTGCTGCCAGTTTGTTTGATGGGCACGATGCGGCCATCAATATCATGCGCAGGATCATTCAGGCCACAGGCGTAGAGGTGATTCACCTCGGCCACGACCGCAGTGTGGAAGAAGTGGTGAACACTGCCATACAAGAAGACGCACAGGCCATCGCGATGACGAGCTACCAAGGTGGCCACACGGAATATTTTAAATACATGTACGACTTGCTGCAAGAGAAGGGCGCGAGTCACATCAAAATATTTGGCGGTGGCGGAGGCGTGATCTTGCCCGATGAGATCAAAGAGTTGATGGACTACGGCATCACTAAAATTTATTCACCGGATGATGGCCGCGCGATGGGCTTGCAAGGGATGATCAATGATTTGGTGGAGCGGAGTGATTTTGCCACAGGCAAGACCATTGACCATGGTCCATTGACAGTCGACAATCACGTTCGCATTGCTCAATATATTTCAGGAGCAGAGAATTATTTTGACGATCATAAAAAAGTATTTGAAGAGATCAACGAAAAGGCTGCGTTGTCCAAAGCACCAGTCCTTGGTATCACTGGCACGGGCGGCTCGGGTAAATCTTCGATGGTGGATGAAATTGTAAGACGATTTTTAATTGACTTTAAGGACCCCGCTAAAGACGGGGCAGGCAAAACGATTGGATTGATTTCGGTCGATCCATCGAAACGCAAAACGGGCGGTGCGCTGTTGGGCGATCGAATTCGCATGAACGCCATCAACAACTCACGCGTGTATATGCGCTCGTTGGCTACGCGCCAAAGTAACTTAGCATTATCGGCCTATGTAAAAGAAGCAGTACAAGTGTTGAAAGCTGCGGGTTTTGATATTATTATCTTAGAAACATCGGGCATTGGGCAAAGCGATACGGAAATACTTGACCACAGCGATGTGTCGCTCTACGTGATGACGCCCGAATACGGTGCCGCCACGCAATTGGAAAAAATCGACATGCTCGATTTTGCCGATGTGATTGCATTGAACAAATTTGACAAGCGTGGCGCATTAGATGCCTTGCGCGATGTGAAAAAACAATATCAGCGCAACCACAACCTGTGGGACAAAAAGCCGGAAGATATGCCGGTGTACGGCACGATTGCTTCACAGTTCAACGACCCGGGTACGAACCAACTCTACAAACATTTGATCGATACAATCAACGCGAAGACAAATGCAGATTTGATCTCGTCATTTGAGATCACCCGCGAAATGAGTGAGAAGATTTTTGTGATCCCTCCGCACCGTACTCGCTACCTCAGCGAGATATCGGAGACGAACCGGAAGTATGACCAGTGGGTAAATGAGCAAGCGGAAGTGGCGCAGAATTTATATGCGATTGAAAAAGTGAAGACGCTGCTCAAAAGCAAAGCAGAATTGGAAAGTGAAGAAAGCAATCTGCGCTTGAGCTTGAGCCCAAAGAACTGGAAACTGATTGAAGAGTGGCCGGCCAAAGTGCAACAATACAAAGCACCTTTGTTCAAATTTAAAGTAAGAGATAAAGAACTCGCCATTCAAACGCATACCGAATCGTTGTCGCATTCGCAAATACCAAAAGTAGTTTTGCCTTCTTACCAAGCGTGGGGCGATTTGTTGAAATGGATGTTGCAGGAAAATGTGCCGGGAGAATTTCCGTACACAGCAGGCATTTATCCTTTCAAGCGCGAAGGCGAAGATCCTACCCGCATGTTTGCAGGCGAAGGCGGCCCCGAGCGAACCAACAGACGCTTTCATTATGTGAGCAAGTCGATGCCGGCAAAAAGATTGTCGACTGCATTTGACTCGGTAACACTTTATGGAAATGATCCAGACTACCGTCCAGATATTTATGGAAAGATCGGCAACTCGGGTGTTTCCATTTGTTGCTTAGATGACGCCAAGAAATTATACAGCGGCTTTGATCTGTCTGATCCCAAGACTTCTGTCTCGATGACCATCAACGGCCCCGCACCGATGCTACTCGCCTACTTCATGAATGCGGCCATCGACCAGCAATGCGAGATTTACATCAAGAAGAATGGGTTGGAGGAGGAAGTACGTAAGAAGATTAAAGCGATGTATGCCAAAGGCGATGCACCTGCTTATCAGGGAGAACTGCCGGAAGGAAATAATGGATTGGGATTAATGCTGCTTGGCACAACCGGAGATCAGGTGTTGCCGAAAGATGTTTACGAAAAAATCAAAGCCGACACACTCACGCAAGTGCGTGGCACGGTGCAAGCCGATATTTTAAAAGAAGATCAGGCACAGAATACTTGTATCTTCTCAACAGAGTTTGCCTTGCGCCTGATGGGCGATGTGCAACAGTATTTTATTGACAAGAGTGTTCGGAATTTTTATTCGGTTTCGATCTCTGGCTATCACATTGCCGAGGCGGGTGCTAATCCCATCACGCAATTAGCATTTACCCTTTCAAATGGTTTCACTTACGTGGAGTATTATTTGAGTAGAGGGATGGACATCAACGAGTTTGCCCCTAACCTATCGTTCTTCTTCTCCAATGGCATCGATCCGGAATATGCCGTGATTGGACGAGTAGCCCGCAGAATATGGGCAAAAGCCATGCGCGAAAAATACGGAGCGAATGCGCGCAGCCAAATGATGAAATATCATATTCAAACTTCGGGTCGCTCGTTGCATGCGCAAGAAATTGACTTCAACGATATCCGCACAACGCTGCAAGCGCTGTATGCGATTTATGACAACTGTAATTCGCTGCACACCAATGCCTACGATGAAGCGATCACCACTCCCACCGAGGGTTCGGTGCGCAGAGCGATGGCTATTCAGTTGATCATCAACAAAGAATTAGGCTTGGCCAAAAACGAAAACCCTTTACAGGGTTCCTTCATCATTGAGGAGCTGACCGATTTAGTAGAAGAAGCAGTTCTTTTAGAGTTTGACAAAATTACGGAGCGCGGTGGGGTGCTTGGCGCCATGGAGACCATGTACCAGAGAGGAAAAATTCAGGAAGAGAGTTTGTATTACGAGACCTTGAAGCACACAGGCGAATATCCAATTATCGGAGTGAATACGTTCTTAAGTTCAAAAGGTTCACCTACGATTATTCCCGGTGAAGTAATCCGCGCTACGGCCGAAGAGAAAGAATATCAAATCAAGATGTTAAGGAACCTACACGCCTTCCAAGGTGAAAAAGCACACGATGCCATTGAAAAAATTCAAGAGGCTGCTATTCAAAATAAAAATGTATTTGCTGAACTTATGGAAGCTGCTAAAGTTTGTTCGCTGGGACAAATAACAAAAGCATTATTTGAAGTGGGTGGGCAATATCGGAGGAATATGTGATGCAGGTATTAAGAAAAATATAGCAATGACTTTTATCATTTCTGCATCCATTGAATTGCTCTCTGCATTTAGTGTTTATCTACAATTCAAAAAAAAATCAGAAGACATTAAAGAGAAGTTAGGAAAGTTATGGACAAATGATTTTCAACCGGGATTATGCATAAGAATACCGAAATGGTTTTTTTAAGTATCTCTATCTGGGCTAATATTCCGTTCAACCAAGGTCTCTTTTTTAAGTGTAGAGCTACTTTTAACACCTTTTTGCTGGCATGGTTTACTGTCCAAGCTACTAATGCAAAACAATAGGATTTTAACATTTGAAGGGTTGCCTTGTTGTGATGGTTGAGTGCGAAATGACGGAAAAGGCTCATCAAATCATAGTTTACTATGATGAAGCGAAAGGATGCTTCGGTGGCCCAAAAATCCTGGAGACAAAAGTTTTCCAGTCCAAAATCTCCGCTATCTAAACGTGAACAAAAAGTTAGAAAGGAAATTCCAGCATGTAACAATAAAAGTGGCCACGCCTTTGGAGAGATAAAAGTTCTTCTTCATTTTTTCGGTCATCCACCAAACAATCACTGAGTTGATGGCTAAACCGATTAAGGCAAAACCAATAAACTTTATGTATTGACCTGTTACATCGGGATGGGTGTTGGCGAATGTCCAATTGCGGTTCAAAAAAAAGTTATTAGTGGCAGCAGCAAAAAATCCAGTACCATTGGCCAAGTATTTATTCAGTTTTAGTTTCTCTTTGTTGAGATAGGTCAACCCAAAATCAATGACCAAACCGGAGACGCCCACCAACGCAAAGAAGATGAACTTTAAAAAGATAGGAGGGAGGGATTCTAACATCAAGGTGCAAAAGTAGTCAACTGATATAGTTTTTTTTTCTTAATGGCTGAGGAGGTCTTCAAAGTTTCCTTTGTAATCCTTTAACCGATAGAAAAATGCATAGCGCATGACTTCACCACCCCGCATAATTTTTATAGTGTCCATTTGCTCAATCTTTTCAAAGTAAGTGCCAAAGGCTTCGGTTGGGTCTTTGTAGTAATTGCTTACAGCGATGTGATAATAATCGCCACCAGTTTGCAAACCTCCTCGGTCGCGGTTCATCCAAGCATATTTATGAATTTCGTTTAAGCTGCCAATAGTAAAAAGATTTCTTCCCGTTGGCCATACACAATAATAATCCAAATGCGCAGCAGGAAACCATTTGTTGGAGACAACACCTGCATTGATAGGCATGCGACCCGCTTTTTCTTCGCGGGAGGAAATTTGGCTAAAGGCTTCATGCACTTGATCGTATCCATACATGTCTTGCGTAAAATCGTATTCACCAAAATTATTTACTTGCGATTTTTTACCCAACTGAAAAGGAGAATAGTTGATAATGTAAAATGTGACAACTAGTAGAAAAGCAAGGAAGTAACTCGGGAGTACCAATCGCAAAGGCAAATATTTTTTTTCTGCTTGCGTTGTTTCAATCCGTTCTGCCCAATAAGCAGCTGCCAAAATTGTTAATGATATAAAAGCGGGCCCCGTCCAGTGCGGCAGTGTACTTCTAAAAATGGAGAAGCCAGTAAAGAGAAGCCAAAGTGGTAGGGAGTTCAACAACAAAAGCCACGTGAATTCTTTTTTGATAAACGTCTTGCCTTTCCAAATGGCTATTAATGCGATTGCAATCAAAATAACGTTCAGCGGATTATTGTAGGCAAACTGTCCACTCACTTCAGTAAAAAAGTAATCAGGACGAATGTTCCAAGAAGGAGTTACGCGATCGCCATGAAAAGTAAAACTGATGAAATGCTCTCTAACATTCCAGATGATGATGGGCGATAAAACGATGACCGAAATAATTCCAGATAGATAAAGAGAATAGTCGATCAACCATTTTCGGTTGAAGACTACCACGTACAATAAAACGCCCACCCAAATAAAGGCGGAGTGATATTTGGAGAGCATGGCCAATCCAGCTAAGAATCCAAATAGCAAAATCTTAATGCGATGTAGGTTCTTGATTTCCCTTACTGGGAAAATATCTACTGCTACGTTTAAACTAAGCAGCCAAAAAAATACCTGCGGAGCATCGGGCGAAAGCGAAAACCCGCTGAGGATAGAGCAGTAAATGGATGACGTGTATAGCAGGGATGCATACCAACCGGCTAATTCATTTTTAACTTTTCTGCCAATCAAAAAAATGGTGTAGGTGTTGACTGCTGATAAAACGATGGAACCAAAGCGAAGGAAGAAATCATCCGTTAACCAAAGATTGAATGTTGAAAGTTGTGCCAGAATACCCACCATAGGCGGGTGGTCGAAGTGACTAAGGTTTGGGAAGAGTGCGTACGTCCAATAGTACACTTCATCGTTGGCAAGTTCTAATTGTGATGCGAGAAACAACCTAACAGTTGTAGCAATCACAATCAGCCAAAGCAATTTCTTTTTTATAACGGGATCTTGAATTGAGTTGAGCACAAAATTTATTTTGACAAAATTAAGGGATTATCAACTTAATTCACCTAATAGTTGAATTGTGATTGGTGATTTTAAATTTTTGATTTTTGATTCTAATCCTACCAAAGCCACAAACCACTGACCACACACCGAATACCAATTACCGCTTACCACTTACTACTCACCACCTACCGACCCTCCACCTCATGCGTCCTCACCTCCACCTTCCGCTCCTCTCTCCACTTCTTCAATTCTTCAGCTCGCTTTTTCAATTCTTCTTCCGTTGGTTTATAATCAATCAATGATTTTATGTCAGGCTGTCCGGCATCTACCCAGGCCGTGTACCAAAGGTCGCCCGTCATCTTTACGCTTGCACGAAATTGCCGCTCCACCATGCCGGAAAGCATTTGATGATACGCTCGCGAATATTCTTGCGAGAAAACTTTTACAGTTTGCTTGCCCTTGGTTTCAAAATTGAATTTGCGATCACCGAGTTTTAGGCTCAATTCTTTTTCAAATCGTAAAACAGAGTCGAGTGCTGAATTGCTTTGAGCGATGGTTTTCCAAACGGCCAACTGCACATTAGCGATATGCTCAGCTCTGCCCACATAAAAATCATATTCGCTAAAAAACAATTCGGGCAAGCGCGATTCCCAAAATCCATGAATGCCCACTTGGTCGGTTAATTGACCATCGTAATTTTTGGTGGTGTGCAAAGGCACGTGCGAATCTCCCACATAGTGACCGAGGTCGGCAGACAATCTCAAAATACGTTCTGGATCTTTCAAAAGAAACGCTTCTTTCAATTGAAAGTAAACGCGGTTGATATGCCACGGCACAATGCCATGTTTCGCGAGGCTGTCTTCGCCAAATTTTTCTACTGCTTCTTTCCAGTAGCGAGGCAGGGTATAAGCAGCACTATCACCATACACATCCAAGTCGATGAAGTGCCGAGGTGCCTCTTCGGGCACGGCATAGCGCCTTCTATCTGGATTGACTGCTGCTTCTTCAATGTAGCGGATATTCTTTTTGTAGAAGCCGCTCATTTCTACGGGCAATGTAAATACTGCCAGTCGGTTTATTTTTTGGTGGGCGAAAAAACCCCAACTGCATAAAACAAAGCAGAAACAAAGAAGTATTAGATGCTGAATCGAGTGCTTCATTTTCCTATTTGAAAGTTTTGCTAGCATGTTGCAACACACATCGAAGATATGTTAAGATTGTCTTATATGTATCAAAAAGCAGATCTTAAATTTAACTCAACCAACCAAAATATTTATGAAATTTTTATCACCCCTCCTCGCAAATTTGTTTTGGTACTTGCCGTTTCGTTTGCGCTAACTACGTTTCGATAAGCTCCTCTAACGGAATTGCGATTGCAAACGGAACATCCGATGCTACTCGTATTGACCCTTGGGGTATCTCTTCCTTCTTTGGATTGGTGCAAGGTGACGAAGCTGGAATACAACTGACCTTAAAAATTCATTATCATCATGCCATCTATAAGATACTAGTGATAAGTTAAATGTATTATGACGTCATTTAAAAAGTAGGCAGTAGGCAGTCACCAGTAGGCAGTCACCGCCAGTCCTATAATGCACACTGTATCCTGCCCACTGCCGACTTTATAGCCCCGTACGCCAAAGTACAGTTAACATAACACTAGTTCGTCATTTTTATCAATTTACAGTATTATTGAAATTCTCTAATGCATCATGTGGGTTTAAGCAAACAGGTCAAGGTAAAGTAATTGGTATCTTTTACGCAGCGCCCACTAACCAAAAAAAATGTTTATTAAAAAGAGAACAACAGTGTGTATTTGCTAGCAGAAGTGCCTCTGAATTGCGATGGAGGATTTGGCCCAGCAAAGTTGCCTCTTTATGTTTCCTGGTTCAACAAATCAAAAGCCAGATGATTGGGACTAATGCCTAAAATTTGTAATCCTTCTTCCCTCCCCGCTTCTCAAGCAATTTGATTTCCTTAATCTGAATTTCATGCGACAGTGCCTTACACATATCATAGACTGTGAGTGCCGCTATTGAGCAAGCCGTGAGTGCTTCCATCTCCACACCTGTTTTACCCGCAACCACTACCGTTGATCGGATAATGGCTGAGTCCTTTTCAACTTTGATATGGATTTGGCAATCTTCCAAGGCAATGGGGTGACAAAACGGAATCAAGTCAGCGGTCTTTTTGCCACCCATTACACCTGCAATAATCGCTGTTTGAAACACCGGGCCTTTTTTTGTGATCAGCTCGTCTCCATTCAATTTCGAAATGATTTCGCTGCCCAACCAAACAACTGCTTGCGCCCTTGCTATCCGCACAGTCATTTTCTTTTTTGAAACATCTACCATCTGCGGGTTGCCCACTGCGTCAATATGACTAAATTTATTTTTCATTTTGCATTATGATAAGCGTTGAAGAAGCTTCCTCCATCCTTCACTCAAAGTTACTAAAGACTTCCATAGGTACCGTACCTACAACAGAAGCCACCGGAAAGATTTTGGGCGAAGTTATTTCTGTTGACCGAGATTTGCCTCCCTTTAACCGGGCAACCATGGATGGTGTTGCTGTTGCCTTTCAATCCCTGGGGAAACAAAATGAATTTGCCATTGAATCCATTCAAGCTGCTGGAGAGCCTCAAGAAAAACTGACTTCAAAAAAAAACGCCATCGAGATTATGACGGGCGCTGTGCTTCCTGAAGGAGCCGATACCATTATTCCTTATGAACACATCAGCATTACGAATGGAATGGCAACTTTAAAAAATAGTCTGGACATTAGGCAAGGTCAGAACATTCACCAACAAGGTGCCGATGCCGTAAAAGGACAAATCATTCTTCAGGCAGGAACAAAACTATCTCCGGCAGAGATAGCAGTACTAGCATCCGTTGGGAAAAGTCACGTGTTAGTTTATGAGTTTCCCTCCATCGCCATTGTTTCCACTGGCAATGAATTGGTAGACATAAGCGAAACGCCCCAGCCCCATCAACTACGCAAGTCAAATAGCTATGCCTTGCAAGCGAGCTTGCGCGAAATGGGTTGCCAAGCAGCGCTCTTTCATTTACCCGATGATCAATCGACTCTTGAGAAGGAACTAAAACAAATAGTCAATCAGCATCAAGTAGTTATTCTTTCTGGCGGGGTTTCAAAAGGCAAGTTCGATTTTGTGCCGCAAGTGTTGGAATCAATTGGCATACAAAAACATTTTCATCAGGTGGCACAAAAACCAGGAAAGCCTTTTTGGTTTGGTAGCAATGAAAATACGTTTGTCTTTGGTTTGCCGGGAAACCCGGTGTCTACTTATCTGTGCTTTTATCGCTACATAAAACCTTGGCTTTACCGTTCGTTGGGGTATTCACCTTCTTCCGAATCAGCTATACTGGCTACTGACTATGTTTTCAACCCTTCCCTCACTTATTTTCTTCAAGTTGCCATCAAAAACGAACGGGGTACACTGCGGGCATATCCAAAAACGGGAGAAGGCTCGGGAGATTTTGCTAATCTAGTCGAAGTAGATGGGTTTTTAGAGTTACCACAAGGTAGGAATGAGTTCAAAAGCAATGAATCCTTGAATTTTATTCGCTTTAGGTAAAATTTCAAATAGCCATTACCTTTACACCCTAATTTTTTAGATTCTTAACTCACCATGTTCGATAATTTAAGTCTCAAACTCGAAAAAGCGTTTCAAACCTTAAAAGGCCAAGGGCGCATTACCGAAATCAATATAGCCAGCACCATCAAGGATATTCGCAAAGCCCTGATCGATGCGGACGTGAACTATAAAGTCGCCAAAGAAGTAACAGACGAAATCAAGGAAAAAGCAATGGGCATGAACGTGCTCACAGCCATCTCGCCTGGGCAGTTGCTTACCAAAATTACCAACGACCAACTCACGCTCTTAATGGGGGGAGCGAGCGAGGACATCAGCATTGACGGGAATCCCGCGATCATTCTAATTGCTGGATTGCAGGGTTCTGGTAAAACTACTTTCTCAGGAAAGCTGGCAAACTACCTGAAACGACAAGGCCGTCAAGTTCTATTAACAGCTTGCGATATCTACCGACCTGCCGCCATTGACCAATTAAAGGTATTGGGCGGACAAATTGGTGTGGAGGTGTATGCCGAACCTGAAAATAAAGACGCCCTAAAAATTGCCAAAGCGGCCATTGAACATGCCAAGAAAAACAATCACCGCGTTGTAATTGTGGATACGGCTGGTCGTTTGGCCGTGGATGAAGCGATGATGAATGAAATTGCCAGTTTGAAAGATGCACTCAAACCATCGGAGACGCTGTTTGTAGTGGATGCCATGACTGGGCAAGATGCCGTCAACACGGCTAAAGCCTTCAACGACCGATTGAATTTCAATGGTGTGGTGCTTACCAAAATGGATGGCGACACCCGCGGTGGTGCTGCACTTTCTATTCGCAGAGTGGTAGAGAAACCTATCAAGTTCATAAGCTCAGGCGAGAAGATGGAAGCCATCGACCGCTTCTACCCCGACCGTATGGCGGGAAGGATTTTGGGCATGGGTGATGTGGTGAGTTTAGTGGAGAAAGCCCAACAGACTTTTGATGAAGACGAAGCGCGCAAGCTCAATGCGAAAATGCGCAAGAATCAATTCGACTTCAATGATTTTCTGTCGCAACTTCAGCAAATCAAAAAGATGGGCAACATGAAAGATATGTTGAGCATGATACCCGGTGTAGGCAAAGCCATGAAAGATGTAGAAATTGATGACAATGCATTTAAGCCAGTAGAAGCCATCATCCGCTCCATGACTAATGAAGAACGTGAAAATCCGGAGAAGCTAAATGCCAGTCGCAAAACCAGAATTGCCAAAGGCAGTGGCACCAATATTCAACAGGTCAATCAACTGCTGAAACAATTTGAAGACATGAAAAAAATGATGAAGACCATGAACAAGATGGGTGGAGGTAAACGGGCGTTGGGTGCGCTGAACCCGTTTGGGAGGTAAGTACAATTACGCGCAGCTATTTTATTGCTTAATGAATCTGAGTACTCCCACTGATTGCTGAGTGTAAATTTTGAGAATGTACATACCAGATGGATAATCGCCCACGTATAGTTTAGTCTCATTGCCACTCGTTTCATGCATTGTCACTTGCTTGCCAGTGATTTGATAAATGGCAATGTCTTTTTTACCTTCCCATTTGCTAAGCGCAACGACTAACCAATCCGTTACTGGGTTAGGGTATAAAGCAAATTCATCATTGAGCGATGGCGGTTCCAATCCTGTAACTACGAGCACAAACGGATCGGAAGTAGAACTACACCCGCCTGCTACTGTAATTCGAACGGAATAAGAGCCACTTGCCGAAGTTGTGTAGCTTTGCGATGCAGCATTAGCAATGGCTGTACCATTGACGAACCACTGATAAGTGCCACCCGCAGGTGCAGAACTGGAGGTAAGTGTGAATGAAGTAAAGTCGCTATTGTTTACCTGCGTAATGATTGGCTTAGTTGGATTCGAGCAAGTGCCTGTGCCGGTCAGATTAATTATGTATGGATTCTCATCGATGTCATTGTTAGCAATGCTCAATTGGGCTGTTTTACTACTCGTTATCGAGGGAGAGAAAGTGACTGAAAATGTAGTGGTAGATCCAGAGGCAACAGTCGTAGAGGCAGGTTGGTTTACGATAAATTCATTTGCGTTCGCGCCAGAGATAATCACTTTGGGGCTACTCGTCAGGTTCAAAACACCGGTACCCGTGTTCTCAATGGTGAATGTGACAGATGTGCTTGCACTACCGATATCTTGATTGCCAAACGCATACGAGCCCGAAGAGGCAATGTTGGTATTGTTTTGTTTGATGTTGATTTCGGGTTGAGTTGGAACGGTTACTGTAAAGTTGGTAGAGCTGGTTGCGGATCCTCCTCGTGCAGTTGTTACCGTAACAAGGCCCGTGGTTGCACCTACTGGCACGATGGCGGTAATGCTAGTGGCGGTGCTTGCTGTTACGTTTGCTGTCGTACCATTAAATTTAACGCTATTGTTGGATGGTGTTGCACTGAAGTTCGTGCCATTAATCGTCACAATTGTTCCTTCAGGCGCGCTGGCAGGAGCAAACGAAGTGATGGTTACAATGGGTTGTGGAATAGGGAACTCCGATAGTGGACGCGACCATACCCCTTTAAATAAAGTTCCCGCAAAAAGGTGGCTATCGTTTACAGCCATTGAATAAATGGTGGAACTCATCACGTTGGGCAACCCTGTACCGGCTGTTACCCAGTTGGTACCGTTATCCGTTGAAACAAATACATTTGTATTGCCAGCAAAAATACTTCCATCATCCAGGGTAAGTAAGTGAATATTATCTTCATCCAGAATTTTTACCCAGCTTGTGCCATTATCCAAAGAGCGGAAAAGACCATTTTCATAGGTGGCAGCAAAAATGGTGCTGCCCATTACCGCCATAGACACTATGTATGGCGGTATGTTTAAAACCTGCATTGCCGCCTTTCCCTCGGAAGTCCAATTTGCTCCATTGTCTGTGGAGCGAAAAACCCCATCGCGAGTACCAGCAAAAATGTTGCTACCTCCGGTAGCTAGACATTCAATGTAATTTTCGGTTAGCCCCGCGTTAACCGCTTTCCAACTAGCACCGTTGTTCTCGGAAATGAATACCCCCCCATTAGTCCCAGCGAAAAGATTACTCCCACTGCTGGCCAATGCTCTTACTGCCTGACCTGTAAGGCCCGTACTCACCGAAGACCAACTTATTCCGTTATTGGTGGAAAGAAAAACACCAAAACCTCCGACAAAAAGGTTGTTTCCGATTTTGGCAGATGAGGTTATGTATGGAAAAGAAATTCCTGAATTTGAGGGCTGCCAAGATTCAGCGTTATTAGATGAAACAGAAAGACCACTACCGATGATTGTTCCAGCGAAAATAGAACTTCCCGAATTTAATAGAGTCCAAACCGTAGAACTTGAAATACCTGTACTTGCAGCAGTCCAGTTAGCGCCTTTGTCTGAGGAATAGAATACACCGCCTGTCCCTATAAAAACATTATCTCCTTTGACGATGCTTGAATAAATAACAGGAGAAAAGCCAGTCCCTAGTCCATTGTTTATCGCTGTCCAACTCGCTCCATTGTTGGTGGAAAGAAACATCCCCCCACTAGTGCCAGCATAAATATCGGAACCATTGGCAACTAACGTATTTACTACTAGATTACTAAGACCAGTGTTAACAGCAACCCAGTTAGCTCCATTATTGGTAGAGAGGAACACCCCTCCACCTTCGGTGCCAGCGAAGATATTGCTCCCACTAATGGCCAAAGCCTGAACATCTTTGTCTGTAAGCCCAGTATTTAAGGCACTCCAACTTGAGCCATTGTTAGTGGATAGGAAAACACCATGAAAAGAAGTGCCAGCAAATATGTTGTCGCCACTGACGGCAAACGTATTAATGTAGTTACCGATACCTGTATTTATTCCAATCCAACTTTCACCATTGTTAGTAGAAAGGAACACCCCTCCTCCATCAAGACCTGCAAAGAGATTAATGCCTTTGGCAATCAAAGTATTTATTGTTATCGAACTGCCGCCAAATCCTAGTCCAGTATTAACAGCAGTCCAACTGACACCATCATTAGTGGAACGAAACACTCCTCCGCCATATGTAGCTGCAAAGATGTTACTTCCAATTATAGCCAAACCTCGAATACGCAAAGATGTTAGCCCTGTGCTTCTCGAAGTCCAATTAGCCCCATTGTTTGAGGAAAGGAACACGCCCCCTTCTGTTCCCACAAAAATATTATCACCATCAACAGCAAATGCGTGCACTCTTCCACCCCACAAGCCATTGTTTTTTTCTACCCATTGGGCATAAGTATTTGTTGCCAGAAGTACGGCAATTACCGCAAGTGAAAGAGAATAAAGTCGTTTTTTCAAAGTTTGCATTTAAACAATAAAGTTAGGCTTTTTTGAGATAGTGGTAAAATGTAAAGTCAACTTCAACATATAAACCTAAGCTGGCTTTCTCACTCGCTCGTTGGACAGATGCAAGTGTTATGGGTTGACATTTAGCGTGGATCACTTGTGCCTTCATTAAATTTACCCTTAAATCAGTAACACCTCTATCAATTTCTCGGGCATCCCTGCATAGCTGGACGCGCCTCTGTAAAGATAATCTTTAGGCCTCAAAAAACAATGCCCGCCTCGACTGGGTTTTCCAGTATATATCCCAATTTTTGGTCGGTGATTTCGTTCGTGCTCAATTCAGTAGGGTGGCTTTGCTGTTGCCAAAATTGATACCGTGTATTGTTGCCGTTATTTTACTGGACTGGCGCAAGTGTTATGCGTTGACATTTAGCGTGGATCACTTGTGCCTTCATTAAATTTACGATTAAATCATTCTACACCTATATGCCATGGTCTTTCAGAAAGACACCGATCTGGCGAATTAATTTAGTGAATTGAATAATCGGTTGCGAAATTTCACCAAAAGACTTCAAGTTAGAGCTGACCAGTTTGTTGCTTCAGTAATGCAGCTTGTTGACTTTTGATTTGACTTCTCGCTCTGCCGCTTTTCCCATCGCATTACCATCACCAACAAGATGGTTACAATGGCGATGATCAAAAAATACACAAATACCTTCATTATTTTTTTGATTTTCATATCGGTTTCATGCTGCTTTAGCACGGCATTATAATTACGGTAGCGCTCGCTGCCGCGGGCCGTGGTTCGTTGTCTGCGCATCCGTATTTCGTGCCTACCCATCGTATTTTACTTTAATTTTAAACTGCTGGCGCAATTTATCCAATGCTCGGTACGTTCTCATTTTTGCACCACTTTCGGTAATGTCCAATATAAACGCAATTTCCTTAAAGTCTTTGTCTTCAAAAAATCGAAGTTCCAATACCTGCACCATTTCCGTGGGCAGCTCGTTCATGTAGGCAATTACGCGATTGATCATCTCCTCGTCCCATTCATCGCTTGCTTGCTCCATCAGCTCGCGCACTTTCACTTCTTCTATGCTGAAAACCTTTTTGCCTTTATTCTTGCGGTAAAATTTATTGACTTCGTTGCCCGCAATTTTATAAAGCCAAGCCGAGAAGGGAAAGCCACGAAACTCGTAGCGATGAAGGTTATTTAAGGCATTTACAAAAGTTTGCGAGCACAGGTCACCAGCAGTGGCTTCGTCATCCGTTTGCCGATACAAGAAATTGTAAATCCGGTCGAAGTATCGTTCATAGATTTCACCAAACTCCCGCGGGTTTTTCTTCGCTCGTTCTATGATCTCCTGCTCGGTGCGGATTTCGGAGTCCGTCATGGCTTAGGGTTTACAAAAATTATAATCCTAACTAAACAAGAAAGTCACAAAAGAGAAAAAAATTTAACCTTCCACAATTTTCAATAAAACCTCCTCCTTCAATTCATGCTTTCCGTCAAACTCCAAAATGACGGGGTCAATATTTAATTGCCTATTTAACTTCATCATCTCTTGAATACGGTCTGCGGTGATAAATTCATCCTGTTTTCCAAGTACTTCAATAACTTCTTTTCCTTTTAACAGTTCGGCACCTTTGGTGAAATCAATATCTGGTGGAAACAAGCCCGCCCAAAGAATGAGTCTGTCAAATTGCACTTGGTTGTTCATTGCCCATCGCATCAACGTGGCTGCCCCTTGCGAAAACCCCAATAGGGTAGTTTTAACATGCCGTTGGCCTATTTCTTTTTTGTGAATGAAATTTAGGTATGTGATGTAATTCTCAATGTCCATCAATCGGTTCTCTTGCGTCATCCAGGTAGCGCCCACGCGCCCCTGGTTGCCTTGAAGATAAAATCTCGATAAGCCTTCAGGGGCGATTACGCAAATCCCTTTTTCATTGAGCGGTTTGAATTTTTGAATAAAGTATTGTGCTAATTGCCCGTATCCATGCAATACCCACCACACTTCCTTTGTATCAGAATGAATCTCGCCAAGTTTGTAATAGCGGGCATTGAACTGAAAACCTACTGTTTGAGTCTCTATTTCCATTTACTAAATGATCAAAAGGTTGTCACCGATTTAAACATTTTTACAGCCAAATGCGCCCTTATCCATAGAATTTGTTTTAAAATAGAAAACAAGGTTTAAATGAGATTGGCAATTGATTTTACTCACTTATTAATTCTTAGAGTCTTTCACATTTAAAGGGCAAGCATAATTTCATTTTGTCAAATACAGGTATGTAAAAGAATCTGTGAATTTGTGACCAGCGTTTAATTCTGCTCAAAAAAAAACCCTGCTAATTGGCAAGGTTTTCATTTCACGTATTGGTTGATTACCGTTTAAATCCAAGCGCACTACCGCCACATTTACCACTACCACCATCAAATGTATATTGAATGTAATAGATACCCGTTGCATTGCATGGATAAGCAATTGCGGAAATAAACTGACCATTGATTTTGCTGGTAGCTACTTTGTTTCTTTCTGAATCAAAAATAGTAACAACAATGCCATCTGTGGCTGCTCCGTTGGCACATAAGTTAATCATGTATTGAGTGCCTTTAGTGAATACGTAGCTGTATTCCACTTTATCTTTGGATCCACCTTCGCCATCTACTTTGTAGCTCTTTAAAAAGTTAAAGCCAGAGGCCAGTCTGGGGATACAGGCGGTAGCAAATCCATCGGAGTTACACTGGCCATTTAAACTAAAAGTGCCGATGCTAAAAACAGACGAGAGAAACGTTATTATTATTGCCTTTTTCATAGGTTAGAAAGTTCGGTAAAATTAACTGATAATTTTGGATCTAATAGAGTTAATCAACGAAGTGATATTCTTAACATCCTCTTCCGTAATGTTGATGGTTGTGGTGCTGTTGTCCTTTATAACGGCCACACCGTCTACAATTTCCATCGATGATTCCTTGTATGTGTAAAGGATGTTTATTTTATCGAAAGCAGTTTTCAAGTCGTCCATCTCCTTCAATAAAGATGCCATATTTGCATCGTCTTTATAGAAACCCAGCAACAGCACAATTTGCTCAAGTATAATTTTCTGCTCACCAATTTTTTCCATCAACTCCTTGTTTTTTGGGTCTTTGGATGCCACCTGACAGGTTATTTGCATGGCTTCTACCCAACCTCCGGTAAGCAATAACACACTCAAATTAGCGCGGCTTTGCGTTTGCAAGTAGTGGTTAATGCTATTGAAATTTTGGGTTGTTATCAACAAAAGGGAATCTAGGTGTTTGCTATTAGTGGCTAATCGACCAATCGTTTCAATATCAAAAAATTGCCCAATATTCAGCCCATCGGCCAGTGATTTAATAGATGAAAGGTATTTAATTCCGTCTTCGTTCTTTTCATAGATATTGGTATATCCCAAATCGGTGCCGTACACTCCCAAGTTTAGAGCTTTTTTGTAGTTGCTATTGTACTTTGAAAGATTATCGGCATTATTTAAAATGCCAACGTTGTACCTAGTGCCAGATTCTTTCAAAAGTACGGATATCTCAAGTGGACTTGGAATTTGCTGTAGGATGCTATTGATAACTTCTTCGTCAATAGTAGGGCCTTTTTTAGTGGAATCTTCCAAGCTATTCAAAAAAGCCTGGTCATCAGGTTTTTTGCCTCCACCACAGCTCCACAAAAACATGGCCACAAGTCCTCCAATAAATAGTTGTTTCATTTGATGATTGTTTTAGTCTCCGCTTTTATGCCCGCCTCCCAGGCAGACCTTTTTATTGTCATTAGAATACCACTACAAAAATAAGGATTCAAAATTCCTTACCAAATCGTTATTTACGCTTAAAAGGAATGGTTATTTTGTTGGAAATATTCACCTTACCAAAAGCTTCCACCAACTTTCTCAACCACTCAAAATAGAGCAAAATATAATAGAAAAACGCCATTGCCCAAATCACAATCATATTAAACCAAAAAGTACTTATCTGTATTCCAAAAAGGTTTTTAACGGGTAAAAAGAAGGCGGTGCGATAGTCTGCGATATGGCTTGGCTTAGGATCTTGAAAAATAGGGTTGATTTGCTGTATTAGTTTTCCATTGTATTCAAGCAGTCGCTGCTTCACGTTAATATTCTTCACAAGATCGGCAAGGCTTTCGTTGTAGTACTTGTTTTTATCTTCGTTGATGTTGGTGCCATGGCTTTCCAAATAAGCCATCTTTTTTTCGATGGTATCTACATTTCTGTTATAAATCTGCTGATAGTATTTCTTATAGTCTTCCAAATAAGCATCGATATCCCCTCCTCTAATTTTGGTGTAATTTTCAGGCCGAAGTTCTTTGCTTAAATCACTTTTTTCCATCCCTAGCTTATAGGGTTCATCTTTCAAATTATCAATAAGGATTTGCAGCTTGGCGGCCACTAGTTTTTTAACGGAGTCATTTTTCGATTCAAAGTTCTGCAACGCAAAAAGATTGGATTGCTTTAATTCATTGGCGAGGTAAGCAGATTTAAAATCGGCCTTTGCCTCACCTTTGTGATAGCGATAGTAGTTGGATTCATAGTCATTGTTAATGAACTGATGAGTGGCCAATGCCTCATATGCCCACCGCGAGGCCATCAGATCAGCCGCCAGCGGTACCTTTCCTTTTGTGGAAATGAGGTTGTTCAACTTATCAAAGTTGAAGAGCAATCCACTCAAAATCATTTGCGGTATTAACAAGAGCGGAATCATGACATACACGGTTACAGCTGAGTTAAAGGCCGATGAAATGTTTAACCCCAACACGTTGGCAAAGCAGGACGTTGTGAACAGGACAAACCAAAAAGCAATGGTCATTCCATGTATCTCCAAAATCAAATTACCGATGATCACAAACGTTATCGTTTGGATAGCCGACATCAAAAACAAAATGGAAAGCTTAGAAAGCAAATAGCTGTTCCAGCTTAAGTTCAAGAACGATTCGCGTCTTAATATTTTGCGGTCGCGGATGATTTCTTCGGCACTTACCGTTAAGCCCATGAACAAAGCCACGATGATGGACATCAACAGAAAAGCAGGAAAGTTATCGTTGAACCGGAAGATGTATTCTTTTCCGCCTGGTGCGCTCTTGTATTTGATGACGAAGGCCAGAATGGAGGCCAGCAATGGTGCTTCCAACAGATTGATTAACAAGTATTGTTTGTTACTTAGCTTCGAAAGTAAATCGCGCGTAGCAAATATTACTGACTGCTTAAACTTATCTGGAATGCTGAGCGATCGCGGTGGTTCTTCTTTTACATCTTCGATGCGGTTGATCTTAAACCGATCTTTGTACATGTCGTGCCACTGCGTAGGGGTGACCTTGCGTTTGTTGGTTGGCTGGCCATACTCATCCACTACTTTGGCTTCAATAATGCTGAAGATCTGCTCCGGATTAACATTACCGCATGTTTCGCATTGGCCTCGGTTGCTATCAACTTGATGGGTAGCTTTTTTGAAATAGGTTACCGCTTCTACGGGGCTACCGTAATACGATGGATAGCCACCCGTATCCATGATCACCATCTTGTCAAACATCTTGTAAATATCGGATGACGGCTGGTGGATCACCACAAAGATCAGTTTGCCTTTCAGCGAAAGCTCTTTTAATAAGTCGATTACATTTTCTGAATCGCGTGAAGAGAGGCCTGAAGTAGGTTCATCCAAGAACAGAATGGCTGGCTCGCGGATTAACTCCAGTGCGATGTTTAATCGCTTGCGTTGGCCACCACTAATTTTTTTATCCAATACACTGCCTACCGTCAAATCTTTGCGTTGGTCGAGGCCAAGGTTTTCCAACGTCTCCATCACGCGCTGGTGCAGTTGCTCTTCGGTGAAATTAGAGAAACAAAGTTTGGCGTTGTAATACAAGTTTTGGTAAACAGTCAGCTCTTCAATCAACAAATCATCTTGCGATACAAAACCGATAACGCCTTGTATTTTATCTTTTTGGGTGTTGATGTCAAAGCCATTGATTTTGATTTCACCTTTCGATGGCTTTTCCAATCCCGCTAAGGTGAGTAGGAGGGTGGTTTTGCCTGCACCGCTGGCACCCATGATGCCAATTAGTTTACCCGGGCCTTCTGAAATCAATACATCGCGCAAGCCAATGGCACCGTTGGGGAATTTGAACTCTTCTACATTGGCATTGAAAGAAAGCTTGGTTGTTTTTATTTCTTCGTTGAAGTTGGCTACCAAATCGCTATAGTACAATGCATCGCCCGCTTGTGTTTTGATAGTGCTGCCGTGTGAGAACAAGTACACACGATTGGGTTGCATAATGAATCCGTTCAAAATATTTGATTCTTCGCCCAAGTATTTGGTGAAGTACATGCCCACGCTGTTCACCCGCACAAAAATCAGGTTGCCGTTAATGTGGACGCGAGTATGTTTTTGAAGTTCAGTCGATTTTTCGTTTGATGAATTGAGTACTAAAATGTCAGCAAAATTCAAATGATCAATTTGCTCGGCAATGATAAATTTTTCAATGAGTTTGTACTCATCTTGCTCAACGTTAAAAACCGCTGAAACAGTATTTATGATTTCAATGCGCTGCGGGGTAAAGTTTTTGTCAGAACCAATAAGTTCTAGCAGTTTGATCAACACCACCGCTTTTTGTTTTTGCGTAAGCGTTTTGTTGATCTTTTTGCAAATGCCGAGTGTCTTTACCGAGTCTTTTACGGAGGTGAGTTTCTTCTTGTCCGCTTCGGCAGTCCCCTGAATTTTATAACCCGAAATCGTATCGTAAAGCTCAAGATATTCCTTAATGGTATCTTGATCTAACTCTGTCTGAAAAAAATTGATAACAAACTGACGCTCATTTTGCGTTACACCGCCATCTTGTTTGGTAATGATAGCGAATAGCTGGGTGAGCGCCTTTAGGATTTCTTCACTCATTTCTTTGGTGGGGCTGCGATATCTTGCGGCTTTACGCCAAGGTTAGTAAGTCTTAAACTCGAATGGGATTTCTACCAATTCAGAAAATTCTTGACCGGCTTCTTCCATGTCTTCGTCATCATCGTGAAAATACCACGATACTTTGATGCTCTTTACTTCCTCCAGTGCCGATAGCACATCCAAGATTAGCTTTGAAGAAGCCGTGTTGAAGTACTCTAACTTAAAGGTAAAGTCTGTAGTTGGGTTTGAATCTTCCGCGTAGACTTTGATCCATTCAATTACGGGCTTGTAAAATTCGGCAGAGTCTTCAGGCAATGATCTTCCGCTGATTTCAAATATTCCGTGTTTCTTATCTAAGATGATCGCAGGTGTATCTTCTGTTCCTTTTAGGTTTAAAATTTCCATGGCTAAAATGTTTTTATAAAAGTTAATGTTATTCCTTTTCTCTTGAGATGTTTACTTTCAAACAGAAGAAATCATATTCTTCGTCCATATTGGTAAAGGTAAACTCCAGTTTTTCACCAGATTTCCTGGCCATATCTATAAACCCCAAACCGGCTCCACCCTTTTCTGAAATTTGGGTGTTCTTGATAATGTCTTTATACATTTCCTTCAAGCCTTCTTTGTCTTTTGCATTCAAATCGGTCAGGTTTTTGGTGAGGGTTTCCACACGGGCTTTGGATATTGGGTTGCCGGTCATCACACAATAGCGTTTGTCATCTTTACTGATCATAAATATGGCACTTTTGCTGATGAGTGATCCTGCCGTGGTGCCCTGTTCACTACTGTGTTTCACTATGTTTTGAAGAGTTTCCACCATTACATTAAACACCTTCCGCTTTGTGCCTGAGTCTTCTCCCGAAGAATCGAGGTTACGCTCAGCCATCGATAAAATAGATTTGGTGGTTTCTTGGGTGAAGTCACCATCATACACCAATATGAGTTTTTGGCTCATCATGGTACGGTGCAAATCATAGATATAGTTCATTGCGTTAAATAGTTTGGGGTTTCGAATTTATGGTTTTTAGTTGAATAATTAATAAGATTAAAACTTAATTCCGATCAATAGTACGTCATCTGTCTGTTTGTGTTCACCTTTCCACTCTTCCCATTCAGTATCAAACACTTGGGCGGCCTCTTTCATACTTGAAGTGTGTACCCGCTCAATGATCTCACGTGTTTTCTTCGGGCCAAACTTGCGCACCTCAGGGCCACCAAACTGATCAGGGAAGCCATCGGAGCTAAAGTAGAAGGAATCGCCCTTGTTTAGTTCTACCTTAGTGGTTGTAAAGTTGGTTTGGTTCTTGAATATACCCCCACCGATCGGGAATTTGTTTCCTTTGATTTCCTCCATCACGCCCCCTTTCATGATATAGAGTGGGCGGTGTGCTCCAGCGTATTCAACGGTTCTTGTTTCGGTATTGATGCGGCACAAAGCTATGTCCATACCATCTTTTGTAGCTGAATCGTCTTGATCTTGGCGAAGGGTTTGTGTAACGCCCTCATCCAGCAAGTCGAGAATTTTTCCTGCCTCGGTAATCTTGCGGCTGCGTACTATGTCGTTCAATAAGAAGTAACCGATCAACGATAACAACGCTCCTGGCACACCGTGGCCTGTACAGTCAACAGCAGCAATAAAGATTTCATTTTTGATTTGCACAAACCAAGGGAAGTCACCGCTTACCACATCGCGCGGTTTGTAGAGTATAAATGAGTCTGGCAATGCTTTGTTGATATGCCGAGTGTTCGGTAAAATGGCATTCTGAATCCGCTTGGCGTAATTAATGGAGTCGTTGATCTTTTTGTTTTTGTTTTGAATCTCCACTTCAATCTCTTTTCGTGTGGTAATGTCATGCGATACAACCAGCACCGA
The DNA here is from genome assembly GCA_025370075.1 of Chryseotalea sp. WA131a. Taxonomy (NCBI): domain Bacteria; kingdom Pseudomonadati; phylum Bacteroidota; class Cytophagia; order Cytophagales; family Chryseotaleaceae; genus Chryseotalea; species Chryseotalea sp. WA131a. Next base: position 1,503,884 of record CP073016.1, on the reverse strand, counting down.
TTCGATATTTCGATGTTCATCATACTCTGGAATGGCGTTCACTTGCATGATGCGCTTACCCATTTCGGAGGGGAAATCCATTTCGGTAGACACCTTCTTGTTGGAAGAGTTTACTTCTTCTACAATGCTTAACCACTGATCTAAGATGCTGCTTTCCAATTCGGCTTCTTTGATCTTTTGGTTAATGAAACGCTTGGGCGATTTGCCAGTATAGGCTTCGATGGTTGGGTTGATGTACGATATCGAATCGTGCTCCAAACGAGTGATGATATCCAACGAATTTTCAGAAAGCGCTTGCATCTTGCTACGCATGCGCTGCTCTTGTTCGGCACGCCTGCGCTCGGTAATATCGCGTGAGTTGAGGATGATACCATGAATGGCCGGGTTCGACATAAAGTTGGAACCAGTCGATTCAATCCAAATATAGCTGCCGTCTTTGATTTTGTACTCAATCTGCACGGTGGCTTTTTCGTCTGGCTTAAATCGCAAGTGCTTGAAGAAGTCGCGTGCCACTTCTTGACTGTTCGGATGTATTTTATCGGTGTCTGTTTTGCCTTGCAGTTCTTTTGCGGAATATCCGAAAATCGATTCTACCGAAGGAGAAACATACCGGATACGTCCATCTTCTTCGTAAATGGTGATAACCTCCGAGGCGTTTTCCAGCAACAATTGCATCCGCTTTTGGGTACGGTTTACTTCTTGAATTTGCTCTTCTAATTTTACGTTTGAGTGCTGCAGCTCTTCTTGCGTGGCGCGCATCTCTTCCGCATTTTGGCGTAGCACCTCTTGCTTTTCGGTTAGCTCGGCACTCAATTCTTGCGAATCGGCCAGGAGCTTGCGTGTGCGCTGATTTACTTTGATGTTGAAGATGGTGCGGGCTAAAATCAAACTCAGCTCTTGCACAAACCTTACTTGCGAGCTGTTGAATTTTTTAAGACTGGCAAACTCCACCACCCCAAACACTTCTTCGTTGGTAATCAGTGGAACAATCAGAATACAATTGGGTTTTTGGTCGCCCAAAATGCCTGAACTAAGCGTTACGTATTCATCGGGTATTTCCGTTCGCATCACAAAATCCTTTTCGGCAGCAGCTTGACCTACTAATCCTTCTGCAAATCGAAACGATTTTTTTAAATATTTTTTACGACTGTAGGCATAGCTTGCCTGCATCACAATCAATTTCTCGTGTTGGTCTTCATCGTTCACCACATAAAAGGCACCTTGCACGGCCTCAATTTTGTCGATGATGAATTGCACAACCGCATCGCCCAATGTATCCAACGAGTCGTGTGTCCGTAGAATTTCAGAAATTTCTGCCACTCCGCGCACAATCCAGTTACGTTCTTTTTCTTTGCGCTCGTTTTCTACTAAGTTATCGCGCATGCCCAATAAAGCCAAACCTAGCATATCGTTTTCACTCGCTGGTTTATAGGATGCATCAAATTTGCCTTGACCTACTAGCCGCGCAAATTGAGCACTGTCTTTTAATGTTTTTACTAGACCATCTACCTTAACGGCCATTTGCCCAAATTCGTCTTGCGAAGTAGCTTCCACTTTTTCAGGCAATACGCCTTGCGAAACCAAATCCAACGTATTGCGCATGTTATTGAGTGGCTCGGTAAGTGAGCGGGCAAACAGTTGCGAAAGTGCAATAGCGGCTAACAAAATCACTAAGCCCGTGTACAAATACGTTTGACGCAGTTGCGCACCTTGCCCTGTTATCTCATCGGTATCAATTTTCACTAACAATGCCCACGGTGCATTGCTGATTTTGCGGTAGGCTACCAGTACTTGTTTGCCCCTGTAATCTCTGCCGTTGCTTACTCCATTGGTGCCATCAAGTGCCAACTTTACTTCTTTTACTTCGGCATCTCCATCGTTAAAGAATTTCAGGTAAGCCTTTGGATCGTTGCGCAACGGGCTGGCCAAGTATACCTTTTTAGAAGTCAAGTCTTGCGCGGCAATAAATGCTTCGCCCGTGTTGCCCAATCCTGTTACCGATTCGAGTGGTTTATAAAGAGCATTCAGATTTAGTTTGAAAATAAGAAGGTCGCCTTCGAAGGGTGCACCGGCATACATCCAATAATCGTTGTTTTCCTTTTTTATCGAGCTATAATGAAGACCAGCGGTTGCTTTTGAGAAAAACGAACCATCCGGATCGGGGAAACTCGTCTGCGAATGGGTACTGGCTTTCACAGACCCTTTGGGATCGACAATAAAAATTTCGCTGATGCCATAAAAATCTTTCACTTGCTTTAAAAACTGACTCAGCGAATCAGGGGAGTTTTGAAGATATGCTTTTACAATGTCGGACTGTTGAAAGAAGTTAGCAGTGGACGCGATGTGATCAAAATAATTACTGACTTTGCTCGATTGATTATCGGCAATGGCCGATAGCGATGCATTGAATTTTTCGTTGGCAGCCTCCATGTTGATCTGGTAGGTGAAAAAGTCCATGACCAAAATAGCAACTAACGCGATTGCCACGATGAGCCCCGTTATTTTATCACTGATTTTTATCTTTTGTAACATGCCCTTGGTCAAGTTTAAATCTTATCAATTAATAAGGTGGCCATTTCTTCTGCTTGCTTTCTGACTTGCTCCGGTAGGTGAGCAAAGGTGGCAATTTCAAGAATGGCTTTGGTTTCGTTTTCTTTTTTGAGGGCACTGATGAAAATGTATTTGGGTGCTGCTTTACCCAGCCCACTTACAATTTGTTGTTGATATCCCTCTGGTAATTCATCTAAGTAAATGCTTTTGCCGCTGGCCACTACTTGGCCGATCAGGCCTTCGCCCGATTGGTAACTTGCGTTTTTTCCTTCCGCTAATAGCAAAGCAAATCCCGCTGTGAGTTCTGCCGTTTTGGTTTTACCTGCAGATTTTACTTGGTAAAGTGCACCTTGACCGGCTTGTAACAATTGACAAAGCGAGTTAAGTCCCACTTGCCAAGCCTTTATGCCTTTTTCATTTTTGATATCATTTTTAAATGTATTCAAGTCAATGGTAAAGGCCTGTTCGGCTTTGGTGGCTTGCTCTTGTGCATCCGTAGTTTGCTTTTCTTTAAATACCACTACTTCGCGCCTGATGCGAAATGCTTGGTGAATGGCCAACACACCTATCACAAATGTAAGGGCCACCGTAACAAATGTTGCGTCATAGCTTCCTCCGGTCAACTTGCTGGTGAGCGTAAAAAGCTGGTAAGCTGAGAATAGAATTCCGCCAAAAAAAAGCACTGCCAAAAGCATGCTTACCTTTTGTGGTTCTTTAAGAAATTGGGTGATGCGTTCCATTTATTTATAATGCTTATCAAGTTCTTTCAAAAATTCTACAATCTGGTCCACTTTAAAAACGTGATCGATTTTGGTGAGCGATAGAGCAGCCTTGGGCATGGTGTCAATCATGCACTCGGTTGGCTCTTGCACAATTGTCAAGCCGCCTTTGTCTTTAATAAATTTCATTCCCAAACCACCATCGCGATTGGCCCCCGACAATAAAATACCAATGAGTTTATCGCGATAGGCAAAGGCAGCCGTGCCCAAGGTAATGTCAATGGCCGGGCGCGAGTTGTTGATCATCTCTTCGGTGGATATGGCAAAATGGTTTCCCAACTCAACGGACATATGATAATTTGATGGTGCCAAATAAACCATTCCTTTTTTTATCGATTCTTTGTCAAAAGGTTCTACTACCTGTACTACACTTTTCAGCGATAATGCTTCCACAAACCCATTGCGCACATGCTTGAGCCTATGCAAGCACATAATGATGGGTAGCGGAAAATTTTTCGGAAGTTGGGATAGTATTTTTACGATTCCCTGAAAGCTTCCGGCTGATCCTCCTATCACAACTGCCTTGTAGGTGTTATTTAAATTATACTTGTCCATGGCAGTTGACGCCTAATCCTTTATCTTCTTATACACCTTTTCTTCGTTGTTCACCACCAAAAACCGATTGGCGATATCGCACCAAATCAACGACTCCTTGGAGCCGATGGCGAGATACCCGTATTTGAAAAGGCTTTCGTGGAATTTTTTCAGCACTTCATTTTGCAGAGCTTGATTGAAGTAAATCATTACGTTGCGGCAAAGGATCAAGTCAAACTTGTTGAAGATTTCGCCCTTTACCAAATCGTGTTTGCGGAAGGTAACGTTCTGCAACAAATCTTTGTGAAACACTGCCCTTCCGTTTTCTTCTTTGTAATATTCTTTCAATGATTTTTTTCCTTCAAAGCGAACGTAGTTTTTTTCGTTCAGCTCCATGTTTTTGATGGGGTAATATCCTTGCTTGGCTTTCTCCAAAATATTCACATCCAAGTCGGTGGCGTATAGTGTTACGTCACTCTCAATGCCCATTTCATTGAGGAGGATGGCCATGCTCAGCACTTCTTCGCCTGATGAGCAGCCAGCATGCCATATTTTAAATTGTTTGTGGTTGAGTAAGATGCTGGGGATGATTTCGTCACGCATGATGCGCCAGAAACCTGGATCGCGAAACATTTCGGTAACGTTCACCGTCAGCTCGTCTAGAAATTCATTAATAAAGGCCGGCTGATCATTCAGCTTTTTCAACAGGCTTTCAATGGAGAGGTTTTTCAGTTCCAGAATCCGCAGCATTCGTCTCTTAAACGAAGACATGGCGTAGTTGCGGAAGTCGTAACCATACTTGGTGAATACCAGCTCGGTTATCCGCTTTAGATCAGCAATGTCAATATCTTGTACCACAAATAAACGGGTTAAGCCAATGTCAAAGAAAAGCAAAAATAGCCTAACAAATAAGCCTTAATTGTCAATTGTGGCCGAAATATTACACAAGTTTAAAAGAATCTGACTTTTCGGACGCCTACCTCTAAAGACAATCGTCAACGTGGCGTAAAAGTGCCAGCAAAGGAAAAAAAAGGGCTTTCGCCCCTTCTTTTCCTTTAAGCTGCTAACTTGCGCCAGTTGGTTACAGCCACAGTTGGGGGATATTTGATGTTTGGCAGGCAAATTTCCTTGTCTGTCATTCGCGCGCTAGGCCCACTAACAAACTGGCTATCTGAATATGCGAAAGCTTTCTTTAGTTTTATGGTTACTGAAAGTCGCTAACAGAAATTCTAAAGACAGAAAACCAAAATGGAGTCTATTGCCAAAACACTCTTGATAGTTGTGATCTCCATAAGTGCAAATTGTACTTCTCAAAAGGGGGATGCATTTAAACCCGTAGAGGTTTACAAATCCAAGGATTTGATTGTACTGCAAATTGCCGAAAACTCTTTTAAGCATACCTCCTTTTTGCAAACCAATGATTTTGGCAATGTGCCTTGCAATGGCCTCATGGTAAGGAACAACAACGAAGTAGTGGTATTTGATACGCCCACCACCGACAAAAGTGCCGAAGAGCTAATCGACTGGATTAAGGAAACGCTTCATTGCAAAATAAATGCAGTTGTTCCAACCCACTTCCACGATGACTGTTTGGGAGGATTAAAAGCATTTCATGAAAATGATATTCAATCTTATGCGTATTTCAAAACAGTTGAGCTTGCCATAGCCAACAATATGGTTGTTCCCAAGAATAGCTTCCAGGATTCGCTTATTTTAAAAGTAGGCAATGAAAGTTCAAGTGCAGTATTTTTCGGTGAAGGGCACACAAAAGATAATGTGGTCGGTTATTTTCCGGTTGATGATGTATTGTTTGGAGGCTGTTTGATAAAAGAACTAGACGCTAGCAAAGGTTTTTTGGGTGATGCGACCCTTGCCGAATGGTCAAACACGGTTGAGAGGATTAAGAAGCAATATCCAAACTTAAAAATTGTAGTACCCGGCCATGGACAGCATGGAGACAAAAAACTACTCGACTATACGATTAAATTGTTCAAGAACAGCATTTAGCCAAGCGTATATGATCTACCACATTGCTACACAAGAAGTTTGGAATTCACAACTTCAACTTGCAAGCTACTTTCCCACAGAATTTGAGAAAGAAGGCTTCATTCATCTTTCAACAGAAGCGCAAGTGGCAGTTGTGCTGCAACGCTACTACAAAGGAAGGGAAGACCTGTTGCTTCTTACTGTTGATGAAACCAAATTAACAGCACAGCTGAAATATGAACCCAGCACGGGCAACGAACTGTACCCACATTTATTTGGTGGGCTTGATAAATCAGCCGTTGTGAAGGTAGAATCAATCCCTAAAGTTGAGTAAAAATATTATGGATACTTGCGAGGGTAAGTGTGATTTGGGGTATCGTGACTGGCTGTGCGGCAGTCCCCACTCCAAAAACCAAGGGCTATTGTTGAGGATTGTCACATCCCGCGAGGCGCGGGACTAGCAATGACCAATAAAATTATTTTTTTAGATAGCTTCTAGTGATTACGTTTTATTAGTTTTTCTGATGGATTTGGTTGTAGCTAACTTCTTCTGCAGTTGCCAAAACTCCCTTCCGTAGCCCACTAAAATTTCTTCACCCTTTTTAATTTTTCGGGTAGCTTCAATGTAGCAGCGATTCCCCTCGCTCACATATTCGCTATTGTTGCGAATGCCCGCCACACGGCTAAGCCCCTTCGCATCGTTGGCATATCTGCCAAGTGTGTGAGTAGCCAGCAAAGCATCAATCACGGCATTGCGGGTGATGTACATTAAGTAGCCGTTATAGCCATCTTGTGCTTTCACCTCTTTCCATTTTTTTAGTTTGCCTTTGTACTCCACTAGGCGAGTGCCTTTGGCAATTTCTGTTTTGGTGAACAGCCCCTTGCCCGCTTTAGGCAACGTTGACTTTTTTATGAATAAAAATTTCTCTACTAATGCCATTTGGATTTCTACTGACTCCTAACTCCTGTATCCTAACTCCTTTATTCCGAATAGAACTCCTGCAGCGCACCAAAGTATTGTTCGTTCCAGCCGTCCACCATGTCGTCATACGCTTCATCGGGTATGTTGGAGTGGCGGAGTTCGGCAGACGTGCCATTTTTATCCTCGTGCAATTTGATGGTTACAATGGAGGGTTCTTCTTGCCCTTCGAAATACCATTGCTGCACAATTTTTTTGTTAGGTTCAAATTCTAAGTTCTTCCCCACAATGCTGTCTTCCCACAAACTAAATTCGCTGTCGGGTTCGGTGCTCATCACCGCTTCTTCGCCCGACCATAAATGTATGGTGAGTGGATTGGTGAGTGCTAAGTAAACATCGCTGGGTGGTGCAGAGATGATATAGTATTTTTTGAAGTCTTTCATTTGATGCTGATAGTGATAAGGCTGAAGGCCTAAAGCCACAAGCTACATGCCTGAGGCGTGTAGCATGCAGCGTGTGGCGATTTAATTAAAATGATACAAAAAAACCAAAATACCATTAAAGGCAGGCTTGGTGTTGTCTTTTATTTCCAGCGTTACGTCTACTTCAAATTTGGTAATGCCACGCAGATTTATAATGGAGTGTAACTTGGCGCGAAGCCGCACTTGTTGGTTGACCAACACGGGTTGGTTGAACTTTAACTTTTCAATGCCATAGTTCACCATCATCTTGATGTTTCGAAACTCGGCAATCTGATCCCACAAATGGGGCACGAGCGAAAGTGTGAGGTAGCCATGTGCGATAGTGCTTTTAAATTGGCTTTCGGCCGCGCGTGCAGGGTCGGTGTGTATCCACTGATGGTCTAAGGTAGCATCGGCAAACTGGTTGATTTGGGACTGGGTAATTACATGATACTCCGACACACCCAGCTCTTTGCCAAGGTAGGTTTCAAATTCTGCGTGGCTACTAATGATTAATGCACTCATTGGCTGCAATTAAGATTGCTAAAATATGAAAATAAGAACCTGAAATAGTTGAATCCCGAATTATTAATCTTGAATTTTGATTATGCTGACTTCGTTCTGGACTGTTTACTTGATTGGATTTGGCGTGGTAATGCTGTTGCTCACGCTGGTGTGGGCCGCTAGTGTCAGGTTGGTGAATGCCAGTATTGTTGATCCATTTTGGGGATTGGGTTTTGTATTGTTGGCAGCCTATTATTTTTTCAATTCCGCAGGAGATCCCTCCCGCAAACTGATCGTGCTGATTACTTCTGTTATATGGGGCTTGCGGTTGTTTGGCTATTTGTTTTGGCGAAATGTGGGCAAACCCGAAGATTATCGGTATGCCCAATTTAGGCTGCACTATGGTGCCGAGCGATATTGGTGGTTCAGTTTTTTTCAGGTTTTCTTGCTGCAGGGATTTTTGTTGTGGTTGATTTCTTCACCCTTATTGGCGGCTCAATATTTTGGCGCCACAACGCCACTGGGTGGATGGGATGGACTTGCCATTCTTTTTTGGACGGTGGGATTTTTGTTTGAGGCAGGTGGTGATTATCAATTGGCCAAATTCAAAGCCAATGCTACCAACAAGGGAAAAGTGTTAAACACCGGCTTCTGGAAATTGACCAGACACCCCAACTATTTTGGTGATGCGTGTGTGTGGTGGGGCTTTGCCTTGTTTTCGGTGGCCGCAGAAAGTTACTGGTCGATGCTTGGGTCTGTGTTGATGACTTTTTTATTGATAAAGGTATCGGGTGTATCTTTGTTGGAACGTGCGTTGAAAAAGAACAAACCCCAGTATGAAGAGTATATCCGAAAGACGCCAGCATTTTTTCCTTGGTTCCCTAAAAAATAGAGCCTCGAAATCTATTGAATTTGCCGTAGAAACGAAAGAACCATTGACAAAGCCAACTGTAGATGTAGATACTTTGGCCTCTATTGACCCCGCCATGCTCGATGATTCATTTGTATATGTGCATTGCCATTTCAGCAATCCATCAGATGACATGTTGATCCGTATTTGGCGCACAACTTTTTTGATCGATCAGCAGTCGGCCACGCGCTCGCAGTTGGTGCATGCCGAAAATATTTCATATGCCCCGCAGTGGACGATGATACGCAAAGGTGATTTTACTTTTTTGTTGATTTTTGCTGGTCTTTCCAAAGCAGTAAAGGTGTTTGATTTGGTAGAAGAAATTCCACAGCCTGGTGGCTTTGTGATAAAGAATATCCGCAGAAACGAGACAGATGTGTATCATATTGATATTTTGTAATTCGTCATTTTGCGCCCGGAGCAAAATCTTGTGTGTTCATCGTTTTACTTTACTTTGCTGGACTTTATCAATGACTGTTTGGTGTACGGCTTTGCCTACTATATCATACACCATCAACGGTGTGCGGGCTGTGCGCAACTTCCGCTTTTTCTCTAGTTCTTTTATTCGTTGCTCGGTGTAAAATTCTTTCTTCGAATATTCTAAGAAAATGATGGTTTGCTCGAATGTAGGGTTGTTGTGCCGCCCCCGTACCAATGTAGGCTTGTGCAGCGCTTGCCAGTTGAGTGTCAATTGCAAATCGTGTGGTCACCAAAAGCCGACCTTGCATGCTCGGCACATCGAAGCGGCATCGGCTTCGTTATCTCCCCAGTTTTTCAATTGCACCCAAATGCACATCACGATAATTCACTCAAAAAAATCTTCAATGTTTCCACCGAACGGTTAATATCGCTGGATATCACCGTTAGGTTTTGATTTTTATAACTATCTAAATTTCCGTTGCCTACAATTGCTTTGCCTTGAATTGGTTTTTTTCTGCCAAAGCCGGGAGCTTTCAGTAAATCCAATACCTTCATGCGCACCCATTGATCGTTTACTTTTCCTTTAAAGATAATAGCACCATCAAAAACGCGCAGGTTGTCGATGTGCTGTTTGCGCACGTCCAGCAGATCGCCTTCAAATGTAGGAGACAAAACTTTAAAGCCAGATTTTTCGATCACCTCTTGAAAGGGTTTTACTTCTGCCGAATCGATGCGATCGTGAACCAAATAAATGGTTTTGCTGCTGTGCTCTTCATTGCCATGGTCGGGCGTATCAATCAATTCTTGGCGGATGATATTTTTAAAATCTTCCAATGGGTTTTGTAAAATCTCGGCACCTTCTTGTGCTTCGGTGTCGCGCTTCAATGTTTCGATGAATGCCTTCTGTTTGTCGCTGACGTTTTTCAGATTCTGAGCAATCCAGATCAAACGCGAAAAGTCTTGTTTGGTTTGCTTCTTACTCAAGGCTACTTCGGCAGCAATTTTGTTTTGGATGTCCACAATCGATTTGTCTCCACCATTGGGTATTTCGCCATAGGCATTGCCAATCAGGTGGATGGAAAGACTACATTCTTCTAAATCTTTACGGATGTCATGCTCTACTTCCGAGGCATGGGTCGATAAAGTATGATTGGGCAACACCACAAAGCCGTGCCGCATCAGTTCGCGTTTGATGATATTTCGCTGAATGGATAGGTCGTGGCCAGTTTCTGCCAAGTAAATGGTCTTTCTGCGATAGATATTTTTTACCTCTGTTTTTGATTTGCCTTCTTTCAAGGCCAACAAAGCTTCGTGAATGTCGTACGCCAGATCAACCATCTTCATCCAATATTGCTTCTCCGCTTCCGGGCTAAAGAAGTCGGTGTATTCTTTCATGACACCTGTTTCATCATCCAACTGGTACATTTCGTAACCAAGCGAATCGCGTAAGCGGGCTGGTTGATCTTGCAACGAGAGCGGTGACTTAATAGCCTTAAATACACGATTGGTTTTGGAAGCGGAAGCGTTTTTGTAAAACGTCTCTACTAAATCTAAACACCTACCGGATTGCACAAATTCTTTTGTCAAGATGGCCACTACTATCGCGGCATTATCCAAAGCGGGCGCGGTATCAAACTCAGATTTAATTACAATGTTGGGTTTAGTGCCGAGCACTTGAAGTAACATCAACTCTAGAAATTTTTTGAATTGGGTTACCCAACCTTGCTCGCTATTTTTAGCTGTTTCATTATCCTTTTCTGCATAGGTAACCAGTACGTCTATTTCTAATGCCATTTATTTATGAATTTATGGTTTCTGTTTTTCTTTCGGTAACATTAGGAATAAGTCCTTGTGCCAAATCATAATGGCTCGTCATCACAAAGTAAAAATCAATCAACGAAAAGTTAAACACCACAGCACTGTCTTTCGCCACTACTTTGGTAATGTCAGGGGTGGCCTCTTTGTGAGACAAATCGCCAACCACTTCGATATGATTCAGGTTTTGAACCACCTCACCATTTTTTTTCAAGGATGTATAATTTGGATTTTCGCTAACCGTTATGTTCAATTTTTCACAAGGCTTCAGGTTGGCTGCTACTGCAGTCTGCACGGCCAATCCTCTTAATTCGGTTGCCTCATTTTGCTGGAGGAATGGGCGTAATGAGCAGAGAAAACCGTAAGCCATAGTATTGATTGTTGAAATCTGCTACAAATGTGGTGAATAAGAAGCTGAAAACAATTTTAGTGCTTCAAACAAACTCAGAGATGTTAGCAACTCCAATGAATCTGATTTGAATTGGACTGTGGTGACATTAAAAAATGAGTAATTGATAAACCTAAGGGCAACATTATAGATAATTATGAATGCCGACAATGTTAGGATGTATCGATTGCTTAAAAACCCAAAAAGGCCAAGTTTCTTGATATTCGATTCAGATTTATTCACCGACTTCTCGCTTGGTAAGTATTTGCCCGAAAGAACGAAGGACAAAATCAAGCAGCCAATCACACTGAAGAGTCCAATAGTGTAAAGTGCCTTTTGCTGAACGTTAAAGTTGTGCATGATAGGGATAGTGAAAAATGCCAGGAGTGAGGGAATATCTTGTACCAAACGTCCTCACTGACCACCAATTGCTTGGCATCGCGCACGTTGGACATATTCGCAAATGAAACAAACCCATCAGAAAGCTCATGGTAAACAAAAAACCTACAGTCCCTTGATTATTCTCTTCCACGTTATTATTCTCTTCCACGTTCAGTATGTACCAAATTCGATTCATAGTAATGGGTAATTTCAAGTTAAATTATACACTATTTGGCGGAAAAACCTACACAATTTTTAATTTAGGCGCTAACAATTTAATAACTGGTTGTTAGTGGTTTATCAGATTTTATTGGATTTTTGTTTTGCGAATAGTCGAAAAATAGACCTCTGTAAGTTTCACCAATATTTCAATAACCTTTTGAAAGGTAAATAGCGTAGAATTGTAAAACTTTAATTGAACCGACATGAATAGAATAGTATGGATGGCTTTGCTGGTATGCTCGCACGCGGTGTTGGCACAAAACAACAAGGCACTTACCGATGCACAACTTTTGTTTAATTTTAAAAACTACCAACAAGCCCTTCCCAAGTATTTGGAAGCCATTCAAGCTGGTACCAAAGACGGATTGGCATTTTATCAAACAGGCTTTTGCTACAAAGTGTCCCAAACTACCGATGATCAAATAAAGGCAATACCCTATTACGAGCAAGCCATTAATTTGAAAAAGGATCTACCACCGGTGGCTTATTTCGATTTGGCAACACTTTACCTGAAGAATGAGCAACTGGAAAAGGCCATAGAAACTTTTTCAAGTTACAGGGAGATGGTGAAGTTGGATAAGAAGCAAGTTGCGCAGGCTGATAAGGGATTGGCGGCTTGTCAAAATGCGATCGCACTTATGTCAGCGCCTCGAAATTTTACTGTTCATAGTTTTCCGGGCAATGTCAATTCAAAGTACACTGAATATAACCCGGTGGTTTCGGCAGATGAAAGCGTAATGGCATTCACAGCCCTTCGCCCCAACACTAGCCGCACACGCTCGGGTGATAAATTCATTGAGGAGATTTATGTTTCTTACAATAAGTCGGGTAATTGGAGTGAACCGGTCGTTGTGCCGATTGCTTCTGAATACAACGTAGGCACGGCAGGTATTACACCCGATGGCCAGAAGATGGTGGTGTTTATGGGAGGTGCCACCGATCAGGGCAATCTGTTTCAAGTTATCAAGTCGGGTGATGTGTGGTCAAAGCCGAGCATCTTATCCAACACCATCAACTCGCTAGGAATGGAAACTACTTGCAGTATTTCCCCTGATGGCAAAGTGATTTATTTCGCTTCCAACCAGAGAGGTGGAAGGGGTGGCTTAGACATTTGGAAGATTGAGCAAAAGGCGACTGGAGTGTGGAGCCAAGCAATTAACCTTGGCCCTGAGATCAATACACCTGATGATGAGGATGCTCCGTTTATCCATCCTGATCAAAAGACATTGTTTTTTACTTCTGATGGTCATGCAACCATGGGCGGACGCGATATTTTTAAAACCACGTTGGTAAATGGTAAATGGACCAAACCTGAGAACATGGGCTACCCAGTAAACACCACCAGTAACGACAACTACTTTACATTATTGGCCGATGGCAAGCGCGGGTATTTTTCATCGGACAGAAAAGGCGGACAAGGGGCGCAAGACATTTACTATTTGGACATGCCAGAGAATGCCATGACGATTCCGCTCACTATGATTAAAGGGCGAATCATCAATGCCGAGACGGGCAAGACCATGCCTTCCAAAATGTATGTGGTTGACGCAGAGACCAGAAAAGAATTGGAGTTTGTCTACGATCCAGATCCTAAAACAGGTGAGTACCTGATTATCATGCCGCCTTCAAAAAATTACGATATTATTATTGAATCAGAGGGATTTTTGCCCTACACGTTGAACGTGAACATTCCCAATCAAACTTATTTCTACGAGTTGTATCAGCAAATCAATTTGAAAACTATCAAGCAATTTGATGTGGTGGTTGGCCAAGAGGTGCAAGTTAGAAATGCGTTTTATGATACCGATCGGGATGTGAAAACCGATGTGCGCACCAGCAACGAAGCCAAGTTGGTGCAAACCAACAAAGTAGATGTGTATGATATGATGCTGGATTTGATGGCCGCGAATGACAAAGAGGGCATTGAATACTTGGTCGGACTAATTGAGCACACTGATCCGATTGATGGCGTAAACTTTAATGAAAAGGAAAATACTAAAATAGATGTAGCTACCCGCACCTACTACTATGACGAAAGCGATGAGAGCAAGTTTGAGCAAAGGCAATTGGAAGGAAAAACGGTATTTTCCCTGCCTACCATGGTTTTTTCAGAAGAAATGAAAAACAATAAAATTGCCAAGCCCACCGCCTCGTACGATAAAGCTTTGCTGAGCAAGTTTGTAAAAGTATTTTTCGATCAGGGCAAGAGCGACCTGAAGACTCAATATATTAAAGAACTGGAAAGTATTCTTGCAGTAATCAATCAAAACCCCGCGTTGGGCATTGAGATTTCAGGCTTTGCTTCAGCAGAAGGAACCGAAGAGGCCAATCGAGAAATATCCAACAAACGCGCCATTATCGTGCTGGATTACTTTAATCACCAAGGCGTGGTACGTAGGCGAATTATTGCAAAAGGTTACGGTGCTACCAAAGATCAAAAGGCTAGCAAAGAGGAGGGTAGAAGAGTAGAGGTGAGGGTTGTTGCGTTAAATTAGGCGTTGGGTGTTAGGTCTTAGGTCATATCTCTCAAGTCCCAAGACCTAAGCCCTAAGTAAGAGAGAGCTATCGCCATAGCTTAAAAAACGATAATTGTTTTCAAGCGCCTGTTCGTAAATTTTTTTCCAATCATTTCCGACAAAAGCCGCCACCAATAGCATCAAAGTCGAACCTGGTTGATGAAAGTTGGTGATCAGGGCTTCACAACTTTTTATTTGGTAGCCCGGAACGATGTAAATGCTGGTTTCGCCAATGAGCTGGGTTGCTTGATCATGCTCTAATTTGTTTAGAATATTTTTGATGGCTTCTTTAAAATTCAAGTGACCAATATTTTCGTAAGGTTCGTTTTGTTCGATAATAAAATCAGCATTCGGATTTTTCTCAAGGTTCACCCCGTACCAATACAAACTTTCCAATGTGCGTAGAGAAGTTGTGCCAACGGCAATTATTTTTCCCTTGCTGTTTAGAATATTTTCCAAATTCACTTTAGACACCACCATTTGCTCGGCATGCATCGGGTGTTCCAGTGCGTTTTCTACTTTCACCGGTTGAAACGTGCCTGCACTTACATGAAGCGTAAGAAAATCTGATTGGATGTTTTTCTTTCTTAAGTCATCGAATACTCTTTCAGTAAAGTGCAAACCTGCCGTAGGCGCGGCCACCGCCCCTTCTTTTTTAGAATAAATCGTTTGGTACCGCTCACGGTCACTGGCTTCTACTTCTCTTTTTAAGTACGGAGGCAATGGTGTTGCACCGGCTTTTGAAATGATTTCGGCAAAGGTTAAATTTTCAGGTTTCCAACTGAAGTTGACCAAGCCTTTTTCTTTGTCGATTAGGTTAGCGGAGAGCTGCGCATCCTTGAGCGAAAGCGTTAAAGGTTTGTCATCGTTCCAACGTTTGGCATTGCCAATCACCACATGCCATTGCGAACTGCCGCGTGCTTCCATGGAAAGCGAAACAAGTGGGGAAGGTAAAATGGGGTTTAGCAAAAACAATTCAATAGCTGCACCGGTATCTTTCTGAAATAGCAATCGGGCAGGAATGACTTTGGTATCGTTAAAGAAAAGTGTCGCACCGGCTGGCAAAAAATTTGAGATTTCATAAAAGTGCTGATGAACTATTTTTCCTGATTGGTAAACCAGCAGTTTTGATTGATCACGTTGGTCTAAAGGATAGAGTGCAATCCGTTGTTGAGGTAATTCGTACTTATAGTCGTTGATGTTGAGCATAAACTTATTTCACGCAAAGACGCTAAGTCGCAAAGGTAGGTTTCGATTCTCTTTAAATGAAAACACCAATATTGATTCCGTGCAAATCTGTATGTCCATGGCAAACATCTTTGTAAAGAGATTTTTTACGAAATTTAGCCCAAATCCTCATCATGCCCCTTCGCGCCAGCGTTCATAAACATATTCTTCAATTCAATTTTGAAGCCCGCACCTCGCGCGGTTCAATGAAAGAGCGACCTGTTTGGTTTTTGAAAATATGGCATACCGAGCAACCCGAAGTGTTTGGCCTGGGCGAGTGTGCTCCACTCATTGGCCTAAGTAACGAGTCGAATGAAGAGGCAGAAACGGAATTGACCGCCTGGGTGGAAAAGGTAGAGGGAGCAACCTTACCATCTCAGAAATTAAGGCTGACTGAATTGCATGCTTTTCTTTCCGAGAATAAATTAGACCCTACCTGCTCATCCGTAATCTTTGCGGTTGAAACAGCTTTACTAGATTTGTTGAATGGGGGCTCGCGATTGATTTTTGAAAATGATTTTCTGAAGGGCAAGTCCATTCCGATCAACGGACTGATATGGATGGGTGGGCTCGATTACATGTTGCAACAAATCGACATCAAAATCCGCGATGGATTTTCGTGCATCAAAATGAAAGTGGGCAGCCACAACTTTGAAAAGGAGTGCGATATATTGCAATACATCCGAAGAAAGTATTACAAACAGAATATTGTAATTCGGTTGGATGCCAACGGGGCATTTAAAGTAGACGATGCCTTGGATAAACTTCGCGCCCTCGCGCGCTTTGACGTTCACAGCATCGAGCAACCGATCAAATCCGGTCTTCCAGAAATGGAATTGATTTGTCGTGAATCGCCCGTGCCCATTGCATTAGATGAAGAGTTGATTGGTGTATCGAGTGCTGCTCGATTATCATTACTTACACGACTAAAGCCCAAGAGTATCATTTTAAAGCCTTCGCTGATGGGAGGATTGCAATCAACGGCAGATTGGATTCAATTGGCCAATCAGTTGGGCATCAGTTGGTGGATTACTTCTGCACTTGAATCCAACATTGGGCTAAATGCTATCGCACAGTTCACCGCTCAGTACCCGGTAAGTATTCCGCAAGGGTTAGGTACAGGTTCACTTTACACCAATAACATAATCTCTCCGTTACAAGTAGCGGCAGGCAATCTCAATTATAACTTGTTGACAGATTGGAATTTAGAATTACTATTTCCGCCAGAAGGCGCAGAAAAACCGCTATTCATAAGTTAAACTCTCTGCTCAATAACTAAATTATTTAGTTTTATTTCTTGCTTAATTCGATAATTGACCGATATTTGGCTAAAATAATTAGTTATGGAAGGGGCACGATTAAGATTGAAGAGCAAAAAGTTAGCATCGGGTAAATTTCAGGTCAACTTTACAACGGAAGGCGCCCCCGAAAACTTTTATGGATACTTACTGGCTGAGCCATTTACACCACTGCAAGAAGTGATTGCCAAGATCCACCGTCACGTAGAGAACATGAATGATCAACCCAAGTACTTTCAGCGCAATTTATTCTCGCTGGGTATGAAACAAGTAAATAGCGGACGGATATTGATTTTTAAGAAGTCCTGAAGGTATGGTCAGGATAGAATATGGTAGTTAGAAGTTAGAATCTTTAGTGCTTTAAAATTAGTAATGATGACAAACCTAAATGAAAATCTTCGCGCATTGCGCAAACAAATGAAGTTAACGCAAGATCAGTTTGCTGCGAAGTTAGAAATCAAGCGTTCGTTATTGGGAGCGTATGAAGAAGGCCGCGCGGAACCGAAGTTAGAGTTGCTTCAAAAGATTGCCGATGTCTGTAAAATTTCGGTGGATGATTTGATTGGAAAAGATTTAACCACCGAAAAGCCATTGGCCAAAACTGCTTCTTTTGGGAAAGATGTAATGGTGGTTACCCAAGACTTAGCCGGTAGGGATAATATCGAATTGGTACCCATGAAAGCGGCTGCCGGATACTTGAATGGTTATGCTGATACCGAGTATGTGAAGGAGCTGCCGAGATTTCAGCTTCCTATTCTCAAGCAGGGAACTTATCGTGCTTTTGAAATCTCGGGCGATTCCATGCTTCCGATTTTACCGGGCACTATTGTGATTGGTGAGCATCTCGAAAACCTGAAGAATATCAAGAGCGGAAAAACGTATATCCTGGTTTCGCAGCGAGAAGGTATTGTGTACAAGCGCGTGTTCAATTACTTAGAAGAAACGGGAAAGTTGTTTTTGGTATCCGACAACAGGCAATATGCGCCCTACCAAATTGATGCAAGCGATGTAATGGAAGCTTGGTCGGCAAAGGCATACATCAGTGTTCAGTTTCCGGATGTAGAAACCAAAAACGATGTATCCGTTGAGCAATTGGCGAGTGTGGTGCTGGACTTACAAAAAGACATTTTAAAGTTGAAGAGCAAAAAGAATTGAAGAGACTAACTTAGCGGTTGCCAAAATCTGTTTTCCGGTGGTTCGTGTGCACGCGGGCCACGGAGGCAGTGAGGGATAAAAATTTTTGATTTGTGATTTTAGAATTGTGATTTTAGGTTTTATTCCTTGAATAGTGGTTTTGTGCCGACCTCGAAAGGCTCAAATAGTGTATTGCGAATTTGAAAATGCACCTATACTGATTTCATCTACTGTAGAGTATAAGATTGTACATTTGTAGCGGTGTGATTTTTCTAACAAAAAGAATATGGGATTGATTTATGCTGAAATAGAACTTATCAATGCAGATGATTTAGCTATGGTAAGAAGAAATGTAATCGATAAAGATGAAGTTCGGCATATTTTTGTAAATGCACTTGTAGACACAAACTCGTATATGCTAGCCATCAATGAAAACATTCAGGAGCAGCTAGACTTGCCTGTCTTAGAAAAGCGCAAAGCCCAAATGGCCGATGGATCTATTAAAGAATGCGAAGTAGTTGGCCCTATTGAATTGAAATTTAAGAACAGACGCACACTTACTCATGCCATGGTATTACCCGGGGATTCCGAAGTATTGTTGGGTGCTATTCCTTTGGAAGATATGGACGTGTTGATCGATCCGCTCCGTCAGCAATTGATTGTAAACCCCGAGCACCCTTACTTTGCTCAGATGAAAATGAAGTAGATTTTTTATCTACAGTTTTGATATAGTTTCTTTTCGATTGATTTTTCCAGTTCCTGTTTCAGCAAACCTTTCAAGAAATTTTATTGAACGCGGTATTTCAAATTTGGATAGCCTCTCTTTAATTTTTCCCTGCATCTTCTCAATAGTATTTTCGGTCAGGCTTCCTTCTACAATCAGTGCTACTGTTTGCCCCCATTTCTCATCGGGCAATCCAGCAATAAAAAACTGATTGACAATCTCGAGTTCAGAAAAAATTGCTTCAATTTTTCGTTCTGTTGATTCAGGAAAGACCTTAACTCCCCCGGAATTGATAACGTTATCAAATCTGCCCAGCCAAATAAATTCTTCGAGACTTTTCATTTCAACCACATCGTTGGTGCTGATTTCTGTAGATAGGTGAGGGGCCTGGATGCACAAGCAGGCACGCTCGTCTTGGCGAATGTGGATGCCTGGAAGAACTCTAAAATAATCTGATTTTCCTGACCCATTTATTTTTTTTAAAGCAATGTGCGAAAGCGTTTCGGTCATGCCGAATGTTTCGTAAAATTGGCAAGAGTAATGCGCTAACATTTTTTTTACTGAGCCATCTAAAGGCGAACCTCCAATAATGACATGGTTTATTTTATTGAATTGATTACGTTGTTCTGATTCCAAAATTGTTTTTAGTTGATAGGGCACTAGAGCTACGAAATCAATTGTTTCGTTTTGCAATTTTTCAAATGGATTGGCACTCGGTTCCCATACAAGTAGGTTAAGATTGCCTACCATCGCGCGTACCAGCATCATTTTGCCTGCAATGTAACGGGTATCCAGACAGACCAACGCGGTTTGATTAGGAGAGAGGCCCAAGGCAGCGATCGTCATTCGGGCACTTGTCTCCATTTGCCCTCGCGTTACCGTTATTTTTTTGGGTTCACCTGTAGAACCAGAAGTCTGTAACTCAAATTGCTTGCTACCCGAAATCCATTGTTGACAAAAGTGAAGAGTGTTTTTTTCAAAATCAGAAAGGGAGGCGATATCCACATTGCCAAAATCACGGAAGTCAATCTTCTTTCCGTTGAGGGTTAGATGATCAATCATGGCCAAGGCGAGATTTTAGTTCTAGTATTTCTGAAGAAACATCGGCTTTCGGTGAAAGCTTTTGAAGTTTACTCAACGTGTTTTTTAAAAATGTCTGATGTGCAGTGGAGTGTTCATGAAACGGCCGATGCTGAAGTGCCAACTTTATTTCTTGCCATTCTTCAAAGAACTTTTTTGTTTCTGGGTTGAAATAGGTTTCCATAAACTTTTCCCAAATGTATTCTTCGGCTTCTTCTGTAGGGTGAATGCGGTCGGTTTTGTAGAAGCGGTAATCGCGCAAGTCATCCATCATCAGTTCGTAGGCAGGAAAGTAGACCACTCCTTTTCTCTCTGCTAGTTGATGACATGCCAAGCGTAAAACCGACTTGCTAACAGTATTTTGTTCAAGCCCATCTTTAGTGTGCCGAACAGGACTTACCGTTAAGATGATTTTAATTGTCGAATTTTTGTTGACCAAGGCATCATGCATCTTTTCAAATGATTCGATGATTTCTTCTACCGTCAACAATTCTTTAGTGAACTCACTTGCTGGAACTTTATGACAATTTGAAACAATTTGCTGATTATCTTTTCTTCGATAAACGAATGCCGTGCCGTAGGTGATGATGAGTACATTGGCCTGTTTAAGGTTATGAGAGTGGTCTTCATGTAGCTTGCTTAGTTTCTTTAGCAAGCCTTCTTCTGTGGTAGCTGATTGCTGCGAATGAAAATCATAATGAAAAAAGAGACCTTCTCGATTTAGGATGCCACTACCCTCTAAGGGGCTTTTGTCTAAACAACTGGTAATCAACCTATGAATACAGTGAGGGTTGTAAGCGGTACCGAACGGATTAACCTGAGTTTTTATTTTGTTCGATAGCAATTGATTTCCCATCGTTTGCGCAAAGCAGGAGCCAATAGTAAAGACGGCATCCGCCAGCGAAATTTGAAATTCTGCTTTTTGTGGAATCAATTCTGTTCGCCAAGTTTTCATATATACAACCGTGTTACTTCGGCCATTATTGGTAGTAAATATACGGCCTGCGTATTTGAGAGTTGATTTATTGTTTCAATAAAAAATTTTAGTGCTTTTGATTGGGCATCGTGTGAATCACTTAAATCATCGCTATTTTAGCATCTTCAAGATTACCAATAAGAATAAACATCTAAATAGCACATCAAGGTCAATGAAGCATTTTGTATCGTGGAATGTGAACGGCATTCGTGCCATTATAAAAAAGGATTTTTTGACAAGCGTAAAGGCCATGGCACCGGATATCCTGTGTTTACAAGAGACCAAGGCAGCGAAGGAAGAAACGCTTTCTGCTCTAGAACTTCTAGCGGACTACCATGTATTTGCCAACTCCTCGAAAGCAAGAAAAGGTTATTCAGGCACGGCCATTATCACCAAAGAAGAGCCCGTGAATGTAACCTACGATATGGGCTTGGAAGAATTTGACCAAGAAGGGAGGGTGATTGCGGCCGAGTTCACCACTTATTTTGTTGTTACGGTTTATACGCCTAATTCCGGTTCTGAATTAGCGCGGTTGGATTATCGGCAATCGTGGGACAATGCCTTTCGCGATTATTTGCTTTGGTTGAATAAGCGCAAGCCCGTGATTGTTTGTGGTGATTTTAATGTGGCTCATCAGCCTCTTGATTTATCACGGCCAAAGGAGAATTACAATAAATCTGCTGGCTACATGCAGCAAGAGATTGACGGATTTACGAAGTTGTTAGAGGTTGGCTTCACCGATACCTTTCGGCACTTTTATCCTGAACAGCAAAAGTTTTCGTATTGGAATCAGGTTATTTTTGGCCGCGAAAAAAACATAGGGTGGCGCATTGATCATTTTTTAACGGCCACTTCATTACAACCAAAGATTAAGGATGCATTGATCTACAATGAATACTTTGGATCGGATCATTGCCCGGTTGGGCTTAAATTAGAGATTTAGGATTTACGATTCAGTGCTCTTAATACGATTCAGTGCTCTTAATACGATTCAGTGCTCTTAAGTTAAGACAAAAACCTCACTGATTGTTGATAATTGTTGGCTTTGAAAAATAGCAAAGCCCCCGTAAGAGAGGCTTTGCTCAGTAAAAAAAGTGTTCAAGAAATGCTATTATAAATTATTGTCATCCGACCAATTTTCAGTAAGTGTTATAAAGGGTTAATAGGTTAAAATTAAGGGGATTTTTCTATGCTTTGAAAAACACCCCCTTTAATGGCCACAAACATATCAAGCTGGATTTTATTAACCTCACGCTGGGGGGCCGATAATTTATTTCGCATGGATAACATGGATACAAAACAGATGTAGGAACCTAAATTGTTTGAAGCCATGCTGACCATAGTCATAAACTGTGTCTAAAAAACAGCCTAATAAATGTCCATTACTCCTAAACTGTTCACATTCTTTCACTTGCTTATGGATAACAGTAAAAAGTAGGTGCGCTATCAGGGCAATCCAGCCTAGGAAAAAAAAGGCTTTCGCCCCTTCTTTACTTTTAAACTGCTTTGTTCAACTTAGATGCGTTGGTGTTGCGTTGCGATTTTCGAATACCCCTCCGTACTGGCCCGTACTAGCGCAAGTCTTCCGCATGTTCGTTGGTGTGCGCGACACTTGTGCCTTAAATGTCCACATTTAAGGTTAGTGAACTGCAAATTTTTAAAAACCATTGATACGAAGCCGCTCGCTGTTCGTAAACTGCTTGATGAGTTGATCGTATGGATAACCGGGATGGATCCTTGCCTGGGCAATCCCAACCCTTCAAGGAAACTGTCGAAATCCATTTCGTCAAGCATTTTATTGAGCATGAGTACCCGACCAGGGGGTGATTTCTTAACGGGTAAATTCAATTTTATAGTCCATGTATTTTGTCAGAAAATCTGACCGAATTTAAGGCTAAAAACTCATTTTTAGGATTCGTAGATTTTGGATTGCGATTTTGAGGCTTTAAAGAGCGTGAAAAGGTAAATAAATATCTAACTTTAAGTTTTGTAAGTGTTGTCCGCACGCTGGTAAGGTGACCAGCGTGAAGGAGGGTTCATTTAAAGTCCTGTTTTGTCCACAAATACAATAACAGAATTCTTGTAACTGTCGCTAACCGGAATATTTATTCCCGCCACCACAACAATTCCGGACTGTACTCTTTCGAGGTATTTGGTATTAACAATATAAGAATGGTGTACCCGCATGAAGTAATTCGGCAAAAGGTCACCAATTCCTTTCATGCGGATATACACGAGAATTTTTCCCTTCCGTGTTTGAATGCTCACATACTCCTTAGCACCCATGATAAAAAAAATTTCTGAAAAGATAATCTTGATGAACTGTTTTCCACTTTTGACGAAGATAAATTCTTGGTCGACCGCTGAAGTGTCTTTTGTTGAATGCAAAAAGGATTGCTCAATTTTTGCCACCGACTGAGAAAATCTTTTGAAGCTAATGGGCTTAAGCAGGTAATCAATGACATAATAGGAAAAACTCGACAAGGCATGTTCGCTGTAGGCAGTGGTGAAAATAAATCTCTGAGATCGGGGTAAAATGTCGGCCATATCCATACCGCTTAGCATGGGCATGTTTACGTCTGTGAAAATAACATCCACGGCTTTTTTCTTCCGTAAAAATTCAAGTGCCTCTACAGCATCCGAAAATGTTCCCTTCAAATCCAATAAGAGCGTTCTGCCGATGTAATCTTGCATCAAATGCAAGGCATTGGGCTCGTCATCTACGATTATACAACTAAAGCTCATGAATTGGAAAATTGACCTTGCAAAAATAAAAGTCTTCCACCACCCTTGCACTTACTTCGTAGTTATTTCCATAATATAAACTTAATCTCTTCTTAAGATTGGCAATGCCAATCCCACCAGCGTATTCTTGTTCAGTTGTTAATACTAACCTATTTTGTGTCTCAAAGTACAATCGTCCCTGGTTCACCTTCAGATGCAGTCGGATAATGTTCACCTGACTTCTTTTATCAATCCCGTGTTTAAAAATATTTTCTACAATCGGCATTAACAACAAGGGATGTATCCCAATGCCATTTAAAACTCCTTCCAACTTAAATTCAACTTCTATCTCATTCTTCACCCGAATACGCTCCAATTCAATATAGCTCTTCAACAACTCAATCTCACTTTCCAACATCACCTTTTCCCGTGGGCTCTCTTCAATAAAATAGCGCATGATTCCTGATAGTCGCTCAATCAGATCCGCTGCTTCGGGAGATTTTTTTTGAGCCACATAGTAAATATTGTTGAGTGTGTTAAACAAAAAGTGGGGTTGCAACTGTTGTTTCAACAAACCTAACTCTGCTTTAACCCTTTCAGCCTTTGCTGTTTCCTGAGCATTGCTTAGGCGAAAATAATTCATCGCAAGGATAAACAAGATGCTAACAAGAAATACCAGTATGACGTTGATACCGTTGGACAAAATCATATTTCTGGTAGGGTTTACTTTATCAGCAGAAAAAAAAGTGTTTTGAATGTACAACGAAAAGTAGATGTCACCGAAATTTAAGACTACCAGCAAGACAATAGCTAATAACGTATAAACAAAATACTTTTTGGCCAAAAAGAATTGTGGAATCAACCAGCCTGCATGCACATAAATAATAATCATATATACACATAAACTGATGATGGAATAGGCAAGCCCCTGAAGCCAGGGCTTGTATTGCAATTTATTTAGGAACATCAGGAGAAAAACCACCAGCCAGGTAACGCCTTGCAATAAAAATAGATTGTTTGGTGTTGGCTTTTGATTCATTTATGAACAAAAGTAACAATTTAAATTTCTATCGAAACAATTACAATGGGTTGGCATTTTTCTCAACCGTTCATTGTTTTATGCCTAACTGTTGAATATCCAAGATTAAGGGTTGAATATTTTTTCCTATTCAAATCTTTTAAAATAATTTTACAATATGATTAAAAACAAAATACAGCCGATGTTAAAATATTTCATTGCCATTACTCTCACCCTCGCAGGATCAAGTCTATTTGCCCAAAATGAAACCAAACGATATCTAGGCAAACACTTTGGCGATCATCCAAATGTGGAATATTTCATTGAAAAGAAGTTAAGTAAGAAAGCCAATATACTTACTTATGAAGAGATACGCTACGACCGCAATCAAATACGAACGGCAACTTATTTTTCGTATAGGCATGTGGTAAAATTAACCGTAACAGATAACGTTCCTGTTGTTGTGTATGATAGTGCTGCTGCAGCCTCCGGTGAATTCGTATTTTCGGTTACTGTTAAAGGCGACTCCCTGATTGACAATACTGGTAAGTTATTTCCAAAGGCTGGGAAAGGTGACCCGCTAACATTTACTTCCTTCGAAGGATTGGAACTCTATTTGAGGTATAATCCTCCCACTCGAAATTTTCAGGTTGATTTCAACTATTTGGATGAGGCTCCAAAATTCTTTAGACCTTTTAGAATGAAAACCATTGGGGAGATTAAGATCGCAGTTTCAGACCAATACATTGCTGATTGTTATGAGCTAGCAGTCTTCTCTTTGGATAGTAGCAACGTAGCTGATGGGAAACTATACATTGACAAGAGTACCTACGAGGTAGTTAAGAAAGAATACATTGTGCATGAAAAAACGGATGCAGCCATGGGGGATGTAAAGAGTGTAGCGAACGAATTGATGGTGTCAACTAATTATGAAATTGATTTAAGTTCAATAGCTACGCCCTCTGCATCTGACTATGTAGAAGCAGCCTTCACTAAGATAAATCGAAATGGAGACTACAATGAGGCTCTGAAAATAATCGATAAGGCTTTGGACAATAACATATCATTCGATTTGATTCAAGCTCGCTTGCGAATTATGACGAATCAAAAGACAAGCACAGAAACGATCAAGTTTCTGAAAGCTTATTGGGACAACAGCAATTTAACGGCCATGGATTTGCACCGATTAGGGAGGTCGTTTTTAAGGGATGGTAAAATTGATATGGCCACAGAAATCTTTGAGCATAATGCCCGAAAGCACTCAAGCAACTACGTCACATTGGTAGGTTTGGCGCGGGTATATAGTGTGAAAGGCGAACTTAAAAAAGCGAAAGACCTTTTAGAGCAATCCCTAAAGTTAGACATGGACGAAGGAAACAGAACCAATATTAAAAATAACATCATGCGCCTAAGCAAAGGAGAGAAAATGTTATAGTTCTCACAGGAAGTTGTTCAATATTAACTCGGGGATACCTCTAAAAACTCAAAACTAGTTATTAAAAACAATGGCGCGAGTTCATGGATAAATAAGAAAAATACTCCATCTTCAAATGATGCCCATGAACAACACCATTAATACCCCACGTGGCTCTGTGCAATTCACCACATGGGTGCCAAGACCAAGAATGTACTATGGTGGCCCAGTTTCACCGAGCGTAAAATATCCTTTCACAATCGTTTTCAGTAACGATAGCAGTGTGTTGGTGAAAGCCAAAATTGATATTTCGGAAAAGAACCATGTGATCAAAACGAAGATCATAAGAAAAAAGTAGTGATCAAACCCATTGACACCAAAGAGATTTACCGAATTGATGATGCAGGTTTTAAAATAGCTGGAATGCCTACTGATAGTTGTTGGTTATTTCTGGCAGTGAAGGGCAAGATCAATGGCTATTCTTATTTGGCGGAAAAAGGTACTGGCAGTTTGATCGCCATTCAAAAAGGGGAGGGGGCACCCATTCTTCCATTGAACAAAACCAATTTGGAAGATATGGTTGCCGACAATCCGGAGGCATTGAAGTTTGCGAAGAAGAAGAAATTGGAGAAATCCATCACCACTTTTAACAAATAGTGTTTTAATGTCAAGATCAAAAAAAATATTCCTTGCCATAGGCGCACTTTTCCTACTAGGAGTCGTCTACTTCAGTTACGATGTTAGCTCCCGTACTACTTTTCCGGGTTCGAAATCGCAACTAAAAGAGAGACTTAAAAAGCAGTATTTCAAAGAAGATTCTGCGGCAATTGATAGCGCCAGAGCAACCCATCGGCCATAAAAGCAATTTGATCTAAACTTATCCATTAACCGGTTCAGTTTTGAAGATTATTTACCAAATGTACTTTTGAATAAGGTTAAAAAGTAATCTAGAAAGAAAACAAGAGGTTACGAGATTCCTGCCTCTTGTTTAGTTGAATTTTTCTGACACTACCAAATCTTTGCTTCCAGCCTTGTATTGATAAAACCCAGAGCCTGACTTTACGCCCGTTGTACCTGCTTGCACCATATTCACGAGTAGTGGACATGGCGCGTACTTCGGGTTGCCAAAGCCATCCTGCAATACTCGCAAAATCGACAAGCAGATGTCTAACCCAATAAAATCGGCCAATTGAAGCGGCCCCATGGGGTGGGCCATACCCAGTTTCATCACGGTATCAATTTCTTCTACGCCTGCTACGCCTTCGTACAAAGAATAAATTGCTTCGTTTATCATGGGTAGCAAAATACGGTTGGCAACAAATCCCGGGTAATCGTTTACTTCCACAGGAATTTTCCCCAGCTTTTTCGAAAGTTCCATTATCGTTTGTGTAGTTTCGTTGCTGGTGCTGTAGCCACGAATGACTTCCACCAACTTCATAATGGGTACCGGGTTCATAAAGTGCATGCCAATCACGTTGGCCGGACTTTTTGTTACCGAAGCAATTTTGGTAATGGAGATAGAAGAGGTATTAGAAGCCAGGATTGTTCCCGGTTTGGTGTTCTCATCCAGATCTTTGAAGATTTTTAGTTTTAGGTCAATGTTCTCGGTAGCCGCCTCTACCACAAGCTCCACTTCTTTAATCCCCTCTTTTAAGAAGGTGGTGGTAGAAAGATTGGCCAATGTTTTTGATTTTGTATCAACAGTAATGGTTCCTTTTTCTACTTGGCGCGAAAGGTTTTTGTCGATGGTCGCCATTGCCTTTTTCAAGGCATCTTCCGAAAGATCGATGATGGAAACTTGGAAACCATTTTGGGCAAAAACGTGCGCAATGCCGTTGCCCATAGTGCCCGAACCAATGACTGCAATTTTTTGCATAAACAGGAGTTAAATTACTTACTTAATTTTGTTGACGCGCAAAGATAGAATTTCAAGGATGCCCGAGAAACAGAAATCAAGGATTAAAAATTTATCGACACGGTATCTTGCTTTTTATAAACGAAGCGTACCTACCCTAATTGTTTGTGCGATGGGTTCTCTTTTCTGGCTCGGTTATGTGGAATATAATGAGGACGGACGCCTTTCGCATTTGTTTATGCCATTAAACCTTTCCTATTTGGCTTACATTTGGTGGATGGTTAACAAAAGAGTGTTTCATGTAGAGTTTGATTCCGATTTTATGTATGTTATTCAACAAAATCACGACTTGGTAATTCCCCTTGAAAATATCAAAGACGTGAACTTGATTTCCTTAGGTGGAGTCTATCAAGTCGATTTATATGCAAAAGAATTGTTTGGCGATAAATTTTACTTTAAGCCTTCGTTGCTTTATCCCTTTAATCACAAAAAGAAAGAAGCCGTAGTAGATATCCTATGGAGCAACATTGAAAAAGCCAAAAGGAAGAAACAGGATTTTCAGCGGAATGCATTGATGAGCTAAAAAAAAAGCGGATAGAGTATAAGAGTCAGGATTTAGAATAGATTGTTACTCCACCACTACCTCCTTCGCAAACCCCATCGCATTAAATCGCAGCGATAACTTTAGCGAAGTCGAGTCACTGCCGCACTCTTTGCCGGGTGTAAGCAAGTAATGAAAAAACTTTTGGTTGCGTTTGTATAACTCATTTTGGTCGGGGCGGCCAAGGAGCTTTACAATAGCATCTTGCGAGAGACCTTTCAGTTTATCTTTTTGGCTTGTTAGAGATTTAAGATTTAACGCCCGTTCACCGAGACATCCGTTTTTGTCGTTCCTCCATTTTTCTAAATCAAGGTTATCAAAAGCGGGCAATGGTTTGCCACAAGAAATCAATACAAGAAAAACAAAGCCTAGGACTTTTGTTTGATTGCAAAAACATTTTGTATTTATGAACGCACAAGTTTTTTCCCCCTCTCCATTCGGAGAGGGGGTCTTCGCAAGAATTATTTGAGAGAACTTTGCGGGGGTGAGGTGGTGGAGGTTCAAGGTATTTGCGTTTACTTTGTGGTCGCATTCAAAAGTACACACATGGCACTGAAGATTACAAAGGCAGTTTGGTTCTTTTCGTTGATTATTTTTTTGGCTGTATTTTTTTACAACTATGCAGGCTTGGGCGAGTCAGTAACCATTTATGAATCAACCCAACCTTTAACACTTTCTAAAGAATTGTTGTTCTACTTGTTTATCGCTATGGTGGTGATAATGAACTTGTTCGTGTTTTTGGTAAACAAGATTTATCCAGCCACAGCAGCTGAATTTAAAGTTTGGTTTTATGGTCTCATTATTACGTTCAACATTTTTTTTACGATTGCTATTAACTACATCAGCCTTTACAACAGCGCAGAAAAATTTGACTACCAGCGCATTGGCGTTATTATCTATGGCAGTTTGATTTTAATTCTTGCTTGGTTGGTGGCGTGGCCACTGTTTTCTATAACGAGAAAATATCTTTTTAAATAAGCAATTCACTTGTGCCCCTTTATCATTTGATTATCAATTAATTGGCATGCTTCATTTAATAAATTTTTGCAGGTAATGCGTTCAATGCAAGGATTGAAATGCAAACAAAAATTACGTTCTTGGGTGCGCTGAAAATTTTAACATAGATTTTATTCAGCACCCGTTTCTGATAACGGAATTTTTTCAACTTTGCGCGATTTTATTTTATGGCTAAAGACACGATTGAATACAACGAGTCGAGCATTAAGTCGCTCGACTGGCGCGAACACATTCGCTTGCGCCCCGGCATGTACATTGGCAAGTTGGGCGATGGCTCGGCCAAAGACGATGGCATTTATGTGCTGGTGAAAGAGGTGATTGACAACTGTATTGACGAACACATGATGGGCTACGGCAAAACCATCGATGTGAAAATTACCGACCAACATGTAATGGTGCGTGACTACGGTCGCGGTATTCCGCTCGGCAAGGTGGTAGATGTGGTTTCTAAAATCAATACTGGCGCGAAGTACGATTCGGGTGCGTTTCAAAAATCAGTGGGGTTGAATGGTGTGGGTACCAAAGCCGTGAATGCGCTCTCCAACTATTTCAAAGTCCAGGCTTTCCGCGATGGGCAAACCAAACTAGCGGAGTTTAAAAAAGGTGTGCTAACGGCCGACCCGAAGGTGACCAAAAGCGATGAAAAGAACGGAACGCTGGTGGAGTTTGAGCCGGACAACACGATGTTTAAGAGCTATCACTTCATCCCCGAGTATTTGGATGACTTGATGTGGAACTATGCGTTCTTGAATGCGGGATTGACCATTAACTATAACGGTCGCAAATTCTATTCGAAGGACGGTCTGCTCGATCTATTGAAACAGAAATCAGATGCCGAAGAAATTCGCTACCCAATCATCCACTGCAAAGGAGATGATATTGAATATGCCTTGACGCATGGCAATCAATATGGCGAAGAGTATTATAGTTACGTAAACGGACAAAACACCACACAAGGAGGCACGCACTTGGCCGCTTTCCGCGAAGGCCTTGTGCGTGGCGTGCGCGATTTCTACAAAAAAGATTTTGATGCGGCCGATATACGGGCCAGCATCGTAGGGGCGATTGCGGTGCGCGTACAAGAGCCTGTGTTTGAGTCACAGACCAAAACCAAACTTGGTTCCATCAACATGGCGCCAGAAGGCGGGGCGAGTGTTAAGAATTTTGTGGGCGATTTTGTAGCGAAGGAACTGGAGATTTTTCTCCACAAAAACCCAACCGCTGCAGATGCACTGCAAAAGAGAATTTTGCAATCGGAGCGAGAACGTAAAGAAATTGCTGGGATCAAAAAATTGGCCAACGAGCGCGCCAAGAAAGCAAACCTTCATAACAAAAAACTTCGCGATTGCCGCTTTCATTTTGATGACGCTAAAGGAGAGAAGGGAACCGAATCGATGATTTTTATTACAGAAGGGGATTCGGCCAGCGGCTCCATTACCAAATCGCGCAATGTAGAAACCCAAGCCGTATTCAGCTTGCGCGGAAAGCCATTGAATTGCTACTCCCTCACTAAAAAAGTGGTTTACGAAAACGAAGAATTCAATCTGCTTCAACACGCACTCAATATTGAAGATGGATTGGATGGACTTCGTTATAACAAAGTAATCATCGCCACGGATGCTGATGTGGATGGTATGCATATTCGCTTGTTGTTGATGACGTTCTTTTTGCAGTTCTTCCCGGATTTGGTGAAAGCCAACCACGTATATGTGTTAGAAACTCCGCTGTTCCGGGTGCGGAATAAAAAGGAAACCATTTATTGCTACAGCGAAGAAGAAAAGCAAGCGGCTGTTGCCAAACTGGGCAGTAAGCCTGAGATTACTCGATTCAAAGGTTTGGGTGAAATTTCCCCTGATGAATTTGGAACGTTCATTGGCGAAAGCATCCGCTTGCAACCCGTGTTGTTAAATAAGGAAAGTCACCTCGCCAAGTTATTGGAATTCTACATGGGCAAAAACACTCCCGATCGACAAGATTTTATTATTGATAATTTGAGAATAGAATTGGATAAAGTAGAGACCAAGGAAGAGGTAGTGGCGATTGAAGAATAGTATTTAGGATTTTAATTGAACGGAAGAATGGCTAAGAAGCAAATACCCAAC
Source organism: Chryseotalea sp. WA131a (assembly GCA_025370075.1). Lineage (NCBI taxonomy): Bacteria > Pseudomonadati > Bacteroidota > Cytophagia > Cytophagales > Chryseotaleaceae > Chryseotalea > Chryseotalea sp. WA131a. The sequence goes on along the minus strand of CP073016.1, from coordinate 1,472,329 downwards.
GAAACAACAGATAAAGATGGCAACGTGCACTCCATCGCCATTGATGGCATGTACGAAAACTGGTTTTTGGATTACGCCTCGTATGTAATTTTAGAGCGTGCGGTACCGCGCATTGAAGATGGTCTGAAACCCGTGCAACGCAGAATTGCCCATGCCATTAAAGAAATGGACGATGGCCGTTTCAACAAGGTGGCCAACGTAATTGGTAGCACCATGCAATATCATCCCCACGGTGATGCTGCCATTGGTGAAGCGATTGTAAACATTGGTCAGAAGGATTTATTGTTGGATACGCAAGGTAACTGGGGCGATGTGCGCACGGGTGATAGTGCTGCGGCTCCTCGCTACATTGAAGCTCGCCTTTCCAAATTCGCATTGGATGTGGTGTACAATCCACAAACAACGGAGTGGCAACTATCCTACGATGGAAGAAAGAAAGAACCCGTTACGCTGCCGGTAAAATTTCCGTTGTTGTTGGCACAGGGAGTAGAAGGTATTGCTGTGGGGCTGTCAACAAAACTCCTTCCTCATAATTTTTGTGAGTTGATAAAAGCTTCCATCGATGTCTTGAAGGGCAAAAACCCAAAAATTTATCCTGACTTCCCGACAGGTGGCATTGCTGATGTAGTCGAATACGACCAAGGCTATCGAGGAGGTAAGGTAAAAGTACGCGCCAAGATTGAAATCGTTGATAAGAAAACGTTGGTCATCCGCGAGATACCGTTTGGAACAACCACAGCATCGTTGATGGATTCCATTGTGAAGGCAAGTGAGAAGGGAAAAATCAAAGTGAAGCAAGTGGTGGACAATACCGCCAAGGATGTGGAGATCGCGGTAAGCTTGCAACCCGGCATTTCACCAGAAATTGCTATTGATGCGCTGTATGCGTTTACCGATTGCGAAGTTTCAATATCACCCAACGCCTGCGTGATTGTGGAAGATAAGCCACACTTCATGAAGGTGAATGAAATTTTAAAATACAACACCGAACAAACGGTGAAACTGCTCAAACAAGAGCTCGAAATAAAGAAGAGCGAGTTGATGGAGAAGATTTTGTTTTCGTCACTTGAGAAAATCTTCATCGAGAAAAGAATCTATCGCTCCATTGAAGAAATTGACACATTTGAAGAGGTAATCAGTACTGTTGACAAAGGATTGAAGCCTTTCAAAAAGCAGTTCTATCGCGAGATTACCCGTGATGATATTCTTCGGTTGTTGGAAATTCGCATCAAGCGCATTTCAAAATACGATTCGTTTAAGGCCGATGAGGTGATGCGCGATTTAGAGAAGGAGTTGAAAGAAACCCTTCATCATTTAAAGCACCTTACCGATTTTGCCATAGCTTATTATCAGAACTTATTAGACAAATATGGCAAGGGTCGTGAGCGAAAAACGGAGCTGAAGAGTTTTACTTCGGTGGCCGCTACAGAAGTAATTGCCAACAATCAAAAATTGTATGTCAATCGCGAAGATGGTTTTATTGGGTGGGGATTAAAAAAAGATGAATTTATTGCCGACTGTTCGGAGCTGGACGATGTGATTGTTATCCGCAGAGATGGCAAAGCCAAAGTAAGCCGCATCAACGAAAAAGTTTTTATGGGCAAAGATATTTTGCACGTTGGCATTTGGCGAAAGGGCGATGAGCGCATGATTTACAATTTAATTTACAGCGATGGAAAAAGCGGAGCCACCTTTGCGAAACGTTTTGCCATGCCTGCCATTACCCGCGACAAAGAATATGATTTGGACCAAGGCAATCCAAACAGCAAAGTTCATTACCTCAGTGCCAACCCAAATGGTGAAGCCGAAGTAGTAGAAGTGAAATTGAGTCAGTCAAGCTCAGCCCGCAAGAAGATTTTTGATTTCGATTTTTCGGAATTGGAAATCAAGGGACGAGGCGCGCGTGGCAATACCATTACGAAATACCCTGTGCGTAAAGTGGATTTTAAAGAGAGCAGAGGGTCAACCCTGAGTGGATTAAAGTTGTGGTTCGACCAAGCCTCCGGCCGACTGAATAAAGATGAGCGTGGAAAATACGTCAACAAATTTGATGGTGAAGATAAAATCATCGCCATTACCTCCAGTGGCAATTATAAGATTACAAGTTTTGAAACCACCAATCGCTACGAACCTGAGAAAACCATTTTGGTAGAGAAATTCAATCCAAAAAAAGTAATCTCAGCCATTTATTGGGATGGTGAGAGCAAGCAGCATTTTGTAAAGCGCTTTTTGATTGAGACCACCACTCCCGATAAAGAATTTGGATTTATCAGCGAAGGCATTGGTTCTCGATTGGAATTTGTCACTACGGCCGAAACACCAGAGGTTGAAATTGAAATGGTGAAAGGAAAAGGCAAGGAGAAAGAAAGTGAAGTGGTGAATTTGGAAGAGATTGTAGATGTAAAGGGATGGAAAGCACTGGGCAACCGACTCTCGCAATACAAAGTAACCAAGGTCAAGCCATTGGAAGAGCCTGAAGATGCTTCAGCCAGCCCAGACGATGACGAGGCGACCGGAACCGACAAGGGTACTGACCCCGATAGCAATCGGGGAAAAAAAAAATCCTTGACGAAGAGCCAGTTGTTGAAGAAGACGGACAAACAGCCCTCTTCGGGGAGCCAAAGGAAAAGCCCCAAGGGCCGCTCGTCAACGGTCAGCCCCCAAAAGCAAAAGCCCCAACCAAAGAGGTCAAACAAGCAGACCTCTTCAGCGAAGGCAAAGAAGAAAAAGAGGTAAAGCCAAAGAAGGAGGACGACAAGGGCTACACGCCTGGTGAAACGGTGGATTTGGATTTATAATTATCAACTTGGTTTTAATTTCAAGGTACTTTTTTCTTCAGGAGAATCAATAACTTAAGTTCTAATGCATAGCATTAGAAAGGTTTAGAATAAAACTTGCTGCGAGGTGCTCATTTTCATCAATTTACATGATGATTGAAATTCTCTAATGCATAATGTAGGTTTAATGTTTGAAAATAGGCAATCATACCATTGTCTTCTTTTGAGTGGTATCGACATTTGTAACACCCATTTTTGAGCTTCCTGCTCAAGCCAACTCTCTAACGCAAAGCGGTTGAACCCAAAATCTGGGATTAAGAACCTGGCCTCGCATCCATCACCTCGGCCATTGCCTGATCGGCTCGTTTGCTCACCATGGGCAGCTTGTCCATCCCGTGTACCTCTAGCATATACACTCCAAAATCTTCGGTCACCTTACCTTTCAGCTCATAAAACCCTCTTCCCCGAAAGGGAAACTTGCGTGCGGAATCGGGGAAGTGCACGGTATCAAAAACGTTACCCTCCACATCGTAAAAAGTGCCGAATGCCATGTGTTCTTTTGTCTTCATGGTGGAAGCACTTTTGGTGGTCACGATGTATCCTACCATGCAAACCTGTTTTCCCTTTTTCGTGGTAAGCTCAACCGCGCGCGTGTCTCCATAATTTTGGGTGGCCAGCAAATCAAATGGATTACATAGCGGAAACCCCAGCAGTTCAATTTCATCGAAGGCATCTTCTAACGGATTATGTTTTAATTCGGGCAATGGAAATTCCTTAGGCTCGGTATCAAACAAATCAATGGTGGTGGTGGGTTTCGATTTTGTACTGCTGAAGTAGAGCATCGATTCCCACAAGAGTTGTTGTTTGGTTTTTCCCGTAAAGCGGAAAGACCCCAAGCGAATCAGTATTCGCAATTGCTCCAACCCAATGCCCGGATTTCTCCGTAGAAAATTGTCTAAACTTTTATATGTACCTTTTTTTTGCCGCTCGTGCGGAATGGCCTGCGCTACTTTTGATTCTAAACTTTTGAGGTGGATGAAGCCAATGTAGATTTCATCGCCCTCGATGGTGGTGAGGTATTCGCTGTGGTTGACACACGGTGCGTTTATTTTTCCACCGTTCATTCGGGCTTCGTGAAAATAAAACTCCGTTCGGTAGAAGCCACCAAAATTATTGATCACACCCACCATGAACTCTAACGGATAGTGCGCCTTCAAAAAAAGGCTCTGGTAACTTTCCACTGCATAGCTGGCCGAGTGGCCTTTGGCAAACGAGTAGCCGGCAAAACTTTCAATTTCAAACCAAACCCGGTTGGTGACTTTTGGACCGTAGCCACGCGCTGCGCATCCTTCAAAAAAGCGATCTTTCACCCTCTGAAATTCTTCGCGCGAGCGGTACTTGCCCGACATGCCTCTTCGCAACACATCGGCTTCAGTAAGCGTGAGCCCTGCAAAGTGGTGGGCCACGCGAATCACATCTTCTTGGTACACCATCACGCCATAGGTTTCGCGCATCAGATCATCCATGATGGGGTGAATCGATTCATACGTGCCTCCTTTTTGTGTGATGTGAAATCGCTCGATGTAGGCCTTCATCATGCCCGAACTGGAAACACCCGGCCGAATGATGGAACTGGCCGCCACCAGCGTGAGGTAATCGGAGCAACGCAACTTGCCCAACAGCATGCGCATCGCGGGCGACTCCACATAAAAGCAACCCATGGCCTTGCTGTTGCGCATCAGGTCTTTGATTTTTTCGTCTTTCTTAAATTCTTTGAACTGATGCACATCTACATCAATCGATTTATTTTTCTTCACCAACCGCACGGCATCTTTGATATGGCCCAGCCCGCGCTGACTTAAAATATCAAATTTGTAAAGCCCGAAGTCTTCGGCCGCATGCATTTCAAATTGCGATACGGGCAAACTTTTAGGTGGGAACTCGGTGGCTGTATATTGATAAATTGATTTTTCGGTGATGAGTACACCGCCCGCGTGAATGGAAATATTGGCAGGCAGTTCTTTGGCGACAATGTAATCCGCATAGCCCATTACCTTTTGTGCGATGTGGTCGCGCTCCATGTCTTGTTTGCGGCCTTCTACCAGTTGGTCAATTTCTTCTTTAGGCAAGCCAAATACTTTGCCCAATTCGCGAATAATGGATTTACCTTGGTAGGTGACGTGCGTGCCCAACAGACAAACATGGTCGTAGCCGTATTTGTTGAAAAAATATTCGTACACGGCATCGCGGTTGTCCCACGAAAAGTCAATATCAAAATCAGGAGGCGATACGCGTTCTTCGTTCAGAAAACGTTCAAAGTACAAATCCAATTCAATGGGGTCTACATTGGTGATTCCGAGGCAATAGGCTACCGTGCTGTTGGCGCCACTGCCGCGCCCCACAAAATCGTAGCCGTTCTTTTTTGCAAAACGAACCAAGTCATAGGCGATCAGGTAATAGGCGGTGAAGCCTTTTTTGGCAATGATGCGAAGTTCTTTTTCGATGTGCGACTCCCAAACGGAAAGATTGTTGCCAAAACGCCACGCATAGCCTTTGGCGGTTTCGGCTCTCAAAAATTTTAGATCTTCTTTTTGACTGTGCGTAAAGAATTTTTTGTTTTTGTCTTCGCCCAAAGCGCACTCTATCGAACATTGATCGAGCAGCGATTGAGCATTGAGAACGAGATCAAGAAAATGCTCAAACTGTTTTTTCAATTCCTCTTCGGGCAGCATGTACTCTTCTTTGTGCGCCTGAAAGTGTTCGGGCAATTTGCTTAACAAGGTGTTGTGCGCAATGCACCGCAGCAAGCGATGGGTGTTGTGATCGCGGTAAATGATTTTCTCTTTTTTTGTTTTTGGTTGTACAGCGCGCTCGGGCGGAAGAAAAGTAACGGGGTGCAACGCCACAAATTTGTATGCATAGTCTTCGCGCTGTGGATGCATAGTAAAGGCATGTAAATCATGTAAGGCCACGCCAATGTATTCGTTGGCTTTCAGTTGGTCGGGTTCGATTTTGCCAAACGGATAAATGACAAGTACTTGATCAAACTCGGGCGCGCGCGTAGGCAATATTTTTGCTTCGCGGTTATGAAAAGACAAAAATCGGTTGATGACCTCAAAGCCTTTATTGTTTTTGGCGATGGCAATGTAATCGGGTGTGGCCGATTTGATGTCTGAACGAAAGTCGATGCCTACGGCTATACTCAACCGGTGCGCTGGCTTTCCGTATTTCGTAAGCCCATTTTCTTGCGGATAGTTTTCATGGCACAGGCGCAGCATCTCCAAATACGAAGACACATTATTGATTTCGGTAAGTGCTAGTTTGTGAACGCCACAACGCCTAGCTTCCTCAAAAAGCGTTTTGATCGGCAGCGTGCCGTATTTAAAACTGAAGCCCGTGTGGCAGTTGAGGTACATGATGCAATTTGAAGATTTGAAAATGCGTTGATTTGAAAATTTCAATCTCGTTGGTCTGTTTCAACGTGAGGGCACAGATCGAATTTAATTTACTTGTGCCGATGGCCGATTTGATGTTTGGATCAAGCCGCTACTCTATTCCTCGGTCTGTGTCCTCACAGACCGAAATTATCAAAATCGCTTTCTGTAATCGGTGGTTATATTAAATTCATCGATTCCAGTCTCATAAAATTTTGCCGAAGACCATTTGTAATCTTCTGGCTTGCTAGCCAAAGTTCCAATGCTCTTGTAAGGGATTGAGGTGGAGGTAGTCCAATTTTTGCTCTACTTTTCCTTGTGAGTCCATGCACACAGCCAAAGGATCGCGTTGCCAAAATCGATGCTTTCTCTCCTTATCGTTTTCGACATAATCTAACAAACAGGGAGAATCCTTTGCGCGAAGTGCTTTTAAAAATTGATGGCTGGTAAATTTATTGAAACTGGCATGGGGCATTTCTTTTCCATTCATTCCAATCATCTCCCAAATGATGTGCAAATGATTGGGCATAATAACAAAGCCATAGATGATTATTTTATTTCGATTCACTAATTCCTTCCAACAATTAATGATTGTGCTTTTATATGATTCTTCTTTAAGCAAGCACTTCCAATCTTTGATGGTATCTGTCCAAAAATAGACTTCGCCAAGCAGCATCTTTGAATTTCGGATACCGTATTTCATCTCTTTTTCTGTCAATGGATTTATCATAATCATTCATTTTTAAGTTTCGGTCTGTGAGGACACAGACCGAGGTTAGTTCATCAAATTCTTCGTCACCTTTCCTTTAAACATATTCATCTCCATCCGCACGCGCTTGCTCACATCAAGCGTGGTGGCGCGCACCAATTTTTCTACACCATGTTTGTGTTTGATAAAATCCATGGCCTCGTATAGGTTGATGTCTTCTTCCGTGTCGTCAAACAAACTGATTTGATGATTGCCCTGCACAAGGTTGCTTAGCCGAACACCTACCAGGCGAATCAACATTCTGCGGTTGTAGAGTTTATCGAATAGTTCTTGCGTCACGCGCAAAATAATGTGGTCTGATGAAGTGTACGGGACATGGATTTGCTTTGTCTCGGTATCAAAATTGGAGTAACGGATTTTTACGGTGATGCACGAGGTCAATTTTTTTTGCTCGCGCAGTTGAAATGCTACTTTCTCTACCATCGCAATCAAAATGGATTTTAACCGCTTCACGTCAATGGTGTCGGTTTCAAAAGTAGATTCAGTGGAAATCGATTTTTGTTCGGTGTATGACACCACGGGCGTGTCGTCAATGCCGTGTGCTTTGTTCCACAAACTGATGCCATTTTTGCCAAAGGCACTGGTCAAAAATTTTAGGGGCATTTCCCGTAAGGTGGCCACGGTGCGCACGCCCATGTCGTAGAGAAAAGTAGAAGTCTGCTTTCCTACCATTGGAATTTTTTCGATGGAGAGTGGAGCCAAAAAATCTTTTTCCGCCCCGGCCGAAATCTGTTTTTCGGCATTTGGCTTAAACTCGGCTGTGGCTACTTTTGATACGAGCTTGTTTACCGACAGGGCCATCGAGATGGGCAGGCCACTTTCTTTGATGATTTTTTTGCGCAACTCAACCGACCATTTAAATGTGCCGAAGAAGCGATCCATGCCGCTGGCATCAATATAAAACTCATCGATAGAAGCTTTTTCAAAAAGCGGTGCCCGATCGGCAATTACCTCGGTAACCAAATGGGAGTATTGACTGTAGGCCTCCATATCGCCCGAAATCACTTTTGCATCGGGGCAAAGTTGCAATGCCAAATACATGGGCATGGCCGAGTGTACCCCAAACTTGCGTGTTTCGTAGCTGCAGGCCGCCACCACCCCGCGCCTGCTGGCACCGCCAATAATAAGAGGCACTTTGTTTAGTCGGGGGTTTTTGGCTCGCTCAACGGCCACAAAAAAGGCGTCCAAATCCATGTGAATAATGCTGCGATCCATTGTACAGCAATACTAAATATTTTAGTATTATAATGACAATAATTTTAGATATTATTACTAGAAAATTATACTAAATATTGATAATCAATTACTTATATAATTATAAAATTTATTTTGGATTAGTGCCCTGCCTTCGCTCTATTCGCCTAAGCTTAATGGCAAATTGAATGTCTTGCAGTTTAGGAATCATTAACACTGTACCGCTACTTGTATCCCAGTCCTAATCCATATTTTTGGTAGATGACTAGAGTATTGTTGTTTTGGTTAGCGTTAGTTATAACGGTTTCTTGCAAGAAAGCGGAAAATAAGTACCTGCACAGCGTTGGCTACATTGACCCAGCTACTTCATTGGGCGATAAAGATTTTAAAACTTGTAGCGATATGATTTTTGAATACTACAATTCAGAGCCAGATGCTGGATACAAGCATGGTAAAAATATTTTGCGTGATTCTGTAAAAACAAAATACAATTACAAGGGAAATGATTCAGGCTACTTGACGTTTCGTTTTGTGGTAAATTGCAAAGGACTGGCGGGGCGATACCAAATTGTTGAAAATGACCTTGATTTTAAACCAAAGCAACTCAATCAAGATTTAGTTCAGCACTTGTTTACAATCACACAAGAATTGAAAGATTGGAAGCAACTTGTATGGGAGAAAGAGCCAAGAGATTATTACATGTACATAACCTACAAATTACAAGATGGTAAGATCATCGAAATTTTGCCTTAATCTATTGCCCTTGTTTTTTCTTTTAAGTTGTCAACCTTCTGATGACTATAAGGATTATTCAGCGGTTGAAAGAAAAAAGATGTCAGTCGAGTATTTGGAGAATGCCGAGAAGAATTTTGGACAAGGAACTCCAGCGTGTATGAATTTAATTGAGGCAGCTCTTCAATTAGACCCGAATAATGCGGCTGCTTGGCGCGAGCTTTCTGTACCTTATCTTAAGCGTGGCCTTCCCCATGAATGGAAACCCCTTTTTGATAAAGCGGTAGAGCTTGACCCTGTAGCTTGGCAAGGATGGCGCGGTTACCTGAAATTGTTTTTCTATCGCGATTATGAATCGGCCATCGCAGATTTTAATGCCACCGACACCCTAACGCCCAACTTTACCGATTATCCGCAAAGCATGAGTGTTGACTACCAACGAGGCCTTGCTTATTTCCAATTAAATGAAAAAGAGAAAGCATTGGATTACTATACACGATACATTAATGAAGTAACGGCCAAAAGCGGAGAAGATTGGGTAGATGTGAATGCCTTTGTTCATCGCGCCATTGTGTATATCAAAATGGAAGATTATGAAAAGGCAAAATCCGATTTGGAAAAATGCCTGAAGTATTATTCCTCATCAGCGGATGCCTACTATCATTTAGCCGTCATCAACTTACAAACAGGCAACCATGCTCTTGCCAAGGAGCATATCGCCAAAGCAAGGCTACTATTCGAAAAAGATGCTTACATGCACCGACCCTATGTTGAGGTGTTTGGGCAGATTTATTTATCTGATATTGTAAATCTGGAGAGCAAGCTCCCGAGTGACACAGACCTATCTCGGTAAATTTCAAAGTAATTTAAAAATTAATTTTATTGATAATCAATAACTTAAAAATTTTTTACTAATCATTGTTATTTTACTAAACACTGTTTATAAATCTCCCGTATACTTGCACCATGGGAGTGAAAGAGCGCAAAGAACGAGACCGCCAAGAAATGCGGGACCAGATTTTAAAATCTGCCCACCAACTTTTTTTGGCCAAGGGTTTCGACCAAATCAGCATACGAAATATTGCCGAGGCCATTGAGTACAGCCCCGCCACTATCTATCTCTACTTCAAAGACAAGAACGAAATCTTCCATGCATTGCATAAGCAAGGTTTTGGTATGTTGAATCAGTCATTTCAGCCGCTTACACAAATTGCCAATCCGTTTGAGCGACTGAACGAAATGGGCAAGGCTTACATTCAATTTGCTACCTCCAATCCTGAAGTATATGATTTGTTGTTCATTCGAACAGAACCCATGGAACATTTAGCCACTTGTTTGGATGACCACTGGACGGAGGGTGATCGTGCATTTGATGTGCTCTTGCAAACAGTGAAAGGTTGTCAACAGCAAGGATACTTTGTTGGCCTTGATACACAAAACATGGCCATGTTGATCTGGAGCTTTATTCACGGCTTATGCGCATTGGGTATTAGTAAACATATATCGCATGTAAAAGAAGCCCGCGATAACCAACTGGTGGTTGATGAAATTATGAAAAACACTTACCACACGTTTCAAGCGATGATGGAGCGATTGAAGGACTAAAGAAATTTAAGATACAACTAAACACTATTAAGTGAATTAAAGATGAATACCAGAAGCTACATTTTTACATTCGTGCTGTTGATAGTCAGTCTGCAGCTATTGGCTCAATCCTCCATTTTAGATCAATACATTCAGGAAGGCCTGAAGAGCAACTTGCAATTGCAGCAAGAGCAATTGAATTATGAGAAGAGTGTAGATAACCTCGGCTTGGCTCGCGCCTTATTTATGCCACAGATCTCGGCCGTTGCTAATTATACGCTGGCGGGCGGTGGTCGTAAGATTCAGTTTCCGGTAGGCGACTTGTTAAATCCCGTATATACGACCTTAAATCAACTGACAGGCACTTCGGCATTTCCGCAGATCGCCAATGTGAACGAACAATTCTTACCCAATAATTTTCACGAAACAAAACTGCGCGTAATCCAACCACTTTTCAACCCTGAAATTTATTTCAACTACAAAGCGCAAAAAGAATTGATCACCGTGCAGCAAGCACAAAAAAATGTTTATCAAAACGAACTGAAATACAACATTACTTCTGCTTACTATCAATACCTACAAAGTGAAGAGGCGTTAACCATATTGAACAAAACAAAAATTCTTTTACAGGAATTACTTAAAATAAATACTCGCTTGGTGGCTAATGCCAAAGCTACCAAAGATGTGGTGCTGTCTACCGAATATGAACTCAGCAAAATCGATCAACAGATTGCGGAAAACCAAAAGAACAACCAAGTGGCACGTTCCTATTTTAATTTTTTGTTGAATCGCGAGTTGGAAGCCCCTATCATCAAAGACACTACGATGGTTTCAACAGCTCAAGTCAATCAAAATTTGAATGACCTTACAGATGAAGCCATCAAAAACAGACAAGAAGTAAAACAACTAGAAGGAGGCATGCGAGCCAACGAAGAATTAGTAGGTCTACAAAAGGGAAATGCTTGGTTGCCCAAGATAAATGCCGTGGGCGATATTGGTTACCAAGGTTTTCAATACAAGTTCGACCAGCCCCAACAATTTTATTTAGTGCAGTTTGGTCTGAGTTGGGATATTTTTAAAGGCGGAGAAAAACGCATGCGCGTGCAACAAGCCCGCATCGATCAATCGGTGCTGGAAAACAAAATGCAGCAATTGAAAAAGCAGATTGAGTTGCAAGTCATTCAAGCTTATTATGAATTAGAAACATCGCGCCAAGCGTTGGCCTCCTCGCAAAGTGGCGTGCGCAGTACCGAAAAATCGTTCCAAATTATCCGTAGCAAGTACAATGAAGGCCAAGCGATTTTATTGGAATACTTAGATGCGCAAAATAAATTAACTACTTCTAGTTTAACGCAATCCATCAATTATTACGAACTGCTTCGTAAAGAGGCAGCCTTACATAAAACATTATCGAACTTATAATCTTCAATTTTTATGAAAAAGAACTACTTCCTTTTATTAGTCCCGGTTTCACTGGCTGCGTTGTTTTTTGCTTGCAGTGGTGAAAAGAAAGAAACCGCAAAGTCGGTAGTGGACGACTCGGCCATTGCAGTCAAACTGGTAAACGTAGAGCAAGACGAATACAGTCTGCCCGTCATTAGTTCTGGTTTAATCAGCACCGAAACCGAATCGCGACTTTCATTTAAAGTGCCGGGCATCATCACCAAAATTTATGTGAAAGAAGGCGATGCCATTACCAAAGGCCAGTTGCTGGCTTCGCTCGATTTAACCGAAATAGATGCGCAAGTGAGCCAAGCGAAAAATGCGATGGAAAAAGCCACGCGCGATTTCGAGCGCGGTCAACGCTTGTTCAAAGATTCGGCTGCCACGCTGGAGCAAATCCAAAACCTCCAAACTGCTTTCAATGTATCGCAAGAAAGTTATCGTATTGCTTCTTTCAACAAACAATATTCTACCATTCATGCATTGGCTTCGGGCCGAGTGATTAAAAAATATTTGAACGAAGGCGAGTTGGCTTCTCCAGGCGTGCCCGTGTTAGTGGTCAACACATCTGCGCAAAACAACTGGATAGTTAAAGTTGGTTTGCCTGATGTGGATTGGGTGCGCGTGAAGACGGGAGACAAAGTAACCATTACCACAGATGCGTATCCAAACACGGAATTGCAGGGTGAATTGACGGCCGTTAACGAAGGTTCGGAATTGGTAACAGGTTTATACCAAGCCGAAGTAAAAATAAATGCAGATGGGAAAAAGTTGGCATCTGGACTTTTTGCAAAAGTCAAAATCCAACCATCCAGTAAGCAAAAACTGTGGAGTGTGCCGATTGAGTCATTGGTGGAAGGGCAAGGAAAAACAGCCAGTGTGTTTGTTGTTCAATCGGATAATAAATCGGTGAAGAAAGTGACGGTGCAAGTTGCCTACTTAGAAAATAAGAAAGCATTTATTGCTGCTGGCTTAGAGAATATCACCCAAGTTGTGGAAGCTGGCTCTGCCTTCTTAACAGAAAATTCTGTTGTCAGCATTGCCAAAAATTAATTTCTAAAATTATTCAGCCATGCGTATAGCCGAATTTTCAGTTAAGAACTATCAGTTCACGCTCATCATTTTTGCATTGGTGTTGGCGATGGGGTTGAACTCACTCATCAACATGCCTCGGGGCGAAGACCCCGAAACCGACCAACCTAGTTTTTCGGTGGTGGTGGTGTATCCGGGCACCAGCCCAGTGGATATGGAGAAGTTGGTGGTGGATCCAATGGAAAAACGAATCAATGAACTGGACAACATCAAACGCCTGACAACCTCTATCAGCGATGGGCTTGCTGTGTTTCGGGTAGACTACAAACACGAAGCAGATCGTGATGAAAAATACCAAGAAGTTATTCGTGAAGTAGATGCCTTGCGAAAGGAATTGCCACAAGATATTTATGCCATTAACATCCAGCGAGTTTCTTCTACCGATGTAAACATTTTGCAATTGGCGTTGATTTCTGAAACTGCCTCGTATCGCGAGTTGGAAGAAAAAGTTGAATCGTTGGAAGATAAACTCGAGAAGGTAAAAAGCTTGAAAAAGATTGAAACATTTGGTTTTCCAGAGCAAGAAGTACGCGTTTCGCTGAATGTGGAAAAAATGGCGTTAAATAAAATTCCCGCAAATGCTGTATTGGGTGCTTTGCAAAGTGAGAATGCCAACATTCCGGGCGGTCGCATTCAAATGAACACCCGCAACTTTAACATTAAAACGAGTGGTGAGTATAAAAATATTGAAGAAATCAAAAACACCATTGTCTATTCTGCCAACGGTAAAATTTTGTATTTGAAAGACGTAGCCGATGTAACCAGTGGTTACGAGGCCGAATCGCACATTACTCGATTGAATGGACACCGTGCAGTATTGTTGACGGCCAGTCAGAAGGCAGGGCAAAACATTTTTAAGGTAGACGAGCAAGTGGAGCCAATACTTCAGCAATTTGAAAAAGAATTGACCTCCAATATTAAGATGGTAAAAAACTTCGACCAAGCGAGAAGTGTGAGCACCCGCTTGAGTCGCTTTGCAAAAGATTTTATCATCGCGATTTTACTGGTGTCGATTACATTGTTGCCGTTGGGTACACGTGCCGCCATTGTGGTGATGATATCCATTCCACTTTCCATTTTTACTGGTCTGTTTTTGTTGGACTCGTTTGGGTTTACCATCAATCAATTAAGTATTGTGGGATTGATTGTGGCGTTGGGCATTTTGGTGGATGACTCCATTGTGGTAATCGAAAACATTGAACGATACCTACGTGCAGGTAAAAGTAAACGCGAGGCGAGTATAGAGGCTACTAAACAGATTGGTTTAGCCGTGTTGGGTTGCACGGCCACGTTGATACTGGCTTTTTTGCCATTGGTATTTTTGCCCGAAGCGGCTGGAGATTTTATTCGCAGTCTGCCAATGGCCGTCATTTTTACCGTGCTGGCTTCCTTGTTTGTATCGTTGACCATCGTTCCGTTTTTGGCGAGCCGCATTTTAAAATCACATGAATCGCCCGAAGGGAATATTTTTCTTCGTGCGCTCAAGAAAGGTATTCACGCTTCGTACACAAGAATTTTGCATTGGTGCTTGCGCCATCCTTGGCCTACATTGGGTTTCACCGCTGCTTTGTTTGTCATTAGTTTGGGGTTGTTCAAAGTCGTTGGCTTTAGTCTCTTTCCAAAATCAGAGAAGCCGCAATTCTTGATTAACATTGAAACCCCTAGCAGTACCAATATTTATGAAACTGATCGAGTAGCACGCTATGTGGAAGATGAATTGAAAAAAGAGGAGGAGATAAAATATTTTACCACCAATGTGGGCAAAGGCAATCCCAGGATTTATTACAATGTGGTGGGCAGGAGCGAATCGAGCAACATTGCACAGTTCTTTGTGCAGACAAATGATATTTCACCGGAGAAGAAAACCAAGTTGATCGACAAACTCCGCGATAAATTTTTCCTGTATCCCAATGCCAAAATTGAAGTAAAGGATTTTGAGCAAGGGCCACCCTTGGAGGCGCCTATTGCCATGCGGATTTTTGGTGAAAACTTAGATACCCTTCGAAGCCTATCCATGAAAGTTGAAGGCATCATCAAGAAAACAGAAGGTACCATCTATGTGAACAATCCCTTGGCCAATCAACAAACTGATTTAAAAATAAAAATCAATAAAGAGAAAGCAGGCTTATTGGGCATCTCTATTGCTGACATCGACCGCACCATTCGATTGGGCATTGCAGGATTAACCATTGGAAAATTTACGCCTGGTGAAGGCCAAGATGACATTAATATTTCAGTGACGCTACCTAAAAATAATTATGCGTCATTCGATGTGTTTGACAAACTCCAAATCAATTCGATTACAGGTCAAGCCATTCCGTTGAAACAAGTAGCCACCGTAGAATTTGAAACATCACCGAATTTGATTCGCCATTATGACAAAGCACGGTTTGCTACGGTAACATCGTTTGTAAAAAGCGGCTATCTCTATGAGGAAGTAACCAACGAGGTAATTAAAAAATTGGATGCTTTTCCGTTCCCGGATGGCTATTCGTATGAAGCGGCCGGTGAAGTCGAAAATAAAAAAGAATCTTTTGGGGGATTGAGTACGATTATACTCATCACCGTGTTTGGTTTCATTGCCGTGTTGGTGTTGGAATTTGGGAACTTTAAGAGCACGTTGATTGTGTTGTCGGTTATTCCGTTGGGTGTAATTGGTGCTGTCATCATGCTATTTCTAACGGGCAATCCATTGTCGTTTGTAGCGGTGATTGGTTTAATTGCTTTGGCAGGAATCGAAGTGAAGAATTCTATTTTGTTGGTGGACTTTACGCACCAATTGCGCGAGCGGGGTGTGCCTTTGAATGAAGCCATTGAACATGCAGGTGAAATTCGTTTTGTGCCAATTGTGTTAACATCACTTACCGCTATTGGCGGATTGATTCCATTAGCGATTGAAGGCAACCCGTTGTATTCACCATTGGCATTGGTCATCATTGGTGGCTTGATTAGTTCAACATTGTTATCACGATTGGTAACACCAGTGATGTACAAATTGCTTCCACCCAAAGTAGAAGTAGTGGGAGAGAAGCCGGGGGATATACCCTTGGAGTAATCGGTGATACTGAAATTGTGTAAATTGTTTTCGGTAGATTGAAGCTTGGAATGGAAATTATGAAGGATCGTTTCTCAGAACACTCAAAGCTATATCTATCTTTCCGGCCAACGTACCCCAACGAGCTTTATGAATTTATTTATCGACACGTCAATGACTTTAATTGTGTGTGGGATTGTGCCACCGGCAATGGGCAAGCTGCCGTAGCATTGTGTAAAAAATTTTCTCACGTCTATGCAACTGACATTAGTGAGAATCAATTGACGAATGCCACAATTGAACCGAACATTTATTATTCAATTTCATCTGCCGAGAAAACAATTTTTGCCAGCCACTCATTTGATTTAATTACCGTGGCTCAAGCAGCACATTGGTTTAAGGTAGCGTTGTTTTTTAATGAAGTGAAGCGCGTGGCAAAACGGGACGCAACGTTGGCGATTTGGGGTTATGGTCTTTTAAAAGTTAACCCCGCTATCGATGAGCACATTCATCACTTCTATACGCAAGTCGTGGGGTCGTATTGGGATAAAGAGCGGAAGTTAATTGACGACCACTACCGTAGCCTTCCTTTTCCATTTGAAGAAATACCATCTACCGCTTTTCAATTTTCTTTTGAGTGGACGATTCATGAACTGCAAGGCTACCTTACTACATGGTCATCGGTACAAAAGTTTATTCGACAAAACAATCAGAACCCAGTAGTGGACTTAATGAAGTTAATGCAGCCGTTATGGGCTTCTGAAAAAATGAAAATCACTTTTCCTTTATTTCTCCGCTTAGGAAAAATTTGTTAATCAATGCAACTTTGATTTTCCGCCTAATCCGCGTACCTTCATTTCCCATTAAACCCTGCAAATATGCAACGACTATCCATATTGTTTTTTCTAATGATGTTTATGGCCTCTTGCCAAAAGCAAAAGTTCGATGTGATCCTCCGAGGCGGCACCGTGTACGATGGATCTGGCAAAGAAGGGGTGGTTATGGATGTGGGCATCAATGCCGATACGGTAGCATTTATTGGCGATTTGTCCAAAGCTGTTGGTAAAAAAGAAATTGATGCGAAAGGATTGGCAGTAGCACCTGGGTTCATTAATATGCTCAGCCACTGCGAAGTTTCTTTGCTATTCGATGGGAACTCACAAAGCGACATTCGTCAGGGCGTTACATTAGAAGTTTTGGGTGAGGGCTCAATGGGTCCCATGAACGATCAAATGAAGCGCGATGACGAAGAAGCCATGAAGCGCGATCCGGATTGGCAGTATAAAATTGATTGGACAACCCTGGGTGAATATCTAGAGGGGTTGGAAAAAAGAGGCGTAAGCCCAAACGTGGCTTCTTTTGTTAGTGCGATTACCGTTCGCGTTCATGAGTTGGGCTACGCCAATCGTGCTGCTTCACCTGAAGAATTGGAGCGAATGAAGGCATTGGTAAAAACGGCTATGGAGGAAGGGGCGATGGGCGTGACATCTGCATTGATTTATGCACCAGCCAACTACGCCAGCACTGAAGAGTTAGTGGAACTGAGCAAAGTTGCTTCTCAATATGGCGGCATGTACATCGCTCATATTCGAAGTGAAGGAAATTCTATTTTTGAAGCGATAGACGAAACTATTCGCATTGCACGTGAAGCGAAACTGCCAGCTGAGATTTATCATTTAAAGTTTAGCGGCAAAGACAATTGGAATAAAATTGATTCAGTGATCGCCATGATTGACCATGCCAACAAAGAGGGTTTGAAAATTACAGCCGATATGTACACGTATGTGGCCGGTGCAACAGGATTAGATGCCGCTATGCCACCTTGGTTGCAAGAGGGTGGCATCAAAGAATGGATCAAGCGCATGAAAGACCCTGTCATCAGAAAGAAAGCATTGCAAGAAATGCGCACACCGACTAACAAATGGGAGAACCTGATGAAGTTGGCTGGAGATTTTGATCGGGTGTTGTTGATGGGCTTTACCAATGATTCGCTTCGCAAAAATTTTATGGGTAAGACACTGGGTCAAGTGGCCAAAATTTATGGCAAGTCTCCCGAAGAAACAGCCATGGATTTGGTAATTACGGATGGCACACGGGTAGGCACTGCTTACTTTTTGATGACCGAAGAAAACGTAAAACGACAAATCCAACTTCCCTATGTCAGCTTTGGCTCCGATGCGGAGTCTTCCACTGCAGCCGGAAACTTTTTGAAGACACCCACGCATCCGCGTGCGTACGGAAATTTTTCTCGACTACTCGGAAAATACGTGCGAGATGAAAAGGTTATTTCAATAGCCGAGGCTATCCGCAGATTGACCTCGCTGCCTGCTTCCAACCTAAAAATTGAAAAACGAGGTTCAATACAAATTGGCTACTATGCCGACCTGGCCATTTTCGACCCAGTCAAAATTCAAGACCATGCTACTTTTGAAAACCCACACCAATACAGCACGGGCATGGTGCATGTGTTTGTGAACGGAACCCAAGTGCTTGAAAACGGAGAGCATACCAACGCAAAGCCAGGCCGAGTGGTGAGAGGACCAGGGTGGAAAGGAAAGTAGGACAGTTTAATTTATCGTTTTATTTATGAAAAAACTGATTGTTTGTCTTTTGGTCTTGTGGCCGTTCATTGTTTCAGCCCAGTCCACCGAGCAGAAAATTACACGTATCGATTCGATACTTACGTATCTTCATGAACGCCAACTGTTCAATGGTACTGTGCTGATTGGCGAAAAAGGCAAAGTGCTTTACAAAATGGCCTTCGGAATTGCCAATGGTCAAACACAAGAAAAACTTACAACCCTTTCATCATTTAACCTGGCTTCTGTTTCCAAGCAGTTTTATGCCATGATGGTGATGATGCTAAAAGAACAAGGCAAACTGCATTACGAGGACCCCGTGCAAAAGTATTTGCCCATCTTTCCTTACCCACTCGTCACTATTCGTCATTTGATGAACCAGACCTCGGGGTTGCCGGAGTATTTTGATATTGCGTTGAACGGAATGAATTTATTAGACACACTTACCAACCAGTCGATGCTGGAATTACTAGCATACAAAAAAATTCCGCTTAGTTTCCAACCGGGTGAGAAATGGGAATATTGCAATACCAATTATACAACGCTTGCTTCCGTTGTTGAAAAAGTGTCAGGTATGTCACCTGATGTATTCTTTCAAAAATATATTGCCGTGCCGCTGAAGATGAAAGACAGTTACATTTATCATCTTAAAATGAAATCACATCCAAAATCACGCGTGTTTGGTTTTCATTGGGAGAGTGATAAGAATATACTTGATGATTTGGTTCGTGTAGATGGTATTGTAGGTGATGGAAATGTATATTCATCGGTAGAAGATTTGTATAAGTGGGACCAAGCTTTGTACACCGATAGGTTGGTGAAGCAATCTACTTTTAAAGAAGCAATAACGCCTGGCAAATTGCTGAATGGTGAAGCTACCCAATACGGTTTTGGCTGGGGCATCGAGCAAGTTGGGAAAACGGTATTGCACACCGGTGGGTGGGCTGCCTTTCGCACCATCATCATTCGATACATCGATAAAAATCAATCGATTATTTTGTTAGACAACTCTGGCAATTCCCAAGCTCATCAATTGATTAAAAATGCGTGGGAGGGAAAACCGTACTCCGTTCCCCAAACTTTTTTGATATCCAATGTATTACTCATTGATGGCACTGGCTTGCCTGCTTATCAAGCAAGTGTTCGTATTCAGAACAATCGAATACAAGGTGTTGGTAATTTGCGAAAGTTTCCAAATGAAGAAGCGATTGACGGCAAAGGCATGGTGCTAGCGCCTGGGTTTATAGATAGCCATAGTCACCATGATTGGGGTCTCAAAGAAAATCCACACGCTATTGCAGCTACCAACCAAGGCATCACCACCATTGTGGTGGGGCAAGATGGAGGTTCAGCACCCATCGATTCAATCAAAGCAATGATACAAGCAAACCCCATCAGCGTAAACATTGCCTCTTACACGGGGCATTCTACCTTGCGTAGAGAGGTGATGAAGCAACGATTGTTTCAAGTTGCGAGAAAAGCAGAAGTCGATTCGATGAAAAGTATTTTGGCGAAAGAATTAGATAAAGGTTCGTTGGGCTTGGCTACTGGGTTAGAATACGAATCGGCCTTTTATTCCAATCGTGAAGAGGTAATTGAGCTGGCGAAAGTAGCGGCAGAAAAAGGCGGACGATACATTAGCCACATCCGCAGCGAAGACATCAACATTGATGAGGCACTGGATGAAATTATTTCTATCGGACGAGAAGCTAAAATACCCGTACAAATTTCGCATTTCAAAATTGCTATGCGTAGCAAGTGGGGTAATAGCCGCAAGTACCTGGCTGCATTGCTGGCTGCGCGCGCGCAAGGCATCAATGTTACCGCAGATGTTTATCCGTACAGCATGTGGAGTTCAACGCCACGTGTTTTGTTTCCCAAGAAAGATTTTGAGAATTTAAAAAGTGCTGAGTTTGCCACACAAGAATTGTTTGATCCTTCGGCTTCTGTGATGACACACTATCCGCCCAATGCAAAGTATGAAGGCAAAACCATCAGCGAAATTGCTTCCTTAAATAACGAAAGTGTAGCCAGTGGTTTGTTGCGTGTAATCCGAGAAACTTCTGCCCCTGGAATGAGTGGCTCCATTGTGGCTACTTCCATGAGTGAAGAAGACATCCAAAACTTTTTGAAGTGGGATTACTCCGTCATTTGTTCCGATGGTGCGATGGAAGGACACCCAAGAGGGTTTGGTGCTTTCCCACGCTTCTTAGGAAAGTATGTGCGCGACCTAAAGCTGATGCCACTTGAAACCGCTGTACGCAAAATGACCAGCCAGACAGCCGAGCAACTGGGAATTAAACAGCGAGGTTTGATTGCGCCCGGCTATTTTGCTGATTTGGTTTTATTTGATCCAGTTACGGTGTTGGACAATGCACCCATCACCAACCATGCAGCACTTTCCACAGGCATTGAAATGGTATGGGTGAATGGAAAACTGGTTTATCAGAAACAGAAATCTGTAGCGAATTACCCAGGCGTTTTTGTTGCAAGATAATGGATTACTCATTGAAGTGGAATATGGAATGAAATTGAACATGAAGAAATACAGAATTTTGACGTCCATGAAGTATGTCCTCCTTTTCATTTTTCTAACCCTTCATTCCAGGTTATTTGGTCAAGAAAGATTTTTTTATCTGGGTCTATGTGAAAATTTTCTTTCTGAGAATGACTATACGATCAAACGGATTTCAAAAGATAATCCACAAAAGAGGTTTACCTACTTAATCTCTGATTACTACAAAAATGGTCAGCTATTTACTACTGGAATTGCCAAGTCAAAAAATGGACGTATAAAGGATGGTGAGTTTATTTATTATTACTCAAATGGCACTAGAATGGCCTCGGGTTCACTAGTAAAAGATGCTAGAGTAGGTAAATGGCAGTATTGGGATAGCACAGGGCGTGAGATAGATAAAGCAAATCTTATCGATTCATTTCAAAAAATTTCATTTTCTATAGAAGGTAATTTCTTTGAAGGGAAATGCCTCTGTTATGTTCGTGAAGCAGATTGGATCGAGAAAATGAAGAGTTCTGAAAAGCCTGAGTTGAAACTTTATGAAGACGGAAACAGAATTGCAGAAAACGGAATTTATTATTTTCCAGAGGATACTGCCTCTTACAAAGGTGGATATAAAAAACTATATGAATTTCTGCAAGAAGATCTCACCTATCCGTTTATTACACGTCTAAAAGGTATGCACGGGAAAGTTTTTGTTCGGTTTATTATAACAAGCCAAGGTGAAATAGAAGATCCTCAGTTTTTGGTTACCCTTGACAAAGCGACAGAGAAACGAATATTAAAGTCCCTCTTTTCAACAAAAGGGAATTGGATTCCAGGAAAATATAATGGCAAAAACGTTTCTACAAGATTGATTCTGCCAATCGTTTTTCAATTCCGATAATGGTAAAGGATTATTGGTATTTTTTCTCCTCACACATTTCCACCAGCATTCCGCTGGTACTTTTTGGGTGAAGAAAGACAATTCGTTTGTTGTCGGCACCGTCTTTGGGTTTATCCGCGAGCAGACGAAAACCTTTTTCCGATACATCGGCCATACAGGCTTCTAGGTTATCGACTGCAAACGCTAAATGGTGAATTCCTTCGCCTCTTTTTTCAATAAACTTTGCCACGGGCGAATCGGCACGCGTGGCCTCCAATAGTTCAATTTTTAAACCGCCTACGTCAAAAAAAGAAGTACGCACACCTTCGCTGGCCACTTCTTCGATTTTATAATGAGGCTTGCCCAGCAGAGTGGCAAATACCTTGTTGGCTTCGTTCAGGTTTTTTACAGCTATGCCAATGTGTTCTAATTTTTCCATGGAATTGATTTTTCATCAAGTTAACTGTAAATATTAAATAACACGATGAAAAAAGTTCAACTAAAAAATATCACTTGAAATTGTTCAGAATAATTTCCTATTTTGTAGTGGTTCAAACAACCATGTTTAGTATTCACTAATTACTTAAGTACTATGAACATATTTGTTGCTCGCTTAAACTTTAAGACAAGGCGTGAAGATCTCGAGGCGGCCTTTGCCAAGTTTGGTCAGGTTACGTCTGCCAAAATTGTAAAAGATCGCGATACGGGCCGTTCAAAAGGATTTGGTTTTGTGGAAATGGCCACAGATGCCGAAGCCCAAGCCGCCATTGCAGCATTGAATGAAACTGAATTGGATGGTCGCACCATTGTAGTAAAGCCGGCTAATCCCAAGGGTGAAGGTGGTGGAGGACAACAACAAGGATGATCTTCGAATACACGTTATGAAAGCGAGGGGTAACCTTCGCTTTTTTGTTTGGAGAGAAACTTCCGCTAAACTCTGAGAGCTTTGCGGTAAAAAAAATGATACATGACTGAATCGAAAACAGATTGGCAAAAATTAACGGGTTTTCTGGCCGGCCCCATTATTTTTTTTATCCTAATCGATACCATCAGTGAATCCTTCATCTCTCCATCAGCCGGAAAAGTACTGGCCTTAGCAGCATGGATCATTATCTGGTGGATGACGGAATCCGTGCCGATTGCCATCGCTGCGTTGCTTCCATTGGTATTGTTTCCGTTCATGGGCGTAATGAAAATGAGCGAGGCCGCAGCACCGTATGCCAACCCCATTGTGTTTTTGTTCATGGGTGGTTTTATGATTGCGTTGGGGTTAGAGAAGCATCGACTGCACGAACGCATCGCACTCAATCTCATAAAAATTACTGGTACTTCCGGTAACGGAATCATTTTGGGCTTCATGATTTCTACGTCTTTCATTAGTATGTGGATTAGCAATACCGCCACCGCCATGATGATGCTACCGATAGCTCTTTCAGTGATTAATCTTTTAAAGAGCGATCCTTCTGCCTCACATGAAAATTTACCGAAGGGAGAACGCAATTTTGCCATTGGTTTGATGTTGATTGTGGGTTATTCTTCTAGCATTGGAGGTATCGGCACCATCATCGGCACGCCACCCAATGTTGTGTTTGCGGGTTTGCTCGATCAGTTCTATCATCAAAAACTTGATTTCGGAAAATGGATGCTGGTGGGTGTGCCCATTATGGTGGTACTTCTGATTGCCATGTATTTCATCATCACTTCACTTTTATTCAAAAATGGAATCGAGAAAGTACGCGGGAGCGATGAACTGATAAAATCAAAACTTAAAGAACTGGGAGTTCTGCGCAAAGAAGAAAAATTAGTGATGGTGATTTTTTCTATCACTTGTTTGCTGTGGATATTTCAGCAACCACTTAACCTGTTACTCAAAAAAGAAATGCTCAACGATACCAATGTGGCCATGATGGGCGGATTGTTGATGTTCATCATTCCAATCGATGTAAAGAACATTCGGTTTCTATTAACGTGGAGTGATACCGAAAAAATGGCGTGGGGTATTTTGATTTTGTTTGGCGGAGGATTGTGCTTGGCGCAAGGGCTTTCAAACGCTGGCATCATTCAGGCGGTGGGAGCGAAGATTGCCGCGAACAGTCCTTCTACCAATTGGTTGTTGTTTGGATTGATCACCGCATCTGTTTTCATTACAGAACTAATGAGCAATGTAGCCCTCGTTCAGATTTTTTTGCCCGTAGTATTTGGTATTGCCACCAACTTGGGCATCGACCCGATTTTGATGGGCATGCCCGTGACCATGGGCGCCAGTATGGCCTTTATGTTTCCCGTGGCTACCCCGCCCAATGCCATAGTGTTTTCAAGCGGCCACATGAAGGTGAAACACATGATGAAGGCAGGCATTTGGCTTAATCTCGTATCGATTGCGTTAATTTACTTGGCTTCGATAACGTTGATGAGATGGGTGTATGGTTAAATCATGAATTCCGAAATATCAAAGTGCTATTTTAATATTTAGAAGTTGATATACGTAGTTCTATAGGGCAACCAGGTATTTTTTTAGGAAGTCCATCAGCGAACAGAATCTAACCCCTTGCCCATTGACATAGTCTTCAGAAGCAGGAGTGATAACAAAACCACTTTTGCATTTTAAATCTTGTAAACCAATATAAAATCCTTTTGAAAGAATGGACGCATTGCTATACTTGATTTCAATACAAGCCACTACCTTATTCCCTTTCTCAAGTACAACATCCGTTTCAGCACCATCGTGCGTTCTATAATAATAGATCCGCAAATAATCGGGTTTGGTGTTGAGTATTTGCTCGATCACATATCCCTCCCAAGAATTGCCTACAATCACGTTCGATTTCAGGTCTTCCATATCGGAAAAGTGAGAAAGCCGATGCAGCACACCTGAATCTCTCAAGTAAAGCTTGGGCGATTTGACCAATCTTTTTTTGGAGTTATGTGAGTATGCTGGTAGCCGATGAATGATGAACGCCCCTTCCAAAAAATCAAAGTACCGAGTAGCTGTAGGGCCTGTTACACCTAATGATCGAGCAAAATTTTCTGATTGCAAAATATTGCCATGAAAGTGTGCGATCATCGTCCACATTTTTTGCATGGTACTCCTAGTGAAGTTGATATTGTAAATCATATTTAGATCTCTTTCCAAATAGGATTTAATAAAAAAATCTAGCCACCGAATAGAGCTATCAGCACGCTTTGATAAATAGGAAGATGGAAAGCCACCCCTGAACCAATGCTTTTCTAGTATGGGTTTATTGCCTGTTTCCAAAAACGTAAAAGGTGATAACTCTACATATCCAATTCTTCCAGCTAATGATTCTGAAACTCCTTTTATCAATTCAGGCGAAGCAGAGCCTGTCAATAAAAATCGACCGGCCAGTCGCTTATCGTCAATCAACGGTCTCAGTACTTGAAAGAGACTGGGCATAAATTGTACCTCGTCTATGATCACGCACTTATCTGCATGTTGCGCCAAGTACGACTCAGCATCCTGCAATTTTAATCTATCAGTTGGTCGCTCTAAGTCTAAATAGAGAACAGGTTTCTTTACTGTTTGCGCTAACCGTTTCGCCAAGGTGGTTTTGCCCACTTGCCGAGGTCCTAATACGCAAACCGATGGAAACTGTTGGATCAGCTGCTTTAATTGCTTTTCTATTTTCCGCTTAATCATGCATCAAAGGTAAATACGAACCCCGAAATATCAAAATGACATTTTGATATTTCGGGGTTTATGATTTTCTGCTTTTACAAGGATAAGGAAAGTCTAGTTACGGTATAAACATCTTATTCTGCGCCAAGCAACCGCTCAATTGGCGATAAGTTTTAGCAATCGCTTTGGGCGAGTGATCGTTGTCGAGTGCTTTGATGATGCGTTCAGAAAGTGAACCTTCTTTGAGGATGACGGAGAGTTCTGGCTTCCATTTTTCCAATGCCGTGTTACCCGCAGCAACAAGTTTATCAATAATTATTTGCCAAAGTTCGCGTACGGTGCAAGTTGCTGTAAGACCAAAAACCTTTAAGTACTCGGGGGCGTCAATCTCTGTAAAAAGCCCAGTGGTCAATACTCTTGCATATACCTGCACCAAGCCTTCTGTTTTGTATTTCATTTGCTCTTCAAAGTCAATGAATTTATTGTTGGTCAATGCCGTTAAGGTTTCAATGACCAATTCAATTATTGCCATGTCGGCCGTTGGGCATTCTTGAATGTCCATCAACCGTATTTCAATCGAGCCTCTATCAAACCGAGGAATGGCTCCGCGCGAATTCACCCAAATTGGATTTAAAATATTTTTTGTGTCGTAAGGGGCAATGTCGGTTTTGATTTTTTCATACACTTGGTTCAAATAATTTCGTTTAGAAAAAATAGCTTCTGGAATGACGCGACCTGTGATGGATGGTATTTTGGATTGGTTTGTTTTATAATAGCTGAGCCTAGTATCTAACGTGCCCGTTAATCTTCCGTCTAAAATAGGAGAGCTAGCACAAAGTGCAGGCAGAATGGGTAAGATTAAACGTACAGCAGCATGAAGTTTGGCAAACTCTTCATCGTCATAAAAAGGCAAATTCAAATGAGTGCTTTGCAAGTTCGACCAACCGTGGCCTTTGGTGTTAAAAATTTTATCGTACAGATCATATACTTCGTTGCTATCGTGCGGCCATAGTTTGGTATCGGTGAGCGGATTCATAAACGGATGCGCAGCCGTGGGCATGAGCATGGCATTCCATTTATACAAGATGGCATTAATCCTCCGCACATCATCCACGAAAGCATTTTCTAGCGCATTGAAATTATTTTCTGGCCGAGTTGATTTTAATTCAATCACGTGCAGCACCAACTCGTTCGACCAAGTTACCATACCATTCTCAAAGTCACTTCCGTAACTTCCGAGCTCGTGTTTCAACACTTCATCAGCAATGGACTTGATGGCCAATGTTTCTTTATCGACCAGCATGTATTCTAGCTCAATTCCGTAACCTTGAAACAAATGGATGCGTGTGGGCTGGGTCATTACTTTGTCTTTATTTTATTCAAAAATACTTCCATTATGATATCATACAATTCATCTCTTAAAATTTTGTCTTCAATACCTTTTAAGTATTTTTTAATTAGGTTTTCGTCTAGCTCATGATGAAAAATTTTTTCGCTCGCTTTCAAAAATTCGATGTATGCTTTCGATGCCACCTTTCGTTTATTGCTCCTGAACTTGTAGCGCATTTGTTTTTTCAAGTTCGCGATGATTTTGCCTTGGGGCAGCTCAAATCACGTAGGGTCAAATACCGTTAGGTTGTAAGTATAGATATGCACTTTGTACCCACGCTTCAGGGCGTGGTTGCCGAGCATCACGCCCAAGGTGCCACCGTTCTTTAATTGCTTTACTTCTTGCACCACTTCCTTAAGTGAGATAGGGTCTTTATAAAACTCATAAAGTGCGTGCAGGCACGTAGGGCCGCAGGCTACCTCATCGGGCTGGGTCTTGATATCAAAGTTGAGGAATAATCCTTGGCGATGACTCATTTTAATATTTTATCAACAAACAAATTTAAGACCTCCACCAGAATCAACGCGATAATAATCCACTCCAATATGCTGCTTTCGCGTTGATGCGAGATTTCTCTGAATACGCTCAGGTTATCTTCAATGATGCGCAAAGTGTATTCAATCTCACTGAAGCGCACACGCAAATCAAAATGCTTCATCAACCCTTTGTGCAGCTTATCCAAATATTCATCGTCCCACACTTGCTCGGGCGCATCGAAAATATATATGTTGTCGGCAATATCGTTTTGGGTATTCAACGCTTTGCCAATGAACTTGATCATCTCTCGCCTGCCAATGCTTAGTTTACCTGTACGCTCCAAGTCGCGGGCAAATTCTTTTATTTCGCTGAGCGAATTTTCGGTGATGACATGGTAGTGATCGAGGGCAACCGACTGGGCCAAGTTGAACATGGCAATGCGCATCACTTTGGTATCCAGGTGGTCAACAATCAATTGGTCGAATTCAAATTCCATGTTGCCCGGCTGCACACTGATTTCGTGGTCATCGCGCAACCAGTTGTTGTTGGGATCTTTGAGGTATGGCTGAATCGCCTTTACTGCTATTTTGATTTCTTCTTCTGAATGGCCGGAGAACACAATCACACCATAATTAAAGAAATATTGGTAACGGTTATTGCCGAAGCTATACAACAATTCGGTAGAGGAATCGTAAGCAGGTTTGATTTCTAAAAAAGCCTTAAGGCCTTTAATATCCAATTGGTTGGCTACCAATATGGCCGATAGTTTTACAGTCTTTTCCATAGTAATCTTTTCAAAGTTAACACGAAATATGGAATGATTGATGTGTCATATTTCACTTGGCGTACGACAGTTTTACATTAGTTTAAGTTAGGGTTTCGGCTCAAGTTCTTGACTCTTTCCATTCGCCACTACACTGGGCAGTACTGAGGTTGGCTACTTGATGTGCACCATTTAATGTCCATCTTTGACCAGACTTTTCAAATGAACTTTCAATGGGCGGCCTACACAATCATTTTGGCCGTAATCAACATTTTAAAAATGTCGACCCCTTCAAGAGCGATAATTTAGTTTTATGATCAGGGGCAAGACATTATCAACCATTCCTTGAGAGAACTAAAGCAACAAGCTGACCTGAGATTGAAAAGCGAGCAAGGAATTATCTATCGCAAACACAAAGAGCAGCTGGATGTGGAACATGTTTTTGCCAACATCAAGCATAACAAAAACTTCAAAAAGTTTATGTTCAAACGGCTAGTAAAAGGCGAAATAAATACCCAGATTACTTGCTTTAGCACACAACCTGATTAAGCTAGAGGCATAAAATCATCCACCATTTTTCTCTCGAAAAAAACACCCTTCATAAAAACCAACAAAGACTTCTTGATAAAAAAGACTGTCTCTACTTTGGAGACAACCTCATTTTTTTACCACTGAATTGAAAAGATAACGTTGCTCCAGATTGCAGGTTTGGTCAATCTGCTTTAGGGTCGACTTATGTTTTTTTAAAAAAGCATTGAAGGCTTGCGCAATGCTATCATAATCGGAGCGGTTCAGGTTTATCTGGCCTTCCGTAATTTTAATGTTATCGAGCAATTGTTGAAAAGATGGTTGATTGATAATGGATAGATTGGAGGACGCTGTCATCAATTCGCTGATGAGTGATTCATGTGCAAAGTCATATTCCTCTAGCACATTAGGATTGGAAAGCGTTTTGGGCGTTATCCTTAATTCTTTGATTTGCCCAAACCGAGTTTCTAAAGAACTTAAGGAAGCCTCTCCGGATTGTTTATTTAGCTCGGTCAGTACTTTTTCCATCGCACGGATTCTCTCATTTTCGTCATGGATCAGTTTGTTCCACACATGTACCAACGTGTCTTGCAGACTTAGATACCGATCGGTAAGAGAATCGGCAGTTGAAAAACTGGTTTTTTCAGTAGAGGTTGCAGAGCGGCCACAGCTCAATAAAGCAGCTGCAGAAAATGCCAAAAAGATAAAGTGGATACGGGTACTATTCATGGACTTAAGCTATACGGTCGGCAAAGAAAAAAGGTTTTGCTCAAAAAATTACAAACATGTAAGTTTTCTGACATTTATAGCGGTTTGAATTGCTCAAAGGCTTCGTGGCAAGTGTGGCAGTAGTAAATGGCGCGGCACAACGTTGGGCCAAAAGGATTCTTAAGTTCGGTATTTTCACCCTCGCACCGTGGACAGATTGCACTTTCAAGAATTTCCAAATCGTGAAATACTTTGTTGGAGGGTGGTGGCGCTAATCCAAATTGCTTGAGTGCTTTTTTTCCCTTTTCAGAAATAAAATCAGACGACCACGGAATCCGAAAGGAGACATTGACGGATACATTGCTGATCCCTTTGCTTTTTAACTTTTCGATGACTTCATTCTTCATTACCTCCATGGCGGGACATCCAGCAAAGGTGGGTGTTAGTTCTACCGAAACTTTTTCTCCATCCACTTCCACTTCTGTGATGACTCCCAAATCCACCAACGACAATACGGGTATCTCCGGATCATTTACCTCTTCTAGCCATTCGTAAACTTCTTTGATGGACGTTATCATGGATAGACAATAGCAAATGAGTTGGCAATGATTTGATTGAGGTGATGCTTCAAGTGCTTGACGTAATCGATGGCCAACCATTCTAATGTCAGAAATTTCCCATCACCAAAGTCGCAGGTCTTTAAATAGTTTTCGGTTGGCATGTGCTGCAGCACGCGACAGATTTTAAGATTGATCAATCGCCAGTTTTCAATGACATCATTGGATGGTGTGCTTTGATATTGATTCGCGGCTACCCAAAAGTCTTGGTTGTATTTTATTTTAGGAGTCGGTGTTTCGTATTGTCCGCAAATAAATCTTCTTAAATTGTTTTCACCTGAGTCGATGAGGTGGCCGAGCACTTCTTTCTTGCTCCATTTAGTGGGGAATGGCTTCGCAGAAAAATCAACTTCAGGAAGTTGCGCAATGTGCTGTGCGTAAGTGAGGGTGATGAAATGGAGTTCGGTGGTTACGTGTTTCATTGATGTTTTTTTAAGTCCGGAAGTCTGGAAGTCTGGGAGCTTAAGTCAACTTTCAGTCTTCCGAAATAATAATTACCACTCTGCCCCTGGATCAATCCGAAACACTTCACTCATCTCATCCAACAGAGGCTGTAGGTGCTCACTGTGCTTGCCAATTCTTCCCCCATAAATAGGTTGTACAATTTTCCAATCAGGTAATTGTAAGCTGGTTTGCGAGATTATCTCTTCAATCTTTGAGAGCCATTTTTCTTTTAACTCCGCTTCGCCAGCAAAAATTTCGGTGGCGATGATTTCCTTTTCATAAAGCGATTCTTCAAAAATACCCAAGGCATAGGGCATGGCATTCTCCAATGATTTTTGTAGACGGCCAATGCTTTCTTCGGTAGCTGAGCCCAACTGGGTGATCCATGTTTTGGCGTGGAGGGTGTGGTAGCGAAGTTCTCCCCGCACTTTTTTGGCCACTTGTGCCAATGGCTCATACGATGAATTTGTCAGTAATTCAAATCTCAATGCTTCGGCTATATCGTACAAAAAATGACGAATCAAACTGAAATCGTATTCTTGATTGGGTAATTCCGTTAAGATGGAGTTGTGAAATTGATTTGCATTGCGGGTGAAGGCAATTGTATCAGGATCACTTTCTCCTAGTTGATGAAGCAATGTATAAAGAGCCAAACTGTGCCCTACCTTGTCTTGCGCCATGGACGAGAAGGCAATGTCTTCTTCGAGCAATGGCCCAAAGCCTGTCCATTCAGAATTGCGATGTCCAAGAATTAGTTGGTCATCGGCCATTTTGTAAAGAAGTTCTCTGAGGGGTAGGTTTTCCATTTCTAGTTCTTTGTCCAATTTTCAATTTTTAGGCCATCAACTCAGTTTGAGAGATTGATCTTTACGAAGGTAAATACAAATATTTGTGTCGAGTAAATAAGCCATCAATCAAGCATGTTTTCATTTTTAATTTCTTCTTTCGTAATCATATCATTACTTTTTTATAAAGCTACTCTTTTCCAAAAAACTTGTCAATTTATCACCACCCTTGTATTCAGCCGCATCACGGAATTTTTTTTCGGGCAGCGTCAACCACAAATCTTTGTCATCATCCGAGGTGAATCGAATGGCTTTTCGATCAATCGCCCACACGTTGTAAACGGTTTTTCCTTGGTTAAATTTGTTTTTTGCTTTGCTCATCGCTCCTGGCGCGGATGTAGCGACAACGCTGCCAACATGGATGTGCTGCTTACCGCGTTTGGTCAAATGATAAATTTCAAAATCCTTTTTGCCATCACCATCTTTAACATCATCCAATAAGTCATAGACATTTTGGTTTCCTTCGGTAAGGGGAGAAACGAACACCTCGCGCGTCTCCACTACATACAATGAAGCACACGTAAACCTTCGGGTAAAGGTTTCTTTTGCTAGGATGTAGGCCAACTCTAGGTTAGGTGCATGAACAATGCCTTCGTGTTGAAACGGCTTGCCTTCTTTGGGTTGCACGAAAACTTCGAACGTTCCAAACTGATCCAACGAAACTTTCGGGACAATTTTTCCTGCTTCACCAATGTGTGGCAGTCGGGTTACGCGGGGGTCTAGGGACTTCAAGATTTGTGACTTTAGATTTGTGATTTTAGAATTTTGATTTAGTGTGCTGATTCTATTTCAACAGCAAATCGTAAATCTAAAATCGAAAATGATTTATGCCAACGGCATTACATACTTGGTCTTGGGCGTTTTCAATGCTTCTCTCACCCATTTACCGCGTTCTTCCGCAATGCGTCTAACTTCTAGTCTTTCTTTGTTACATGGGCCATCCCCATTGATCACACGTTTAAATTCTTCCCAATCAGGTTCGGTGTATTCCCACTTGCCACTCTCTGTATTCTTTTTCAAGTTTTGGTCGGGTATCACAAAACCAAGCTCCCAAATTTTAGGAACGTACATATCCAAAAACTGATTGCGCATGTCATCGTTGGTGCCCATTTTCACTTTCCACTTCATCAATATCTCGGTATGTGTAGAAATTTTGTCTGATGGTCCAAAAAAGTGCATCATAGGAGGCCACCAACGGTTCAAGGCTTCCTGAAACATGTCGCGTTGTTTTTTCGTGCCGCTCGCTAAATAGATCACGCAGTGATGTCCATATTTTAAATGGAAAGATTCTTCTGCACAAATTCTATCCAGAGCACGGCAATAAGGCCCATAGCTTCCTTTGGCATTGGCCAATTGATTAACAATCGCACCCGCATCTACCAACCACGAAATGAAACAACAATCAGCCCATGTGAAAGTAGGGTAGTTGAAAATGTTGGAGTATTTTGACTTCCCTGTAATCAAATCATCAATCATTTGCTCGCGCGATTTGCCCAGTGTTTCTGCTGCACTATAAAGAAGTTGTGCGTGACCTACCTCATCTTGCACTTTGGCCATTAACGCCATTTTGCGTTTGAAGCCGGGCGCTCGGGTAATCCAAGTGCCCTCTGGTAATGCGCCTATTATTTCACTATGCCCATGCTGCTCAATCATGCGGATGAGTTGCTTGCGATACAACTGAGGCATCCAATCGGTAGGTTCAATTTTTTCCCCTCGCTCGATTCGTGCCTCAAAGGCAGCCAGCAGAATTGGATCTTCTTGAGCTACGCTATCGGTTTTTATTCCTTCAAAGGTATTTCCTCCCCCGTACATAATTATTGGTTTTTAGTGATCTAGCACAATGCCTAACAATCGTTTGCAATTTAACAAAGAAGCCAATACGATGTTTAATTTTTTTTGCCAATAATGTTACCTTTAATTGTTAAAGTGATTTTCCGGGTTAATCAAAAATCAATGAAGCTGTTAATTCTATTTTTCATAACGCTAAACTCAATAAGTGTGTATTGCCAAAGTGAGTGTTTCAAAGATTGCTCGAAGGTAATGGCATCAAAACTTCCTTTTACTGATAAACTAAAGATTCTGCAATCCTGAATTTGCTACAGAAAATATTGAAGGAGAAACGCTCTCATCAACGGAATTAAAAGGGAAAATTTTAGTTATCAATTTTTGGTATATAGGATGTGTGCCCTTTCGAGCGGAAATTCTAGCTTTAAACATACTTGCAGAAAAGTACGAGAAGGATGTTTTGTTTTTGCCATTTGCCAAAGATGACATCGCTTCCCTAAAGAAGTTTGTCCAAAAGAGCCTCTTTATTTTCAATCGATCCCTAGTGCTGACAAATATGCAAACTTTGTTTTGCATAGTAGCTGGACACCCAACCAATATGATCGTAGATAAAGAAGGTAAATTTACTTTAATGTTTAGCGGTGGAAGAGTGGATGAAAAAGCTTCAGAAGAAGTTGTAAACAGATTTGAACCAACAATAATAAAACTTCTTTCCAAGAAGGATCCTATTTTTTCAACCCATTCACCAGCATATCGGCTAGTTGCTGACCAATTTCGTTGGGCATGATATTGCTTTCTGGATCGTACCACATGGGCATCCAATTAAGAGATGAAAAGAGCGTCATCACCGCCAATTTCTTATCAATGTTCTCTTTGAACTCTCCCTTTTTGATGCCCTCTTCAATCATATCTTTAAAGCGATTGATATAGTTGATACGGAGCAACAAAAAATCGCGAAGATATGGCTGGCTCAAATGGCGATGCTCATTCATAAACACGGCCGAAGCGATCAAATCTTTGGCCATCACTTGAATATGACCGATGATGCCCAACTTCAATTTTTCACTGGCAGACACTTTTTTGGTTTCCACTTCTTGTAATGACTTTCTAAACTCAGCCGCCATGTCAAAACACAAGCTTTGCAGGATTTCTTCCTTTGATTTGATATGCGAATAAAGACTGGCCGCTTCGATTCCTAGGTTTTGAGCCAAGTCGCGCATGGAAGAAGCAGCATAGCCCTTCTCTCGAAATAATTGCGCAGCAATTCTAATTACTTGTTCTTTTCTACTGAGTGTAGAGGTGGCATCCATAGTCTATTACTTTCTTCAAGCAAAGATAATTTATAATTAGCTTTGAAGCACAAAAGCGGTGAAATGAATTATAACTCTCTTTCTGAATATTTTTATAAGGTATATAACATCTGTTTATTGATGATGTTTGTGCCCGTGGCAGGCTTCCTTTACGTGTATTATTTGGTTCTTACCAATCAAGTAAAGCCTACCCTTGTTTCGGAAGATGTTATACAAATCACATTGGTTTTATTCCCGATTCTTGCACTATTAGACCTAACGATTGTTCATTGGTTTTCGCTTAGGCGATTGAAAACTTTTTCGAATGAGATGAGCTTGGGTGTTCGGCTCCACAAGTATGTTTCGGTAGCTACTCTACGAGTCTCTGGTTCTGTGGCAACTTCTCTTTTTATGGGTGCTGGCTTGTATATGACCCATCACGAATTTTTCAGCATTTATTTTGGGGTGATCGTTTTGTGGACAGCCTTCAATTGGCCCACACCCAAAAAAGTATGCCGCGATTACAAACTCAGAGGTGATGAAGAAAAAATGGTGTTAACCAAAGGTGATACTTTTGAGTAAATTTTACTTTCCATTCGGAATAGCCTTCGGAACTAAAATCAATTCGGTTTGCCTTCCATCAATGTACCGAAAACCTGTTTCATCAAAATAACCATCTTCTTCCAACTGTATCTTGATTTCTTTTTTCCATTCGATTACATATACGGAAGCGTTTAACTCAATGGAGTAGGCGGTGTTGTAATGCATGGCATAATCTCCCGTAAAGGGAACGCCCTCTTGCATGTCCCACATACCAATGGTAGTGCCAGCTGCGTGACCATGAAAACCAATGGGGTGTGTATAGATAGAAGGTGTAATGCCTCCATCAATGGCTTGCTTGCGCGAATCGGCTAAAATTTGATTTCCGCTTCTGCCTTCTTTGAAATTGCCTGTAAGGATGTCTTGCAATTTATTGCCTCGCTTGAAGGCGTTCTTTAGATATTCAGGAGCATCGGTTTCGCCTGGTTTTAAAATGTAGGCATGTTGCTGCGTATCGGTGTTCAAACGTAAGTAGGTAATACCAAAATCAACATGAAGGAAGTCACCAGGCATAATCACCAAAGGCTGTGGTCGTTTGGTAGTAATTGCTTCCGGTTCGTTGCGCTGAATAGAAACGGAGGGTTGAAACCACGTATCTAACTTTAAGCGCTTGATTTCTTCTCTGTACCACCACACTACATCTTCGGTAGTTGTTACGCCCGGTTGAATTACTTTATCCGAAAACCCTTCCGCAATGATAGTATGTGCAATTCGACAAATTTGTTGGTAGATAACCATTTCTTTTTCGGTGCGTGTTTCCAGCCAAGCTACCCCTAATTTTTCTGCTGATGTTACAAGCGGATATAATCTTTTCGGTAGTGCTGTCAACAGTTGGTCGTAATCATTCGAAGTCAACCCGTCCGCATGACCCCATGACGGTGCTTTGTTAACACCTATCTTTTTTGGATTTCGTTCTTCGATGATTTTGGCTAATTGTCCCCATTGGTCAGGGTTACGGTCAGGGTCCCAAGCGCGCTTGAAGATTTTGCCTACATCGTATCGGGCCACAGCCAGGTATTCAAATCCAAGATCATTCCCTTTATTGTCTTTCCCTTTGTCGTAAACAACCAGCATAGTTGTTCTGCGGGCTGCAAACCATACGGCTGGTAACATCGTGCGGATGATGGGATCTTCGTTGTATTCGCGTGAGATAATCACCCACATGTCAAATCCTTCTCTGCGCATTAACGTTGGCAGCACGGTGCGCAAGCGCTCCTCCAACAAATCATCAATCACTTTGGCTTGTTCGCGCTGAGTGAGAACGAGGGGGTATTGGGCGAAGGAAAATTTTACAGAAAAAATTAAAGCTAATACTAGAAACTGTTTCATTGTTTTAAAGGAATATTAAATGTAAATATAAAAGGTTAGGCGAAGGGAGTTAGTAGTTAGGAGGAGTTTACCGAATACTGATTACTGAACACCTATTACCGAACACCGATTACCGCTTATCAACCACCACTTATTGACCATCTCAAAGTCTAATTTTAATTTGACACCGCTGATCTTTCAAAATATTCCGAGCATTGTCCACTTCAATTTTTGATTTCGCATCGTCCATTTGTTCGCGCACATTGGCTTTGATTTCTTTCATGCGCATGGCTTCGATGAAGCGTTTTATTTCCTCTTCATTTTCCAAAATCAATTCTGGAACCTGCGTTGGTTTATCGTCATCTCCTTTGGCCACCATCGTAAAAAATGAAGAGTTGGTATGCTTGACAATTCCTGTTTTCACATTTTGTGCTTCTACGCGTATGCCCACCACCAGCGAGGTGTTGCCTACATAATTTACTGAAGCATGCATGGATACCAACTCACCGACTTCTACAGGCTGAAGAAATTCTACTTTGTCTACTGAAACGGTTACGCAATAAGTTTCAGCATGTTTACTGGCGCAGGCGTAGGCCACTTTATCCATCAGCGAAAGCAACGTGCCGCCATGAATTTTTCCACCAAAGTTTGCATAGGCCGGAATCATCAATTCGGTGATGGTCGTTTGGGAGATGCGAACGGGTTTGGAGGAGGTCATGAGAACATTTTTATTGCCTCTTCATGCTCTAAAAATTTGCCTTCATTCATCTCTGCAACTGCTTCATCTATCTTTTGATTATACTCTTCAATGCTCTCGGCAAAGTATTCTTCATCCCGTAGCTTCGCGTAAGCAATCATGTTTTGAATGGCCAAGATAAGCAGCTCATCATTGATTCCCGCAAGGCTTTCTATTATTTGCCTTTTTCCTTCTTGAATGTTTGTAGCTGGTTTCATATTTCAAATATAAAAAATTTTACACCATCTTGTTACTCAACCAATGAAACCTCCACACCATGGCACTTGCTGTTAAGGTAAGTCCAATCAACAACCCGTACCAAATTCCTTCCGCCCCGTAATTAAATTTGAATGCCAATGTGTACCCAATGGGTAAAGCGATAATCCAGTAAGCAATAAAAATCAACAGCGATGGAATTTTTACATCTTGCAATCCGCGCAACGCACCGGCACACACCACCTGCGTGCCATCGGAGAGTTGAAAGAACCCAGCGATAATCATGAGTGGTGCTACGGTTTGTAGCACCAAATCATCGTCAATATATAGAGACGGCAAAAAATGCTTGCCGACAATAAACAAAATCCCCCACAGCAGCATGATAAAAAGACCGAGACCAATGAGGGTAAACCCTGCGGTTCGTATGGCATTCCGGTCGCGCTGTCCAAAAAATATCCCAACGCGTATCGTAGCGGCAGCACCCAATCCCGAAGTGGTCATGTAGCTGATGGTAGCCAAGTTGATAGCAATTTGATGGGCAGCCAGTGGTGCGGTTCCAATCCATCCCATCATAATGGCCGAGAACCCAAAGGCAGCAGCTTCGAAAATAAATTGTGCACCAGCGGGCAAACCAATGTGCAGCATTTTGTTCAGCAATGCTTTCGAATAATTTCCAAACGCAAAACCAGCTCGGTAGTTGGCAAATCGCTTGGCGCGGTACACATACATGCCCATCCAAACGGCCATGGCCACACGCGAAATAAAAGTGGCCCAACCTGCACCGTTCATTCCAAGTTCAGGAAAGATCCAGATTCCGTAAATCAATACGTAGTTCAAGAAAATGTTCAAAAAGTTACAGCCAATCATTATCACCATCGCCACGCGAGTGCGTTGCATTCCTTCTGCAAATTGCCGAAAGGTTTGAAACACCATGGTAGGGATAATCGAATAGGTAACGATAAGCAAATAAGGAATAGCCAACTTCACTACATCGACTGGTTGCCCAATGTGGTAAAGTGTACGCTGGCCAAATACGACCAACAAGGTGAGGACCAAGCCGACACTTAGATTAATGATTAAGCCATGACGAATGGTATCGATAATTTTTTGTGGCTCATTTGCACCATCGGCTTCAGCTACCAATGGCGTGATGGCATAACTTACACCAATTCCAAAGAACAAAAGCACACCAAAGAAACTATTTGCGAGAGAGGCAGCCGCGAGGGGAGTGGCACCTGTCCAACCAATCATTACGCTATCGGCAACGCCCGTCATCACTTGACCGAGCATGCTAATCATGACAGGATAGGCCAACAAAAAACTGGTGCGAGCTTCTGCCCGGTAGTTGGAAAGAGTCATTTTACTTGCGCAGTAAAGCTACTTTTAAAATGCCCATCACACTTAAACTATCGGTGATTTTTCCATCCATCACCATTTGCAAGGCTTCTTTGAATGGGAGTTTCCACACCTTCATATCTGCCTCCGTTTCTTCTAAATTTGATTTGCCTTGCTTCAATCCTTCGGCCAAAAAAACAAAACCTTCTTCGTCTGATACGGAGTTGGACAAGTGTGCGCGTAAAATCATTACCCAGCTCGCAGCTTCCAATCCGGTTTCTTCTTTCAGTTCGCGCTGGGCCGATTCTAATACATCGTTGCCAATGGGGCCGCCACCTTCGGGTATTTCCCAGCTCCATTCGTTTAACGCATAGCGATGCTGCCCCACCAACCACGTGTTGTCGTCTTCGTCCAATGCTACAATGCCAATGGCTTTATTTTTGAAATGCACTTTTCCATAAATGCCTTTGCCTCCAGCAGGGTTCAGGACTTGATGCTGCTCCAATTTTATCCACGGATTTTCGTAGATGTCTTCTGTACGTAAGGTCTTCCAAGAGTTTTGCATAACTAGCTTAAAAGTTTAAAGTTAAAAGTTTAAATTTTAAACTTTTAACTTTATGCCTAATGCTCAAGTCAAGTTATACCAAAGAAAAGATAGAAGCTGGCTGCGATGAAGTAGGCCGCGGATGTTTGGCAGGGCCAGTGGTGGGGGCTGCGGTTATCTTGCCAAAAAATTTTAAGCATAAATTGCTCAATGACTCCAAGCAATTGAAGAAAGCCGACCGCGACCATTTGCAAGATGAAATCAAACAAGCTGCCCTGGCTTGGGCCGTGGCCGAAGTAAGCCATCAAGAAATAGATGAAATCAATATTTTGAATGCCTCTTTTAAGGCGATGCACTTGGCGTTGGATAGGCTAAACGTGAAACCCGAATTACTGTTGATAGATGGCAATCGTTTCAGTCCGTATCAGGAAGTAGAATATCGATGCATCATTAAAGGCGATGCCAAGTATTTGTCCATTGCGGCAGCGTCTGTCTTGGCCAAAACCTATCGCGATGAGTTGATGGAAAAATTGGCAAACGAATTTCCCGGCTACGGATGGGCCACCAACGTGGGTTATCCCACGCTGGAACATCGCAACGGAATAAGAACTTTGGGCATTACCCCTTACCACCGAAAATCGTTTCAACTATTGCCTTCACAATTAGAATTATTTGGGTAATTTTCTGCATGGCTTTTTCGTTTTTTAAAAAGAAAGGGGACTCGTTTGACATGCTTTTGTTCTTTTTTACATTTTACACCATGTAGCATGTGCCTCATTTTTTTTGCAGTTCAGAAACATCCAACATATAAACTAATCATTGCAGCCAACCGCGATGAGTTTTACAATCGCAAAACAGTACCTGCCGATTTTTGGGAAGACCACCCCGCGATAGTGGGCGGCAGAGACTTGGAGGCACGCAGGCCTGATGGAAGCTGCGGCACGTGGATGGCCATGAATAGAAATGGTAGAGTGGCAATGGTAACAAACTACCGCGACCCCAAAAACATTGACCCACATGCACCTTCGCGTGGGCATTTGGTGTCAGATTATTTAGAAGGGGCAGAAGAACCAGAAACTTATTTGCAGCAAATTGAGTCTAACAGACTTCGATACAACGGTTACAATTTGGTGGTTGGCAATGTAAATGAGCTTTGGTATTTGAGCAATTACCAAAACGAGATAATGCAACTTGCCAACGGGCTGCACGGGTTGAGCAATCATTTGCTTGATACACCATGGCCTAAGGTAAGGCGAGGAAAAGAAAAATTTGGCCAAGAGTTAACTTCAAATGATTTATCGGCAAATACACTTTTTAATTTTTTGTACGATACCGAGCAAGCGGATGACAGCCAATTGCCCGATACGGGAATTGGGCTGGAGCGTGAGAGGATCTTGTCATCCATGTTCATCAAAACCAATGGCTATGGCACGCGATGCTCTACGGTGGTGATGGTCGATAAACAAAATATTGTGGAATACACGGAGCGAGTGTATGATTTGAATACATTTGAGTTTGAGGACAGAACATTTAGGTTTCAAGCGGATTGATTTTTTGCCACAAATTTCACAGATGCGCACTGATTTTTTCTTGGTCTTATCTATCTTTCATAAAACCTCTTTTGATTGAATAGGAAAAGTGCTATTCACATAGATCTATCGATCCGTGGCAAACTGAACATAGCTATTGTATGAAAAAAGAATTGATTTTTGAGGCAATTCTGCCCTAGCACTCGTTAGTCAAAAGTTACTTTAGTGTAGGTTTTGATAATTCGTAGTTGTTGTTCGCTGACCAAAGATTTTTGATCAACTTAACTTAGGCTCAAATGAGCAATTTAAATTCTATTTTGAAGGAAGTAAGAGGCGCAAGTTCCTATCCAAGCTTTCCTCTAGTGATATCATTGTCTCGGTGCGTTCAATTCCTTCTACTTGTTGCATTTTATCGTGTAGAACTTCTTTCAGGTGATTGGTATCGCGACAATGGATTTTTAAGAACATGGAGTAGTTGCCTGTAGTATAATGGATGTTTACAATCTCAGGAATATCTTTGAGTTTGGTCAATACTTTTTCGTATAAAGCACTCTTTTCTAGATAGATACCAATAAATGCAGTGATGTCATAACCTATATTGGCATAGTTAATTCTCAGGGAGGTTTTGTCAATGATTCCAGCCTCCTCCATCTTCGTCATTCGCACATGCACGGTCCCTTGCGATACATTCACTTTCTTGGCCACTTCCGTATACGGTCGTTTGGCATCTTGCATGAGCAGTTCCAATATCTTCAAATCGATATTATCAAGTTCGTAATTTTTAGGCATGATGGATGCTGAATTTTATAAATTATTTATCAAAAATATTGTATTTATAAATATAGTGCAATAATGTAAGGTATTTATTGACTTTAGTATCTATTTAACCTTTACTTTGTTGCATAATTTACAATGTAAGGTGTTGAAATTGGCAGACAAGCCCTCCTGTCTCGGGGGTGGAGAGCAAAGGACAAACGCAAGGTAATGGGTTGACCACTAAAGTTTTCTTAATGCCTTGTAGCTAACTTCTCCGTGGAGGTTCGAGACCTTCCCTTACAGCAGACTAAAACCCTGACCAACGAGTCAGGGTTTTTTGTTTTTAGTCCAAACAAACGATTGCTTTCACTAACTTTTTTGTTCTATTTTGGTTTTGATTTTTACATCAATTCCTATGACAAAAGATTTTCCTTGGTTTAAGGCCTATCCTGTAGGGACACCCCATGAGTTAGCATCTTATGAGTATTCCTCTTTGGTTGAATTGTTTGAAACGGCTGCTAAAAAATTCAGCAACCGTATAGCTTTTGAGAATTTGGGAGGAAAGATAACGTATGCCGAAGTGGATCGGCTCTCTACCCATTTTGCTGCCTATCTTCAAAACGAATTGGGTTTAAAGAAAGGTGAACGAATTGCCATACAAATGCCCAACCTATTGCAGTTTCCAATTGCCATGATTGGCTCGCTCAAAGCGGGATTGATTGTGGTGAACACCAACCCGCTCTACACTCCACGTGAAATGGAGCACCAATTTAAAGATGCGGGCATTTCTGCCATTGTTATTGTTGCCAACTTTGCTCATAGCTTAGAACAAATTAGGGAGCGTGTTCCTGCCAAGCACATCATTGTCACTCAAATGGGCGATATGCTCGGATTGGTGAAGGGTGCAATCGTAAATTTTGTAGTGAAGAATGTAAAGAAGCTTGTGCCAGCCTACCATATCCCAAACACAATTTCATTCAAGTCGGCATTAGCGAAAGGAGCTGGCCTCACGCTAAAAAAACCAGCTATCGATATTGAAGACGTGGCCGTACTGCAATACACCGGAGGCACCACAGGCATATCAAAAGGAGCGCAGCTCTCGCATCGCAATATCATTGCGCATAATATGATGATTACCCATTGGTTCAAGCCCTTGATTGATACGAATGAACAACAAGTGGTCATTACTGCGTTGCCGCTGTACCATATCTTTGCCCTTACGGTGAATGGAGTGCTAATGTACACGCAGGGTCTGCGCAATGTATTGATTACCAACCCGCGCGACTTGCCAGGGTTTATAAAGGAAATTAAGAAATACCAATTCTCGATTATCACAGGTGTGAATACACTCTTCAACGGATTGATTCACAATCCTGATTTTGCTGCGTGTGATTTTTCAAAATTGAAAGGGGCAGTAGGCGGTGGTATGGCCGTGCAAGATGCTGTAGCCATTCGCTGGCAAGAGATTACGAAAAGCCCGTTAGTAGAAGGGTATGGATTAAGTGAAACATCTCCAGTACTTTGTTGCAATCCTTTAACGGGTGGTCATAAGCGCGGAACTATTGGCATCCCTATGCCAAGCACGGAAGTGGCAATTTTTGATGATGATGGAAAACAAGTAAACCAAGGAGAGACCGGGGAGATTTGTGCACGCGGCCCACAAGTAATGCGCGGCTATTGGGAAAAAGACAATGAAGGAGTATTCTTTCCGGGGGGCTGGTTTCGCACGGGTGATATTGGCTTGATGGATACAGAAGGCTATTTCAAAATCGTGGACAGAAAAAAGGATATGATTAAAGTCTCTGGCTTTAACGTGTTCCCCAACGAAATTGAAAATGTAATGGCGGGTCACCCCAAGGTATTGGAGGTGGCAGCCATTGGCGTGCCAGATGCCAAGTCGGGTGAAGTGATTAAAGTTTTTATTGTGAAGAAAGACCAAAGCCTTACGGAAGAAGAGCTTAAAAAATTCTGTCACGAAAACCTGACGAACTATAAGGTGCCCAAGTATTTTGAGTTTCGCACAGAATTGCCAAAGACAAATGTGGGCAAAATCTTAAGAAGGACATTGAAAGAAGAGGAAGCCAAGAAAGCAGCTTGAAAAAAAAGTAGGCAGTTTGGCAGTAAGCAGTAGGCGGGATTGGATAACTTTGGAGCTTAAAGTTTGATTGATTAAATATGAAATTAGTTGCCGTTGTTGGATTTATCTCCTTGTTTTTCCTTTTCTCATTTACGGATTCTAATGTAACTTCGACAAGTCCTGAGGACTCCGTTCATTACTCCAAAGAGAAGCACTTTAAAAATCTACGCCAACTTACTTTTGGAGGCGACAATGCCGAGGCGTATTGGAGCTTTGACAGTAAAATGGTGAGCTTTCAATCCAACAATAAAGCGTGGGGTTTAAACTGCGACCAGATTTTTTATATGCCCATCGAGGGAATGAACTTGCAACATGGTGTAACCAAGCCGCAACTCATTAGCACAGGGCAGGGGAGAACCACTTGCTCTTTTTTCCTTCCTGGAAATAAGTCCATTTTATATGCCTCTACTCACTTGGGTGGAAAAGATTGCCCAAAAGATGTAGAGCGCACGCCCGGTGGAAAATACCTATGGCCCATTTATGATTCGTATGATATTTTTGTGGCCGATAAAAATGGTAAAATCGTCAAGCAACTGACCAACACACCTGGCTATGATGCCGAGGCAACCGTTTCACCCAAAGGAGATAAGATTGTGTTCACCTCCACTCGCAATGGCGATTTAGATTTGTACACCATGGATATCAACGGAAAAAACGTGAAGCAAATCACCCATGAGATTGGTTACGATGGCGGAGCTTTCTTTTCACCCGATGGAAAGAAAATTGTTTTCCGGGCCTCACGATTTACCACCGAAGCAGCCAAAAAAGAATACCTTGATTACCTGAAGCAAGGGCTGGTAGCACCCACGGAAATGGAAATATTTGTTTGCAATGCCGATGGATCAGACTTAAAGCAAATTACCAAATTGGGTAAAGCCAATTGGGCACCTTTCTATCACCCAGCAGGAAAGAAAATTATATTTAGTTCAAACCACAAAGGCAAAAGAGGTTTTGAGTTCAATCTTTTCATGATAAATGAAGATGGCACTGGCCTTGAGCAAATCTCGTATGACAAAGTATTTGATTCCTTCCCGATGTTCTCGCCTGATGGAAAGAAAATCATTTTCTCGTCCA
The DNA here is from genome assembly GCA_025370075.1 of Chryseotalea sp. WA131a. NCBI lineage: Bacteria > Pseudomonadati > Bacteroidota > Cytophagia > Cytophagales > Chryseotaleaceae > Chryseotalea > Chryseotalea sp. WA131a. The sequence goes on along the minus strand of CP073016.1, from coordinate 1,427,590 downwards.
ACCGAAACAACGGAGGAACACGAAACACCAATTTATTTGTAGCGGATTGGGTGGAGTAAATTCGGTAGTCAAGAATTCAAAAATCGTAAATCGTACATCTTAAATCGTAAATCGCTACGATAGGCTTCTTCGAAAACCAATACTTATCCTACAAAAAAGACCACATTAAAAACCTGATGGCATTGGCCAAGGCAGATGGACACGTGCACGAAAAGGAGAGAGCAGTTATTTTTAAAATAGGCAACCGCTACGGCTTGAAAGAACGCCAAGTGCAAACCATTTTGGATAGCAACGAAAAATTTAAAGTGAATCTTTATACAATTGGGTTACCACACCAAGAATTTCAAAAAAAAAGACAAGAAGCATTATTTGGAAACGCAAAAGGTTTGGATACCTTCATTTTCAATAAGGCAAGGGGGTAAAGAATATGTAACTAAAGGTTTTTGGTCGTTTTATCCAAAACATCCTAAGGCCGTGCTTTAGCCGCCAGCGCATTTGAGACGTGTGCTTTTGCTCAAGCAAAAAATGAAACCAAAGTAAAATTTCCTTCTTAACTTGAATGTGTTTTCCACGAATTGCTTTCATGCAAAAAATTCTCACTTCTTCCCAAACCAAACTCCTCGATCAATACACCATCGAGCAAGAGGCTATAGCCTCAATTGATCTGATGGAGCGTGCATGCAGTTCTTTTGCCCAGTGGTTTGTAACCAAATTCCGGGCAACCGAAAAAATCGCTGTGGTGTGTGGCACAGGCAACAATGGTGGCGATGGCCTGGGCATCGCACGGATGTTGTGCGAATGGAGTTATCCCCTAGAGGTTTTCATTATCCGAGGTTCCTCTGCCGAGACGGCTGACTTCAAAATCAACTTAGAACGATTGCCTTTAAAAGTAAAGTGCATCAACGTAACGGAAAGCACACAACTGGATTTTGGTAAAACCGAGGTGATCATCGATGCGATTTTTGGCTCAGGCCTGTCTCGCCCGGCAGAAGGGATTTATGCTACTGCGATTGAATCGATCAATCAAGCCAAAGCAATAAAAGTCGCGGTAGATATTCCTTCCGGATTGTCTGCTGATCGTCCTTCCACAGGCGCAATTGTTCAAGCACAATTCACGGTTTCGTTTCAGTTGCCAAAACTTGCCTTCTTTTTTCCGCAGTACGCTGATAATGTGGGTGAGTGGGTTGTGGTGGATATTGGCCTGAGCCAAACTTTTTTGAAGGAAGTTGAAGCACATCATTTTTATGTGACTGAAAAATCGGTGAAAAAACTGGTTCGTGCACGCAAACGATTTTCGCACAAAGGCAATTTCGGTCATGCCCTGCTGATTGGCGGATCGAAAGGAAAAATGGGAGCGGCTGTGTTGAGCGCGCGCGCGGCCATGCGTTCGGGGCTCGGTCTGTTAACTGTTCATTCACCGGCTTGCGGGCTGGAGGTATTGCAAACTTCTGTGCCAGAGGCAATGGTCGAAGTGGACTCTAACGAAAATCACTTTTCAACTTTGCCAGACAGCTTTGATTACGAAGCAATTGGCGTTGGCCCTGGGTTGGGCAAACACCTTGATTCTGCAAAAGCTTTTTCCAGCTTGTTGAAAAAATACCAACACCGCATGGTAATCGATGCCGATGCGCTTAATATCCTTTCTGAGAACCGCGAGTTCTTACAGCTTGTCCCGAAAGGAAGCATCTTAACTCCCCACCCAAAAGAATTTGAACGGTTGGTGGGCGCATGGGCTAATGATTTTCAACGATTGGAGAAGCAAAAGGAGTTGGCGGCTCAATTGCAGTCGATTATTGTGTTAAAAGGGGCATTTACTTCTGTTGTTGATGAGAAGGGTAATGCGTACTTCAACCCCTCCGGCAACCCCGGCATGGCAACGGGTGGCAGCGGAGATGTGCTGACCGGAATTCTGGTTGGCTTGATGGCGCAAGGATTCTCGTCAATTGAGGCGGCCATTTTGGGTGTTTACCTGCATGGCCTTGCGGGTGATTTGGCGGCCTATGAGGTGGGCATGGATTCGCTGATGGCGTCTGATTTGATAAAATATCTACCAACGGCATTCAAACGAATTGCAAAATAAGGGCTGAGACTCCCTTAAAAGAGAGTTTTTTTGACTCATTTAAACTTTTGGGTTACGAATTGCATCTAAATGCTATTAAGTACGTAAGTAAACCTTAATGAACGTCACCAAAACCATATTTATTGTTGCTGCTCTCATTCTTTCTGTGGCCAGTTCATTCGGGCAAACCAAAGATTCTAGTTTTGGCACTACCGATCCGGTAAAGTCTGTTCAGGTATATCCTAACCCCACTTCTGAATTTTTGAACATCAAATTTGAAACACCCATTGCTGAAAAGTCGGTTTTCAAAATCCATAATATCATCGGAAATGAAATGACCCTTGAAGTGGAAGTAGTTGATGCTTTTGAGGTTCGCTTCAAAGTAAAAGACTTACACGAAGGCTATTATATCTTGGCCGTTCAGAATTCAATTACGGGAGCAAAATCTACCTATAAGTTTTTGAAGTTGTAGTTTCATTCATCAGAAATAAAAAGACCCGCCCTAAAACTTAGAGCGGGTCTTTTTTTTGGTTGATTATCCTACTTCTTTATAGGTTCGTAATTCTTAAATGGTGAGATGCTCACCTTTTCCATGGTCGTTCTAAACTCTGGCCATGATTTTTCATAAAACTTATTCACTCTTTCAATCACTTTCGCCACTTGCTCCTCTGCTTGCTTGGCTACGCGCTGGTCGGTGGCACTGATCGGGTCTTTTGATGAATTGATGAAAAACTGAGCCGTGCCAACATACGACATGGGTGTTGGATCAGGCGAGCGCACAATGCCTTGGCGCTTGTCTTCTTTGCCGACTATATAATCTATGATGTTGTTGATGGAGTCTTTCATCACTTTGATTTTGTCGGTAGCGTCTTTCAAATCGGTGCGTTTGGAGTCTTTGATCTTCTTTTCATACTCTTCTGCAATCTCCTTGGACTCTCGCAAACGCTCCATGGCTTTAGCACCTGCTGCAGTCAGTTTTTGCAAGTCTTTAATCATCGCATAGCGCGACTGAATGATGCTCTCTGAATTTGGATAACGTGGGTCAGATTTCACGTTAATGGTCGTGGAATCTTTTTTGTCACCAAATGACAAACGAAGTTTGTACGTGCCGGGCAACACTTGTGTGCCACCAGGTTCAGATGCGTTGGCGCGAGGCTTTTCACGCGAAGGTTGGCGAACGCCTTTTTCGTTCAATCCCCACGTCATGCGGTTGAGGCCGTTGTCTTCAGGTGCTTTTTGCTTGATGGTGCGAATTTTTTCCCCTTTTGCATTGAAGACTTCCAACGTAAGCGAATCGTATTTCACTTTTGGCTTTTCATCTTTTTTATCCTTCGGCTCTTCTTTCTTCACTTCAGCTTTTTCCGCTTTCTTTTCATCTTTCTTCATCTCGGCCTTTTTATCATCTTCCTTCTTCTCTTCCTTTTTCTCTTCTGGTTTATTGATCACATAAGAGATCAGCGCGCCCGTAGCTCTGTTTTCGCCTTGGAACATGGCGTTGCCAGGGAACAAAATTCCCGCAGGGTCTTGCGTTACCACTTGATAAGCATCGGCCGGATCAAACACATGCAGTGTTTTGTTCAAAACAGCACTGCCTTCTTTCACCATCTCGCGCAACGGACGAATGTCATCTAAGATATAGAGTGCACGGCCAAAAGTACCGATGGCCAAATCATGTTCTCTCGGATGAACCACTAAATCCATGGTCGGCACTCCGGCAGGGTAGCCGCTGGTCCAACGCGTGTAGTTTTTGCCTTCATCGAGCGTTACCCAGAGGCCATTTTCTGTTCCCACAAAAATCAACTTAGGCTCCACTAAATCTTGCGCCACGGCAAGCGTGTAATTGTTTTCACCTACTTGAGCCGATGAAATCATGCTCTCCCATGTTTGGCCGTAATCTTTTGAACGGAACAAATAAGGTTTGTAATCAAATTGACGATAGTTGTTCACCACCACAAATACTTCGCCTGCATTGTGAGTGCTGGCTTGCACTTGCGGAATCCATGCACCTTTGGGAAGGCCCGTAATTTTTGAAGTGAGGTTTGTCCATGATTTGCCGCCATCGCGGGTAAGCTGCAATTTGCCGTCATCCGTTCCCACCCAAATCACATTTTTGTCTTTTGTGCTGGGCGCGATGGCCAGTATGGTACAATGGTTTTCAGCACCCGTGGCATCCATCGTCAAGCCGCCACTTTCATGTTGTTTTTGTTTTTCAGGGTCGTTGGTGGTCAGGTCACCTGAAATAATTTCCCACGTTGTTCCCTTGTCCGTAGACTTATGAATGTATTGACTTCCATAGTAAATGGTTGACTTATCAAACGGGTCCAGTGCCAAGGCTGCATTCCAGTTAAAGCGCAGTTTCATTTTAACATCAGGGTGAGTGGGCCGAATGATTTTCGTATGGCCGGTTTTGCGATCGTACCTTCCCAAGAATCCGCCTTGCGACATTGCATAACCGAAGTTGGCATCAGTTGGATCTGGCTGTACATCAAAGCCATCGCCAAACATTACAGATTGCCAGTAAGAATTTTGGATGCCACCATCCTTCCACGTGTAGGCCGGGCCCACCCATGATCCGTTATCTTGCAAACCTCCATACACATTATAAGGCTGTTCCATATCTACGGCCACATGATAAAACTGCCCTACGGGAATATTTTCCACAAAGCGCCAATTCTTGCCATAATCATGGGTGATATTCAAACCGCCATCGTTGCCTTCTACAATAAAGCCAGGATCTTCTTTCGAAATCCACCATGCGTGGTGATCGGGATGTACGCCCGAGTAAGGCAATAGTTTTTGAAACGACTTGCCTCCGTCTTCACTTACATTCACTTCTGAATAAATGGTATACAAACGATTTTCATTTTTAGGGTCGGCATGAATTTCAGAATAATAGAAAGGCCGATCGCCAATCTCGCTCATTTTGTCGTTCACCATCGTCCACTTGAAGCCGCCATCCGTTGATTTGTACAGCGCATTCTTTTTGTTTTCAATGGCGGCATATAGCACTTCCGGCTTGCTTGCCGCGATGGCCAATCCCATACGACCGAGGTCGCCCTCTGGCAGGCCATCTTTATCGGTGCGCTTCGTCCATGTTTTTCCTCCATCGAAGGTGATGTGCAAACCTGAGCCAGGGCCTCCCGACTTAAATGTCCATGGCCAGCGTCTGTGTTCCCACATGGCGGCAATAAGTTTATTTGGATTGGTTGGATCCATTATCAAATCAGCGCAACCTGTTTTGTCGTTCACAAACAAAACCTTTTCCCACGAATTTCCTCCATCTGTTGTCTTGTACACTCCGCGCTCTGGATGTTCACCCCAAGGTGAACCAATAGAAGCAACATAGACTGTGTTCGAATTTTTTGGATCGATGATGATGCGGTAGATGTTACGAGTTTTTTCTAAACCCATCAATTTCCAATTCTTTCCACCGTCTAAACTTCTATAGATTCCCCAGCCGCTATTCAAGCTGTTGCGTGGGTTGCCTTCGCCCGTGCCTACCCAAATCACGGAAGGGTTGTCTTGCTGAATGGCAATGGCGCCAATAGACAATATATTCTCTTTGTCAAAAATGGGCTCCCAATTGATGCCACCGCTGGTGGTTTTCCACACTCCGCCAGAAGCGGAGCCGGCATACATAATGTCTGTATTGCTGTTGACCACGTCAATAGCAGTGATGCGTCCGCTCATGCCGGCTGGGCCAATGGCACGCGGCTTCATGCCCTTCATCTTTTCCATGTCTATTTTTTGAGCAATGGAAGAAGTAGCGATCAGTAGAAGAATTAATGAATAGAGTAAATGGTATTTTTTGAGCATAGTTTTAGAGTTATTCAACTCGAAAGTTAGCTGACTAATCGTCAGTCCCAATGTCGATTTTTTGTAAAGTGAATTTACAGGATAAGGAGTAACGGAAGGTTATGAGTGGTGAAAGGCATCTTTGAGTCGATGCAAGTTACGTTTAACCTTTCATCAGATGAACAATCTCCTGATTGAAAAATTGAGATTAATTAAATTTATAACAGTAGAAAAACACACGTTTGCGTATTGCTGCTAAATCTATTTTTTATCAATCCCTTTTCATTTACAAAATGAGAAACGATAGTGTCTGAATACTCCCGTTTGCAGGGGAAAAATTTCACAGCCTTCTCGATCTTGTTGGTTTTTAAAATGGTACGCAGAATAAGCTTTTCCCGTGCACCAATTTCGCAGTTGGGTTTCAGTTCTTTTTCTATTTTCTCAATAACTGCGTTGATCTCCTCGATTTGATTCTGTTTAAATATCGCCATTTGCTAAAGGTAGTGAAACTTAGTGATATTGACTGAACGCCTGTGAATTCAACGGCTATATTTAGAAAATCTTTCCCGGGTTCAAAATCCCATTTGGGTCAAAAACTTTTTTAATGCCCCGCATCAGGTTGAGGTTTACTTCACTCATGGCAATGGACATGTACGGACGTTTAGCAATGCCAATGCCGTGTTCGCCCGATAGCGTGCCGCCAAGACTTACCGTGAGCTTAAAGATTTCGCCTATTCCTTCGTTTACTTTGGTGTTCCAATATTCTTCACTAAGGCTTTCTTTTAGAATGTTTACATGCAAGTTGCCATCCCCCAAGTGACCGAAGCAAACCGTGTTGAAATTATATCGCTTGCCAATTTCTTTAATGCCATTGATCAATTTTGGCAAATTGGCGCGTGGCACCACCACATCGTCTGACTTTGTTAATGTATACCAGTTCACCGCAGGTGAGATATTTTTTCTGATCTTCCACAGTTCGGACTTTTGTGCATCCGTATCAGCAAATAGAATTTCTCCGCTCTCAAATTTTTCTACTACGCCCATCACGCGTTCGGCATCGCGCATCAATACTTCTTCATCGTTGCCATCCAGTTCGCAGAGCAAATACGCATTCATGCCATCGATTAGTTTGGTGGTCACGGGGCTGTTCAATACTTTATCACAGTAGTCAAACGTTTTGGCGGCTGCCTCTTTCTCAAAAAACTCCATACCCGAAGGGGTAATTCCATCCACATAAATCGCTGCAATGGCTTTGCATGCCTCTTCATTCGTGCTGAAGGGTATCATCATCAGCACATTCTTTTTTGGGTAACCACGCAACTTGAAAACAATTTTGGTGATAATGCCGAGTGTACCTTCGCTGCCGCACATCAGTTGCGTTAAGTTATAGCCAGTTGAATTTTTTAACACGTTCGCTGCCGTCCAAATGATTTCGCCAGTGGGCAATACCACTTGCATGTTCAATACATAATCGCGGGTAACGCCATACTTTACTGCCTTGGGGCCTCCGGAGTTGTTGGCCAAATTACCTCCGAGAAAACAAGAGCCGCTACTGGCTGGATCAGGCGGGTAAAACAAGCCTTTTTCTTTTACTGCATTTTGAAACACTTCGGTAATGACGCCTGGCTCAACGGTAGCTTGCAGATTTAATTCATCGATAGTCAAAATTTTATTGAACCGCTCCATCGAAATAACGATACCTTTTTTTACGGGCAATGCTCCTCCGCTTAAGCCGGTGCCGGCTCCACGTGGAGTGGTTGGGAACTTATATTGGTTGCAAATTTTTAGTACCGCGCTTACTTCTTCGGGTGTGCCAGGTTTTATTACTACATCGGGCAAAAACTGATAGTCTTCCGTTTTATCATGACCGTAATCATTACGCGTTTCTTCATCTACCATCACAAATTCCTTCCCTACTATATTTTTAAATGAATCGATTACGTTTACTGCAATGGAGAGGGTTGGTGCTTCAACTTCTTTGGTGTATGCCATTATGTGTTAAATTTGTTGTGAGATGCCAATTATAAATCGCAAAATTAGTCATTTAAGTTTGCAACGACTTGCGATTTTGGTCTCGATTTTTTTGCTGCTAAACGGTTGTTCTGCATCGCGGAAAACAAAAGCGAGAGATCAAGAAGTAGAGGCTGTTATTCGAGCCGCTAGGGCGTACACCGGAACACCCTATAAATGGGGAGGCACTACTCGCTCGGGCATTGATTGTTCAGGCCTTGCAGGCAATGCGTTCAATGCCATTAAACTGAATTTGCCCCGCACCGCAGATGCCCAAGCTTTGGTGGGTGAAAAAGTGAAACTCGCGGATTTAAAACCTGGCGATTTGGTTTTTTTCGCGACCGGGAAAAAGAAGCACGAAATTACGCACGTGGGCATTGTTACAGTGGTGAAGTCAAAAGACAATATCAAATTTATACATGCTTCAACTTCCCTTGGTGTAGTGGAGACCGACTTATTTTCTGACTATTACCAAAAAAGGTTTCGCGAGGCGAGGCGTGTCATTGACTAAACAAATGCAGATGGAATCAATCAACACATCAAGTAGTAAAATGAAAGTGGTATATCATTATCTGATGGTGATAGCCATCGCCATTGCACTATTCGTATTGACCAAAGACATACTCGTGCCCATGGCCTTTGCGGCACTATTTTCAGTTGTATTATTGCCACTAGTAAAGTTTTTCGGAAAAAAGATGGGCGAAATTGCCGCTATCAGCGTCACACTACTTTGTGTTTTGATCTGCTTGTTGTTGATTGGTTGGTTTGTGATTTCTCAGCTTTCAAGTTTGGCGGCCAGTCTGCCAGATCTTGAGCAAAAGTTTTTGAATTTAATTACCGAAATCAGCGATTCACTCAATAGGGTTTTCAAAGTTTCTACCACCGAACAGGTTCAATATTTAAAAGATGGACTTAAAAACATTTCTACATACCTGGGATCCATTTTACTTTCCACTTCTTATTTGGCTTATTTCTTTATTCAGGTGCCAATATACATCTTCCTGTTTCTATTGTACCGTAATCGCTTTAAAGAATTCCTTTTAGCTATTAAACCCGGCTCAGATTTAAAATGGAAAGATGAGATCCAATCCATTGTGCGGGCGTACATTTCTGGCCTAACGCTGGTAGTCCTGATTGCTGGGGTCCTCAATAGCATTGGCTTGCTTGCGCTAGGAATCGATCACGCCATTTTTTTTGGATTTCTTTCAGGGGCCTTAACTATGATTCCTTATGTGGGCATAACGCTTGGAGCCGCGTTGCCTACACTCGTGGCCCTCATCACAAAAGATAGTATTTGGTATGCGGTAGGTGTGGTAGCAGTGCACGGAGTAGTTCAATTTCTGGAAGGTAATTTTATCACACCGAAAATCACCGGCTCAAAAATTTCAATCAATGCGTTGGCCGCGATTGTAGCGTTGTTGGTAGGTGGAAAAATATGGGGCATTGCAGGAATGATATTAGCGGTGCCGGCTGTGGGCGTGTTAAAGATACTCGTTAGCCATTCGAATAGCCTCAGGCCGATTTCTATCTTGTTGGGAGACGAAGCCAATGGAAAATCCGACAACGAAGAAATTCAACCGATTACGAAGGCGTTAGAATAGAATAGAGCGATTTGGTCTATTTGACAACTAATTTTAACCGCTTCGTTTGAGAGCCAACCATCACCGATGTAACATAGAAACCTGGTAGCAGCGGTTGTGTGGAGGTTTTACCTCCACTCGTCCCTTGTCATCAGCTATGGATTGGAAAGAAAATACCAATTGACCAGCACTATTTCGTAGCTCAATCAAGGTTGGTTTGCCGATTTCATCTTTGCCAAGCTGTAAGTTAAATTGATCGGCATCGGTTGGATTTGGAAATACACTCCAAAGATCCGTTCCATCGATTGAAACAGAAACCACATTTGAGTAGGAGAATCTGCCATCAAAATCCGTTTGCTTCAGGCGGTAATATGAAATTCCTTTGAAAGGAGCTGTATCTTTTGAAGAGTAACTGGTTTCCGTCACTTTTGTGCCCATTCCTTTTACCTTCAATACTTCTTCAAATTTTTCTCCACCATTTGAGCGTTCAATAGTAAAGTAATCGTTGTTTAACTCTGAGGCGGTTTTCCAAACTAGCTGAACACTATGATTACTGCTTGATGCAAAAAAACTCACCAATTCCACAGGCAAAACTTGGGCTTCATCTGTAACAGTGAATGTATCCTCTAATGAACTGACCGACACAATTGCGGTTTCACGAAGGGGCGAGGTGGCGGTAAGATTTTGCAAAGTGCCAACTTCTGTCCATCCAGGCCCTGAACTGAATCGATACACTTGAAACTTCTTGGTGGGGTTGGTTACGTTATCAAATGAATCTACCCACTTAAACTGAACATTCCTACTTGCTGTTGGCTCATCGGTGGTTACCTCCCAACTTGCTGCAATGCTTTGATCGGAATTAAAGGTGTTTATACCATCTGGTCCCGTTCTCCTCACCAAAGATACACCCCCCACATCAGCGCCAGTTGGCATACTAAAACCGAGAAAATCGAGAGCATCTGTTCCCACGGTTCGCGAACGCATTTCTGCATACCCGATGATGTGGCTGTTACTGGTCTCAACGGGATTGGCAGCGCTTGAATTAAACCGAATACGACCTGATCCGTTGGTCGTTAAGTTACCTAAAATAAAGTTTGCTGCCGATGTAATTACTATCGTTTGGTTGCCCAGTTCTGCTCCGTTGGTTCGATTAATGGTAAGTGAAGAAATAGTCGGTGCAGAAACAAACATGCCGTCAGGAAGTGTAATGGTAGGACCCGCTTGGTTTGCCGCATTTCCAATCAGGAGTGTCGAATTAGAATTCATCGAAACTTGCCCGTCTGTTTTCACTAACGGTGTGCTGTTGGTGTGTAGGAGCAGGGTGGCGTCATTTGCGTCTAAGAGTCCATTTACAAGGTTTAATTGTCCACCAATCTCGGCCCTACCAGTAGTCGGCAAGAAAATGCTAATCGGATGTGTTGCATTTCCGATCGCCAAAGTCGATCCGTTGTCAATTTGCAACGCGTTGCCGCTTAAACTAGTCAGTGTAATTTCAGAAGGGCCAGTTGTTTTTACAAAACTGTAAGTGCTGTTTCCGGTAACTATAATTTTACCTACAGATGGAGTGTTGGGAGGATTTGTAATGACTTTGTTGGTGGCGCTGGCATTAAAGATTAAAATATCGTCTGTTGCAGTCGTTGTTCGCGCAGGGGTCCAGTTGGCGCTCGCTGTCCAACTTGTGCCAGCTCCGTTCCAAATATAAGTATCTTGACCAATGGCCAAATTGACCAATAAAACAAATGTAGAAAATAACAGGGTGCGCATAAACCTTGGTTTTAAGATAGCAAAATTATGAAATTATGGTTGATGAACCAATAAAAATTAACCAGCCGAAGTTTGCATCAAATATTTCTTTGGCGTAACTCCAAATTTTTTCTTAAAAGCTGCAATAAAATGACTCGGATTGTTGTAACCTACCTGAAAGGCGGCTTCATTGACTAAGTATTTGCCGGAGTCGAGCAGTAGGCGTGATTGGTCCAATTTGTGATCGAGCAAAAAACTGTGTACGGTTTGCCCGTATATCTCCTTAAAACCCACTTTAAGCTGGTGTTCGTTAACACTCACCGCCTTTGCCAATTCCTTCAAGGTAGGCGAGGTTTCCGTGTTTTTCAGCAGGTAGTCTTTGGCTTGCTTGATTTTACGCACGGTTTCTTGATCTTTTAAAAAAGGGCAAGCCTCACTATCTGGCTGCCGATGCGAAAAGTATAGGCTCAACAACTCGTACACTTTGCCTTGGTAAAACAACTTTTGCGCGCTTTCGCTGAGTTGTATGGTAAACAGTTGGTTGAGTACCAACATCAACGAAGCAGGAATATCCTTTTCGTCATAGAATTTTTGGTTGCTGTTGGCCGGATTGAGGATCGGCAGCGCATCGCTCACAAAAAGTTGATGAAGCCTTTGCAGCGAGATGGTCATTAACACCATTTTTGTTTCAGGTGCCAAGGTGAGCGCAAATGGTAGGTCTGTATCAGGATTATAAAAGAAATAGTTTTTCTGTTTGCCAATTTCGCGGCTGTAATGCGGCCCAAAGTGAAAAACAGCGGTGCCCGACAAGCAAAAGTAAAAATGAATAATTCCTTTGCTGATTTTGTGGCTAACCGACTGCGGTGTCACAGTATCATTTTCCGTCAGTGCCAACGTGATATCGTCTTTTTCATACAGTAAGCTAAAACTTCCGTTTTGTGTATTTTCTTGGATGAATGGGTGTGTAACAGAATCTCTCATAATCAAAAAATGACAAAAATCATGTTCTTAAATGGTATTTAATCCACTTTTTTGGTCAAAAGTATCTAAAAAATGAAAACAAATGATAGACTGGCATTAATTGTTCTTTTTTGGGTATTTTTTGGAATGCTGGCCTCACATATTTGCACCCGTGTTTAGGTATTTACTTCGCTTGGTGGCTTTTGTTTCGTGCATGGGGTGCGTGATGCCATTGCGTGCGCAAGATGATTCCACCAAAGTGCGCGAATTAGAAGAAGTAGTGATTACCGCCACCCGAAGCGAGCGCACGATGGGTTCTTTGCCGATGCCTGTTACGCTTATCCAAACACCCATGATCAAGACCATGGGCTCCGTTCGACTCAATGATGTCCTTACTGAGCAAACGGGTTTGGTGGTAGTGCCACAAATAAATGGGCAGGGCAACGGCATCCAAATACAAGGTTTCAATCCTGACTACACATTGATATTGATTGACGGAGAACCTCTGATCGGAAGATATACCGGTTCACTTGAACTTTCGCGATTGACGGTTGGCAACATCAAGCAGGTAGAGATTGTGAAAGGCCCATCGTCCAGTTTGTATGGATCGGAGGCATTGGCGGGAGTCATCAACATCATCACCGAAAAACCTACTGCCAATACCGGAAAGTTTGCAATGAGGTACGGAACAAATAATACACTCGATTTAAACGCGACCGCTGGATTGGTAGGGAGCAAATGGAGTGCCTCTGTTTTTGCCAACCGATACAGCACCGATGGTTATGACTTATCACCACAGAATTATGGTAAAACCGTTTCGCCTTTTCGGAATTATACCTTGGGCAGCCGAGTGGAATACAAATTCAACAGCCGAACAACCCTATCAGTTGGAGGAAGGTATTTTGGCGAAAAGCAGGATTATAATTTTGATGTCTTAAGCAATGGTCAATCCGTTCGCACTTATGGAAATGGAAAAGTAACCGATTGGAATTTCAATCCGGTAATCACCCACCGCTTTAGCGAGAACTTTAAAGCAGTAGCACGCTATTACACTACCCAATATTCAACTTCTACCGACTTGCGAAGGCAACGCGATGACAGCCTAACGTACCAAGACGATTTTAACCAACGATTTTCGCGGTATGAGTTAAATGGCGAATACTTTTTAAATGATCAACACCTATCAACAGTAGGTGCAGGGTTTATTGATGAATCGGTGAATACATCCCGCTACGCGAACGGCAGGCAAGAATCCCAACAAACCAAGTATTTATTTATTCAACACGAGTGGACGCCATTATCTGCTCTTACGTTAATAGGAGGAGCGCGCTACGACAATAACTCGATTTATGGAGATCAATTTAGCCCCAAGTTTTCGGCTCGTTACCAAGTTTCCAAGCAATTGATATTCAAAGCATCCATGGGTGTGGGGTTCAAGGCTCCTGACTTTCGTCAATTATATTATAACTTCAACAATGCAGCGGGTGGAGGGTACACGGTTTTGGGCACATCGGTTGTAAAAACCCGAATTCAGGATTTTGAACGGCAAGGCTTGATTGCTAGTTACCTATTCGATCCAGCAAAGCTTGGGAATTTAGAGGCAGAGAAATCACTATCATTCAACTTTGGCGCAAAAGTTGAGCTTCTACCATCGCTCTGGTGGGATGTTAATTTGTTTCGCAATACCATTGACAACTTGATTGACATTCAGCCCATCGCTTTAACTACTGCCAACCAAACAATTTACAGTTATCGAAATATAAAAAGAGCCCTTACACAAGGTGTTGAAACAGATTTATCGTATCCAATCACTAGCCAAATCTCCTTATCGGTGGGGTATCAGCTTTTGTATGCCAAAGATAGAAATGTGATGGATGCGATTGATAGAGGCGAAGTATTTTGGCGTGACCCAACTACTTTCCAAACTCAACGACTAACTCAAAATGAATATTTTGGGTTGTACAATCGCTCTCGCCATACAGGCAACTTCAAAGTTTTTTATCGCGATGTAAAAACAGGTTGGGAGGGAAGCGTTCGTATTATTTATCGCGGCAAGTTTGGTGTGGGCGATGTGCAAGGCAACATCCAAGGAGAAACCATTCCTGCATCGGATCGAAATAACAACAGCATTTTGGATGTGTACGACAGTTTTGTTCCCGGCTATGCGTTAGTCAACCTCTCGATGGCAAAACAATTTGACCAACTTCGTTTGCAATTTGGTATTGACAACCTGTTCGATTACACCAATCCAATTTTTATACCCAATCTTCCGGGTCGCTTGATTTATGGAAGTGTTTCTTTCTCCTTATTCGAAAAATCTAAAATCCAATAAATGTATATGAAGTCTATCTTTTCATTCGCTAGCATCGTAATCATCACCTTATTTTTTTCATCATGCGATAAATCAACAACTGCCCCAGCACCCCTTAACTCAGTAACATTTCCTGATCTAAATGCAGATTATGCGCCTTTGGTATTTGGCTCAAATCCCGCCATTCCCCCCACTCGCCCAGCCGAGAAAAAAAAATATACCCTTTTTAGTTTTAAGACTGGTGGGATCGTTGTCAACGTAGACAGTGCTACTAATAAATGGGATATCGGCTTTCAGGCAACCTCGATTATTTTTAACAGCGGCACTAGCGGCCCGGGCATGACTCAAGGGCAAATATTAAGTGGAATATTTAGCGAAATTGTTACTGCACCCTTAGATGGCTACACTTCCGATAACAAAACGACCAACACATTCGTCATTTCGGCACGAGCGCTAACCGCTGGCGCAGCAACTACCAATCAGTGGTGGCAAAATTCTGGTGCAGCCAACTCCACCGTTGTTTCTCCAATTGCAGGTCGGGTAATTCTGATAAAAACTGCAGAAGGCAGATACGCCAAAATGGAAATACTAAGTTATTACAAAGGCGCACCAGTTGCCCCAAACAATGCAACTGATCTAGATAGGCATTACACATTTCGCTATGTCTATCAACCGGCTGCCAGCACTAGCTTGAAATAATTAAAAAAAAATTTCATGAATAGGTTGATTCAGGTAAATGGTACTGCTTTCAAACTTGTCAGATTACAAAACAAGCCGTAACATTGCAGTCCTTTTGAGACACTATTGCTCAAGGGCCCATAGCTCAGCTGGTTAGAGCACCTGACTCATAATCAGGGGGTCGCTGGATCGTGCCCAGCTGGGCCCACTTTCAAAAGTTTTTCATTTTTTTGATGATAGGATGTTATATCATTTACAGCGAAAAATTGAAAAGATTTTATGTCGGTTCCCTGCAAGAGAGTTTAGAAAAGCCGAATTCAGAGGCACAATAACCATTTCTACGGAACAAGTAAATTCACTTCCAAGGCGACTGATTGGAAGTTATTTTTATTCATTGAATGTGAATGTTATTCGCAAGCCATTGCAATAGAACGACATATCAAAAGGATGAAAAGCTCTGTTTATATCCACAACTTGGATAAATATTCACAAATGCAGCAAAAGCTTAAAGCAAAGTACAAACGCACCTGACTCCCCCGATAATTATCGGGGCAGGGGTCGCTGGATCGTGCCCAGCTGGGCCCACTTTCAAAATTTTTTCATTTTTTTGATGATAGGATGTTATATCATTTACAGCGAAAAATTGAAAAGATTTTATGTCGGTGCCCTACAAGAGAGTTTAGAAAGCCGAATTCAGAGGCACAATAACCATTTCTACGGAACAAGTAAATTCACTTCCAAGGCGACTGATTGGAAGTTATTTTTATTCATTGAATGTGAATGTTATTCGCAAGCCATTGCAATAGAACGACATATCAAAAGGATGAAAAGCTCTGTTTATATCCACAACTTGGATAAATATTCACAAATGCAGCAAAAGCTTAAAGCAAAGTACAAACGCACCTGACTCCCCCGATAATTATCGGGGCAGGGGGTCGCTGGATCGTGCCCAGCTGGGCCCACAAGAATAATTACTTTTGAAGCGGCCTTTAAGCCGCTTTTTTGTTGTACGATTATTCCCATCTTGCAAATCCATGCGTACTTTTCAACTACACACCTTAAAAAATGGCATTCGCGTAGTGCACAATCAAGTAACCTCTACCAAAATTGTGCATTGCGGTATCATGCTTGATATTGGCAGTCGCGATGAGACACAGGCCAACCAAGGCATTGCCCACTTTTGGGAGCATATGGCTTTTAAGGGAACTAAAAAGAGAAAGGCTTTTCATATTCTCAATCGATTGGAAACCTTGGGTGGCGAATTGAACGCCTACACAGACAAAGAAAAGATTTTATTTTACGCCTCGCTGCGCACCGAGTATGCCGAGCGTGCCATCGATTTATTGGCGGACATCACTTTTGAATCCGTTTTTCCCACCCAACAAATTGAACGCGAACGAAAGGTGATCTTAGAAGAAATGTCGATGTATCACGATGATCCCGAAGATTCGCTGCAAGACGAGTTTGATCAACTGATTTTTGGCCAGCACCCATTGGGTATGAAAATCTTAGGCTCCGAAAAAACGGTGAGCTCCTTTAAGCGGCCTGATTTTTTGAGGTTTTTGAAGGGGCATTTGGATACACGAAAGATTGTATTCAGTTGTGTAGGCGATATGCCAATGGAAAAAGTAATGGAGTTGGCAGAAAAGTATTTTGGCCATATTCCAAAATTGATTTCGCACACCAAACGAAAAAAGTTTTCGGGCTATCGGCCACAAGAATTGGAAATCGAAAGAGCGGTAAAGCAAGCACGTTGTGCCATTGGTCGGCCTTCGTATAAGCTATCAGACGAAAAGCGCAGCCCTTTCTATATGCTCACCAGTATTTTGGGTGGAGCCGGCATGAACTCTCGGTTGAATTTGGCTTTGCGCGAGAAGCGTGGTTATGTGTACAGCATCGGCTCTCAGTTTGTGCCCTTTACCGACACGGGGATATTTGTCACTTCGTTTGGAACGGAGCCATCACAGTTGAAAAAAAGCATTGAATTGGTAAAAGAAGAGTTTCACAAGCTTTGCGATTCGCCCCTAGGCACGAAACAACTATCCAACAGCAAAGAGCAACTGTTGGGCCAGATTGCCATGGCCGAAGAGAGTAACATTAGTTTTATGACGATGATGGCCCGTAACTTATTGGATTTAGGAAGAGTGATTACGTTTGAGGAAATTCAAGAACGCATTCGCCAAACCACAGCTTTTCAGTTGCAGACCTTAGCCAACGAGATGTTTGATACCAACCAATTAAGTTATTTGTGGATGGTTCCCAAAAGTTGATTTTAGAATTATGGTTTTAGATTTTAGATTTGATGTACGATAAGTTTCTGCTTCGATGAAAAACGTACTTTTTTTTCTATTCATGATTTCCCAAAGCCTGTTGGCACAACAGCGCAACTACGATACGTTGCCCAATTTGCCCGAGCATTATGTCAAGCGAATAGCTGTCTTTAAAAAACAACCTGTCTCTACCGAAAAAGTAATTATGCTTGGCAACAGCATTACCGAAGGAGGAGATTGGAAAAAATTGTTGACCGACACTACGATTATCAACCATGGCATTTCAGGTGATGTTACCTTTGGCGTTTTGAACCGGTTGGATGAGATTACCAAAAGGAAACCATCAAAAGTTTTTTTAATGATTGGCATCAACGACCTATCCCGAAACACACCCACCGAAGTGATTATTGAAAATATCTTCAATATTACTTATCGCATTCGTGCGGCCTCGCCAAAAACACAGTTTTTTGTGCAGAGCATTTTGCCGCTCAACGAAAGTTTCCAAAATTTCCCCACGCAGTTCAGAGGCAAACAAGAGCAAGTAATCCATATCAACACCAAGTTGAAAAAGTATGCTGATAAAATGAAGTACACGTATATTGATTTGCACAGTAAGTTTACCAACAAGGACGGAAACTTAGAAGCGAAGTATGCAACGGATGGCCTTCATTTAACAGCCGCGGGTTACCAAAACTGGTCGAGTATTTTAAAACCATATCTAAAAAATAAATAGCATGTTCAATTTAGATTTATCAGCCTCCAAGCCAAAAGCAGAAGTAATGAATTCCATTGAGGAAAAATTACTGGAAGTGGATTTAACCATTGCCGCGCACGATTTTACTCGACCATGGGGCGGATTTTTTGTGATTGAGGAGAACTTAGCACCACGATTTATAAAATTGTTTTTTCCACATCTCAGCGCGGCCGATTTAATGATTGGTGGAAAGTTAAGCCCCAAGATTTTGGTGGTGGCCCCCAAGCAGCGCTTGTCGTGGCAATATCATTTTCGCAGGGCAGAGATTTGGAAATTAGTAAGTGGCGTGGCCGGAGTGGTGACCAGCGAAACGGATGTGCAAGGAGAAGTGAAGACATTGGCGATGGGCGAGATTGTAAAATTGAAACAAGGGCAGCGCCATCGATTGGTAGGTACCGATGGATGGGGAATGATTGCAGAGATTTGGCAGCACACCGATGCTGCAAACCCAAGCAATGAAGATGACATTGTGCGATTGCAAGATGATTTTGGAAGATAAAGTTTTGGAGTTTGGTTAGCAATCCTTTCCTTCAGCATCGCATGACTCGCTATTGCTGGTAGTTGCAAAAAGTTGTTCAAACACTTCTACAAAAACAGATGTGGGCTGTGCAGGTATTCCTTGACACGTATTGAGTATAAAATTTGGCAATAAAAAACCCCGAAGCAACTGCCCCGGGGTACTCTCTAATTGCAAGCGGAGAGAATGTTTTTTTGGTTATTCGTTGCTAGTTGTCGGTTCTTGGCATGAAAGCCAACAACCATCAACGAACAACTATCAACCAATTAATAACGATAATAATCAGGTTTAAACGGACCATTTACATTTACACCAATGTATTTGGCCTGCTCGGGTGAAAGCACTTCTAGCTCAACCCCAATTTTCTTTAAGTGCAAGCGAGCTACTTTCTCATCCAAATGTTTGGGCAGCATGTACACTTTGTTTTCGTATTTGTCGCTGTTCTGCCATAACTCTAACTGAGCCAATGTTTGGTTACTGAATGAGTTAGACATTACAAATGATGGGTGACCGGTAGCACAACCTAAATTTACCAAACGCCCTTCTGCCAACAGAATAACTTGGCGGTCATTTTTCAGTGTATACAAGTCAACTTGTGGCTTTACTTCATCTTTGCTGGCGTTTTTGTTCAACCAAGCCACATCAATTTCATTATCGAAGTGACCGATGTTACATACAATCACTTTGTCTTTCATGTTTTCGAAATGACGGCCCAACACAATGCCTGCGTTACCCGTGGCAGTTACCACAATATCCGCGTCCTTTATCGCATCGTCCATACGCTTTACAGCGAAGCCATCCATGGCTGCTTGTAATGCACAGATAGGATCAATCTCCGTAACGATTACCCGTGCACCTGCTCCACGCAACGAAGCAGCAGAACCTTTGCCCACATCGCCATAACCTGCTACCACCGCTACTTTACCGGCCATCATCACATCGGTGGCTCTGCGAATAGCATCTACCAATGATTCTTTGCAACCGTATTTGTTATCGAATTTTGATTTGGTTACTGAGTCGTTGATGTTGATAGCTGGCAATGGTAATTTGCCCGCATGCATACGCTCAATCAAGCGGTGAACCCCTGTAGTGGTTTCTTCTGAAATTCCTTTAATGCCCGCGACTAACTCAGGGTTTTTATCCAACACCATGTTGGTCAAGTCGCCACCATCATCCAAAATCATGTTCAATGGCTTGCCATCTTTGAACGCATATAACGTTTGCTCAATGCACCAATCAAACTCTTGCTCGTTCATTCCTTTCCAAGCATACACAGGGATGCCCGCTGCTGCAATAGCTGCCGCTGCGTGGTCTTGTGTAGAGAAAATATTGCAAGAAGACCATGACACTTCTGCACCTAACTCAACCAATGTTTCAATCAATACAGCCGTTTGGATGGTCATGTGCAAACAACCCGCAATGCGCGCGCCTTCCAAAGGCTTTTGTTTGCCATATTCTTCGCGGATGGCCATTAAACCGGGCATTTCGGCCTCGGCCAATTTAATTTCTTTTCGGCCCCAAGCGGCCAACGACATGTCTTTTACTTTGTAAGCGGGTTTTTCTGCTACCATGATGTATTCTTGTTTTTAAAATTGGTGCAAAAGTACAATAAAGACGGGGAATGGAAAGGAATCTTTCGATTAAGAAATAACCAGCGGGAAGTTCACTCTTTAGACGGGAGCTGCTTTTTGCGCTGATAATCGGCCATTTCTATGGCTGACTTTAGCATTCCAACAAACCCAACGCCCAATGCTATTAGTCCGAAGCCAAGTTCTTGCAAAAACTTGATCGAACCAAAAAGTCCAATTAAGCCAAGTGTAAGGTAGATCACAGTTTGAGTGACCATGATCCACAAGAAAAATTTTGTCTTTCGCGGATTGTCATAAATGCGTTGCGAAAATTTGTTCTGCACTTTGGTGGTATCTTGCAGCGTAGAAAGGCTTGTTCAAGAGGAATCGCAAAAAGGAAAGTAGAAACAGTGGATAGCGGAATTGATCAAAAGATGATTTTCCCATTTTGCTCATCTCTCTTTTTTGGGGTATTGCTATCTGTGTGTTGGGCATTTCAATCGCCCTTTTCCTGAAAAAGTTGGCGGATGACATCTTGCCCAAAGAAAACAACCAGAAACTGTGGTTGAGTTTAATAGAACAATAAGCAAGATTACCGATATTAGTGCCCAAAATTTCCATGTACGATGAATGAATGCCGTGCGCTGCGCTTTTACTTTTTGATTTTTTTTGCGCTTATTGTTCAACACACACTTGGCCAAAACGCCCAACGGGAAATGCGTTTTGAGCACCTCTCATTGGAGCAAGGGTTGTCTCAAAGTTCAGCCCTTAGCGTTTTGCAAGACCGGCAAGGATTTATATGGATTGGAACACATGACGGGCTCAATTGCTATGATGGCTACCGCTTTACCGTTTACCGAAATGATGCCATGGATAGCACCTCTATCAGTGGCTACCCTATTTATTCCCTATGTGAAGACCGCTCTGGCTCGCTCTGGGTAGGCACGTTTGGCGGAGGGCTGAACAAATTTGACCCTGCAACCAAATCATTCGAGCTTTTTACAAACCACCCCAATGAGCCCAATAGCCTTAGCAACAATAATGTCAGGTCAATTTTTCAAGACCGCGGGGGTTCCCTTTGGATCGGAACAGATGGTGGTCTCAACAAATTTGAGCCCAATACCAAGACTTTTGAACATTTCACCAATGATGCAAAGAACACGCATAGCCTAAGTGGCAATCTTGTTTCTTCAATCTATCAAGACCGATCGGGCTCGCTTTGGGTTGGCACGAGTGGTCGTGGGTTGAACAAGTATGAGCCTACAACCCAGTCCTTTGAGCATTTCACCAACAATCCTGAGAACCCGAATAGTCTGAGTAATAATTCCATCAATTCAATCTACCAAGACCGATCGGGTTCGCTTTGGGTTGGCACGAATGGTGGGGGCCTGAACAAATTCAATCCTATGGCCAGGTCTTTTGAGCGTATAACCAATGATCCCAAGAATCCGAATAGCCTAAGTAACAATACGGTTGCTTCAATCTACCAAGACCGCTCAGGCTCGCTTTTGGTCGGTAATTATGGTGGTGGTCTGAACAAATTTGATCCCACCACCAAACTTTTTGAGCGTTTCACCAACCACCTTAATAACCCACATAGTCTAAGTAACAATTTGGTTACTTCAATATACCAATGCTCCTCAGGCGAGCTTTGGGTAGGTACATTGGGTGGCGGTCTCAATAAGTTTAACCCCACCACCAAACATTTTGAACATTTCACCAATGATCGCAATAACCCACTGAGCCTTAGTAACAATATGGTTGTTTCAATCTGTCAAGTTCGGTCAGGCGAGTTTTGGATTGGCACACAAAATGGCCTCAACAAGTTTAACTCTAAAATGAAATCCTTTGAGCGTTACACAAATGACCCCAAGAACCCACATAGCCTGAGTAACAATAATGTTGTTTCAATCTATCAAGACCGTTCAGGCTTGCTTTGGATTGGCACGAAAGGTGGTGGTCTCAATAAGTTTGACCCCACAATGAGATCTTTTGAACACTACACAAATGATACCAAGAACCCCCATAGCCTGAGTAATAATTTTGTCTATTCAATATATCAGGACCGCAGGGGCTTGCTTTGGGTTGGCACGTCAGATGGCCTGAACAAATTCGATCCCTTAACCAAAACGTTTGAGCGGTTCACCAACAAAGCTACAGACCCGCACAGCCTCAGTAGTAAAAACATCCTTTCAATCTATGAAGACCGCTCCGGCTCGCTTTGGATCGGTACATACGGAGGCGGCCTCAATAAGCTTGACCAAACGACCCAATCCTTTACATCTTTTACCATAAAGGACGGCCTCCCCAATGACTGTGTGTATGGCATCTTGGAAGATACGCATGGCAATCTTTGGCTCAGCACCAATAAGGGGCTCTGTAAGTTTAATCCCAAATCCCTTACTGTTCACAATTATAATATAACGGATGGGTTACAAAGCAACGAATTCAATTCGGGAGCTTACCACAAGGGGCAAGACGGCAAGTTTTATTTCGGTGGGATCAATGGCTTCAATGCCTTTTTTCCCGATAGCATCAAGGACAATCCATACTTACCGCCCATCGCCATCACCGATTTTAAGATCTTTGACAAAAGTGCCAATTACGGATTAATCCCCCACGATATAGTTCTCAACTACGACCAGAACTTTTTCAGCTTCGAGTTCAGCGCCCTCAATTTTATCCTGCCCGAAAAGAACCAATATGCCTACCAAATGGTGGGTTTTGATAAAGATTGGATTTACTCGGGCACGCGCAGATATGCCAGCTATACGAACCTGGATCCGGGTACTTATACCTTCCGCGTAAAGGACTCCAACAACGATGGGGTTTGGAACGAACAGGGCATCAGCATAAACGTGGTGATCAACCCTCCGTGGTGGCTTACGTGGTGGTTCCGAGGAGCACTTATTGTCGGCTTGGCAACAACAGTTATCGGGATCTACCTGGTTCGCACCCGACAGATCCGGCAGACCAACCGAAGGCTCAAGGCTATGGTAGAGGAAAGGACAAAGGAACTCGAAACTAAAAATGGAGAGCTCAAAGAAAAAAACGAAGAGATAGCCGCCCAGAACGAGGAACTGGTTCAGAGCGAGGAGGAAATATCCTCCCAGCGAGATCAATTGGCTGCCCAAAACGAGGAACTGCATCTAAGTCGAGAAGAACTTGCCAGCCAGAACGAAAAACTACAGGACGCCCAGTCGGTGATAGAAGAGCAAAACCAGAATTTGGAAGGGGAAGTGGCCAAGCGCACCCTTGAACTGACCGTACAGAACCAACAACTGGAACAGTTCGCCTTCATTGCCTCCCACAACCTGCGCGGCCCGGTGGCGCGCATGTTGGGTCTGGGAAAGCTTGTTGGTGCCGGGGCCATTGCCGACAACGAGAAGGAGTATGTGATGAACAACCTATTGGAAAACACCAAAGAACTGGACACGGTGGTGCGCGACCTGTCGCATATCCTGGACATACGAAACACCCAGCAACAGATAACCACCACCGACCTTGCCAAAGAGCTTGCCCTTGCCGAGCACACACTGGCGGCAGAAATCGCTGAGGCTGGCGCAGTGGTGATGGCAGACTTCGCCCAACTGGAAAGCCTTGAGACCGTTCGCCCCTACATCCAGAGCATCTTCTTGAACTTGCTGGACAACGCGATCAAATACAGGGACCCGGAAAGGCCGTTGGTGGTGAGAGTGAAATCTCAGGCAGAGGGCAAGTTTGCCCGTATCAGCTTTGCCGATAATGGATTGGGGATAAACATGGAAAGAGATGGAGGGAAATTGTTTACCTTGTATGCCCGTTTTCATTTCGATGTAAAGGGCAAGGGGATGAGTCTTTTTTTGGTAAAGACCCAACTGGAGGCCATGGGCGGCAGGATAGAGGCAGAGAGCACGGTGGGCAAAGGAACAACGTTCAACTTGTATTTAAAGATGGAAGGGAAATAAGACTGAATTAATTTTTTGAAATGTCTATGAAATACATTTTAACGCTTTCCTCCCTACTATTATTTTCGCTAATAACCATTGCTCAGCCCATCAAGTTTGAGCACCTCTCATTAGAGCAAGGGCTGTCTCAAAGTTCAGCTATTGCCATTCTACAAGACCGTCAAGGATTTATATGGATCGGGACGGATGATGGGCTTAATTGCTACGATGGCTATGGTTTTACCGTTTATCGATATGATGCAAAAGATTCGACCTCGATTAGCGGGTATCCTATTTATTCCCTATGTGAAGACCGTGAAGGCTCGCTTTGGATCGGCACGCTCGGTGGAGGACTGGACAAATTTGACCCGGTAACTAAATCTTTTGAACATTTCATTAACGACCCCAAGAACCCCCACAGTCTTAGCAATAATACCGTTCTTTCAATCCACCAAGACCGCGCGGGCTCAATTTGGGCTGGCACAGATGGTGGCGGGCTGAACCGATTTGACCCAAAAACCAAAACATTTGAACACTACACCAACGACCCCAGCAACCCACGTACGCTTAGTAACAACTCCGTTAAAATAATCTATGAAGACCGTTTAGGTTTGTTATGGATTGGTACGAAAGGTGGTGGCCTAAATAAATTTGACCCAAGAGCCAACACCTTCGAACATCTCACTAAAGATATCAAAAATCCAAACAGCCTAAATAATGACTTTATCCAAGCGATTTGTGAAGATCGCGCAGGGTTTTTTTGGATTGGTACGGGTAATGGGCTTACTAAATTCAATCCCAAAACCAAAGCCTTTGAACACTTTACCAACGATCCTAAAAACCAGAATAGTCTTAGTGGCAATAAGGTTTTTTCAATCTTTGAAGATCGTGCAGGGATGCTATGGATTGGCACGTATGGTGGTGGGCTCAATAAATTTAACTCTAAAACTAAATCCTTTGAACACTTTACCAACGATCCAAAAAACCAGAATAGTCTTAGTAGCAATAAGGTTCTTTCAATCTTTCAAGATCGCGCAGGATCGCTTTGGGTTGGCACAGATGGTGCTGGGCTTAACAAAGTGAATCCTCCCACCAAAGCCTTCGAACTTGTAAGCAACAGCTCGAAGAACTCGCAACGGCTAAACAACAATTCGATAAGCTCCATCTATCAAGACCGCACTGGGACGCTGTGGGTGGGGACAAACGGGGGCGGCCTAAACAAAATTGACCCTGTAGGAAGAGCCGTTGAATATTTCACCCACTACCCTAAAAATCCAACTAGCATCAGCAGTAATTACGTTACTTCAATCCAAAAGGACCGCACAGGCGCGCTTTGGATAGGCACTAGTGATGGAGGCTTGAACAAATTTGATCCAACTACCAAAACTTTTGAACATTTCACCAATGAGCCAAAGAACCCGAAGAGCCTGAGTAACAATACCATTGTTTCAATCTATTCCGACAGCTCCGGTTCAACTTGGATCGCCACGTTTGGTGGTGGCCTGAATAGATTAGATCCGTATTCTTACACCTTTGATCATTTCATGAACGAGCCCCAAAATGAGCATAGCCTGAGCAACAATAGTGTTTTTCCTATTTACGAAGACCGCTCAGGAACGCTTTGGGTTGGCACCTATTCGGGTGGGTTAAACAAATTTGATCTCACAACTAAAACTTTTGAGCGTTTCACCAACAACCCAAAGAACCAGAAAAGTATTAGTAATAATATGGTTCTTTCTTTGTATCAAGACCGCTCCGGAACGCTTTGGATTGGCACGTTAGGTGGTTTAAATAGGTTCGATTTAGCAACCAAAACTTTTACCTATTTTACTGTAAAGGACGGGCTTCCAAATGACTGCATTTATGGGATATTAGCAGACCAAAGCGATAATCTTTGGCTTAGTACTAACAATGGGCTATGCAAGTTTAACCCCAAACGCCTTACTTTTCGTAATTATGATGTAACAGATGGCCTGCAAGGCAACGAATTTAATTCCGGGGCTTACCACCGAGGACCTGATGGGAAATTTTACTTCGGTGGCAATAATGGCTTTAATGCCTTCTTTCCTGATAGCATAAAAGACAACCCATACATACCACCCATTGTTATCACCGATTTTAAAATCTTTGAAAAAAGTGTCAATTATGGCTTAATCCCACACGATATAGTGCTGAACTACGACCAGAACTTTTTCAGCTTCGAGTTCAGCGCCCTCAATTTTATCCTGCCCGAAAAGAACCAATATGCTTACCAAATGGTGGGTTTTGATAAAGATTGGATTTACTCGGGCACGCGCAGATATGCTAGCTATACGAACCTACATCCGGGGACGTATACCTTCCGCGTAAAGGGCTCCAACAACGATGGGGTCTGGAACGAACAGGGCATCAGCATAAAGGTAGTGATTAACCCTCCATGGTGGCTTACGTGGTGGTTCCGAGGAGCACTGGTTGTGGGTTTGGCAACGGCCGCCATCGGTGTCTATCTGTTCCGCACACGACAGATCCGGCAGACCAACCGAAGGCTCAAGACCATGGTAGAGGAAAGGACTAAAGAACTCAGGGAGAAGAATGAAGAGATAGCCGCCCAGAACGAGGAACTGGTTCAGAGCGAGGAGGAAATATCCTCCCAACGAGAGCAACTTGCTGCCCAAAATGAGAACTTGGAGTCTCAAGTTGCGAGGCGCACCCTCGAATTGACCGTACAGAACCAGCAATTGGAACAATTTGCCTTCATTGCCTCCCACAACCTTCGGGGGCCTGTGGCGCGCATGTTGGGCCTGGGAAAGCTTGTTGGTGCCGGGGCCATTGCCGACAACGAGAAGGAGTATGTGATGAACAACCTATTGGAAAACACCAAAGAACTGGACACGGTGGTGCGCGACCTGTCGCATATCCTGGACATACGAAACACCCAGCAACAGATAACCACCACCGACCTTGCCAAAGAGCTTGCCCTTGCCGAGCATACACTGGCGGCAGAAATCGCTGAGGCTGGCGCAGTGGTGATGGCAGACTTCGCCCAACTGGAAAGCCTTGAGACCGTTCGCCCCTACATCCAGAGCATCTTCTTGAACTTGCTGGACAACGCGATCAAATACAGGGACCCGGAAAGGCCGTTGGTGGTGAGAGTGAAAGCCCAGGCAGAGGGCAAGTTTGTGCGCATCAGCTTTGCCGACAATGGTTTGGGGATAGACATGGAAAGAGACGGTGGTAAATTGTTCACCTTGTATGCCCGTTTTCATTTCGATGTAAAGGGCAAGGGGATGAGTCTTTTTTTGGTAAAGACCCAACTGGAGGCCATGGGCGGCAGGATAGAGGCCGAGAGCACGGTGGGCAAAGGAACAACGTTCAACTTGTATTTAAGTAATAGGATTTCATAATGAGTAGCAATAGCTGATACCTGCAAATGCTTTTTTGGTAAGTTCACGCAAGCCACAAACCAACGGGTAAGTGTCTTCTCCTTCAATATCTGGTAGTTCTTCTGTTACGATTTGATGAGAGGTCAACACAGTTGCCAACAGTTCAATAACATACAACAGGCAAATTCTCCACCCCTGATGCATGGTTTTCCACCGCATAACTCTGAGTTAGAAGTAATCCTCTTTAAAAGATTTTTTTCCATTCTTAAAAATAGGAGTTAGAAGTCTTATTAGCTTATAATGCCTTGTAGTATAGGTCTAAGCTATTATTTTTGCGAATGGCAGAGCAAATTCTAATCCTCGATTTCGGGTCGCAATACACACAACTCATTGCCCGCAGGGTGCGCGAGTTGAACGTTTACTGCGAAATACATCCTTTCAACCAGGTTCCTACCATTACCCCAGATATTAAGGGAATAATCCTTTCGGGCAGCCCTTGCTCGGTGCGCGATGCAGGGTCGCCAGATGTTGATTTAGATAGCTTTGGTAAACTACCCATATTAGGTGTTTGCTATGGAGCACAATTAATGGCGCATAAAAGTGGCGGCACGGTGTTGCCTTCGCAGATCCGTGAGTATGGTAGGGCAAAACTAAACAGGGTTGATCATCATATCGATTTGCTGAAAGAGATTTCGCTCGATTCGCAAGTATGGATGTCGCATGCCGATACCATTGCTTTGCTGTCCGATCAATATGAAATCATTGCCAGTACCGATTCGGTAAAAGTGGCCGCATTCAAAAAGAAGAACGAACCGGTTTACGGCATACAATTTCACCCCGAAGTAACGCATTCGCTGGAAGGAAAAAATCTGCTCCGCAATTTTGTGGTGCATATTGCTGGTTGCAGCCAAAACTGGACACCCGATCAATTTGTGGAAACCACGGTTTTGGAAATCAAAAGTAAAATTGGCAACGACAAAGTGGTGATGGCGCTTTCGGGCGGAGTGGATTCCTCTGTGGCGGCCATGTTGGTACACAAAGCGATTGGCAAAAATTTGTACTGCATTTTTGTTGACAATGGATTGCTACGCAAAAATGAATTCGAGCAGGTGCTTGCATCCTATCAAGGAATGGGATTGAACATTAAAGGAGTTGATGCAAAAGATAAATTCTATTCGGCTTTAAAAGATTTAACCGAGCCAGAGGCAAAGCGCAAAGCCATCGGCAAAGCGTTCATTGAAGTTTTTGATGAGGAAGCGCACAAAATCACAGACGTAAAGTGGCTGGGCCAAGGCACTATCTATCCAGATGTTATTGAATCGGTTTCGGTGAAAGGGCCATCGGCCACCATCAAATCACATCACAATGTGGGGGGGCTTCCCGAAAAAATGAAGTTGAAAGTGGTGGAGCCGCTAAATACTTTGTTTAAAGATGAAGTACGATTGGTGGGCAAGACATTGGGCATCGATTCCGCTATTTTGGGTCGCCATCCGTTTCCGGGTCCTGGCTTGGGAATTCGTATCTTAGGCGATATCACGCCAGAAAAGGTACATATCTTGCAAGAGGTCGATAGCATTTATGTGAATGGTTTGAAAAAGCATAATTTGTACGATAAAGTATGGCAGGCAGGGGCGGTATTGCTGCCCATTTATACAGTAGGTGTAATGGGCGATGAACGAACCTACGAACGCGTGGCTGCATTGAGAGCGGTGGTAAGCGTGGATGGGATGACCGCTGATTGGGCGCACTTACCGCATGAGTTTTTAAGTGAGATTTCGTCAGAGATAATCAATAAAGTAAAAGGAGTGAACCGAGTAGTGTATGATATTAGTTCGAAACCTCCAGCTACCATTGAGTGGGAATAGACAATTTGAAAATCAGCCAATTTGAAAACCAATTCAATTTGAAAATCATCCAATTTGAAAATTTGAAAATGAACTTTCTCTCATTATTGAATACTCAATACTCAAATCTTATTTTAAGTTTTTCAAAGGCTTTTCTCTTATGCATTCTTCTTTTTTCTTTTTCAAATTTGCTGGCACAAGATTTTAAAAAAGACTATCGCAAAGCAAAGGAGCTATTTAAAGACGGTAAGTACAGCGAGGCGATGGATGCCTTTAGTCCGCTGACAGTTTATGATAAAGAAAATCCCTATACTGAATACGCATTCTTTTATCATGCACTATCGGCACAACGAATTGGATTTACCAGCATTGCCAAAAACCAATTTCGCCAACTAAAGAAATTGTATCCGCGGTGGCCCCAAATCGATGAGGTCAATTATTGGTTGGCTACGATTTATTTTCAGCAGGGTGAGTTTTTTCAGGCGATGAAATTGTTGGAGGTCATTCAAGATAATTCTTTTCGCAGTTCACAAGATTCCTTGAAGCAGGCTTACCTATCTAAAATTAAAGATGTGGAACTGCTAAAGATGATCGGTGAGGATCATCCAACCGACTTAGAAGTCGCCCGTGCATTGGCCACCGCCATCGGTAGAAAAGGTCTTCCAAACGAAGACATCCATCTGTTGGATTCCATCACGATTCAATATAATTGGAGGCGCGAAGATTTTATGGTAATCCCACCAAGTCGCGTGCGATTAAAAGACCGCTATCGCATATCCTTGTTGTTTCCGTTCCGCGCGGCCACGTTAGAGCCAACCCCCGAGCGCAAAAAGAATCAACAGATATTGGAGTTGTACCAAGGCATGAAGCTGGCAGTTGATTCTCTTGCAAAAACCGGGGTGAACGTTGACTTGGTGGCCTATGATACAGACCGTAATTTAGAGACAATACAATCATTGCTTTCTAAACCAGAATTAAAATCGAGCGATTTGATTATAGGGCCACTTTTTGCAGATGAAGCAAAACCTGTCCAATCTTTCTCGAAAGAAAATCAAATCAATTTGATTGTGAATCCAGTTTCCAGCAACAGCGATTTTTTAAAGGACAACCCAAATGCCTTATTGTTCCAACCTTCGCACGAAACCATTGGCAGAAAGTCGGCCGAGTGGATGGCTGGTAAGTTGAAAAAGAAAAATTGCCTTGTTTATTATAGCGATAGTCCTAAAGATTCGGTGATGGCATTTAACTTCATAAAGCGTGCGTTGGAATTGGGTATTGACGTAGTGTATGCGGAGGAAGTGAGGAAAGAAAAAAGCGCTAAAATTTTGGAGACCTTGGCCAAAGCTACCCAATATGACGAATTTAGAAATCCAACCCAATTCAAGTTAAAAAAGGATAGTTTAGGCGGAATCTTTGTTGCAGCCCCTGATAGTCCATTGATTTATACAAAAGTGATCAACAGTGTAGAAACACGTGGTGACTCTATTTTAGTGATTGGGCAAGAAGATTGGCTAGAAGATAATTCATTGGATTATGTGAAATTGGAGCGAACGCAAGTGGTGCTGGCCTCGCCAAATTTTACACCCTTTTCGGGCACTGCATTTAGCAAATTCCGTAAAGCATTTTTCGATAAACACGGTATTTTACCTTCCGAAAATTCGATGAAAGGCTATGAGCTGATGTTTGTGATCGGCAAAGCCATGAACGAATACGGTACGTACTTTACCGATGGCTTGCTAACCAACGGAAAGCCCTTTCCAGGGGTGCTGACGGATGGATTCTGGCTGCAACCATCGCGAGACAATGGTCAAATTTCATTTATTTCTTTTTCTAAAGGCGAACTTAAAAGGCTCTAAGCCGGTGTTGCTATTGGGTTTAAATATGATAACTGCTCGAAATCCTTACACTTTAGTCTAAAACTTGTAAGTTTTTAATTACCTTTCGGAAGGGTATGCGATTTATGGTCTATTCATTAAGTTTAACCATGTCTGTATCTTTGATTAAGAGACTAAATTTTTATGCATAAAGCTATTTTCAGGTCAACCATTTTTTGCCTGGTATGTATCTCCACGGTGGCCAAGGCCCAAGAGAAAAAAGAAAAGCAAGCCGTAACCTACGAGGAGCTTTATGATGAGCCTTATTCCATCAATAAGCTCTTTATTGGTTTTCAGCCTTTGTATGGCGAATTATTTGCCACCAACGTGAATGCAGGTTTTGGAATAGAAGCTTCGTATTATTACAAAGACAAATTTGACTTAAAGGCTCATTTCCGTAAGACCTATAGCAGTCAATTTTTTGATTTCAATCGCCAAGCGGCATTAGAGAATAGTGATGTGCAAACGAAGCCTCAGGTATTTAGCTATTATGAATTGGGTGGTACTTACCACGTAAAAGACAAGGACGCGAGCGGAAAAACCAGAATGGTCCTTTACAAAAAGAGCTTTAGGGGAAATCGCTGGGCGGCCAATGTTCCTCAGCATGCGGAAGTACCTTGTAAGGTTCGTAAAATAATTGGAGCGCGGTTGGGCGGAATCCTTTGGAATAGTTCGGTTGACCTAAACCGTGCGTTGAAAAGCCAAAACCTTACAAATTTGGATTTAACGGATGACAGCGGAAATTCCCTTCCACTCAATACCATTCCAGATCCACTTACAGGGATTTCAAAAAACTTTAGTGTATACGGCAATCTTTATTCTACCAATGTTTATGTTGGCGGTTCCATGAGTTGGTTTAGAAATGTGGCCGTCAGCTTTGATAAGTTTGACGAAGGCCTTGACGATGGTTTATTGACTCTTTATTTTGACATTCTATTTGCACCCTCGTTGAAAGTAGATCCGGTTACTTACCAAAATATTGAATACTCTACCGATGCCATCAAAACTTCCTCTTTCGGTTTCCGGGCAGGTATTGATGGAAAATTCAATCGCACATTAAGCTGGTCGTATGGTGGTGAACTTGGCTTGCGCCCTTCCATCAGCGGGCAAGAATTTTATGCCATGTTCAAAATATCATTCCCCGTTTTCGGCACTGGCCTTGATTACAAAGTAGAATCATTCGGCAAGTAAGAGTAGGTGGCATGGCCAATGATATTTTAATTACCAATATCAAAGGCTTGGTTCAAGTCAGGGAAAACACCCCTCATTTTTTAGCGGGTAGTGAAATGGCACACCTTCCAGTGCTGTCAAATGCATTTCTTTATTTGAAAGATGAATGTATTTGCGATTATGGAACGATGGATAATCTTCCGTCCATATCAGCATCCCAGACCATCGATGCTTCAGGTCGATTTGTATTCCCCAGTTTTATCGATTCGCACACGCACTTGGTCTTTGCCGCCACCCGCGAGGATGAATTTGTGTTGAAGATAAAAGGGGCAACCTATGCCGAAATAGCTGCCATGGGCGGAGGTATTTTAAACTCTGCTAAAAAGCTCCAACAAACATCGGAAGAAGAATTATTTGCCCGTGCTTTGCCTCGCGTAAGAGAAGTGATTGCTACGGGCACAGGAGCGATTGAAATAAAAAGTGGCTACGGCCTTACGACAAAAGATGAAGTTAAGATGCTGCGCGTGGCCAAGAGAATTGGCAGCGAAACTCCTTTGAAAGTAAAGACAACTTTTCTGGGCGCTCATGCCGTTCCGCAAGGCATAGCGAAATTAGATTACGTAAAATTGGTGATCAATGAAATGATTCCCGCTGTAGCGGAAGAAAAATTGGCCGACTACATTGATGTCTTTTGTGAGGATGGATTTTTTACCCCGGACGAGACGGAAAGAATTGTGGAGGCAGGTAAGAAGTTCGGAATGAAGCCACGCATTCATGCCAACCAATTGCAGCGTTCGGGTGGGGTGCAAGTAGGGGTAAAGACGAATGCCATGAGTGTGGATCATTTAGAAAATATTGACCAAGAGGAAATTGATTGCTTGAAAAATACCAGTGTGATGCCCACAGCATTGCCGGGCGCTGCTTTCTTTTTGAACCTTTCATTTCCTCCTGCCAGGCAGATGCTCAATGGCGGGTTGCCTTTGGCCATTGCTTCGGATTACAATCCGGGCAGTTCGCCCAGCGGAAATATGTTCACCATGATTTCGCTGGCCTGTATCAAAATGAAAATGACACCCGAAGAAGCGTTTAATGCAGCTACCATCAACACGGCTTATGCAATCGAATTACTAAAAAGTCATGGAAGCATTACCAGAGGCAAGATTGCTAATATCTTTATTACCAAACCCATTTCTTCCATTGCTTTGTTGCCCTATAGTTTTGGAAGCAATCTGATTGAAACGGTTGTTTTGAACGGTGTTGTAATTCCTAAGTCATAAGCCCAATCCCTACTACCCAATGCCCGATCTCCAATTACAATCAAAATTGTCTGCATTGCTCCGCGATATTCCTGATTTTCCACGACCCGGAATTTTGTTCAAAGACATTACGCCTTTGTTGGCAAACCCAAGTGCAGTGGAAGAAGTAACACGTGAAATCGTTTTGCATTATTCAAAACAAAACATAGAAGCCGTGGCTGCCGTGGAGGCACGCGGTTTTATTTTCGGGGCAATGATTGCGCAAGGATTAAATGTTCCGTTTATTCCAGTGCGCAAGGCGGGCAAATTGCCGTTTCATAAAATCACCGAAGAATACTCATTGGAATATGGAAAAGCGGCCATCGAAATTCATAGCGATGCGATTGCAAAAGGTAGTCGCGTACTGATTCATGATGATGTGTTGGCCACGGGCGGCACCGCCACCGCAGCGGGCAATCTGGTGACCAAGTTGGGTGGGGTAGTGGCTGGGTATTCATTTATTATCAACTTGTCTTTTCTTCCTGGTGAGAGCCTGTTGAAAAATAATTTTCTCATCACTCCTCATTACTTGATGAGTTATTGACATGAATGCGAATCCGTGATTGAAGTTTTTGGTGTGGAATTTGGAGGGTGCGCGTCAGTTTTGCGACTTTAAATTTCAACGGACACTTGTCGGGTTGAGATTTTTGTTTATTGCAATCCTTTCCTTCTATCCAAAACATCCCTCACGCGGGCTGCGCTCTCATAATCTTCTTTGGCCAAAATACTAGCGAGCAGTTCTTCCAACTCCTCGATGGTGTATTCTGCAAAGGAGCCCTTTTTTAACGTTAGTTTTCCTGCGCTCTCGACTACCGATGCTTCATTGATGATAAACTCATACGAATAAATGGGGCAATTAAAACGAACGGCCAACGCAATGGCATCGGAAGGACGCGCATCAACTTCTACTACTTCATTCGCGGCATTTAACAAGATTAGTTTCGAGTAAAAAATCCCCCGATCAATAGTGTGAATTAATACTTCTTTTAAATTTCCACCAAGCCCCTCGATCGTGTTTTTGAAAAGATCATGTGTGATCGGTCTGATCGTTTTTAATTTTTCCATCACTAGGGCGATAGCTTGTCCTTCAGCAAGGCCAATGAGGATGGGTATTTTTCGCTCTCCATTCACCTCTTGCAAAATAAGGGCGTAGTTTTTCCCGTCTTGCGATACACTACTGGAAAGCCCGATCACATATAGTTCTCTCTTTTCCATTTATCCCCTCTTTATCATTTGGCAAAGCTCATCAATGTTATCGTATGGAGCTACAATGTAATCATCCTGACTGAGTTTGAACAGATGCGGGCCCTCTACTTCTACACAATACTCCGATTCGGTAAAAACTTTATTACCGTCTTCACGGATAACGGAAATACCATAAGCATGAAGAGCCTGCAACAATAACTCCTTCCCCGAAAGCGGCAGCACAGATTCATCCATTAGACAAAAAGGTTTTGGTAAATAACTTTACTTCCAAAAAATATACAAAGAGCTGACGACAATACAATCAGCGCCTGTTGCACTTTTCTATTCTGCGTAAATAGTTTTGAAAACGGTAAACTGAATAATCCGGAGGCCACCAGCATACCCGCCACCGATCCTAACCCAAAAATCAGTAAATAAAGTAAACTTGGCACCGTATCTTTTATTTCGGTCATGACCAGCAGGACCATTACTCCGCTTCCGGCCAACCCATGCACAGCTCCAATTCCATAAGCAACATGATGATGACCTTTATCATTCACAAGGTGAGCATGGCTTTCCATGGCTCCGCCCTGGATAATTGAACGAAGGCGGTAGATTCCTATGAATAAAAGCATGATTCCTACACACGCTTCGAGATAACTAAAATAGATTTCGTCAATCACTAACTTGCCCAGGATGATGGTGATTCCAATAAGTAAAATAGTGGAGGTATGGCCTAAACCCCAGTAGATGCCATCTTTGATTGCCAATTTTAGCTTTGTTCTTTTCGTGACAATACTGCTTACGGCAACCAGATGGTCTGCTTCGAAAGCATGGCCGAATCCAATCACGGCTGCAAAAATAATGGGAACTAGTTGAGTCATAATAGTTCGTATAAAATAATACGATGATTTCCTGTATCGGCTACGGCCATCCTATTTTCATCAATGGAAATAGCAAACGGCCAGTACAATGAATTTTCAGTTGTGCGCACCGTTTCCATGTTTTCGCTGCCAGTTAAAAAATCATCGTGACCAATCAACCGATAGGCTGGCGGGTTTGCTTCTTTAGAAATATGAGAGTGCCACACCAATCGACTATTGCCTGTGTCGGCAATCCAGATTCCGTTTTTATAAAACATACTATCGTAACACCAGTTCAATGTGTGCGGAGCGGGCCTTAACAAATATTGATTCTGGCCGTTACTTTGCAAATCGGGCTGACCAAAAACCATTTCCGCAGAAGCGGACAAAGCGGCTGCCACACTAGGCCAGTACAATACACGAAAGTACTGTGTATCGGTGATGGCCACTTCACCGCGCTCACTCACTTTAATGGAATAGGGCCAAATAGCAGAATGTGGATCGTAATCTTTTTCGATAAAATTGGGCGCACCAATGACACCATCGGCTCGAACATAGTTTTGAGTTGGGATGGCATGATATACCAGTATTCGTCTATTGCCCGTATCAGCCACAAAAAGTTTTTCCTCATGAACCCATACACCGTAGCACCAATAGAGCGATTGCGAAGAAGGTGGCTTTCCTAAACCAATAACGTTTGGTTCGTTGGTTTCAAAACCGGGTTGGCCGACTACCACATCGGCAGGCTGGCCATGCTGTGTTGGAAAAGAGTGCCAGATGAGAACGCGATGGTTCCACGCATCGGCTACGATCAATCGGTGGCCATCGCTCCAGATGCCCGAGGGGTACTGTAGTGAGGAAGCCGTCACTTTATTGCCATTGTTTCGGCCGGTACCTGAACTAAACTCTTGCCCAAGTACTACGTCTGGTGCTTGATATTCTTCCTGTGGAATTTCATTCCAAATAAATACACGGTTTTGGCCAGTATCAGAAACAATCAATTTATTGTTGCAAATAAAAACTCCACGCGGTGCTAAAAAGGGATTGCCCGCATCGCCTTTGAACAGCTGTTTGCTTTTCACAGGATAAATAGGCGAGATGGATTCAGTTAAATTTGTTAGCATATCCTGGGAAGTTGTTCACCCGTCAATCGATTCACCACTCTTCGTCCACCAATAGAACTTGTTAATATTACCTGCTTTGCATGGTTGGTAGTAACGGTTCCGATGGTGACCGCCTGCACGGTTTCTTTGTATTGGCGAAGAAGTTTAACTACGTCATCGGCTATTAACTCATCAACGATTGCTATGAACACACCTTCATTGGCCACATACAAAGGATCCAGTCCGAGCATTTCGCACGCACCAGCCACGGCATCATCTACGGGAATATCTTTTTGAAAAATATCGATACCCAATTTTGCATCCGTGGCAATTTCATTCAATACTGAGGCTACACCGCCTCTGGTAGGGTCGCGCAGGAAATGGATAGATTCGCCAAACGTATCGATGAGCTTTTTTACAACGTGATTCAGTGGCCTGGTATCGCTCACCATTTCCGATTCAAATTCTAACCCTTTGCGCACCGACATAATGGACATGCCATGGGTGGCGATTTCGTTGCTGACAATAATTCTGTCACCTGATTTTATTTGCGAAATAGAGATGTTTGCCTGAGGATGTATTTCTCCGATGCCACTGGTATTGATAAAGATTTTATCCCCCTTTCCACGCTCTACTACTTTGGTGTCTCCTGTTACCACATACACACCTGCTTTGTCGCAGGCCGATTTGATACTTGTGATGATTTCCCAAAACTCCACCATCGCCAAACCTTCTTCGATGATAAACGACAACGACAAATATTTGGGAATCGCCCCACACATGGCCAAATCGTTCACCGTGCCATTAATGGCCAATTCACCAATATTGCCACCTGGGAAAAAAATGGGCGAGATCACATAGCTATCCGAACTGAAGGCAACGCGACCATTCATCGTGAAGGTAGCTCCATCATGCCGCTGGTCTAGCAGTGGGTTGGCCAATACCGTAAACACGCCACTGTCCAGCAGTTTTTGCGTAAGCATGCCACCACTGCCATGGCCTAAGGTGATGATGTCAAAATCCAATTGCGGCATCGGGCAGCTAAGATTCATTTTTACTTTAGGTTCTACCATTGACTACTTCGTTGTTAAATCTGCTTGTGAATAATGATAATAAGCGGCACACGCACCTTCGGAAGAAACCATGGGTGCACCTAAGGGATTGGCGGGTGTGCAACGTTTTCCAAACTCACTGCATTCGTGCGGCTTCTTTAAGCCTCGCAGCACGTGCCCTGCAATGCAATCTTTATTTTCTTCAGCTTTCGCAATATTCACGCGGAATTTTTTATTGGCATCGTAGGCCGAGAAATCTTCTCGAACTTCAAACCCGCTTCCAGGAATGGTGCCAATGCCGCGCCACTCGCGGTCAGACGACTCGAATACGTCATCAATCATTTTTCGCGCTGCTGGATTGCCCTCTTCTTCTACCACGCGGCTGTATTGATTCTCTAATTTATATTCGCCCTTTTCTAATTGAGCAACTAGCATCGCAATGCCTTGCAATAAATCCACTGGTTCAAAACCTGTTACCACCATCGGTATTTTGTGCTTTTCTACTATGGGATAGTACTCACTTAAACCCATAATGGTGCAAACATGCCCTGCTGCCAAAAAGCCTTGAACAATGTTATCATCATGGTTGATGATGGCCTCCATGGCTGGTGGTACAAGGACGTGCGATGTTAAAATCGAATAATTCTTCAACCTTTGTCTCTTGGCATGGATCACCGATAGTGCATTGGCTGGGGCAGTGGTTTCAAATCCAACCGCAAAAAATACTACCTCCTCATCGGGATTTTCTGCTGCAATTTTTACAGCTTCTAACGGTGAGTAAAGAATACGAATGTCTGCACCGTTTGCTTTTGCATCTAAGAGACTTTTTTTAGAGCCGGGAACACGTATCATATCACCAAACGAACACAGGATTACCTTTTTTTCTTCCGCTAGGTAAACGGCTTTGTCAATGAGATTGAGCGGTGTAACGCACACAGGGCAACCCGGTCCATGCACCATACGTACTTGTCCTGGCAACAGGTTGAGCAAGCCATTCTTGACGAGGCTATGGGTTTGCCCACCACAGACCTCCATAATCACCCATGGTTTTGTTACGGTTCGCTTTATTTCTTTCAAAAAATAATCGACCAACTCCGGACTTCGATATTCGCTGAGATATTTCATGTTGAATTTTTAGCATGTTGAAGTTTACTGTTTATCAATGGAATTTAGAAGTTAGAATATCAACATAACACCCTAATTCTCAATCCCTCACGACTTATGACCTCGGACCTATTCCACCAACTCATCCAACTCACCAGCTTCGCGCAGATAACCAAATATCTTTTGCGCCTCATCTTCATTTACTTTACTGATGGCTACGCCTACGTGCACGAGCACATAGTCGCCTACTTTGGCATCGGGCACCATTTCAAGACTTGCTTCTTTGGTGATACCACCAAACAGCACTTTTGCCATTTGCACGGTGCCATTGTACATGCTTTCGATGGACTTGATTTTTCCGGGTATTGCTAAACACATTTTCTTTAGGATTTATGATGTTCGATTTAATATTTGTCAGACAAGAAGTCAGAATTTAGTTTACTACTTACTTACAAACGCGTACTTACTACTTAACCGTTTTGTATTCGTCACTTTCCAATGCGCCAGTTGACCAAAAGAAATACACTCATCATTGGGTGAAAGCTGTTGGTGAAAGAACAAATTAAATTCTTTTGAAAGATGGTTTTCAATCAAACCGACAAGTAAAGCATTTTGAAAAACACCTCCGCTGAAGGCAATTGATTTTAGCTGATGCTGTTCTGCGATGGTTTTAATCAGTTGCACTAATGTACAATGAAAGCGAGCGGCTATCTCACATGGGTCTATCCCCTGCCGAACATCCTTTATTACTTGCATGATCAAAAACGGTGTATCAATTGTATCGCCATGGACTTGAACTGGGTATGAATGAAAGTATTCAGTCTTTTGCGATTGAATAAAGTCTTTAGCCGCTTCCTCTAAAAGTAGTGCCGCTTCGCCTTCGTAAGTAGCTTTGCCACAGAAGCCACACCAGGCGGCTATCGCATCAAACAATCGGCCCATGCTGCTACATTTTGCAGATTCAGTTTGTAATGCAGCAGTATAAATTTTCCATTCGTGCGGAGTAAATTTCTTTTCAAGAAGATGAATATAATCAATGTGCGTGATAGCCAATGAGGAGAGTCGTGGCTCGCGGGCCATTTTATCGCCCAACAACAATGGGAAGTAACTCAAATGTGCCACGCGTGAGAACTCGTTTTCTCGCCATCTAAAAAATTCGCCACCCCAATGATGTAAGTCGCTTCCCAATCCTATGCCATCCCACACTACTCCTAAAATGGGATCGGATTCTTCGAGTAAATTATTTTCGGAGAGCACCGCAGCCAAATGCGCTTCATGATGTTGGATTTGCACGATGGGAATTGTCGATATGGAAGCATTATGCTGGCCGATTCTGGTAGAAGTATAATCGGGATGTAAGTCAGCGAGAATTAATTCTGGCCTGGCACTGGTTACTGTCAGGAGATGGTTCAAAATGGTTTGATAGTTCTTTTCCGTGTCGGCACTTTCCAGATCACCTATGTATTGGGATAGGTAGAAACATTCAGCGTGCTGCAAGGCAATCGTACTTTTTAGCTGTGTACCCATCGCCAGAATGTTTTCAGGTGTAGGGCTGCTTCCAAAATAGGACGGAGACATTCCTCTTGCCCTTCGGATGACGATTCTCCTGCCACTGTCGGTGAAGCGAACAACAGAATCATCTTGGGGAATTACAATGGCGCGATTATGGACAAGCAAGGCATCGGCCACGCCAAATAAGGATTGAATCGCCTCGTCATCCTGATAGATGATTGGCGAGTTGCTGATGTTGGCACTGGTGGCGATAAGGGGCTTTTGAAATTGAAAGGCGAGTAGTTCCAGCAGGGGAGCATACGGCAGCATGACACCAATCGATTGAAGCCCTGGCGCAATCACTTTCGTCTGAATTTCGGTAAGAGGCTTTGTCTTCAACGAAACGATGACGATAGGCGCCTCCACACTTTGTACTGCATCTTCTTCCTCTTTGCGAAGCCTGACATCGTTTTTTAACTGCAATAGGTTTGGATAAAGAACGGCAAAGGGTTTTGTAGGCCGGTGTTTTCGGTTGCGCAGTTGGCTGATGGCACGTTCGTTCGTGGCATCGCACAACAAAAGATATCCACCTATTCCCTTTACGGCAACAGTTTTTCCCTCTTGAAGCAGCTGGATTGCAGCAGGGATTATTTCCCTTGGAGATTCAATAATAGTAGTCGATAAATGAAGACTCATCTTCATCCCACACAGGTGACAAGAATTGGTTTGTGAATAGAATCTTCGGTCGCTAGCCATGGCGTATTCAGAGACGCAAGCCTCGCACATCTCAAATTCATTCATCGAAGTATTGCTGCGGTCATAGGGAAGTTGCTGCATGATGGAATACCTTGGCCCACATTGTGTACAAGTGATAAATGGGTATTGGAATCTTCTGTTAGACGGATTGTGCAATTCCTCTCTGCATGAAGGGCACATGGCAAAGTCAGGCGAAAGCATTACGCTGGTAGTGCCAGATGTAGTTGATTCAATAATCTCGAAACTACTGAATGCTTGACTTTTGATTTCTGTTAACTGATGGTGAGTTACTTTACTATTGGAAGGCAAGTTGAGAAGAATAGATTTATAAAAATGATGAGCGGCCTCTTCTTTTGCGTTGAACTGGATTACTACACCCTCCGCAGAGTTTGAAACCGTTCCATTGATTTCATTTTTTTTTGCCAACACATACACCATCGGGCGAAAGCCAACGCCTTGCACAATTCCCGTCAGGTGTAGTTGATAGGTCATTTAATGGATTTAAGTTTTTAAGATGTGAGATGTGAGATACCAACCACTGAATACCGAATGCCCTTTACCGACACCAAAGTCCTAATGCTTAATGCCTAAGTTCGCTTTCTTTTGCTGCACTCTTGCCAGTAGCCAATCACACCAGGCATCCAATCCATGACCTTTGATACTTGAAAGGGTCATTACTTCAATGTCCGGGTTTACATCACGGGCATCTTTGGTAACGGCATCCACCGAAAAGGGAACATAGGGCAGCAAGTCTGATTTTGAAACCAACAACAATTCGCTGGTGTGAAACATGCGCGGATATTTTTTTGGTTTGTCGTCACCCTCAGTAGAGGCGAGTACTGTGACGCGATAGTCTTCGCCTAAATCAAAAGCTGCAGGGCAAACTAAGTTTCCCACATTTTCGATGAACAATAAGTCAACGTCTTTTAAATCGATATGATCGAGTGCTTGCAAAATCATTTGCGCTTCTATGTGGCACATGCCTCCTGTAACTATTTGTAATGCATTAATGCCTACATCGCGCATGCGAATGGCATCGCGTTCCGTTTCGGGGTCGCCTACCAACACAGCCATATTGATTTTTCCTTTCAGGCGTTTGCCTGTTTCCTGCATCAAAGTGGTTTTGCCGCTGCCGGGCGAAGAGCATACGTTCACGACCAGCATGGCAGGCAGGCGGTCGCGGATGGCCTTGGCCACAAAGTCATTTGCCTTCAATAAATTCAAGGTAGTGTTATCGCAAGGGATATTGCCTACGGGGGCACGGTTCGACTTCGGTTTTACGGGTATCATGGTATTGTTCATATATTCTCAGATTAAAGAAATTCAACTTTGGTGATGAGCAATTCGTCTCCCTGAATTACCTTTTTGGTCGGGCGCCCGCATTCGCAGACAAATTTGTATTGTTTCACTTGCGAAGTCTTGTCGCAAATTTCGCAATGAATAAGAATCGGGGTGACTTCCACGTCCAGCTTTGCGTTTCGGTATCGTTGGTCGTCTTGCACAACAGCCTCAAAAGCATTTTGCATCAAAATAGGCTGCACGTTTGAAAGTTCCCCAGCCCGCAGGTAAATACATTTTACATTCTCGGGTGGTGTATCAGGAAACTGCTCCTCAATGGTTCTAAAAATATTTCTGACCAGCGAAATTTCGTGCATGGAATGATAGCTATAAAGCACCTCTTTTACTAAAGTCGAAACCTATCAAATGCCTAAGAGATTACAAACTAAATATTTAGAAAACATTTTCTAAATCCAACTCTTTGTTTAACTGTTGCATCACGCATTTGTATCTAAAGTTAGTGCTTTACCCACTGCGAAGTATCCATGAATACGGGGATATAAAGAATAGTGTCGTCTTTGACGATGTTCTACATCAAGGCCTTCAACTTTTCCAATCTCGCACGGTGTCCAGCAACTTCTTTTGATAGTGTTGGGTCACTTGATAGAGCTTCGATTTCACGCAGTTTTGAAGTCATGTCATTAAACCGGGCTTCGTTCAATTCATCTTGTCCATTATCGGCATACCAACTCGCTTCTACATAATTGAGCAGCGTTAGTGCCCGCTCCATGGGGTAACGCTCTGCTGTTCGAATTTCGAGTGCTTGATTGAACATTTCCAACGATTTTGCTACGTTGTCAGAATTGCGCGAGGCAGGATACTTAATATAAGCATTTGCATAATGATTGCAGATGGTTGCATACTCGTAGGGGTACTGCTCTTTTGTGAAAAAGTTGAGTGCCTCTTTAAATGATGAGGACGATACAGCTGCCCACACGCCTTTCTTTTTTGCTTCGTCTGGTATTTCAGAATAGATGATTCCTAGCAGGTGTTGTATCTCGGCAAATTGCTGTGGGGCTGCTTCGCGCGTAAATACCTTTGCCGCTTCTTGCAAGGCTTCCATCGCGCCCTTGTAGAATTGGATGTTTCCTTGCTGTGCCCATGTGTAGAGCAGCGTACCCTTTCGCATTTGCACTTGCGCGAGCAATTCGGGTTGGTCTTCTTTTCGCAGCAAATCAGCCGCTTTGCTGATGTAGCCCAGTGCCTCCGAAAAGCTTTCGTTAAAATTAGCTACCTGGGAAGCATCCATTAAGACGAGTGCGGCCTGCAGGGGTCTTTCGGTTTTTTCATAGTGCGTAAGACATTCCCATAGTAATTCTTTGAGTTGCGTCATCAACAATTCATCGTAGGGAACCATTAATCTATCTAACCAAATGGTGCTCAATAATGTTTTTAACTCAATGCGTGCGGTTTCTGTCAAGGCATACTTGATTGCCTCTAAGAGTATGAGTTCCGCATTTTTTGTATCGCCTGTATCGGCCAATAAGGTGGCGTAGTGCTTGGCTGTAAACGCTTTTAGCTCGTCATTTGGAGCAGCCGACATAGCCACATAGTAGGCGTGCCGCATCTCGTCAAAGGGAACAGGTGTTGCCACTTCACCGTAGTGAGCCACGATTGCGGCATTGTGCGTGGAGCGGTATTCGTTCCCTACAGCGGGGGCAGTTTCAAATTCCACATTCTGGGCCAACCGGACTTGTGCATCTATTGCATGTAGTAGCAAAGTCTCTTGGGCTAAGAGATCGT
This sequence comes from Chryseotalea sp. WA131a, assembly GCA_025370075.1. Lineage (NCBI taxonomy): Bacteria > Pseudomonadati > Bacteroidota > Cytophagia > Cytophagales > Chryseotaleaceae > Chryseotalea > Chryseotalea sp. WA131a. Next base: position 1,383,239 of record CP073016.1, on the reverse strand, counting down.
ATGCTCTTTCATAATTGCCCAGCCTTGCGAAAATTAACCCCAATAAAGTAGTGGTATGATATGCCAAGGGTTGGGTAAGCAAAATAGGAGGTGAGACATTGTGCCAATCAATGGTAAACACAATGCCTCGCTCGTCCACAATAAAATCATTTGCCGATGCGAGCGGTTCTGCTTGAGAAATAGTTTTGATGGTTACTAACTCATCCAGTCTGAGTTCGCTAGCAATTGCTTTTTTTATAGCCGATTCAAAACTATCGGAAGTGTAAATGGATATCATAAATTGATTTTAATAATTCCCTCTGCTTCAGAGAATGAAAGTTCTCGGTCACTTTCATCTAGTTCTTGGTCAATCAATATTTCATGGATAGAAATTGATTTGTCTCCTTGTAGATTTTTCTCCTTGAGCATGTACTGCGCTGTCTTGTGGATTATTTTAAATTCGCTATTGCTGGCAGGAGCCAAAAGCAAAATTTTTTCTTTCGGATCGTATTTCAGAAGGACATGAGTTTCGCCCATCAATAATTTTCCTACCAAAGAATGATGGATAATAATGTGTTGCGTTTTTAAAATCAATTCGCTCATCTGGCCAAATCTACTTTTATTAATTCTACCACTTTGTCTCCCGCACTTTTGGCAGCTTCACTGAGTTCAATTTCTAGTCGCGTATTATCTATGGCAACCAGATAAACCATAATATCATCGGGGTATTCGTGTTGCAATATTTTTTTTGCATAAGAGAGAGCTTGGTCCCATTTGATGCTATGCAAAAATACCATAGGATCCTCAATGGGTGCTCTGCGGATTTCTTCGGCTGGCACTTTATACAGCGTGCCAACTGGCTCACAGGTATTCACCACGGCATCCACCAAAATAATCCGTTCATGTCCTTTTAGTTGAAAAAGCACTTCAAAAGCAGATGTGCCCATGTCCAGCAAGCTGATAGCGGATTGATCATGTAGCTCTTTCTTTAATTTCTCAATCACATAGATGCCTATCGCATCATCGCTGCGTACGGGGTTGCCAAAGCCCATAATGGCAGTTCTTTTGCTCATCTGTAAAAACAAAACTAAAAAAATACCCGCTTGATTTCAAGCGGGTATTTGAGTGAGATGCTATTTGTTTTACAATTTGAATTTTGCCAATTGTTCACCACTCTTTTCATCGTGTGCATGCACGGTACAAACCAAGCAAGAATCGAACGAGCGTGCAACCATGCCCACTTCAACAGGGTCATGTGCATCTTCAATTTCGGTTCCCTCCAGTGCAGCTTCAATCGGACCCGATTTTCCTTCATCGTCATTAGGCCCTACATTCCAAGTAGTAGGAGCAATGACTTGGTAATTCTTAATCACACCATCCTTAATATCAATCCAATGTGCGAGCGCACCGCGCGCTGCTTCGGTAGCGCCAAAGCCTTGTCCATCCCGTTCTTCGGGTTTGATATAAAACTCGCCATCCAAATCAATCTGACCCAGCCATTGATTAATGAATTCATACAAACGAGGTGCTTCATGCACCCGTGCCAGTGTACGGGTAAAAACACTGGGTCCTATTTTTTGAATAATATCACCAAATAAGGGGTCCCTGATTTGATGCTCCATATTATTCGGGTTTGCATTCATAATAACTCGTGCAAGGGGGCCAGCTTCAGCCGAATATCCCTTGTAGCGTGGGGCTTTTGCCCAGCTGTACTTGCCATCAAAATTAGAGTTAATCAAGTTTTGTGATTCTACAGGAGTTGGCAACGGCTCGTTCCAAGGGTGATCTGGTTTTTGATCCGTGAACCAAGTATGCTTCACGTGCTCCATTACCTCCAGGTGATCGAACGCATGATAATTTTTTCCGTCATAAAAACCACTTGAAGATATAAGGGCTTGATTGCGACTTTCCACAGTTGGTTTATTGTAACGATCCTTATGAAGGTATGTGCCCATGGCCAAATATTTGCCAACACCCTGGCCAAATTTATCCAAACCAAATTCTAAGCTAGCACGTATGAACAATCCTAAATCGCTATTACGCTGTTGTTCGTTTTCGTCTACCCATGCCATTAAATCACCCCACGATTTTACCTTCAAATAGCGTTCAATAGAGCAGCCCAACCAAGTAGTTTCCAACCAATCATTTCGAAATTGATTCATGATGGCGTGCGCACGCGTGATATCCTTTAGAGTTGGCGCGCACATGACACCTCCAGGCACCATATAGCTGGAGTGTGGCCATTGTCCGCCAAAAAGTGCATACACTTCTACCGGTCTTCCGCTGGCTGTTACACCGCTTTGAAAGGAAGTGCCTACATATGCCGCAAATCGTTTCACCACTTCGGCATATAATTTTTTGTTTGCAAATTTTTTGTTTGCCATGTCTGTTGCAAAGATGGCATAGAACCACCGGGGGATACTTTGGATAGTTTCGGTGGCCTGACCGATCGCCCGCAGCAGTAATGCGTTTGGCGGAAGGGTTGTTTTCCAAGCTGTATCCAACGCTGAAGAGGCACAATATAGATGTGAGCCTCCGCAAATGCCACATATACGTGGCGTGACAATCAAGCCTGATTGTGGGTCTTTCCCTTCCATGATTTTTTCAAAACCACGGAACATGGCAGCCTGTGTGTGCGCACGAGTCACCACACCATTTTCCATATACACCTTTACGTCCAAGTCGCCTTCTACGCGGCCAACCGGAGAAATATTTAGTTCTTTAACTGTTGACATAGTATCTATTGCTAAGGTTTATTGTTTAGAAGTTTCTTATTTAGAAGTCTCTCTCGTAGCCTGATCTACGCCTAGTAGTTTTTCTGCACCGCCCATTACTTTCTCGAAGCCCGCGCGGGTATAGTATCCTATCTTCGAATTTCCTGCGGGCACATCTTGCGGTAAGAAGCCGAGGTACTTCAAAGTTTTGAACACACTTCCTTTTTTTAAATCATGGTGCGGGAAGCCAGGTTCTGTGCATCCCAGGCAAGGGTGGTTGGCACGTGTTTTACTAGACTGGCGGTTCCACAATATTTTATTGCAACTCGCGCGCGTCATCGGGCCTCGGCATCCTACTTCATAAAACAAGCATCCGCCTCGTTTGCCAAAGCCACCATCTACTTTATTGGCAAAGTTTACCACGTTAGGGCATCCAGTTTGCACAAAATCAGTAAAGAATGTTTTTGGTCTGTGATAGTCGTCTAATAATACATCTTTGATACGACCTGTCGATATGGCTACTAATATTTGAGTAATCCAATCAGGGTGCGCAGGGCAGCCGGGAATATTGATAACAGGCAATCCGCCTTTTGATTTATAGTCAGCACCTAAAAAGCCACCTTTGGCCTTTTTCAAAAATTGCATACCAGTGGACTCGCTCGGGTTGGGTGGTACTGCAGGAATTCCTCCCCAGGTGGCACAATCACCTATCGCCACTACAAACCCGGCAACCTTAGAGAGGTCTTTTACCCACTCTTGCATGGGCTTATCGCAGAAATAGTTCATCGTGCCTTTGCCATTTGGTCCTTGAATAATGGAGCCTTCATAAACCAAAATGTCCATCTGCACTTTTCCTTTGATAATGTCGTTCATCAAATTGGTAACCTGTTCACCGATCTCCAACCCGATGGAAGGATGCCATAAAATGTTTACGCCAAAATCGGTGATCAATTCTACTACGGTAGGTTCTTGTGCATTGAGGAACGACATCGTATTGCCGCTGCACGCACCCCCTTGAAGCCAAAGTACATTTGCCATAAGGTATAGAAGGGTTTAAAGTTGAAATTATTTTCGATTAAACCTCAAAGATTGTTTTGAGTGCAACCGATTCCATAAAATTATGTGATGAAAACGAGAAATAGAAATTTTTTTCTAAGTATTTAGAAAGAAATTTCTAATTATTTAGAAAGAAATTTCTAATTATTTAGAAAGAAATTTCTAATTATACAGATTCTAAACAATTTGTTTTAATCTTTACGCCTGACTGATTAACGGTCGTATTAATAACTTGTATTCTTCTTTTCCTTTAGGAGTAAGTTGCGGTATAATCAGTGCCCAGACAGCTTTTCTGTACATGTCGTGGCGGTGGGTTTTGCCGCGGATTACTTGTTGGGGAATCCAAAATGTGATGGTAATCCAAATCAACTGTGCAAACAAATCAAAATCTCCCTCGTTACTTTCTTTTTCCAGGCTTCCTGAGTCGACTAAGTAATCCAGTCGCTTGCGCAATTGCATTATCATTTTAGAAATGTTCCGTTGCCAACGGCCATGAATGGCCGGGTAGCTTCTCTCAATTTCAAATATGTTAAAGAGATAAAATCGGTTGTGGTTGAAAAACGAGTAGTACGATGAGATCTGCTTATCAAAATCAAGTAAAGAGGACTCGGTGAGATACTCACTCAATACCCCCGCAAACTCTTCAATCAATTGTGAGTACACGGCCTCTACAATGGCATCCTTGTTTTTATAGTGATAGGCAAGGTTCCCAACACTGATCCCGGCCTCATCGGCTATTTGAATCAGGCGAACGTTAGCAATTCCGTTTGTATTAAAAAGTGAAATGGCTGCCTCTATGATTCGTTGTTTGGTTCCCTGATTTTCCATGTGTATTAATTCACCGAAATAATAAAGTCGTTAGCATTGATGCATAATGTGCCTCGTTGGTCTTTGGCGGCAAGCCTTCGCATATAAAAGGCGGTGAGTTCGGCCTTTTGCTTGGATGAATAGGAACAGATGCAGCGTTGCAAAAATTTCATAGGTTGTTTGTGGTGCGCAAAAAGCAATCTGATTTCCCAAGCCCCTTGCACAAGGGCCAGGTTGTCGATGACGGCCGTATCGCCCAGCCACCAGTCCTCATAAATAAAGCCCAAATCGTGATCGGCTCCACTTTTTTCTGTTAAGTGCATATTGTTGAGCATGGTCAGCAGCTCTGCATAGCTCTTTTCATCCATTGAAAATTCATGCTGTATTTCCATTTTGAAACAATATACTGGTTTAGTCTTTTAGAAACCAATTCAGCGTGTATCCAGTAGTGGTAGTTGGTTAAACTCTACAATTCCCACATGAGTAAACAAAGGAACCAAAACAGACCATACACTTTTTCTGAAATCACTGAAAGTGGTTAGGGGCTGCCCCGTTACAGATTGCCGGTAGCACCAGAATTCAGAAGCTGCCCAGTAATGACTGGCCGTGTTTTTACCTTGGTCTGGAAAGGAGAGAGGTAAGAATACACCGCGGGCGATGTTAAAATCAATCATTGTTTGTATTTGAAGGACATGCCAAATAATTTGTTGCTGGTGGATGGTTCGTATGGACGGAAAGCCACGCATAATCTCAAGCATATCTTGGTAAAAGAAAATGAAATCTTGTTGCAGCTCAAAACTGCTTTTGATTTGCCGATCAATATCTTCGAAAAGAGGTACGACTCTAAATTCCGCCAAGTGGATTCGTTGCCGCTCAGTTAATTGTTGATAGATGGCACTTAAAATCCCTTCTTTGTTTTTGTAATGATAGGCCATGTGGCCTACGGATATTTTTGCTTGATCTGCTATATGCTGAAGGCGCACGTTGACGAAGCCATTTTTGTTAAATAACGTCAATGCGCTTTGCAAAATTATCCTTTTGATTTCTGCTTTCGGGTTCATATCTGATATTCCCCACGTTTCACAAAAATAAATTTTCGGCTATTCCTCGCATATCTGTGAGATTGTTGGAAACTATTTTTTTTTCGAGTATTTGCTTCACACTTTCCGCATCATTCGCACAGTAAAAAAACCAAGCAACCCCACAATCCCCAACATAATTGCCCACAACCAATTTTTGTTTTTGAACCAAGCCTGCTCTACATGTTTTTCAGAGGCAATCAAAACTGTTTCTTCACCGACCGCTAGTCTGGGTAAATTGGTAGGGATTTCCTTTTCAAAATGCGCCACATCGTAATTGGCCATCCCGATTTTATCATTGGCGTATTTGATTGCGTAATTTCCTTTTTTGAGGTTCGCCACCAAACTAACCTCGGGCGACCATGTGGTGAGGGATTTTACATTTATGGGTGGATTATCTTCATTGAAAATAAGAACCTGTAGATTTGAGCAAAGGATAGGCTCAATCAAAATAGTGTCTTGCTTAAACGATGAGATAACCCCGCTTTGCAACGTGGTGTAGTTAGGTTGCCAACCTTTTTCTGTTTTAAGGCTATCGGTAAGGGTTTCGATTTGGTAGCTGCGATAGTATTTTTGATTTGGCTCAGCCTCAATGGTCAGTTTGGATACGTATTCAATTGAATTGAATACTGTTTTTAGTTCTGTGATTTTATTCTTGGTGATAGAGTTGATAGTGTGATTTACCATTCTAAATACGCCCGCTTTTTTCGATGTCAACGAAAAATTAACAGATGCCAACGTGAGTGATTGGGCAGCGGCAACTTTAAAACGTAAGTAAACAAAGTGTGCAGGTGGCCAATAGATTGTATTTGAAGTGTATCGAATGTGATTATCAGCAACGGAAATGATTCGCTGTTTGCGGTCCATGGCGAACCAATCTTTCTCATTGTTACTTCCTTCCATCGTTACATAAGTATCGTAATTTTCTTCTGTAAAATTAAGGGTGGCATGGTTGATGGCTTCCTGATGGGCCAGCTTAACGGTGAAGTATAAATCATTTTCTTTTTTGGAAATATTGTACGTCTCTAAGGATACTTCTTGCAAGGAAGTTTCATCGTGCGAAGTCCGCACTAGAAAAGGGGTTTCCGTTCCATCGCTTGAGTAAATCCTAACATCACTAAAGGAAGAGTTTAATTTGGTTAAGATTGATTCATCGAGTGGCACTGAATACCAATCATCTGAAGTCACCTCTGAAATTTTTCTTTCGTAACGAAACTGGGCTTTCGCAACAGTTGAAAGCAATACTAAGACAAACCAAATATTAAACAATCTTTTCATCTGTGTTGGTATCAATTGGTAATTCGCTACTCTCTTTTTTCTTCCGTTTGTTATAAACGAACGAAGCCACCAACAGCAGCACACCCAAAATCATCAGTACTATGGTTTTGGCAATGGCTTCCATATCCGCCATATCGTAAAAGAACAATTTCAACAAAGTGATGGCAAACAATCCAATACCGGCAATCCGCAAGTAAGCGTGGTCCTTAGCAAAGCCCCATATGATAAGGTATAATGCATACGCTCCCCACAGAATACTCAATGCCAACTTGTAGCCATTTGTTACTCCGCTTAGTTCAAGAATCGATAACAATTCACTGCTCAAAATGGTCAGTATGGTAAAATGGCAGAACAATCGTTCTAGTTTTTGAATGGTAGCATTGCTGGTTTTACTTAATCTGTAGTTAATGTAAAGCAACACGGCCACAAAAGCGTAACCAATGTACCGCATCAAAAGATTCGTAACACCCGACACATAGAATTTGCTTGGAGATAGAAAGGTGTAACGAAGATTTTCCAAGGCATTCAAGCCACCCAACAAAAAAGTAATAATCAATAATGTGTTGATGCCCACAACTATTTTATTCAATAAGCCATTTTTGATAAACCGTTGATTGATTAACCACAGGCAAGCAAAAAAGAAAATAGAGTAATTGATGAGCCAAAGCGTTTGATAACTCAGCCAATCGGAATTGTATTCCACAATCCCTTGACTGCGAATGTTGATGGCGGACGCTAGGTATTGATTGGTAAAGAATAAACCAATATTCTGGTAAATGCAAGTGTACAACACCAGCAACCCAATTACCGGAAGAATATAGCTCAAGGCAGGGATCAAAATCGCCAACCATCCATTGTTGCTGGTAGTTTTCATTTTTGATGAAAACCATACAAAGAATCCAAACATACTGGCTACCAGTAGCGATGTTAGAAAATTGATATTGAAGAAGGGGGTGATTCGCCTGGGAGATTCTTCGGAGTAATAATTGTAATAACTTTCTTGTACAACTTGCCAATCGTGCAAAAGACTGAAGAATGCCAAGGCTGCCAAAGGGTAAGAAAGCAATTCGTAAACAGGGTATTGTTTCGAGCGGCCAATCCAAAACAGCAAGCAAGCCTCTAAAGCCCAAACCAACGTTACCCAATTACCCTCCAGTTGAACGGGTACGGCCATTGTAATAAACACCAGTACGAGACCAGCTACGAAATAGAACGTATCCTTGGATTCGCCAAGTTTCTTGTAGACAAACACACAAACCAAAAAATGGATCACGGCATTCGCCACGGTAAACAACCCTAAGTAAAGTTCACCATCCGGATAGTTGTTGATGAGGTAGTAACCCAAACCGTAATAGATAAAGCAGTTTAACAATACAACGACAATGTCTGGTATCGACAGTTTCACCCGGTTGATAAACTTCCCAACCAAAAATGAAATGTAAAAAATGATGAAGAAAAACGTGGCAAAAAGCAAAACCAACCAAAAGTGTTCTTCCCTTTGATAATCATCAAATATCCAGAAGGTGAAAATCATCCACGTAAGTGAAAAGGCAACCGTAAAGAGCACATTCCATTTTCGCATAAACGAAATCACCAATATGCCCGCGTTGATGATCATCATGTAACTAAACAAAATCACTACGCGACCGGAGCCATCGCTTAGCATAAACGGCACGGCATATGCGCCAACCAAACCAATAACAGCAATCACTTGCAGGTTGTAATTCATGGCAGCAAAAACAGTGAAGGCGGTAAAGACAACCATGAGTACAAAGGCCGCAGTTTGCGGAATAAAGCCATACGAATTATAAGCAACATACGTGATGAAGTAAAGAGCAGCCATGCCGCCACCCAACAGCACCGCGCTAAAAGCTTCATAGTTCTTTTTCAGCTTCAACGCAAAGGCAATGATGCTTGCGCCCGCCAAGTAGCCCAAAATAATTCGCGTCAATGGGTTTAGCATTTGGTGGTCGATGGCGTACTTCACCCCGAAGCTGATACCCAAAACCAAAATGGCAATGCCCACTTTGTTGAGTAGGTTGGTGCCAATAAATTCTTCCCACTTTCTGTTTTCCTGACTGCCCGTAGGCACGGCCTTTTTCGCAGGTATGAAAGGAGGGTGGTTTATTTTTTCCTTTAAAGGAGCGGGTTTGGAAGACTCAGTAATCTCATGTACGACTACGGATTGAGGATTTGTAATTTTTGGAAAAGCTTGCTCAACTTTTTCACTGGGGGCTTCGCCTTGGCTGATTTGGTAAATGGCCCGCTTTAGTCCATCAATTTCTTCTTTCAGTGAATCATGTCGGTTCGATAACTGATTGATTTTATTTAGAAGCTCAGCAATTCGATTCTGGTTTTCTTCCATCTTGTATTCTATCCTGCAAAATAATGGTTTTGAAAATGAAAACCATCATGCAAATTTTCACTAACGACTTTGGCAACCCCCAGATGTTAGCTACATTTGAAATCTAACTTTTTTATATGAAGCCGAATTGGACAGGAGTTTACCCCGCACTTACTACCAAGTTTACAGCAGAAGGTAAACTTGACTTTGCACTAGTTGAAAAGAACCTGAAAGCTCAGCTTGACGCTGGCGTAGAGGGTGTTATCATTGGCGGCTCGCTAGGGGAAGCCAGTACATTAGAAAATTCAGAAAAACTAGAACTGATAAAATTTGGCCTTGAAAAAGTAGCGGGCAAAGTACCTGTGGTGATGACCATTGCAGAGGGCAGCACTCATCATGCTGTTAATTTGGCGAAGGAAGCGGAGAAAGCAGGTGCCAATGGTTTGATGGTGTTGCCACCCATGCGTTATAAATCAGACCACCGCGAAACAGTGGCTTTTTACAATACCATTGCCGATGCTTCTTCGTTGCCTATTATGGTTTACAACAACCCTGTTGATTATAAAGTAGAAGTTACCTTGGATATGTTTGCTGAACTGGCTGAAAAACCAACGATACAAGCGGTGAAAGAATCGACACGTGATGTTAGCAATGTTACCCGGATGATTAACCGGTTTGGCAAGCGGTTTAAGATTTTATGCGGTGTAGACACCATTGCCATGGAAGAATTGATGCTCGGTGCAGATGGTTGGGTGGCCGGGTTGGTTTGTGCATTCCCCAAAGAGACGGTGGCGATTTACAAACTAACCAAAGCAGGCAAGATTGACGAGGCATTGAAGATTTATCGTTGGTTTTTGCCGTTGTTAGAATTGGATATTCATTCCAAACTGGTTCAATATATTAAGCTTGCAGAATCAGAAGTAGGCATTGGTTCCGAGCACGTGCGCGCTCCGCGCATGACGTTGATAGGTGAGGAGCGCGAACGGGTTTTGAAAATCATTCAACATGGAATAAAAAATAGACCAAGCATTAACAGTTAATTCTTGATACTAGATTCTAACACCTGACTTCCATATTCTATTTAACTATGCATACCAATCTCGATGAAAAATTTTCCAAATTCGCAGAACACTGGCATCCCTACATCATTGGCGAGTTGAACGACAACTATATCAAACTTGCCAAAGTGAAAGGCGACTTGGTATGGCACAAACACGAGCATGAAGATGAAATGTTTGTGGTGCTGAGCGGCACATTGATGATGGACTTCCGTGATGGCAAAACCATTGCTACCAAGCCCGGAGAAATATTGATTGTACCCAAAAACACCGAGCACCGCCCCTGGACAAATGATGAAGAAGTAAAATTGATGCTGGTGGAACCGAAAGCAACGAAACATACGGGAGAATTGGTAGTAGAACAAACCGTGACAAACTTAGAGTGGATTTGAAAACTGGATGCTGGATACTAGATGCTGGATTCTGGATACTAGATGCTGGATTCTGGATCCTGGTTGCTGGTGTCAAGTATCCAGTACCTAGTATCGTAACTAATGAATAAACTGAATCATGACACAAACAGATACAATATTACGAGCCTCACACACGGCTTTTCAGCAATATAAAAAGGTAACGGGCACTGACAAAGCCATTTTCTTAGATGCCCTCGCTGCTGAAATTGAAGCGCTAGGTCAGCCGTTGATTGCAAAGGCAATGGAAGAAACCAATTTGCCTGAAGCGAGATTGGTAGGAGAGCGTGGCCGCACGTGCAATCAATTGCGGCAATTTGCTGCTTTGGTAAAAGAAGGCTCGTGGGTGGAAGCACGGATTGATACGGCAACACCTGATAGAGCACCGTTGCCAAAACCTGATTTGCGCAAGATGATGGTGCCGCTCGGCCCAGTAGTGGTCTTTGGTGCGAGCAATTTTCCGTTTGCGTATTCCACTGCGGGTGTCGATACTGCTTCTGCCTTGGCTGCGGGTTGTTCGGTGGTGTTGAAAGCACATCCCGCACATCCCCAAACTTCTGAAATGGTGGCATCCGCTATTGCGAAGGCAATTGCAAAAACAAAAATACCCAATGATGTCTTTCTGCATGTGCAAGACTCATCGTTTGAAACGGGTAAAGCGTTGGTGCAACATCCGCTGACGAAAGCAGTCGGTTTTACGGGTTCATTTTCTGGAGGCAAGGCACTGTATGATTATGCAACGCAACGATCCGAACCTATTCCCGTATTTGCCGAGATGGGCAGCATCAATCCGGTTTTCATCTTCCCGGGTGCATTAAAAGTACGAAGTGAAAAAATAGCTGAGACATATGCGGCCTCCATCACCCAAGGTGTTGGCCAGTTTTGCACGAATCCGGGTTTGCTTTTGGGTTTGGAAAATGCAGAACTGGAAGTTTTTAAAAAGCAATTGAGTGAAAAGATGAAGCTCATTGCACCGGGCACCATGTTGCATCCAGGCATCGCCAATAACTATTCTAAAAATCGCGCGAAAGCGTTGGAGCAAACAGGTGTTCAACTGCTGGCAGAATCAAACGAGAGACCGAAAGAGAACCAAGCTACTTCTACACTTGCTACGGTGCGGGCAACCGATTTTGCCGCCAATCACCTATTGGTGGAAGAAGTATTTGGTCCTTATTCTCTGTTGGTAACAGCGAATACAATTGAAGAATTAAAAACGGCCGCGGCAAAGATTCCAGGTCAATTAACGGCAACCATTATTGGCGAAGATGAAGATTTGGTAACGTATGTAGATTTTATTGACTTGATCAAAGAGAAGGCAGGCCGTGTGATTATCAACGGAGTTCCAACAGGGGTGGAAGTTTGTCCCTCCATGCACCATGGAGGTCCGTTTCCAGCTACCACCGACTCGCGATTTACTTCGGTTGGCACCGATGCCATCAAGCGATTTGTAAGACCAGTATCATTTCAAAATTTTCCACAACACCTGTTGCCTGCTGAATTGAAAGATGAAAATCCATTGGGGATATGGAGGCTAGTGAATAACGAATTTATAAAGTTGGCAGGCGCCAGTTTGCAGTAGGCAGGTATTCAGACTGCCAACTGCGTGCTGCAGACTAATACTACTTATGAGAAGTACATTCAAATGCATCGATGCTCACACCTGCGGCAACCCAGTAAGGGTAGTGGCTGAAGGTGGCCCAAACCTGGAAGGGATAAACATGAGCGAAAAGCGCCAACACTTTTTGCGCGAGTATGATTGGATCCGCAAAGGGCTGATGTTTGAGCCGCGCGGTCATGATATGATGAGTGGTAGTATTTTGTATCCACCATCTGACAAGGCCAATGATGTGGGTGTTCTATTTATTGAAACCAGTGGCTGTTTGCCAATGTGTGGCCACGGAACGATTGGTACAGTGACGATTGCCATTGAAGAAGGATTGGTAAAACCAAAGACTCCGGGCGTTTTAAACTTAGAAGTACCTGCCGGCTTGGTGAGAATTGAATACAAACAAGAAGGTGGCAAAGTAAAATCGGTAAAGATTAGAAATGTGAAAGCATATCTCGCGGCTGAGAAAATTCAAGCGCGTTGCCCTGATTTGGGTGAATTGAACTTAGATGTTTCATACGGTGGAAACTTTTATGCGATCGTAGATGTGCAGGATAATTTCAAAGGCCTTGAGCAATATACAGCTGACCAATTGGTGAGTTGGAGTCGCGAGTTGCGCAAGGACATTAATCGAAAGCATACATTTGTCCATCCCGAAAATCCAACCATTAATTCATGCAGCCACATCTTATGGGCTGGCAAAGTGATTGACCCAACCTCTACGGCACGCAATGCTGTGTTCTATGGTGATAAAGCGATCGATCGGTCACCATGTGGCACTGGTACATCGGCAAGACTTGCTCAGTGGTACACGAAGGGCAAATTGAAAAAAGGGGAGGAGTTCATTCACGAGAGCATTATCGGTTCAAAGTTTATTGGGAGAATAGAAGAAGTTACCGAATTGGCTGGTAAGCCATCCATCATACCTAGTGTAGAAGGGTGGGCTAAAATTTATGGACACAACACGATCACCATCGATCCAGAAGATGATCCGTATGCCTATGGGTTTCAAGTTATTTGAAGTTTAGCGGATGAAAAAGAAAGAATGCCCTTCATGTGCTATGAACATTGATTCTAAAGATCGAGAATGTCCAATCTGTGGTTATGCATTTATAGAAGCAACTCCCTGGATTAAGTACACAGCTATCTTCCTTCTTGTCATTTTATTGCTTAGTTATTTTATTTTTTAATAACTCGAATAATTAAAACCAAATTGGCTTGAAATGAAAATTGGAATTCTTGGAGGTGGAATCATCGGATTAAGCTCAGCATACTACCTTAACAGAGAAGGTCACCACGTTACCATCATCGACCAAAGTGACTTAAGTGATGGCTGTTCTCATGGCAACGCAGGGATGATTGTACCCAGTCATTTCGTACCATTGGCTGCACCGGGCATGATTTCCAAAGGCTTGCGCTGGATGTTCGATTCAACGAGTCCGTTTTATGTAAAACCTCGTTTTGATAAGGAGTTGATTAAATGGGGTTATCATTTTTATAAAAGTGCCACCCAAGAGCATGTTCAAAAATCTGCGCCTGCGTTAAAGGAAATCAGTTTGCTAAGCAAGTCACTTTATAGAGAATGGAAGCAACAACTTCCATTTGATTTTGGATATGACGAGCGTGGATTGTTGATGTTGTACCAAACAAAAGAAACTGAGCACGAGGAAGCAGAGACCGCAAAAATGGCAAGAAAGTATGGAATCGAAGCGTACATTTTATCTTCATCTGAAGTCCAGAAATTAGAACCATACGTTAAAGTAAACTCCCGGGGTGCTGTTTATTTTCCGGGCGATGCCCATTTGATACCGCAAAAGTTGGTGAGTCATTTAATAAATTATCTAAAGGACAAAGGAGTACAATTTCAATCGGCCACTACTATTTTGGATTTCATTACGGAGAATCAGAAAATCAAAATCATAAAAACAGATAAGGGAGAGTTTGCGTTTGATGAAGTAATCGTGGCACTGGGTTCATGGTCAGGAAAAGTAAGCCAACAACTTCATTTGAATTTGCCCATGCAAGCCGGCAAGGGCTACAGTTTTTTGTTGAATGATGTCTTGAAAAATGTTAGAATACCTTCCATCTTTTTAGAAGCACGAGTGGCCGTTACTCCCATGGCTAATTCCCTTCGCTTTGGCGGAACGATGGAAATAGGTGGTGTTAACCATTCCATCAATATGAATCGAGTGAAAGGTATTGTTGATTCCATTCCTAAGTATTACCCTAACATGAAAATCTCAATGCCTTTGAAAGAAAAGGTTTGGCATGGATTGCGGCCATGTTCGCCTGATGGTTTGCCTTACATTGGCCGCTCGGATAAATTCAAAAATCTGGTAATAACCACAGGTCATTCGATGATGGGTTTAAGTTTGGGGCCAGCCACTGGTCTATTGGTGGCCGAAATCATCGACCATAAAAAAAGCTCAATGGATATTGAGCTTTTTAGACCTTTCAGATTTTAAAATTAGTTTACCATTAGCTTCAATACTTTTTCTTGTTGACCAATTTTTATGCGAATCAAATAGAGACCTTTTTTGTCTGACTCTAGGTTTATCTCATGCACGTGTTGTCCTCCATTTTGTACCCCTAAGTTTTCGGTTGAAAAGGCACGGCCAGTTTCGTCATTTATCAGAATACGAACTTCAGATGGCTGTTTCAAGAAGTAAGAGACTGTTGCCTTGCTAGTAGTTGGGTTTGGATAGACAGACAATTCAGAAATCACGGATGAAGGTTCAATACCTGTAGGGGCTTGTTGAATAAACAAATTGTCGATTGACCAACCCCAACCTGTGGTCGCATCGTTATCGGCCTTGATGCGAAAACGAAACAGCAACGTGTCATTTGTGGCAAATTTGGATTTGATGTCGATTGATTGATCTACCTGCATGGCAGGTGTGCCCGGTTGGTTACCCGTGAAGGCTGTCTGCCAAGCGGCATTAGCAGAAGCGCTGTAACCATCTTTCAGTGGTATCCAATCCAATCCGTTTTTCGTGGCCTCTACAACTACAAAGTCTTTGAAGCCCGGCTGCCCAAAACTTATACTTGGTGAAGGCTGTACAATCGCCACATCCTGGTAAAAGAAATTGGCATTGGTGCTCGCCACGATAATTGGTTGCAATAACATGGCAGTGGATTCGGTGTTGGCTGGGTAGGGATGAATACTTTGCAAACTTTGGTTGGAAGTTCCGAAACTTGAAATCGTGTATCCTCCTTGCGGTGAAATAACAAAATCGGTGGATGCCGTCATGAGATTAGAGTATTGTTTGGTGTAGGGCGTATATAGAGGAAAGTGAATGCCAAAAATTGAAGCCGATTGAATAGGCGATCCATTCTTAAAGCCCATCATACTTACTTCGGTATTTACACCAGGTTGTACGTTTCGCACATTCAAGTCATAGGTGCCAGTTATGAGGGCATTAAGTTTGCCGATTCGCTGTCCTCGAATAAACACTTGAAGCGAGTCATAAGAATCAAGCAATTGAAAACGAACGGCTAGGTCTTGATTAGGGCGTGTGCCCATGGCAAGAAGTTGAGGACGCTGCACTGGATTTTGGTTACTGGTCATTTTGGCTGTCCAGATACCGCGACCGTGCGTAGCAATTACGATTTGATCGTCTTGTCCTTTCATATCCCAAACTGAAACGTTCGGAAAGTCATTTAGTAGCGCCCACGTTGCACCGTTGTCTTGCGATTCAACAATACCGATTTCGGTACCTGCCCAAATGATATTGGGATTGTCAGGCATCACGTACAGGCAGTACGTAGCTACGTCTGGAAATCCGTTCGTGCTTATACTGCCTGTATTAAATCCGCTAATGTCGGTCCAGTTCTGACCTAGATCGGTTGTTCTTAAAATTTTAGGCTTGCCATAAAAAGAAAACAATGAATACGCAGTATTTGGCTGTGTGGGATGCGATGCCAGCTTCGTTATCGAGCCTAGCGTAGTAGCTGTGTAATTATTGGTGGGGGTAAACGTAGCACCGGCATTCGTAGACACATGCAGATTTCTTAGAGTGGTCATACCGGCACCACCCCAAACAATGTTTGCGTTGGCCCGGCTCACTTCTACATCGAAAAATGTACTGGCAGTACCCCATTTGTTTGTAATCGGAGTGAGTGTCCACAAACCACCAAAATTGCTTGACTTCCAAACGCCATCGGAGCCAACCGAATAAATAACTTCGGGAGTATTTCTCGAGTTTGCCAATTTAGATACAAAGGGATATTTGGCAGGGTCTGGTGAACCGCTTACTAGAGGAAATCCTGAAAACGCAGGGGTCCAATTGGTGCCACCGTCAACGGTTCTAAAAAAAGTGTTATTGTATAGACTGCCAATTACTTTTTTTCCATCTAAACTATGCCACAATACTTCAAAACCATCTCCACCAATTGCAAATCGATAGCTGGTTGTTTTGCTGGCAGATTCACCAGCGGTTGAAATTCGGGTACCGTTGTCTTGCATGCCCCCGAGGTATTCATCAGCACCGGGCTTCTTATCGGCCCCATAAAATTGACTTGTATTAAATCCATTTCCGGTAAATGTCCAATCTCCATCTACGATACCCGGTGTTGTAGAGTTGTTCGAAACAAAGGTGCCACCATCAGTTGTAAGAAGTATTTTGTAAGTCTTGTTAGGGACGCTGGTAATTATGGCTGCGGAGAAATGGTTGTCAGCATGTATTCCACCGGCCGCTTGATTCACCTGACTTTGTACATTCTTTTTATCATACTGGCTACGTGAATCGGATACTGTAACCGTTGTCGCGTTTATTTTAGAAAGCCCCGCATATTCAATTTTTAGAGTTGAGGTAGGAAGGGAGTTTGGCGTCCAAGTTCCGCCTGCTGGGAGGCTTGGAAAGAAAGCATAGGCCAGTTGAGTTTCTTGGCCACCATTAGAACTGGATCCAGTTGTAAATAAAGGGGCGGACGCATTATAATCTACACTATGAATATAGACGTACTCTCTGCTATTGGAGAGTGGAGCAGCTGCATCGAAGTTTTGAACTAAAAAGTCTAATTTGCCATTTCTGCTTTGATCGCGAAAGGAAACCATAAGTTGTCTAGGAGAACTAGGTGTGGTCACATCCCAGGCTTGCAATGGAACATCCACAAAATCGGTGTAAAGGTAGCTTGCAACAGGCACGCCACTTGTGGCGTCATCGGGTGTCAAAAACCGATGACCTTTTTGCGTAATGCCGGGGCCAAATCTTATTTCCACGGTGCGCTTATTACTGGCTGAGCCTACCTGCAATCGCCCGCCAATAAAAAATCCTGGGTTGTTGAACTGGATCAGACTCAAAAATCCTTCCGTGTTCGTTTCGGTGAACTTGTAGTCATCGATAGTAGTTGTGCCCGTTCCGATCGTAGAGCAAAAAGTATCAACCCCACCAAAATAAACGATGTCTTGGTTAAAGGGGTCGCACAGTACGTGGTTATCGTAAAAGCCTTGTCCATTCAAAAAGTCAAGAACATTATTGTTGAAGCGAACGTCCACCAGCGTCCATGTTTGCGCAGCATCATTGCTCAAATAAAGATCGGATCCGTTGCCGCTACGTGTGCCTTGGCAGGAGGCATAAAGTCTGTTTGGGTTTGCCGGTGATACGCCTATTTCAACTCGGCCGGTGGGAACCATACCAGTATTACTTAGGTTCCAAGTCACGCCACCATCAATGGATTTCGCCACGCCAACTCCATTAATCGCTGCATATTGAATATTGAAATCTGCCGGTGATGCAATAAGTTGTTCAACTTCATTGGTATTTTGGTAAACCATTGTCCAAGAATTTCCACCATCCGATGAACGCATGATTTTAGAAGTTTGCCCTGTCGAAAGGCTGGAAGGGGCAGTACTGGCTAACAGGACATTTACATTGGCTGGATTTACAATAACTCGTGTAACAATTGCAAAGTTCTGATTGCTAGCAGTGGAAGATAACTGTGTCCACGTCTCACCTTTGTCGTTTGATTTGAAGATGCCATCGCCAACTGCCGAATAAATCGAAGAGACGAACTCGCCTGTTCCGGCATAGACGGTGTTGGCATCCGATGTCGACATAGCCAACGAAGAAATCGGGTAAACAGGGAAGTCGGCACTTTTTTCAGTCCAAGTGGTACCACCGTTGGTCGTCCTCCAAATGCCACCAGTAGCAGATCCTGCCAGCCACGTATTTTGATTTGGATCTCCTGGCAAAACCAAAATGGTTCGTGTTCGGCCCGGTACGTTCGATGGGCCACGTTCTTTAAACTCGACCACTCCATTTGTTCGCTCTGTGCGAGCAAAGTTGAATGCCTGCGCGCGCTTTTGTGCAGCATTCAACTCAATGGTTTTGTAGCCAGGTTTGTAAAGCGGATGAGGCTGATCTTCCGCAGTTCGGATACCTTGATGGAATTGAAAGAACTGCAACGGCTCATCAAAGCGATTTCCTTTTTTATCTTGTTCATATGGCTCCACCTCTGACCCCAGAGCCGCTTCACGACCTCTCACTTGGGTAGTTTGTTGCATTTGCACAGTGAGGAGGATTGCAGCGCAAAAAGACAGAGTTAGGAGTAAAATTTTTTTCATAGATTTTTATTTATTGCTGCGACATTTACTTTTGTAATACTAGGTTCTGTGTTGATGTTCTTTGATTTGACGGTGAATTCTAATTCCGATTCTGATGTCCACTTAATGTAGCCCTGAACGAAACTTCCTTCATGGACCCATTTTTTGGATGCATTTTCCAAAACAAGAAACCGAAATTCTCTGTTCATGTGATCTTGCGGATCACGCTTCTGATAATATAACGTATACTTTTTGGTTGGGCTCTCGATCGATTCAAATCGGTTGCCCAATTTTTTTTGGACCTCGGTGTCAATTGACGCGCCATTGCTTTTAGGCACGGAGCGACTGTTCGAACAGCCCAACAACATTACTATAATAAATACCAATACCATTCGATCCATCGTCATCAAGTTTTTTGTTTCTTCATTTTCGCGGCTGGAAATAAAATATTATTAAATATTAACCGATATCCAAGCGAGTTTGGGTGCAACGCTAAATCGGTTGGTTCTTTGCCTACTGTGTCCTGATAATCTTCAGGATCGTGGCCACGACAGAAATTCCAAAAACCTTTGCCCAAAACCTTCATAATTGTATAAAAAAAAGATAAGAAACCTAGTCTATCAATTTTGAATGTTAAAAGTATAGTTTTACCTTCTCTTTAACGAATAAAACCTGCCAACAATTGATAAACACTTCCCAATTTAATGAATTTAGCTGAAAACTTTAAAGAAGGGTTTCTATTGGTGAAAGCGAAGTCAATTGCGCTTTCTGAATTGTCTTTGAGATACTATTCTTGGCAATTGTTGTAATACGTGGCATCGCGCACAATTTTTCCATTTTGAATGGTGAAGATTGTGCAGATGGGCAAAGTAAATTTTTGATCCCCACGCATGGAAGTGGAGATAAATTCTACAGCCACTTTATCTCCTTGTGAAAAAAGACTTACCACTTCGTCATGCAAGTCGGGGAACATTTTTTGCATTTCAGTATACTTGGTTGCTGTTTCAATTCGAGATTTTTTTACATCAAAAGTGCCAAAGGAAGGGTCTAAAAATGAAGCGGTGTCGGCATAGAATTCAGTCATTACTTTCCAATCGTGTCGGTTGAAAGCATCGAACACGCTGCGTACGATCTTTCATTTTCGATAAGAAGTGTTGTAGGCCGCCAAAGCAGCCCACAACACACTTACAACAATGGTAATTTTCATTTTACTCCACTTTCATGATTTCTCTGATTTCAACGGTGCCATCTTCTGAGTTAAGCTGCGGGCAATCCTTTGAAAGCTCAACAGCTTCTGCATAGTCTTTGGCTTTTATAATCATGTAGCCACCTATCACATCTTTGCCTTCAATGTAGGGGCCATCGGTCAGTGCTTTTTTGCTCCCGCGCAAAACTTTACCCGTTTGAAAAAGTGGTTGACCATCGCTCAAATTGTTTTTCTCCGCCAACTTGCCCATCCAGGTTTGCCACAGCGTCATCTCTGCTTGCATTTGTTCGGGTGATTGGGTAGCAAATGCTTCTTGGTTTTTTAATGAATTCCGGAATACTAACATGAAATCTTTCATAATAAATGGGTTTTATGGTTTATTTTAGTAAAGACGGATGGAGATTTTGAATCTGGACAAAGATTTTTATTTTTTTTAAGTTTTCTTAGCCACCCATGACCAGAAGGTTTTCGGCTAGCTCAAAATCACTGCTCCTGTTTTAAAAACATGATCCAATCTTTCAGTAGCCTGATCAAATCGGCAGTTCGCAGTTCGGTTTCCTTTTCACCAAATTCATAAGTAATTTTGCAGTTGACTTTTCCCACATCAATAATGCAGGCGTCTGAGCCACCAAAGGAATAACTTTTAAGCTCGCCTTTTTTTGTTTTCTCGATGTTTCGCAATTCAGTAGTAACGCCCTTTAATGTTTGCAGGTGACCGTTGCTTAAATCGCTCAGCATCTCGAATGGCTTTTTCACTTCCATGATAGGGCGATTGGGTTCATCTTCCC
The DNA here is from genome assembly GCA_025370075.1 of Chryseotalea sp. WA131a. Lineage (NCBI taxonomy): Bacteria > Pseudomonadati > Bacteroidota > Cytophagia > Cytophagales > Chryseotaleaceae > Chryseotalea > Chryseotalea sp. WA131a. The sequence continues at coordinate 1,362,369 of CP073016.1, read as the reverse complement.
AAATTTTTTTTCGTTTGAATTTGTAGTCGAGCATAATTTATAGAGTCCAGTCTTTGGGGAAGGCCGAGGCAATGGTGCCATCGGGTTTTGCATAAAATTGTAAAATTATTCCTTCGGTGGTTTTGCCCTCGTAAAGCTCATTATTTACCAGCCGTTTATTTTGGTAAGCTTCTTCGATAGCCTCAAGGTTTTTTCTTCACTCCAATCTTCTGGAAAAAAAGTGGAATACCCTTGGTTGGAAACCTTGGCCACCCATTTATCGTCTTCATTTTTTACTTTCACTTTTGCTTTAAACAACCCGTGGGGGCCGTTCTTTCGAGTCTTTGCCATGAGCTGAGCTGTTTTGTATTTGTTGATGGCATGGATGTGATGACAGCCCACCGCCTTGCCTTGCCGATTGATTTCCCCTTTGAAGATGTGCCGTTTGGTTTTTTCGGTGATGGTTTGGGCAAATAAGCAACTGGACAGGAATAAGAAGATTCCAATGAGCTTGATTGCCTTTTTTATCATGTGCTAAACTTAGTGATTAAATTGAATTGCTGCATAACGCATGGCGATAAAAACTAACTTTGCAATATGGATATCCTCTGGATGATTGTTGGTTCGCTTTTTGTATTGGTGGGCTTCATTGGCTGTTTTCTTCCCGTGTTGCCTGGGCCACCTTTGGCGTATGTGGGGTTGCTCATTCAACAGTTAAGATCAACCCCAGCTTTTACTACCAAACAGTTATTGATTTGGTTGGTCGTGGTAGCAGCAGTTACCATTCTTGATTATTGGATTCCGATTTATGGCACTAAAAATTTTGGTGGAACCAAGTCAGGTGTTTGGGGCGCAACCATCGGTCTGTTGGCTGGATTTTTTCTGGGTCCATTGGGAATTATTATTGGTCCTTTTGTGGGAGCATTCATTGGCGAACTTTTGGCCGATCAATCATCGGGGCAGGCACTAAAGGCGGCATGGGGATCATTTGTTGGTTTTCTTTTCGGCACAGTTTTAAAATTAGCGGTGTGTGGTACTATGGCCTGGTACTTGGTCAAAACTTTTTGGTAAACTAACCCCACCAAAATTCACTGAGCGTGTACTGTGCCGCGCCAATAAAATAAATTATAAATCCTCTCGGGTTTCCTCAAAGTGCTCACCATCAGAGAACCGTACCAACTGTGTATAACCGTCTTCATGGTCTTGATAACATAAGGCACAAAAGCGCTTGAAATAGGTGGCATCTATGCGCAAGTGGCCCTCTCCCGTTTAAGGATTTTTACATCCGGGGATTCGTCAAGATAGGTGTAAAAAGTTCGTTGAAGGGTGGTTATGGATAGCCCGCTGTCGCGGCCCAATGTCTTAAACCCAGATTTTGCAGTAGAACTATCCAGTCAGACTTAGTGGCAGGTTTATTTTTTGGAGATTTGAGAATAATCCATCATACCATTGCCTTCTTTTGAGTGGGACGGACATTTTCAGTACCCATTTTTGGGCTTCCTGCTCCACCCAACTTCCAACTGCAAAGCAGTTGAACCTTAATGTGGAAAGCTTGGGCTGTGGCTGTTTTTGATGGGTTATTTGGCGGAACAGGCTCATCAAATTATAGGCTACCATCACAAAGCGCATAGCTGTTTCAGTAGCACAAAAACTATCCATGCAAAAGCCTTCTGTACCGAAATCTTCTTTCAACTCCTTGATCCTGTTTTCGGCATCACCCCTGCGCTTATATTGTTCCCATATTTCTGTTGCCGGCAGGGCTTGGTTAGTGACAAAGGCATGGTACCTTTTGCGGTACACTTTTTCGTCCGCTATGCCCACGCTGCTGAATAATGTCTTGAGCTTCTTACCCGTTGCCCTGGCCCTGATTTCTTCACTTTGTTTGATGACCACAATCCTACGGGCTTTGCCCCAGCCGCCTTGCTGGTAGTTTATTTCCGATACCCATAAGCCTTCGCCTATCGCATTCCATTGGGTGATACCATAAATGCTGGCTTGTAAATTGGCATACAGCTTACAGGCAATGACGTAGGGGATATTTCTCTGCTCAATGAAATCCAAGACTGTACCGGTACAAAACCCACTATCGGCCCTGAACAACCCTACTGTTTTGTTTTTGAGGATGGCAAAGGTCTCTTCCAAAAAATGGATGCAGTTGCTGTTGCTCCCTGTATTGCCGCTGCGGTTCCAGCAATTGGCCACCATGCGTATGTCATTGACAAAAGCAAACAAGGGATGATGGCTGCCACGGCCAGGCTTCTTGGGGTTGTACCCTTTTTTGCTGCCTTCCTGTTCCCCGTAGCGGGTGATCATACTGCTGTCCATATCCAACGTGTAATTGTCGAATTGGATCTGCTCAAAAAACCACGTGTACAGTTCAATGAAAATTTGGTGGTTCATTGAGGGCGTAAACTTTTTAAAGAAACGCCCGAAGGTGGTTCCCGAAGCAACCCGCTTCCATCCAAATATCTGGCGCAACACTTCATCAACCCGCACCACCGCTGTGTGACTAAAACGAAAGCAACCAATCCAGATGCCCACCCAAAAACTCTCTATTATACCCACGGCATCTATCCGGTTGTTACTCTTGCTCTCAGGCAAACCAAGCTCGGCCAACTTCTTGCTGATCCCAGTTTGGTCAATCAATATTTTCATCTCTTTCATCCCGCCCCACGCTGTTACTAATTTATCGGTATAGTGGTGTTCCATATTCAAATATAAGACACCTTGTCACTATTTCATTCTACTGCAAAATCTGGGTTCAACAAAACGTACCGTGAAGATGTGTTGGATGCGAATCTATTTCACTCTATTGAACAAGCCAATGAAATAACTGCTAAATGGGTCGATGATTACAATCATGAAAGGCCACATCAATCGCTCAACTATCAAACCCCGATGGCTTATGCAGCGTAAGGTTTTCTTAAGGCATAAAGCTCTTGGAATGATCCAAAAGAAAAGCCCTGCGCTTCCGGCAGGGCTTGACCATTCCAGTCGGTTGAACTTAACCCTGGCAGGTTGCTCCCCAGCAGAGCCCGCTTCCGTTTCAATTCAACTATGCAAAATTCAAATCAGTAATATATATTTACAACCTGTCAAAATTCTCAGCCATTTACCAGATGGTGGGCAGATCAAAAAGACGTTCTGATGATCCTTTTGCTCAATCCACGGTTCGACTCATTTTGTAAGCTGGTTTGACGGAGCAGAGCATTTACAGGTTGTTTGCTTTTCAGTGGTTGTTTAGCTTCAGGCTATAGCTTAAGAATGGGATGGGTATGATGACGTTCGAAAAATTGAAGGCAAGAGGCGGTGTAAACACACCTAAATCAAACGCATGGTTTTTTCGATTGATCCTAACGCCAGCAGAAAACAAGTAGGCCATTGCTGAACTAGTGGAACTTTTCATTAAACTATTGTCGGAAATAAAGCTAGACCGCTTTGAAATTTTTTTTGTGAATGCAAGCGTGGCAAAGTAATCAATTGAGACCCAGTCATTTTTTATGGGCTTTCCAAGCCCTACTGTAATGTTGTTTTCTTCATTTCCATTGGTGATTAACACTTGCGCGAAAGTAAATGTATAAGTGCTGCGTTCATTTGATGTCCAGTCCAGTACGTGCGTGTATTGGGCATTCAAGGCAATCTTGTATTTGTTTTCAGGATTGAGGCAGTACTTAATTTTTGGGGCTGCATAAAATTGTATAAAGGCGCTTACCGATAACCCAGCAGTAAGATTTTTATTGACACCATAATGCACACTATTAAAAAATAGATCTTGGTTGGAGTAGTGCCACGATCCTTTTTCAACTGGAATAGATGAGTTTGAAATGAAATATTTGTACGCAAATATGTTCTTGTATTGACCTTGCAATTTTTCGTTGAACGGCACAACTCCCAATAAATCGCGTTTCGGCACACGGATTGTATCAGATTTCTCTGTGACAACTATGGTCTGGTCTTTATCTCGCCAGATAATCACTCCTGTGATTTTAGTTTTATCCCTGAGGTAAACATCCACCCTCTTGACGGTATCTTGCACACCATGATCGCTTTGCCCATTTGATATTTTTACAATTGAGAAAATAGCGAAAAGGAAAACAAGATGCCAAGGTGAAAAAAAATGGGTCGAGTTTATAAAATCTCGACCCAATTTGAGAAAACCTCTGACTTGCATCTTACTTCACTATGGAAATTGGAGGCCAAAGTCCGTTTGTGGGTGCGTTTGCTATGTTCCAGACTAATTTTTTGTTGTAAAATACCTGATCGGGAATATAGAGCCTGTCTTTACTGTTAAACGTGTAGGTAACTGTATCCACAATATTTGCACTTAGCCGAACGTAAGTTTCGATTGGGGTTTTTCCATAATTAGTGGGTATGGTAATTCCAAAATAATTCCTCCGTACTTCATTATCCCAATAAATATCGATACCGTTGTCCTCATAGATAATCTCCTTTGTAACACCATTTACTATCATTTTACTAATCACCTTCAAATCGCTTCTTTTGAAAGCATTTGGTGTGTTCGTGTCAAGTAGATCCGCTCCAGTTGATGATTGGTAGAAGGTACGAACATATATCGTTTGAGGAGGTGGCTGTCCGGGTTGTGGTGTAGAGCAAGACATTAACTTACCAAAGCAAATCAAAGCGAAACAAAATAGAGGTTTAACAGTCAAATTTGTTCGTTTCATAAGACTATCTAGCGGTAATATAAGCTACGATATAGTTCGCATGGTTATAATTCCAATCCCCAGTATGAGGGACATTGCTCTCAAAGGCATTTTGGGCATACCAATCATTAGCCCCACTCCCCATGTTAGGACCCCAACCCCAGTTTTGATGGATTTGAGTATTCGTGGTTGAGTTAATCGAGTATGTGTAATATGTTACTTCGTTGCTTGGGCAATCGTCTCCTTCATAATAGGCCACAAATTGATAGGTGGTCTGAACCCCTAAATCCCTCATACCGTCAATTACCCATTGATGCCCACCTCCACACCCAACCCAACCGAACAATGCCCAACATAGATGTTGTTTCCCTTGAATTATCACGGGACTACCTTGGCTGAGAGAGTTCCGGATGTGAGTCGTATTCCATGCTCTCCACTCGCCTTCGACTAATCCATATTTTGGTGAGATTCCCCTTGGATCAGTAAATTGAAGGTCACCCCATTGAAATCCTGCTGCAGTACTGCCGCAAGATCTACTAACATAAATACCATAATCGAGATAAATTGAATGATTTAAACCTGCAACGGCATCTGCTTCAGGGTTAGAAAAGTTTTGGCAGCCCTTTGTAGTAATAGATTGCCAAAAGGAATTAGTTTTTGCGGCAAAGTGTGCGACAACTTGGCTTTCAGATATTGCTACACAACCCGCAAGATATCGTGAATTTGTCCCGCAATAATAACTAGATGATTGACACCCCCCCTCTGGTTGTCCGTTGTTAAATGGAGGCCCTTGCTCCCATAGCGTGGACAATAGGATTGGCGCAATGTAAGTCTCAGTGTTTACCGTTTGAATAGGAACAGTGGATGTATAATAGGAGCAACCGCCCGGACAGTTGATATCAGTCCTTCCGCCAGGCACACGCAGATATTGACAGCCTATGGCAGATCTACCGCTTTTGCTTGTTTTTTCTTTCTCTTTGGTAAGCGCTTCTCCCAATTTTGCTACCATGCTCCTAAAAGCCACATCGTTTCTGAAAGACTCCATTTCAGCAACCATTTCATCCATGTGCATGACCGCATTCGATAAAAACACACGTAAGCCAGGATGTGCTAGTGAGTCGATTGTGCCGCTACCGACAATCGCCACAATTTCTGGTACGCGTTTATCTGCAGAAAGAATAACATAGCCATCTTTCTCATTGAAATTTGCAATGTACAACGATGGGGTTTCTGGTTTGGCTATGGAAAAGTCAGTTTTGATCAACGTCTTCTTCTCAATACTATACCGCGAAGGGACTGTAATCAATTTTGAAATGCTTCGTTTTACCCCATCTTTCTCATCCAAAAATTTGGCGGCTAAATTCATCGCGTTCGTCTTTGTTTGCTAAAGTGGGTAAACATAATCCTCATCCAGCAATACAAGTCGTTTGATTTCTGCCTCAGTCAGATTCGGCTGGTCTGGCTTTTTATCGGCTTCGGCAACATCGCTACATCTGGATAGCGCGAGAATTGTTGCAACAATTAAGAGGAGTATGCGGGGGGGGGGGGGGGGTAATTTTTTCATATGCTATGTGATTTGGTTATTATAAATTTAACTGATTAATTTTTATAAAAGCAATACATTTTCTAAATATCTCCACAGCAATCTTATCGGATAAAAGCAATACTTTCAAATAAGGCAATGTTACGCTTAGGACGCCAAATATTACTTCTACTTTTTTCCTTCAGCCAACTGGCGCAAGTCTTCGGCACGCGCGCGAGGAAGCGCGAGACTTGTGCCCTAGTTTGAAAACAGTTTTTTGATTTTTGTAAATTGAGTTTAAGGTTAAAGTGAAGTTATTGAAAGGCACAAGTAGTCCGCGCTAAATGCCAACGCACAACACTTGCGCCAGTCCAGGTCTACTTGTCATACCCTACTTTTTGCGTTTTGACAAGTTGATCTTATTTTGAAATTTTTCTTAATAGTTTGTTTACAATAAACTCTTATATTAAATTAAACTATACAATAATGTTGCGGAAATTTAATGCTATCTTTTTTGTTTTTCTAAATCATTATGTGATGTCTCAATCTATATTTGGAACAATAAAAGACAAAGAAACAGGTGAGCTTGTTCAATATGCTCATATATCAGTAAGTGGACGTATAACAGGCACGGTCAGCAATGCTGAAGGGGCGTTTAAATTGACATTTGAGAAAATCAGCGATTTGGATTCCCTAAGGATTTCTCACGTTGGTTATAGAACAACACTGATAAGTAGTAAAATTTTGAAACAGAATGAAGAAAATGTAATTGAGCTTGTGCCTCTTGTTGTTTCACTTAATGAAGTAGTGATTACCGGAAAAGATCCTTTTGATCATTTTTTGAAGGTTGTTGCTTCAAGCAACGCCAAAGCACAATACCCATTTTCTACAAGTGTATATTTTAGAGAGATAGTTAAAGACAACAATGAGTGCAGTAAATATTCAGATGCTCTTTTAAGGATTAATTATCCAATGGCCAAAGAGGATATGATGATTGGCGTTGAGCAAGCTAGGGTGGTGAAATTGCCAAAAGAATCCGATGATATTCTTCTCACGACCTCACCAATTGATGTAGATAAGATTTTCAAGTATCAATATTTTACTTTTTTAGATCGTTTTCAAGGTGAGAATAGAAATAATTATAACTACTCAATTCATGGATATTCGGGGCAATTGAACAAGTATCGTATCGATATCGTCCCTAATAGGGCAGCTACCAAAAATGAGTTTCTCTTCGCTGGAGAAATAATAGTTGAAAACGATTACATCAGCCACATCGCAATCAGAATGGATTCTACGAGCAGCTGGGAAAAATCATTTTTAGGGGCAACCGTAAAAATTGTCTATATGGAGGTAACGCTATCGTTTAAATATGTCAAAGGTAACTGCTACCTTTCGTTTGCGAAAAATTATTTGAATATTAACTATAGTCACAAAAAAAGTTTTCAAAAAAATGAATACCAAAGCGAGTTTATTGCTTTGGACGTTGATGTAAATCAATTGAAAGCGATTGAAAAGAAGCAACGTCTTAAAACAAAGACTTTATACAAATATGGAGATAGTCACTTCAATAGCTTTTGGGAAGGTATTAATATCCCAATTTATTCGAAAAGGGAGAGTGAGTTAATTGAGAAGTTAAAAGCTAGCCAATTGCTGAAATAGTAAATGCGCCCTCTGATTTGGCTTACCGCAAAAAAATTTGATGCAGCACATCAAGAACAATTGTCAGGCTCACCATCTGACGCAAGTCTTCCGCATGCGCGTGAGCAAGCGAGAGACCTGCCTACCGTTACGCAAGGCTTTTGCCCCAGATAACCTAAAGCTGATTTGCAAAAAAGATTTCAATGAGCGTAATCAGTTAAACTATTTCTCCCTCCACTTAATCGTAACAAAAAGACGTTGCGCCCGTCTTTGTGGTGTTGGATGAGGGGGGGGTGAGTTGTGCCACCACTACAGTTGTGGCACGACTTTTTTTAATCTGAGTAAATGGGCAAGGGATAGAAGCGGAAAGCCCGAAGCGCGTGAGAATGTGGGTGAACGGACTTGTAGCGAATAGCCTGACCCGCTTGCCAACGCAGAGGCGTGTGTGTGGGCTGGCAAAGGGATGCCCCCATCTTCGCTGGTGCTTCCACCACTACTTTGGTACGGTGGACATGTCGATGTGCAATTCTCATCTTCCTAGAAACCAAAATTTTTTGGTCTATTTTGCGTTGTTTTGTAACCAAATCGTATTCTTTCAGTTGAAACAGTAATTATACCACACACATGAGTAAAATCATTGAAACACACAAAATTTCTAGGATGTATAAAATGGGCGACAATATTGTCAACGCCCTGCAATCCATCAGCATCAGCATTGATAGAGGCGAATACGTAGCGTTTATGGGGCCATCGGGCTCGGGCAAATCTACGCTGATGAACATTGTAGGCTGCTTGGACTCGCCTAGTGGAGGTACTTACATGCTCAATGGTCAAGAGGTGAGCGAGATGACGGAGAATGAACTGGCGATGATTCGCAACAAAGAAATAGGTTTTGTATTTCAAACCTTCAATCTGTTGCCCCGTGCATCTGCTTTGGAGAACGTGGCCTTGCCCTTGATTTATGCTGGCTACAGCAAAGATGAACGAGAAGAAAAGGCAATGGAGGCACTTGAAAGCGTAAACTTGGGCGACCGCTACCACCACAAGCCCAACGAACTTTCGGGCGGGCAGCGCCAGCGTGTGGCCATTGCGCGTGCGTTGGTCAACAACCCTTCTATTATTTTGGCCGATGAGCCTACCGGTAATTTGGATACCAAAACCAGTTATGATATCATGAACTTGTTTCAAAACCTGCACGACAAAGGCAATACAATTATTTTGGTAACCCACGAAGACGACATTGCCCACTATGCACACCGCATCATCCGCTTGCGCGATGGGTTGATTGAGTGGGATCGCAAAAATGAAAACGTGACGAGGAACCCTGCAATGGAGGAAGTGGCGCATTGACGATTTTACATTTCAGATTCAAGATTTCAGATTCAAGATGGGCGACCTGCTCGAACCAGCGCTATTCGCTCTACGTCCGTCCCGAGAGACGCTTTCCGTTGATATAGCTGGTCGATGCTTGCATGAAATTCTGTGCTATTCATTGATGTTTTCTGTAAATTTGAGTTCTACCAGAAAGAATTGAAATGATACTGACAGTCATAATTGCGATTTCAATTTTTCAAATTGGTATCTATTTCCTTTTGGATTTAAGGCTTAAAAGGAATCTAAAAATTTTTGTTTTGCTATTAATCTTGCTTTCGTATTTCTTTTTTCTGCCTCAACTATTTTATCCAAAAATGAATTCAAATGGGTTGAATTGCGGAATGCCGATCCTTGGGATAACTTTGGCGTTTTGGATTTTTGGTTCTTTGATTTCCACAGTTACCCATTTAGCTTATATTTTTTTTTCAAACAGGTCTGGAAAGACTTCGTAATCAAAAAAACATGAAAATATACACCAAAACCGGAGACCAAGGCACAACATCATTGTTTGGGGGCAAGCGTGTTTCTAAATCCGATCTACGCATTGATAGCTACGGCACAGTAGATGAATTGAACTCGTACATCGGCTTGTTGCGCGACCAAGAGGTGAATCATTCCAGAAAAGAAATTTTAGTGGAGATACAAGACAGGCTTTTTACGATCGGTTCAATATTGGCCACCGAACCCGGAAATACAAAAGTGAAAATCCCTTCTTTACAAGAAAGTGATATTACGCTTTTGGAAAATGAAATGGACAAGATGGATGCAGTGCTTCCACCCATGCGTTTTTTTGTGTTGCCCGGTGGTCATCCTTCTGTTTCCTTTGGGCATGTGGCGCGCACGGTTTGCCGCAGGGCCGAGCGGTTGGTGATTGCACTTCACCACATCGAAATCATAGACCCGTTGGTCATAAAATACCTCAATCGCTTGTCAGACTATTTGTTTGTGCTCTGCCGCATGATGGCACACGAACTGAAGATTGACGAAACTCCCTGGAGGGCGAGGATGTAAAATGGATGTGCTTTTAGACAGATTTTCTTACTTTTAAGTATGCGCTTTCTTTTCGTAATACTCTTTCTTTCATTCGCTCATCTTTTATCTGCGCAGAAGCACCTTATTTTTCTAAAGCACGAAACGGTGATTGCTCGTTTTGTAGAAGGTGAGTATTTCAAGTGTGTTTTAAAGAATAAGAAGAAAAAGCAAGGTTACATTTTAGAACTCACCGAGTTTTCGATGATTACCAACTCTTATGATACCATTCCTTTTCTAGCGATCGCTAAAGTAGAAACCAAGAAAATTCGTTCGCACCGGGTGGGCGGGGTAGGAGGTTTTATGTTGATTGGTGGATTGGGCTACATCGCGCTTGATCAATTGAATTCACTCATTGGCTCCACCAAAGGAGAGTTTAACAGCAGTTACATTACCGCCTTGTCCGTTTCTGCTGCTGGGGCCGCCTTGCTGTTTATCAAGCCCAAGTACACGAAAGTGAAAAGGGGGGTGGTAATGCGAACGGTTGATTATCGGTCGCTTTATTATCGGTGAGGCAGTACAAAATGTTTCAACCACTTAGTAATTTATCTCCACCACTTTTTTCTTTTGCAATTTTTGCATGGGTTTGGGCACAATAGATAGAATTTCTTCTTTTAGAAGTTTAATAAGTTTTGTTTTGATGTGGTCACGGTGAGTTACCAGGCTTACTTCGCGTGCAGGGCTAGGCTCTTTCAACTGTTTCACTAGTTTCATTTCCTGTTTGGTAAATTCCATTACGGCCAACTCTGGCAAAATGGTGATGCCATCGCTTTTATCCACCATTCTTTTAAGAGTTTCGATGTTGCCGGTTTCGTATTTGAAATGTAGCTCTGAATATTTGCGCAATTCACACAAGTTTAAGATCTGTGATCGGAAACAATGTCCTTCTTCCAGCAGCCAAAGTTGATGGGGGTCTATTTCTGTTGGCAGAACATATTTTTTTGTATGTAGCGCATTTTTCTTGGACACGTACACGAATAATTCTTCATAAAACAGTACATCCTCCTTTATGGAAGAATCATTTAAAGGTGTCACCACCAATCCACAATCAAGCCGGTTGCTTTTTAGCTCTACGATCACTTCTTCGGTAATGGTTTCTTTAACAACCAAGCTTACTTGAGGGTACTTTTCCCGAATGTTTTTAAATAGCTGAGGCAATAGATAGGGGGCAAGCGTTGGAATAATGCCAATGCGGATTTCCCCCGTCATGGTATCCTTCTGTTCAGCAATCAGTTGGCGGATTATCCCGGCCTCCCGCACGGCAATGCGGGCTTGTGCAATGATGTGCGCACCAATTTCAGTAGGGATAACGGGTTGCTTGGTGCGGTCAAAAATTTTTACCCCCAGTTCTTCTTCCAATTTTTGTATTTGCATGCTTAACGTAGGCTGGGTTACGAAGCACTTTTCGGAGGCCAGGACAAAATGGCGGTGGGTGTCCAGTGCAATAAGGTATTCAAGTTGTGTTAAAGTCATAGTTAATAACTATATCTTTATAAATATAATCAATTTGATTTATTAGCAAACCCATGCTATCATTGTGGCAATTCAATAAACTGGTAGTAACAATTTATTAATCTATAAAAATGGAAACACAAACCTCTTCAAACAAATCTCACCATGCCATGAACGGTGAAGGGAAATGCCCCTTTCATGGTGGTGCCCTCAAACAAAGTGCAGGTGGTGGCACCAGCAACCGCGATTGGTGGCCTAATCAATTGAAATTGAACATCCTCCGCCAACACTCTTCGATGTCTAATCCAATGGACAAGAAGTTCAACTATGCAAAAGAGTTTAAGTCTCTTGATTTGAAAAAAGTGAAGAAAGAGATTTTTAGTTTAATGACTACTTCTCAGGCGTGGTGGCCAGCGGACTATGGACACTACGGACCGTTTTTCATTCGCATGGCATGGCATTCGGCCGGCACGTACCGCATCGCTGATGGGCGCGGAGGTGCCGGAGCGGGTCAGCAACGCTTTGCTCCGCTTAATAGTTGGCCTGATAACGCCAACCTTGACAAAGCTCGTTTGCTACTTTGGCCAATCAAAAAGAAATATGGAAATAAAATCTCTTGGGCGGATTTAATGATCCTTGCAGGTAACTGCGCACTTGAATCAATGGGCTTCAAAACATTTGGTTTTGCTGGCGGACGTGAGGACGTGTGGGAACCACAAGAAGATGTGTACTGGGGTGCTGAAACAGAATGGTTGGGCGACAAACGTTACACGGGCGATCGCGAATTGGAGAATCCACTTGGTGCAGTGCAAATGGGTTTGATTTACGTAAACCCGCAAGGCCCTAATGGAAACCCAGATCCAATAGCAGCTGCACGAGACATTCGCGAAACGTTTGGCCGCATGGCCATGAATGACGAAGAAACAGTTGCCTTGATTGCCGGTGGTCATACCTTTGGCAAAACCCATGGTGCAGCTGATGCAGACAAGCACGTAGGTCGCGAACCAGCTGCAGCCAGCATTGAAGAGCAAAGCCTTGGCTGGAAAAATTCATTTGGCAGCGGCAAGGGTGTTGATACGATTACCAGTGGGTTGGAAGGTGCATGGACCACTACGCCAACAAAGTGGAGCAACAACTTCTTCGAGAACTTGTTTGGCTTTGATTGGGAATTGACCAAAAGCCCTGCGGGTGCACACCAGTGGAAGCCAAAAGGAGATGCAGGTGCAGGTACTGTGCCCGATGCGCATGACAAATCAAAACGCCATGCTCCAACCATGCTGACGACCGATCTTTCTTTAAGATTCGATCCAATCTACGAGAAAATATCAAGACGCTTCTTTGAGAATCCAAATGAATTTGCAGATGCCTTTGCGCGTGCGTGGTTTAAATTAACGCATCGTGATATGGGGCCAATCGCTCGTTACCTTGGCCCGGAAGTGCCGAAGGAACAATTAATCTGGCAAGACCCAATCCCAAGTGCGAAGTATAAAATCAGTCCAAGAGAAATTGCGGCATTGAAGACTCAGATCCTTGCTTCTCGATTGACGGTGTCAGAATTGGTATCGACTGCGTGGGCTTCTGCTTCTACATTCCGTGGGTCGGATAAGCGCGGTGGTGCCAACGGTGCGCGTATTCGCTTAGCTCCGCAAAAAAATTGGGAAGTCAATAACCCTGTTCAGTTGGCTAAAGTTTTAAAGACGTTAGAAGGAATCCAAAAGAAATTCAATACAGGCAAGAAGTTTGTTTCGCTTGCAGATTTGATTGTGCTGGGCGGATGCGCGGGTATTGAGAAGGCTGCAAAAAAGACAAAGCTGGATGTGAAAGTTCCGTTTACTCCCGGTCGTGCCGATGCCACGCAAGAGCAGACCGATGTAGAGTCATTCGCTGTGCTAGAGCCAGCTGCCGATGGCTTCCGCAACTACATCAAGAAAAAACACACTGCTACTGCTGAAGAATTATTGGTTGACAAGGCACAATTGCTTACCCTTACTGCACCGGAGATGACCGTGTTGGTGGGAGGCATGCGTGTGCTCA